>CAZSIV010000006.1:0-84285 GCA_964607135.1 uncultured Oscillospiraceae bacterium | reverse complement strand
AAAGAATATGAAACGCTGGTAAATTCCTTTTTGCAGAACTAAATTAACATTTGTTAAACTACTGGGCGTTACGCTTTAGGTGCTCCGAAAACCTTATTTTTCAAGAGATTATAGACACAATAGGATGCTATCTATCTCCCCTAAAACGGATTTCTATTGCGTAACATTTCAAAAATGGGTTGTCAATCTATGAGGATTTGCTATAAAATGTTGATGATAGATTCGTTTGGATTCCATCAGTTTTTGCCTTGACATTAAAAATTTTTTGTGATAATCTAGTTAGGTCGAACAGCTAAAAGAGCGTAGAATCACGACGATTCTGCGCTCTTTTTTCTTTGTTCGTCGTAGTTTTCAGGCAGCTTTCTCTCTGATAAAGACTCCAAAATTAACGATTTCAAGGAGGATTTTATGAATCAGTCAGAAAACAGTCAATTTTTAGGGACGGAAAAAATCGGGAAACTCATGCTCAAATTTTCCATTCCCTGTGTGCTCTCCCTATTGGTAAGCGCATTCTATAATATTGTCGATCAGATTTTTATCGGCAACAGTGAATTGAGCGCTCTTGGAAATGCCGCAACAGGCGTTGTCTTTCCGATCTTTATTATCGCACAGGCGTTTGCATGGTGTTTCGGGGACGGTTGTGCCGCTTATCTTAACATCTGCCAGGGCAAGGGCGACACACAGTCCTCGCACAAGGCGATTGGTACGGGCATCTTTGTCACACTTTTCTCAAGCCTTGTCCTCATAGCGGTTTTCTTTCCGTTAAAAACACAGTTATTAACCCTGTTCGGCGCTTCGGAAAACAGCATCGGTATGGCAATCGAGTACTTCAATATCATCTTGGCCTTTTTCCCGGTGTATATGCTTTCCAATATGATGAACGCCGTTATCCGTGCAGATGGAAGCCCCGCATGGTCTATGGCTTCCATGCTGCTGGGCGCTGTGATCAATATCATCCTTGATCCCGTTATGATTTTCGGTTTCCACTGGGGCATGACAGGTGCAGCGCTCGCCACCGTTATCGGTCAGTGCGCTTCCTTTGTCATCAGCTTGATCTATTTCTTTCGCACAAAAACCTTCAAGTTTACAAACAAGAGTTTTGTTCCCGATTTCAAAGCGTTCGGCGGCGCATTAAAGCTGGGAGCATCCTCTTTCATTACACAGATGACGATCGTAATCATCTCGCTTGTATGCAACATTATGCTGGCAAAATACGGCGCTATGTCCCATTATGGAATAGACATACCGATTGCAATTATCGGCATTGAGAGCAAGGTATTCACGGTTGTGATCAATTTAGTTGTAGGAATTGTTCTCGGCTGTCAGCCGATTATCGGCTACAATATGGGTGCAAGGAATTACGGCAGAGTAAAGAAGCTATACAAATCAATTCTTCTGTGCACGATTGTAATCGGCATAATTTCCACTTTACTGTTTGAGTTTGCGCCGCTGGCAGTTGTCGGCGTTTTCGGAACGCCCACAAATATTCCCAATCCCGAAGATTACTGGATTTTTGCCGAAAAAATTTTCCGCATTTTTCTTTCGCTTGTCACATTCACCTGCGCAATTAAAATGACCTCGATTTTCTTTCAGGCGGCCGGCAAACCGGTACAGGCGGTCGTTTCTTCGATGATCCGTGACATCATCTGCTTTATTCCGCTGATCCTCACTCTTCCCGGATTTTTCGGCATCGAGGGTATTCTGTTCGCCGCGCCGATTGCGGATTTTATCGCCATGATCGTAGCGGCGGCGCTGACGGCTGCATTTTTCAAAGCGCTGAAAACAAGCCGTCCTGGTGAAATGAAAGATACTTCTTTAAAGCCATCCCAAAAAGGAGTTATTATCACGATTGCAAGAGAGTACGGCTCGACGGGCAAGCGAATCGGGAAACTGGTCGCCGAACGGCTTGACATTCCGTTTTATTACAAAGAGATGACGGCGCTCGCCGCACAGGAAAGCGGACTGGATAAAGAATTTATCTCCGACATCAACGCGAATTCGCCCGCCTTACTCCATAGCCTTTATCTCAGTACGGAAGTAGTTCAGCAAGCGATCGTTGCACAGGATAAAGTGATTCGTAAAATTGCCGATCAGGGCAGCTGCGTTATCGTAGGCAGGGCCGCAGATTATGTGCTGCGTAATTATAACGATGCTGTCAGCATCTTTATTTATGCCCCGGAGGACTATCGCATCAAAAAGGTAATGGAGGTTTACGGAGACAGCAAAGAAGAAGCAAAAAAGAACATCCGCCATTCCGATGAAGCGAGTGCTGCATACTATAAAAATATCTCAGGGAGAACATGGGGAAATCGGCATAATTATGATTTGCTCATAGACAGCTCTATTGGCATTGAAAATAGCGTCGAGATGATCTATCAGTATGTAATGGGCACTAAAAGCAAAAGGTAATTGATTGGAAAGCGGCGCTCACTGCAAAAAGCTGTGATATGCGTCGGCATCCATAAGAGCAGAGAAGGGCCGCCTTAATTAAAGGCGGCCCTTCCTCTTTCTTACTGCAACGAAGCCTTGTAGCCCTGGCCCCAATTCTCCATGGAGTCGAGGATCGGCTTTAAGCTCTGTCCGAGTTCCGTCAGTGAATACTCCACCCTCGGCGGCACCTCCGCATATATCTTCCGGTTCACGAGGCCGCTTTCCTCCATGTCGCGCAGCTGCGCGGTCAGCACCTTCTGCGATATGCTTCCAACGGACCGTTTCAGTTCCCCAAAGCGCTTTGTGCCGGGGAGCAGATCCCGAAGGATCAGAACTTTCCATTTATCGCCGATCAGCATTAAAGTCGTCTCCACAGGACAATCGGGCAGTTCTTTTTCTGTTTTCTGTTCGTTCATACCAACAATTCTCCTTCTATTGTTTCTTTTTGAAACTTTGTTTCTAATTATACCATATATCTTATTCAGGATCAATATCTCCCGACGGAACAATATTTTAAAAAAATTTTTCATCTGCCGAAATCGCCCGAAAAGCCCTTTTCTGCATAATCGTTTCCTTTCGGTAACCGTTTAATTGTTTCTTTCAGGTAACTACGCCACAATAAAGTGCGTACTTTACAGAGGAAATCGCCGCCCATATAATAAAGCCAAGAGCTGCGGAAAACGGCCGTTCCGCAGTTTGTGATTTAAAACAAACCGCATGAACAAGGAGAAACTGAGCATGAACAAGAACACATTCCAAACCGTGAAGCTTGCAAAAGGCGAAATGAACGTTTATGATTTCGACAGTGTAAAGCTGCACGCCTACAAAACCAACGACTTCATTGACGACGAGGTTTTCATCGTCGAAAAAAACGGCAAAGCGGTCGTCATCGAATCCCCTTGCTTTTTTGACAACAACAAAGAGCTTGCCGAATACTTGAACGATATAGAAGTCGAGGGGATGCTGATCGCTTATCACGGCGCAGGCGCGTCCTTCCTCCCCGACGTGCCGAAGTATGCGACGCAGAACGCGCTCGATTATTCTGCAAACGGCGGCGGAAAGGCGCTGATCGACAACTTTGCAAAGGCGTTCGGAGAGGCCTTCGACAGCTCCGTCCACAAGATTACCGATGTGATCGAAGCGGGTAAAGTAACGATCGGCGGGATTGATTTCATGATCAAGCAGACCTCCGAGGCCTTTGACGTGGAAATCCCGGAAATCAACGCGGTCTACACCCACATGCTCGGGCACGACTGTCATTCCATCGTCGCCGGCGCAGGACACGCCGATGCGATGATCGCAGAGCTTCGCAGCTACATTGAAAAGGGGTACGTCCTGATTCTGACCTCCCATTACACCCCCGAAGATTTAAAGGACGCCGAAACAAAAATCGCCTACCTCGAGAATCTGAAACGGATTGCGGCAGGTGTTGGGAGCGCCGACGAATTCAAAGCTGAGGTTCGCAGGCAGTATCCGCAGTACGGCGGGCAGAATTACCTCGATATGACGGCGGGCTTCTTCTTCGCTTAACAGCGGCGAGCCGGGTGTCCCCGGCCGGTCGCGGCGGAGCGTCCCCGCTCGCAATCGCGATCCACAAGTTGTACGAAAAACGGGACTCGTAGCCCGCGAGGCCCATTGATTAGCAAATGCGTCTCGCAGGTCAAAAGCCTTTTTGATTCGCAGCGCACCGCTGTGCGAATTGGCAGCGGAAGCATTCCGCGCCTCGCAGGACTGAAATCTTTTAATCGGTACAACGTCAGGGTGCGAATTGGCCACCGGGGCCACCCGGCCGACGCAAAAACCGGGGCTGTCCCATGACAGCCCCGGTTTTTTCATGCAGGACAAGACCTTATTTTATCTGCCGCAAACGCGGTCCGGTTATTTTTTCGGGTCGATAAAGGAGCGATTTTTCACCAGATAATCGACCCCTGAGACGATGGTGAGAACCACCGCGACCCAAAGCAGGCTCTCGCTGACGAGAAAAAGCGGAAATCCGAGGGGCAGCATCCCCAGCTCCGAGAGGATGACTAAGAGCATAACGCCGACCATCGCCGTCATGGTGAAGGCGGTCTTGATTTTGCCGAGGCGGCTCGCCGCAATGACGTTCCCGTTGTCCACCGCGATCAGCCGCAGGGATGTCACGAGAAATTCCCGTGCGACGATGACCACCACCACCACCGCATCGGAGAGCCCCATCTGGACAAAGCAGATCAGCCCCGAAACCACCAGCACCTTATCGGCCAGCGGGTCGAGAAATTTCCCGAAATTCGTCACCAGATTCTGCTTCCGGGCAATCTTCCCGTCGAGCAGGTCGGTAAGAGATGCGGCCGCAAAGACGATCAGCGCCCAAAGGCTGTGGAGCGGGATTTTATCCGCCAGCAGGAACAGGATAAAAAACGGAACCAGGATGATCCGCAGAACCGTGAGCTTATTCGGTGTATTCACAAGACTTTCCCCCATCTATGGGCGGCCCAGCCCGCCGCCTTAGTCAACTGCATGCCCAATCAGGTCGTAGTCCATCGTTTCGTCTACTTCCACCTGGACGAATTCGCCCATCTGCCGCTTTTTTTCGCTCGAGAAGAAGACCTTCCCGTCGATATCGGGGGCGTCGGCCTCGCTGCGGCCGAAATAAATCTCGCCGTAGCGGTCGAACCCCTCGGTGACCACCCGAAGCGTCGTCCCGACTTTTTCCTCATTGTACCGGTCGTGGATCCGCATCTGCTCAAGCATGACAAGCTCGGCGCGGCGCTCCTTGACCTCTTCGGGGAGCTGCCCTTCCATCGCCGCGGCGGGAGTGCCCTCCTCCTGGGAGTAGGCAAAGCAGCCGAGGCGTTCGAACTTCGCTTCTTTTACAAAATCGACCAGCGTTTCAAACTGCTCCTCGGTCTCCCCCGGGAACCCGGCGATCAAGGTGGTGCGCAGGGTAATCCCGGGAACCTTCTCCCGGATTTTCTGCACCAGCGCCAGGAGCCGGCCGGCGTCCCCTGTCCGGTTCATCGCCCGGAGGATCTCCCCGTCGGCGTGCTGGATCGGGATGTCGAGATACTTCGCGATCTTCGGCTCGGAGGCGATTACCTCCAGCAGCTCGTCGGTGATCCGCTCGGGATAGCAGTAGAGCAGGCGGATCCAGACGAAGCCTTCGATTTTACAGAGCCTTCGCAGAAGCTCCGGCAGTTTGGCTCCGCCGTATAAATCCTCGCCGTAACGGGTGGTGTCCTGCGCCACCAGGACAAGCTCCCTGACCCCGTCCCGCGCCAGGCTTTCCGCCTCCTCGACGATCGCCTCCATCGTGCGGCTGCGGAACCGCCCCCGGATCGCCGGGATGGCGCAGTAGCTGCAGCAGTTGTCGCACCCCTCCGCGATCTTTAAATAGGCGTAGTATGGCAGGGTGGTTAAAACCCGCTCCCCCTCCAGCGGGAGCCGCCCCTTTTCATCGATGCAGACCGGCTGCTCTCCCCGCACGACGCGGTCGAGTATATCACAGATCTCTCCATTGCAGCCGATCCCGACCACCGCGTCCGCCTCCGGGATTTCCTTGAGGATTTCCTCCCGGTAGCGCTCCGCAAGGCAGCCGGTGACGACCACGCGTTTAATCTGCCCCTCTTTTTTGAGGGTGCAGAAATTTAAGATTTCGTCGATCGACTCCTGCTTTGCGCTCTCGATAAAGCCGCAGGTGTTGATGATTGCAACGTCCGCGAGCGCCGCATCGCCGGTCAATTCATAGCCTCCGTTTTTCAGCCGCCCAAAGAGCAGCTCGGCGTCCACCTGGTTTTTGGGACAGCCGAGAGATACGATTCCAACCTTTATCGCCATACGTTTTTCAATTCCTCTTTATGTAACACAATCTTATGGAACAGAGGCGGAAAACATTCCAGCCTATTCCGCCCATCCGTCCTCTTCCAGCTCCGCCTGGAACTCCTCCAGCACCGCGCGGATATCCGCAGGGCGGTGGCCCAGCCGCATGAGGGCCGCAGCCGTCTTTTTCCGCCCTTCCGGCGTGCCGAGGTTCTTCCAGTACTTTTTTTCGACCAGCTCCCGGAGCGGCTCCAGCGGGTCGGTTTCAGCCAGCACCTCTTCCAGCGCCGCGTCGATGGTCTCCCCATCCAGGTGCTTTTTGCGCATCTCCTGCCGCGCACGGTAAACGCCGTACCGCTTGATGTTCAAGAGGGAGCGTGCGAGCTTGACGGCATAGGCGCTGTCGTCGACAAGCCCCAGCTCCTGCATCCGGACGACTGTCCCGAGGGCGGTTTCTTCACCCACGTTTTTTGAAAGCTTTTCAAGCAGCTCCCCCGCCGAATAATCCCGGCCGGAGAGGAGGTAAAAGGCGCGCTCCCGGGCGCGGCGGCGCTCCGCTTCCCCCAGCGCGCGCAGAAGGGTTTCTTCATCCACCCGGACTCCCGGCTGAAAGCCGAACGAGGAAAGAATCTCCGCGTCTAGGATATTCCAGTATTCCCCATCCACCTCGACGCGGTACCGCGTCCCTTTGAGATGGGAAACCCCCGTGATCTCCATTACGACTCGAAGTCGGCTTCGTCAGCCTCCACTGCGACCGACTTCGCCGTCACCTCGCCCGCCTTGGAGACCGGCGCTTTTGCGGCCGGAGCCTTCTCCGCCGGGGCGGGAGCGGGCGCCGCCTGGGAGAGTGCCGCCCGCTGGACGGCTTCTTTCTTCGCCTTTCTGGAGCTCATGATCAGCTGATCCTTGTTCTCCATGATCTTCTGGAAGAGCTCTTCCTTTAGCTCTGGATGGGTTCTGATAAACTCTTTGGTGTTGTCCCGGCCCTGCCCGAGCCGGTCGCCGTTATAGCTGAACCAGGCGCCGCTTTTATTGATGATTTCGAGGGCGACGCCGAGGTCGACGATCTCCCCCTCCATCGAACAGCCCTCGCCGTACATGATGTCGAATTCGGCCTCCCTGAACGGGGGGGCGACCTTGTTTTTGACGATCTTGCAGCGGGTGCGGTTCCCGATGATCTCGCTGCCGCTTTTGAGCGCTTCGCCCTTGCGCACCTCGATCCGGACGGAGGAGTAGAATTTCAGCGCCCGCCCGCCGGGGGTCGTCTCCGGGTTGCCGTAGATCACGCCGATCTTTTCACGGACCTGGTTGATAAAGACCGCCACGCAGTTCGACTTGCCGATCACGCCGGTGAGCTTCCGCATCGCCTGGGACATCAGCCTTGCGAGAAGGCCGACGTGGGTGTCCCCCATCTCCCCGTCGATCTCGGCCTTGGTCACCATGGCGGCGACCGAGTCGATGACGATGATGTCGATCGCGCCCGAACGGACGAGCGCCTCGGCGATCTCCAGCGCCTGCTCGCCGCTGTCCGGCTGCGAGACAAGAAGAGAGTCGATATCCACCCCGAGCGCCTTGGCGTAAACCGGGTCGAGGGCGTGCTCAACGTCGATAAAGGCGGCCTCCCCGCCCCGCTTCTGGGCCTGCGCGACCGCCTGGAGAGCGACCGTCGTCTTTCCGGAAGATTCCGGCCCGTATATCTCAACGATCCTCCCCCGGGGCAGGCCGCCGATCCCGAGGGCGATATCCAGCCCGATCGACCCGGTGGGGATGCTCTCGACATTCAAAGTAGAAGTCTGGCCGAGCTTCATCACGGCGCCCTGGCCGAACTGTTTTTCAATCTGCGCAATCGCTGTCTGGAGCGCCTTCTGCTTTTCCGTCATGGCGGAAGCGGGCTCCGATTTGGCCGTTTTTGCTGCCATCATGAATCTCCTTTCAGTTCAAGCGGCTTTTCAGCCGTAACCACTCTTATTATACCACAGACATCCTGGTAGGTGCAAACGTTTTGGTAGCCGTTCCAGTACAGAATATCGGACACATCATTCTCTTGCCCGCTCCCGATTTCGAAGGCGAGCGACCCGCCTGATTTCAGCCGTCCGAACCACTGTTCCGAGACCGCCCGATAAAACCGGAGTCCGTCGGTATCCCCGTAAAGGGCCGTGGCGGGCTCGTGGGAAACCTCGGTCTGGAGGCGTTCCATATCCTCTTTCGTCAGATAGGGCGGGTTGCAGACGATCAGGTCGAGCGGCTCCGACGGCTCCGAAATCCCGCCGTCCAGCACGTCCCCCTCGACGACTTCAACGTCCGCCCGGTTCAGGGCCACGTTCCGGCGCAGGTAATAGAGCGCATCCTCATACTTTTCCACTGCGTAGACCCTGGCCCGTTCAAACTTCAAAGAGATTGCCACCGCGAGACAGCCGCTCCCGCTGCAAAGATCGGCGACAACCGGGCGGCTGTTCCCGCAATGGTTGAGGATGCGCAGGGCGACGTCGCAGAGGGCCTCGGTGTCCTGCCGGGGGATCAGGACGCCCTCCCCGACCTCGAAGGGGTAGGAGTAAAACTCCCACATCCCCGTGATGTACTGTAAGGGGTAGCCGGACAGCCGCCTTTCGACCGCCTGCATCACCTGCCTGCGCTGCTCGGGGGTGACTTCGACCTCCCCGCAGAGGAGAAGGTTCTGATAGTCGAGCCCGAGGATGCCTTCAAAGAGAAACCGCGCCTCCGCCGTATATGCTTCCAGGCCGCCGTGCTTGAGCCGCGCCTTGGTCTGCCGGTAAAGCTGCTCCATCGTCATGGCTTCATCACCAGCGCCCTTCCTCCCGATCCTCGGGCAGAACCGGCTCGAGCGCCGCAATCGCAACGCCGAGCTGTTCCTCGTCCGGCTCGTTGGTGGTAAGCCGCTGAAGCCACATCCCGGGGGCCGATATGATCCGGGTGAGGAGGTTGTCGTACCGCCCCGCCAGCCGGATGATTTCATAGGCGGCCCCCGCCACCACCGGCAGGAGCCCGATCTTCAACAGGGTGCGGATCAGAAGGTTGTCCCATGAGACGACCGAAAAAACGACGATGCTCAGAATCAGCACAATGATGAGGAAGCTGGTGCCGCAGCGCGGGTGGAACCGGCTGTGATGCTTCGCATTCTCAGGGGTGAGCGTTTCCCCTGCCTCATAGCAGGCAATGGTTTTGTGCTCTGCCCCGTGAAAGGCGAAAACCCGGCGGATCTCCTTCATCCGGGAGACGAGGAAGAGGTAGAGAATGAAGATCGCAATCTTGATGACCCCTTCGATCACCCCCTGCAAATATCCGGCGTTGAGCAGTCCGCCGAAAAAGCGGGCAATCAGGGCGGGGAGATAGAGGAACAGCGCCACTGCGAGCAGCACCCCCACCACCGAGGCCAGCACGGTTGTCACCCGGAAAATCCGGTTCATCGCCATCTCGCCGAAGCGGTTTTCCAAAAAGCGCTCCAGCCGGCCCGGCTGTTCCCCCTCCTCCTCGGCCATCCCGCTCTTTTCCGCCGATTTCATCAGGCATTTATACCCCATGACGAAGGACTCGATCAGGTTGACGACTCCCCGTATGATGGGGATCCGGAAGAACAGCTTTCGCTTTTTAGGGGATTTGACCTCCCAGGTTTCGACGTCGACCGTTTTGTCGGGCAGCAGCACCGCCATCGACGCCTTGTCGATTCCCCGCATCATCACCCCTTCGATCAGCGCCTGTCCGCCGACCCTCGTTTTATAGCCTGTGTCTCGTTTTTTCTGTCCCATTCTCTGCCCTTTCTTTTAACCAATCAAACGGTCTCCGGCGAACGTTCCTTCCCCATGGCGGGGAGCGCGACCGTCACTGCGGTGCCGACCCCAACCTGGCTTTGGATCGACAAAGCGCCGCCGTGGAGCGAGATGATTTCATTCGCCACCGCGAGCCCAATCCCGGAGCCCCGCCGGGTCGTATTCCCCTTGTAAAACTTCTGTGTGACGTGGGGCAGGTCTTCTACCGGAATCCCCACGCCGGTGTCGCTCACCGTAATCTCCACCATCCCCTCCCGCTCGGCGACCAGGACGCGGATAGTATCTCCCCGGTCGGTGTATTTGAGCGCATTGTCGATGATGTTGACAAAAACCTGCCGCAGACGGCTGCGGTCTCCGAACACGAAGGGGAGCTCGTCCGGCTCCCGATAGATGAACTCCTTTTCCTCCCGTCTGGCCCTGGCCTGGTACATCAAGACCGCGTCGCCCAGCTCGGCGAGGAGATCCATCCTGGTTTTGACCAGCGTCAGCCGGCCGTTTTCCATCCTGGAGAAGTCGAGCAGCTCCTCCACCATCGAGGAGAGCCGGTCGGTTTCGCTCAGGATGACGTGCATCCCCTTTTGGAGCGTCTCAGTGTCGCCCGGGGATGTGGATGCGAGAGTCTCCCCCCAGCCTTTGATGGCGGTGAGCGGGGTGCGGAGCTCGTGAGAGACCGACGAGATAAAGTCGTTTTTGACCTGGTTGGAGGTTTGGAGCTCATCCGCCATGTAGTTGATGATATCGCTCAGCTCCCCCAGCTCGTCGTCGCTCTTCTTCTGAATCCGCACGTTCAGGTCGCCGCCCGCAATTTTCCGGGAGACCGCCCCGACCTCCCGGATCGGGATGACGATCGACTTGACAAAATACAGCCCGGAAAGGACGACAAAAAAGAGGATTAAAAGGCAGAAGGCCGTAAAAATCAAGACCGTCGCCAGCAGCTGCCCGTCGAGCTGCTCAAGCGACACCATGAAGCGCAGAGCGTTGAACTCGCTGTCGATGACCGGCAGGAGGATGGTGACGGCCATCACCTTTTCCCCGCTCGCCATCTTCCCGACATAATAGCCCTTCCCGCTCCGGGATGTCACCGCCTCGGTGTAATCGGGCATATCCGGCGGGTCGAGGTAGCTGAACCCGCTCGAGGTCAGGATCGCCTGGCCGCTGTGGTTGAGCGCCACCAGCTCCATCTTGTCCCGGTCGGAAAAGGTTTCCACAATGCTGCGGATTTCGGAGGTGATGTTGACGTTCGGGTCGTCCATCAGCCGGGTGACGAGGCTGGAAACCAGGTTGGCCTTGCTCTCGAGCGCCTGGCGTGCACTCTGATAGTAGTAGCTGCTCATAGCCAGAATAAACCCCACGTCCAGCACGATCAGCACGACCACAATGACGCTCAGGCCGTTGATCAGCCACCGGTGTGTGATGCTCTTCAAAAGTCAACCCTCCTTTCAGCGGCCTGTGCCCAGGCAGGGCAGTTCGCACTCCAAGATTATACCAATCTTGACGTAGTTATCCTGCGAGGTGCGTTGTATGAAACACGTGCCTCGCGGGGCGGAGTACCTCCGCCGGTATTTCGCACCCGAACGTTTTACCAATCTCTAAGTTTTTGTCCTGCGAGGCGCCTCGCGGGAAATGGTCGTTGTTGCTCGCACTGCCTACGAATCGCGACTGTTCAGCCGGGATCACCCGGCCCTGCGAGGCACGTTTTTCGAAACATATGCCTCGCGGGGCGGCAAACTGCCGCAGGTAATTCGCACCCGAACGTTCTGCCAATCTCTAAGTTTTTGTCCTGCGAGGCGCCTCGCGGGAAATGGACGTTGTTGCTCACACTGCCTGCAAATCGCGACTGCCAGCGGAGGCGCTCCGCGCCCGGTCACGCGTTCCATTTATAGCCGTAGCCCCAGACCGTCTGGATGTAAGAGGGGCTGGACGGCTCGTCCTCGATCTTCATCCGCAGACGGCGGATGTTGACGTCCACAATTTTGTCATCGCCGTCGTAATTCTCCCCCCAGATTTCGTTGAGGATCCGCGACCGCTCCAGCGCAACCCTTTGGTTGCGGAGGAAGAGGTCGATGATCTGGTACTCCACCTGGGTCAAGTCCACGACCGCACCGTTTTTGGTAAACTGGCGGCTCTTCCGGTTGAGCAGAAAGGGGCCGGACTCCACCGTTTCGTTCTGAACGCCGTTGATCATGTTCACCCGCCGGCAGACCGCGTCCACCCGGGCGACCAGCTCGGACGGGCTGAAGGGCTTGGTCACATAGTCGTCCGCGCCGAGCATGAGCCCCCTGACCTTGTCCATCTCCTGGGTCTTTGCCGTCAGCATGATGACGCCGACGGTTCCGCTGAGCTCCCGGATTTTTTTGCAGACGGTAAACCCATCGATCCCGCCCATCATAATGTCGAGCAGGACGGCGTCGAAATCCCCGCCGCACTCTTCAAAGAGGCTGAGTGCTTCTTCCCCGCTGGCAACAGCAGAAACGGTGTAACCGGAGCGCTGGAGGTTGATCACCACAAAGTCGCGGATCGCGTCCTCGTCTTCACATACCAATATTTTTCTCATAACGTCATCCCCTTTTTCGATCACAAAATAATCGAGAAGCTGCGGACCAAGCCGTCCTTGGTGAGACGGCCTTCGAAATCCGTTTCGATGTTGAGCTTTGCCATATAGGTGATCTGGCCGACGGAGGCGAGCTTGAAAAATCCCGCCTTGAAGGAATTCTGCTCGACGTCTGTCCGCTGAACCGTCCGAATCTGGAGCAGCACATCCCCCGGCTCCTCACCGCCTCCAACCCGGTAAAACTGCACTTCGGCCTGGTCCAGCGCAGGGGCGGCGGAGACGGTCTCCTTCCAGTCCTCCGGAACGCTGAGGCGGTAGCCGTCCGCAGCATTGATAAAGGTGGTCTGCTCGATTGAATACCCTGTTTCTCCGAAAGAAAGCCAATCGGTGTAATACATCGGGTTCGGGTCCGTCTCGCGGAAGCCCGGCATCAGCGACGCGCTCGGCACCTCGACGATCCCGTCCCGGTCGATGTCCGAACAGAAGATCTCCTGTGTGCGAAGCGATTGGGAAACCAGATTCAGATCGGGGCGGCAGGTCAGGTTGACGAGCTTTCCTTCCTCGATCGAGAGAATCTGGGTACAGATCCCCGAAGAAACGCGCCCGTCCAGGAAAAGGGCCGGCAGATCGGGGGAGAGCATCCCCGAAACGACATTTTGATAGTGGTAAACCCCGCCGTACATCTCGACTTCGTCCTCGACCCGGTAGCCGTCCCCGCTCCATGCGACCAGCTTGGCCGCCTTCCGGTCGGCCCCCGCATCCCCAATGTAGACAAGGCGGCTTTCCTTCAGCCCCGGGAGATCCAAAAGCGCAAAGATGTCGTACTCGAACTCAGCCTGCCCGGTCAGCATCCCTTCCGCATAGCTGTAGATGGAAAAGACCTTTTTCTCTTTTGCATCGCGCTTGTACCCGACGATGATGTTCGGCGCGCTGCCCGGGCCGAAGTCCCCGAACTCCACCCGGTCGACCTCATAGCCGGCGCCTGTGATATCGCAGGCCGAAACCCAGGAGCCGTCCCCCCGCTGGTCCAGGATGTTGACCCGCAGCTCGGTAAAACGGTTTGTCTGAAGCCTCGACTGATAAAAGACAATTGCCTCCTCGGAGGGTTCTTCATCGAGATTTTTTATAATAAAGGCCGAGCGGTAATCCCCCGTCTGAGGGTAGCAGAGCTGAATATCTGCCCCCACCTGTTTGGTCAGCGCCTCGTAAATGGCGTTCTGCTGTATGGTGAGGCTGGGCGGGGAGAGCACCCCGTCGATATTCATCAGACTGCTGTCGCACCCGCTCAGGGAGAAGATCAGGATCGATATGCCCAACAATGCAAAAAAACGTTTCATGAAACCTCCGCGGCAGCTTTTATTTCCAATACTTCAAAACACATCGGTTCGGATTATTTCCGGCTCCTCGGCTTAAAACAGAACAGCCTGGCGTCTTTGTCTTTCTGGAACCGCCTGAAGATCCGCTCTGCCAGCCAGCAGATAAGCATCCCCAAAAGGCCGCCGGCGAAGTTGAGGATCACGTCGTCCACGTCGCTGGCCCCCGTTTTAAAAATGTATTGCAGAACCTCCACCGCCACCGGAACGACGAGGAGAATCGCAATTCTCACCAAAAGATGGAGCCGATGGGAAAAAACGGAAAGGTAAAAACCGAGCGGGACGAAGATCAGGACGTTCCCGGCGAGGTTCAGAAGCTTGACCGTGCCGCTCAGCGCCGTCGTCGTCAGGTAGAGCTCGATGGTCTTGAACGGGATGAGATTGACGCTGCGGTAGGCATAGCCCCGGTTTGCCGAACCGAAGAAAAGCAGGGCGATCAACGACAGAAGATAGATGACGAAAAAGACGATGCTCGCCGCCTTGAAAAACTCCTCAAACCGTTCCAGTCTCCGTTTCCGGTCGGCCAGCCGGGCGACCGAGCAGACCAGCACCGGCGCAACCCAGTTGACGGCGAGCATAAAAAAGGTTTTGTTTTCGACCCCGACCCGCATGTCCATGAGAAAGTCCAAGAGGACGACAATCGCCGCGACGCCGCAGATCGTCGTTGTAAAAACGCCGCAGCGGTCATAACTGCGGTTGTATAAAAGCAGTGCGGCCGAGACCGCGGCGCAGAGCGCAAAGGAAACGCAGAGGCTCACAATCGTATTGACGAAGGACATCAGCGCGATTTCGACGAGGACATAGGCCATCCCCGCAACACAGGGAAATGTCGCGCTTTTCATCCAGGAATTCCGCACTGTTTCATCCCTCCTCTCAATAGCCGGGCGGCGAACCGCCGCAGGGCCTGTGCCCAGGCGGGGCAATGTCCGTGGCCGGGCCGGGTAGTCCCGGTGGCCAGTTCGCGCCCCAACGTTTTGTCTGTTTTTAGGTTATTGTCCTGCGAGGCAGGGTACCCCTGCCGGACCCGTGGCCGGGCTGACCAGTTCGCACCCCAAGGTTTTGCCGATTTTTGGGCAGAAGTCCTGCGAGGCGCCGCGCAGGTTACCAACGTTGCTATTTACTCTGCCTGTAAATCGCGCATTGCCAGCGAAAGCATTCCGCCGAAATCTTCGATTTCCGCCCAGTCCGTGAGGTTCTTATTACGAGCCGCAGGCGAATAACAAGGTTCTCCGAAACAGTCTGAATCTTTGATTCAGCAGCTGTTTCGTGAGGTTCTTATTACGAGCGCCAGTGAGTAACAAGAATTCCGGGTACCCGCCAGCAATCTTCGATTGCGTCTGCGGGTGGGATTATTATTTTACCATAATTCAAACAAAAATACCACTATTTTACCGATTCCCGCCGAAAGATTTGGCAGCCCCGGCGGCCTGAAAAAGATTGACACCCCTTCCGCGCAATGGTAGGATAAAAGAAACAAACCAGCCTTTTCAATCCGCTGTCCTGTCAGGAGGGGTGCGCCGTGAAAAAATACGTTATCGCGCTGGATCAGGGTACGACCAGCTCCCGCGCCATTTTATTCGACCGGGAACAAAACATCGTCCAGATCGCGCAGAAGGAGCTGACCCAGTTCTACCCAAAACCGGGCTGGGTGGAGCACGACCCGATGGAGATCTACTCCTCCCAGGCCGCCGTCATGACCGAGGTGCTCCTCCAGGCCGGGGTGCCGATCGAGGATGTGGCCGCGGTCGGGATCACCAACCAGCGGGAGACGGCGGTCGTCTGGGACAAAAAGACCGGCCGGCCGATCCACAACGCCATCGTCTGGCAGTGCCGGAGGACGGCGGAAATCTGCGAACAGCTCAAGGCGGACGGGTGCGAGCCCTACATCAAAAAGGCGACCGGCCTTCTGGCGGACGCTTATTTTTCGGGCACCAAGATCAAGTGGCTGCTGGACAACGTCCCGGGGGCCAGGGAACGGGCGGAAAACGGCGAGCTCCTCTTCGGCACGGTGGACAGCTGGCTGGTTTGGAAGCTGACCGGCGGCAAGGTACATATCACCGACGTCACCAACGCATCCCGCACCATGCTCTTCAACATCGAAACCCTTTCGTGGGATCAAAAGCTGCTCGACATGCTGGGGATCCCCCGCTGCATCCTGCCGGAGGTGCGGAGCAGCAGCGAGGTTTACGGCGCCGTCAACCTCTTCGGCTGCGAGGTGCCGATCGCCGGGATCGCCGGGGATCAGCACGCGGCCCTGTTCGGGCAGACCTGTTTTGAGCCGGGAGATGCAAAAAACACCTATGGAACCGGCTGTTTCCTGCTGATGAACACCGGGGAAAAGCTCTGCCGCTCCGAAAACGGGATGCTGACCACCATTGCGGTCGGGCTGCCGGACGGGGTGCAGTACGCCGTAGAGGGGAGCATCTTCGTGGGCGGGGCGGTCGTCCAATGGCTCCGGGACGAGCTGCGCTTCATCACCGAGGCGGCCGACAGCGAGTATTTCGCCCGGAAAGCGGAGGACAACGGCGGGGTTTACGTGGTGCCCGCCTTTACCGGGCTGGGCGCTCCGCACTGGGATATGTACGCCAGGGGGACGATCCTCGGGCTGACCCGCGGAACGGGGAGGAACCACATCATCCGGGCGGCCCTCGAATCGATCGCCTACCAGAGCAAAGAGGTGCTCGACGCCATCGCGGCCGACACCGGGATCGCGGTCGGCGAGCTGCGGGTGGATGGGGGCGCGAGCGCCAACGACTTCCTGATGCAGTTCCAGGCCGATCTGCTGGGCATCCCCGTCCGCCGCCCGATGATCCGGGAGACCACCGCCCTCGGAGCCGCCTACCTCGCGGGGCTGGCGACAGGGGTCTGGAAAGACCGGGAGGAAATCCGGCGGCAGTGGACGCTGGATAAAGTATTCCTGCCCGATATGCCCGAGGAGCTGCGGGCGAAAAACTGGGCGGGCTGGCAGAAGGCCGTCGGCCGGAGCAAAGGCTGGGCGGAACAGCCCGTTTAAAATGAGAGGAAAGGAACGCTCCCGGATTTCCAGGTCTGCAAATCCGGGAGCATGTGACAAGTATGATCGAGAAATTTAAAGCGGCAGGCTTCGGCCCTGCCGACATTTTGATCCCGAAGAAAGGGACGGCGCTCGAAAAATGGTGCGTCGTCGCCTGCGACCAGTACACGTCGGAGCCGGCCTACTGGGAGGAGACGGAGCGGATCGTCGGGGACGCTCCCAGCGCCCTGCGGCTGATCCTGCCGGAGCTCTATCTGGAGCAGGCCGGGGCGGAGGAACGGATCGGCTCGATCTGCGAAACCATGGACCGGTACCTGGCGGATGGAGTCTTTGCCGCGCTCCCGCAGGCGCTGATCCTCACCCGCCGCACCCAGGCGGACGGAAAAGTCCGCACCGGGCTGGTCGGCGCCGTCGACCTGGAGCGGTATGACTACGCGGCGGGCTCCACGACCCTTGTCCGCGCCACCGAGGGCACCGTGCTGGAGCGGATTCCGCCCCGCGTCCGGGTGCGGGAGAACGCCCCGCTCGAGCTGCCGCACATCATGCTGCTGATCGACGACAAAAAGCGCTCCGTCATCGAGCCGCTGGCGGCGAAACGGGCGCAGTACCGGAAGCTGTACGAAACGGAGCTCATCCAGAACGGCGGGAAAATAGAGGGGTACCTGATCGACCCGGCGGACTATCCGACCCTCGCCGCCGCCTTCGGCGAGCTGGCCGACCCGGAGGGATTCTCCAGGCGGTACGGCAAACCTGCGGATGAAGCGCTCCTCTTCGCGGTGGGGGACGGGAACCACTCGCTGGCAACCGCAAAGGCCTGTTATGAGGTGCTGAAGCGGGAGCTGGGCGACCGGGCGAAGGATTCCCCCGCCCGGTACGCGCTGGCGGAGGTGGTCAACCTCCACGACCCCGCCTTGGAGTTCGAGGCGATCCACCGGGTGGTTTTCGGCGTCGACCCGGCGCATCTCCTCTCCGAGCTGGAAAGAACGCTCGGCGCGGTTCCCGGCAAGGGGGAGGGGCAGTCCTTCACCTGCCTTTGCCAAGGGAACCGCCGGGAGCTGACCGTGCCCCATCCGCAGGCAAACCTCGCGGTGGGAACCCTTCAGAATTTCCTCGACAGCTATCTCTCTTCATTCGGCGGGCGGGTGGATTACATCCACGGTGCGGAAGCGGCGGAGCGGCTGTCGGAGGAGCCCGGCTGTGTCGGGTTCCTCCTCCCGGATATGGGGAAGGAGGAGCTCTTCCCCACCGTGATCCTGGACGGCGCTCTCCCCCGCAAGACCTTTTCGATGGGCCACGCCTGGGATAAGCGGTATTACCTGGAGGCGCGGCGGATTCGATAATAGGCCCGTTTAAAGGATAAAAAAACAACGCTCCATTCACAAACAAATGGAGCGTTATTTTTTCTGTTTACGCGGGTAAGGAGTCTTAATATCGGTTTGTTCCAGTAAAAAGTCAATACTGGTTTCATAAAAATGTGACAGCTTGATAAGAACCTCAATCGGAACTGCATTCGCACCATTTTCATACGCCGAATACGCGCTACGACTAATATGAAGCATATTTGCAAGAGCCTGCTGCGTGTAATCATGGTCTTCCCTTAAGTTTTTAATCCTTCGATAAATCACACTTACCACCAAGGTCATTATAATTGACATAAATCCTGTCATTGATTTTTGACAGAATTTATGTCAAAATATAGTATGAGGTGATTATTTATGGACTTATACAAAGAAATTTTGATAAAGGCATTGGAAAGCCAAAAAGCAGAGGTTTTCTTCCCAGGGCTGCAAATCGATCCGGCCCAGATCGTGGAAGGAAGATGCTATCAGGCGCTGAACCGGATCAGGGAAATCCTGCGGGACGAAAGCCTGGGCGACCGGGAATGCTTTTTAAGAATCGAGGAGATCGTTGCGTTGTTCGAAGAAATTGGAGGCAGCTGCGGAGGGCGGCACGACTTCGGCTGATACAAAAGCGAGACCTAAAAGAGAAACAAAAATGCCGGCGTCTTTTCAGATGCCGGCATTTTTGTTTACGAATGTATCGGGCTGCAACGAGCGTCTTTCCTCATCCGTTCTCCTCTTCCCGCTCAGGCTCCGGCCTGCCGACCACCGCCTTGACCCGGGCGATCCGGCGGTCTTCGACCAGCAGGACGGTGAATTCCACTCCCTGGACGACGATGCGGATCTCCTCGTTCGGCGCGGGGATTCTGCCGAGGCGGTGGATGAGCAGCCCGCTGAGGGTGTCGTAGTCGTCCGTCTCCTCAAAGGGGACGCCCAGCGCCTTGCTCAGCGCCTCGAGCTCCACCCCGCCGTCCAGGGTGAAGGTGACGTCGTCGACCTGGATGATGTCGTCGTCCTCTTCGTCGTATTCGTCCTGGATGTTCCCGACGATCTCCTCCACCAGGTCCTCCATCGTCACCAGCCCGGACGTCCCGCCGTATTCGTCGACCACGACGGCCAGGTGCGCCTTTTTCGCGCTGAGCTGGCGGAAGAGCTCGGGCAGCTTGGCGGAGTCGGGGACATAGGGAATCGGGCGGATGAAGTCGTCCACCGAAAAGTCGCCCGACGTCTCACAACTGACCAGCACCAGCAGGTCTTTGACATAGACCGCCCCGATGATGTTGTCGATGTCGTCCTTGTAGACCGGGATCCGGCTGAACCCCTCGTTGACCGCCAGATAGACCACGTCGCTGATCCGCGCGGTGCGGGGGACGGCGACGATGTTGGTGCGGTGGGTCATCACGTCGGCCGCCGTGGTGTCGTCGAACTCAAAGACGTTGTTGATCATCTCCATCTGGCTCGACTCGATGACCCCTTTTTCGCTGCCGACGTCCATCATCATCCGGATTTCCTCCTCCGTCACCTCAGAGGACAGCTTGGAGGGGTCGGCCCCGAACAGCCGGGCGACGCCGAAGGAGATCCCCTGCACCAGGGCGACCCCCGGCGCGAAGAGGACGGCGAAGAAGCGAATCCCCGGCGCGCAGCCGAAGGCGAACCGCTCCGGCATCCCGCAGCCGAGGTAGTAGGGGATGGTGCGCGAGACGATCAGCACCAGAAAAAGGGCGCCGAAGAAGACGACCAGAAAGGCCGCCGCCTTCGCAAGGAAGGGCCCCGCGCTCCCCGCAGCGGAAAAGGCGGATGCAAAGACAGCGCACAGCGGCGGATAATAAAGGAAAAAGGCGCAGACAACGCTGAGCGCCGTACAGCACAAAAAGCCGAACTCGGTCGTCCCTTTGAAGCGGGTGGGCTTTTGGGTGACGGCTTTCACCCGCAGCGCCTTGCGCACCCCCTCTTCGCAGAGTTTTTTGAGCTTGGAATCGCTCAGCGAGATGATCGAGGACTGCGCCAGAGTGAAAAATCCCCCCAAAAGCAGGAACAGGACAAACAAAAGGGTGTAGAGCGGTAAGTGCCCGTCGGTATCCATGAAGTTCTCCTCTCATAGAATGTCAAAAGGGATGATTACAATTAATCATATAATGTAACCGGATTTTTGTCAATCGGGTAAAAATGTCGACCTTTTATTACAGTCTGTTATGGGATTTCGGAAGGGGGTGTAGTATAATAGAATACAGTAAAAATTTGTTGAAATTTGGGAGAAACACGGGGAAGGAAAACGATGAAGCAAACAAAACGGCGCAGAATGATCACGATATCCCTATTAATCTGCCTGGCGGCAGCAGCGGTTGTGACGGCCGCCGGCATCCTCTTTCTCAGCCCGGGGGAGGCGCCGCTCAAGCAGCTCCGCCCGGTCCATGTAGAACTGAGCGGGGGCAGACAGGATCTGTCCGAGCCGGACGAACCGCCGGAGGCTTCGGAGCCCTCCGAGCCGGAGCCGCCCAAAGGCGGAAAGACCGCCTACCTGACCTTTGACGACGGGCCGACTCCCAACACGCCGGAAGTGCTGCAAATTCTTCGGGAGCACGGGGCGACGGCGACCTTTTTCACCGTTTTTCACAAGGACAGCGACGCCTATTACCAGCAGATCGCCGACAGCGGCTGCCAGCTCGCCATCCACGGCTACACCCACAATTATAGGGCGCTCTATGCTTCAATCGACAGCTATTTTGCGGATTTTTACAAGATGCAGGGCTATCTCCGTCAATTTACCGACGACCCTCTGACGGATTTCCGGTTTCCCGGCGGCAGCTCCCAGACGGTGACGGATGAAAGGACATTCTGCGAGATCATTTTAGAGACCCAAAACCGGGGGCTGCGCTACGTCGACTGGAACGTCAGCGCCCAAGACGCCACCAACCGGCCGATCGACGCCGGCACCGTCTACAACAATATCATCCCGGCCGCCTTCCAGCACGACCAGCCGGTGATCCTCATGCACGAGCGGGTCCCCTATACCCGGGAAGCCCTCCCGTGGATCATCGAGGCGCTCAAGGAGCAGGGGTACCAGTTCGGCTTAATCAAAGATCTGGAGCAGCCCGTCCAGCACCGGACGCCCGACTACGCCGCCGCTCTGCTGGCGGGGTGAGGGATGCGGCAGATTCTCTGTGGGAAGCAATAAAAATACATGAGCCGGGATCGGTTGAACATCCGCTTCATCCTCCCGGCTCAAAATATGCCCCGGGCGCTTTTCGTCCAGCTGAAAATGTGGTATACTATCTGCAAAGAATGTTGAAGATACCCCCTACTGACAGACCGCTTTTTCGACTGGAGGGCACTTTGCGGCACAGCGGTAACAGCGTACTGTTCGTTGTTTGGATAAAAAGCCGCCGCTTTTCTAATACACAAAAAATCAAAAATAGAAGGAGAAAAAAATGAAGCTTTCTGAGCGGGTAAAACGGGTTTTGCTTTTCATGACGGCCGCCGCCGCTTTGTTCTGCGCTGCGGTGACGTTTATCATCCTCTTCGCGCCCCGGGAGGAGACAGTGGTGGAAACCTTTCTCACGCCGCGGCGGGTGAGCCTCCCCTCTTCGTCCCTGTCGTCCTCCTCTTCCTCAGAGGAGCAGCTTTCGGAGGATCAGTGGCCCAAGGTTCCCGTGCCGGAGCGCGATCCGAGCTATCGGCCGAAGCGGCCCGCCTGGCTGACCGCCGACCTGACCGAAACCACCCCCGTTCCGGGGAAGGTCGCCTACCTGACCTTCGACGACGGGCCTTCCTCGATGACCCCGCAGGTTTTGGACGTTCTGCGAAAGAAAGGGGCGACGGCGACTTTCTTTACCGTACACAACGCAAATCCCGACTGTTTGGCGTATTATCAGGAGATTGTGGACAGCGGCTGTGAGCTCGCCCTCCACGCCTACGAGCACAATCTGCCCAAAATCTACAAAACCCCGGAAAGCTATCTTAACGACTACAACACAATGAACGACTTTTTATATGAAGCGGCCGGAGTCCGGACAAAGCAGGTGCGCTTTCCGGGCGGCAGCTCCCAGACCATGACCAACCGGGGCGTCTTCTGGCAGGTGATGGAGGCCGCGCAGGAGGAAGGCCTTATCTGGCACGACTGGAATGTCAGCTCGGGCGACGCCTCCCCCACCCCCCACACCGACGAATGGATCTACAACAACATCTTTCCGGCGGCCCTCCGGTACGACAATCCGGTGATCTTAATGCACGACGTCCCCCGCAACACCTACACGCTCGAAGCGCTCCCCTGGATCATCGACACCCTGCGGGCGAACGGCTACCGGCTGGATGTGATCTCGAACATCAAAGAGCCGGTTCAGCACCGGAATCCCGACCGGGACGAGCCGCCCCGGAAGACCGGCGGCGGGCAGAGCAGCTCTTCCTCGACATCCTCTGCGGCCGTCTCCTCTTCCCAGCCGTCTGCCCCGGAGGGCGCATCCTCTGTTCCGGAGCGCTCCGATTCTTCTTCCGCGCCGCCGGTCTCCTCTTTGCCGGAGAGCAGCGTCTCTTCTTCTGCGGGATCGATTTCCTCCTCTGAGGAGTCAGGGTCGAGCCTGCCTTCCAACAGTTCTGCGGTAAGTGAAGCGGATCATTCGGGCAGCGTTTCACAGAACAAGCGGGAGGATTGACCGGCGTGGAACGGTTTGAATCGCTCGGGGGCAGGGTTTGGGTCTGTGTCTCGGAAGCGCACCGCTTTGGAACCGACGCCTTTCTCCTCGCCGACTTCGCCGCCCCGCGGAAAAAGGACAGGGTCTGCGACCTCGGGACGGGATGCGGCATCCTCCCGCTCTACCTATATCAAAAATACAGCGTCGCGTCCTGCTGCGGGGTCGAGCTCCAGGAAAAGGCGGCGCTCCAGTTCCAAAAGGGAATTGAGCGCTCCGGGGCGGGGGAACGGCTCCGCGCCCTCTGCGCCGACCTGAAGGATGCACCCGGGCTGCTGCCGAAGGCGGGCTTCGACCTCGTCACCTGCAACCCGCCCTATAAAGCGAACGGCGCGGGGATCGAAAGCGGAGAGCCCGCCGCCCGGATCGCCCGGCACGAAATTTTCTGCACGGTCGGCGACGTCTGCCGCTCCGCTTCGGCGCTGCTCCGCTTCGGCGGGCGGCTCTGCCTCTGCCAGCGGCCGGAGCGGCTGGCGGACGTGGTCTGTAAAATGCGGGAAAACGGGCTGGAACCAAAGCGGCTCCGGTTTGTGGCGAAGAATCCGGCTGGGCGGCCCTGGCTGTTTTTAATTGAGGGAAAAAAAGGGAGCAAGCCGTTTATGCAGGTCGAACCGCCCCTCTTTCTCGAGGAGGGCGGGGCCTATTTCGGAGACCGCCCCCCGTCGTTTTGACGTTTGCAGGCGGCTGGGTGATTCAACGCAAGGGCGCAATGCCTTTTAGATGAACCACAGCGGGAAGGAACCGGCTGAAAAAGCCCCTTCGCCCTCTGATGCAGAGGGTAAAATGCCGGGGCTTTGTGCAGGGTATGAAAGGAAAAGCCGCCTTTCAAAACAGATTTTTTCTTGCCGGGATTTATTCTTTATTTTAAAGGAGGAACTTCAAATGGCGGAAATCATGATGAGAGGAACGGGGGATATCGACCAGGTGTTTGCCTCTCTGGACAGGGCGGTGGTCAGCCACGCGACGACCTGTCAGGCGGTCGGGACGCACGGCTGCATGCTCGGGGATGCGCGGCTCATCCTGCGCGTCTATGAGAAATACTACATGCGCAACTCAAGCCGGGCGAGCCTCACGGTTTTGCTCACGGCCCAGAACGGCGCCATCGATGCCAAGCTGGTCAGCGCCGGCGGGGGCGGGAGCCCGCTCATGCGGTTCAGCTGGGGGGCGGAGGAAGAGTTCGCCGGGGTGGCGGTCAAGGCGCTCCAGCAATTCGGTTTCGTCCAGCTCTAGCCCGTGTCCATGCCCGGACTGGGCAGTCGCGGCGGGGAGCCCCCGCGGGCAAACGCGATTCGCAGGTGGTGCGAATAGCAACGCCCCTTTCCCGCGCGGCGCGCTGATTTGCAAATCTGTCTCGCAGGCCTATTACCCAAAAACCGGTGAAGCGTTCGGGTGCGAATTGTCCTGCCCGGCCACGGGCGCGGAATGCTTCCGCCGTCAATACGCGATTCGCAAGTAGTACAAGATTTTCAAGTCCGCAGCCCGCGAGACGCGTTTGTCTTTTATATCATGGTCTAAAACCCAAAAACCGGTGAAACATTGGTGTGCGTATTGCCAGCAGAGGTACTCTGCCCCGCACGGCACATCCGCCCCAACTGATACAATGCACCTCGCAGGGCCGGGTGTCCCCGGCAGGACAATCGCGATTTGCAGGTAGTGCAGATAACGGCGTTTGTGTCCCGCAAGGCACGTTTATCACGACTGGTACAATGCACCTCGCAGGACAATCATCTAAAAATCGGCAAAACGTTCGGGTGCGAATTACCAGCGGCGGTTCGCCGCCGAATTGCCCTGCCTGGGCACAGGCCCGGCGGGCAGAAAGGAGGAGGAAAATGGCTGGGAAACTGTATGTGGTCGGCACGCCGATCGGGAACCTGAACGACGTTTCGCCCCGCCAGCGCCAGACGCTGGAAGCGGTGGATTTTATCGCGGCGGAGGACACCCGCGTCACCGTCAAGCTCCTCAACCACTTCGGCATCAAAAAGCCGCTGATCAGCTACTATGAGCACAACCTCCGGGAGCGGGGGGATGCAATCGTCTCCCGGATTGCGGCGGGTGAGGACTGCGCGGTCGTCTCGGACGCGGGGATGCCCTGCATCAGCGACCCGGGGGAGGACTTGGTCCGGCTCTGCGCCGAGCGGGGGATCGAAACCGTCGTGGTACCGGGGGCGAGCGCGGCGGTTTCCGCCCTGTGCGTAAGCGGGCTCGTCACCTCCCGTTTCTGCTTCGAGGGATTTTTAAGCACTGCGAAGAAAAGCCGCCGGGAACGGCTGGATGCCTTAAAAGCGGAGACCCGCACCATGATTTTTTACGAAGCGCCCCACAAGCTGTTGAACACCCTGTGGGATTTTCTCGAGGCGTTCGGGGATCGCAGGATTTCGATCGCCCGGGAACTGACCAAAGTCCACGAGGAGATTCTGCGGATGACCCTGTCCGAGGCGGCGTCCTATTTTTCCGAGACGGCCCCACGGGGAGAATTTGTGCTGGTGCTCGAGGGCGCGCCCGACCGGGAAGAGGGCCGGGAAACTACCCTGGAGGAAGCCGTGGCCGAAGCCTCCCGGCTGGTGGAAGAGGGGGAACGCCCGGCTGAGGCGGCAAAGCGGGTGGCGAAGGGAACTCCCTATAAAAAAAGCGAAATTTACGCAGAGCTGATAAAGGACAAGCCGGGTGTAGACGGCGAGGCCGCCCATTCATAAAAAGGAAAGGAGCGCCGGATGCAAAGTGGGATTCGTCCCCCTTCGTGCGGAACCGGCGCCGCGTGGTGATCGGTATGGCAGATTGGAACAGTGCGCAGTACTTGAAATTTGAGCGGCAGCGGACCCAGCCGTCCGCCGACCTCGCAAAGCGAATCGGGCTGACCGACCCGAAGCGGATCCTCGACATCGGCTGCGGGCCGGGGAACAGCACCGCCTTGTTAAAGAGATTTTTTCCGGATGCGGAGGTCGTCGGGGCGGACAATTCGGAAAACATGCTCGAAAAGGCCCGCGCGAGCCATCCTGATCTCTCCTTTGTCCGCTGCGATGCGGAGACGGAGCTTGGAACGCTGGGCGGCGGGTATGACGTCGTCTTTTCAAACGCCTGCATCCAGTGGATTCCCGACCATCATAAGCTGATTGGGGAGATGTTTTCCCTGCTTGGGCGCGGCGGCGTCCTGGCGGTTCAGCTCCCGATGAGCGACGGGGAGCCGCTCTTTCAGATCATCCGGGAAGTTGCCGCCGAGCCCCGGTGGGGACTTGGTTCAATGCAGCTCCGAACTCTCTCTATTCTTTCCCCTGCGGAGTATTTCGATATCCTGAGCGGGCTTACGGAGGAATTCGAACTCTGGGAGACGGCCTACTACCACCGGATGCCCTCTCATCAAGCGCTGATCGAGTGGGTCAAGGGGACGAGGCTGCGCCCCTACCTGAGTGCGCTGAGCCCCGCCGAGGCCGCGGAATTCGAGGGGGAGCTCCTGCGCCGGGCATCCAAAGTTTATCCTGTTCAGCCGAACGGGGAGATTCTGTTCCGTTTCAACCGCTTTTTCTTTACTGCGGTAAAGTGAATCAAAACCACCCGTTGAACGGGTGGTTTGAACAGGCCCTATAAGGGCCTAATTCTTGTGATCGCCCCCTAAAGGGGGCGAAAGAATCTGACAACCACACTTTAACACGGGCGGCCCCCTGCTCGGGGGCTAAATACCACACACTTTCAACCTATCATATTCGCTTCCTTGGCTTATGCGAAAGCATTTTTATTGACCCCCAGTTCAACCGGGGGGTTCTTCCCTTCTCGGCGACAATAAAAATACCCCTTGCTCAAAGCAGGGGGTATTTTTATGATGCATACAGCGCCTCGCAGGACGGCGAACCGCCGCCGGGCCTGTGCCCAGGCGGGGCAATGTCCGTGGCCGGGCCGGGTGGCCCCGGTGCCCAGTTCGCACCCCGTGGCCGGGCAGGCCAATTTCGCACCCCAAGGTTTTATCAATTTCTAAGGTTTCAGTCCTGCGAGGCAGGGTGCCCCTGCCGGCAATCGCACACTGACATTCTGCCAATCTCAAGACTGTAATCCTGCGAGGCACGTTGTACAAAACATGCGTCTCGCGGGATTCCAATGTCGCTTTTAGCACTGCTTATGAATCGCGATTGGCCCGCCCGGCCACGGGCCTCGCGGGTTACCAGCGCTGTTATTTGTCTGCCTATGGATCGCGACTGGCCGGTCTGGCCACAGACCGCGTTTGTCCGGCCCGGTCACGGGCGCGGGAGCTTCATCGAAAGGGAAATCCGGTTTTTCTTTTTGTCCACCCCGATCACCCGGACGGTGACGATGTCCCCGACCTTGACGGCCTCGGACGGGTGGCGGAGAAAGCGGTCGGACAGTTCGGAGATGTGAACCAGCCCGTCCAGATGGACGCCGATGTCGACGAAGGCGCCGAAGTCGATGACGTTGCGGACGGTGCCGTCGAGCACCATCCCCTCGGCGAGGTCGTCGATCCCCATCACGTCGGTGCGCAGGATGGGCTTCGGCAGCTCGTCCCGTGGATCCCGCCCCGGCTTCATGAGCTCTTCAATGATGTCCCGCAGGGTGGGCAGCCCGATCCCGAGCTCCCCGCTCAGAGAATCGAGCCCCGCCGCCTCGGCCTTTTCCCGCAGGGAGGAAAGCCCCTCTGCCTCCCCCAGCTTTCCCGGGCCGAAGCCGGTTAGCGCCAGTAAGCGGCGGGCGGCCTCGTAGCTCTCCGGATGGACAGCGGTCCGGTCTAAATATTCCGCCGATTCGGGGATCCGCAGGAACCCCGCGCACTGCTCAAACGTTCTGGCTCCGAGCTTCGGCACCTTGAGAAGCGCCCTCCGCCCGGTGAACGCACCGTTTTTCTCCCGGTAGGCGACGATGTTCTTCGCCATTGTTTTGTTGATTCCCGCAACATAGGAGAGGAGGGATTCGCTCGCGGTGTTCAGGTCGACCCCGACCGAGTTGACGCAGTCCTCCACCACCCCGGAAAGGGCCTCCCCCAGCCGGTTCTGGGGCATATCGTGCTGGTACTGCCCCACCCCGATGGCCTTGGGGTCGATCTTGACCAGCTCGGCGAGCGGGTCCTGGAGGCGGCGGGCGATCGAGATGGCGCTCCGCAGCGAAACGTCGTATTCCGGAAATTCCTCGGCGGCGAGCTTAGACGCCGAGTAAACCGAAGCGCCCGCCTCGCTCACGACCATATAGGCCGCCTGCCCCTCCAGCTCCCGGAGGGTTTCAGCCACAAAAACCTCCGACTCCCGAGATGCCGTCCCGTTCCCGATGGCGATGGCGGAAACCCCGTATTTCCGGATCAGCTTCACCAGCGTTTTCCGCGCCTCTTCCACCTTGCTCTGGGGCGGGGTGGGGTAGATCACCGTGGTCTCCAGCACCCGCCCGGTCTCATCCACGACGGCGAGCTTGCAGCCGGTGCGGTAGGCAGGGTCGAACCCCATCGTCACCGCTCCCTTGAGGGGCGGCTGCATCAGGAGCTGCTTGAGGTTGACCGCAAACACCCTGATGGCGTTTTCATCGGCCGTCTCGGTCAGGAAGGAGCGGAGCTCCCGCTCCAGCGAAGGGAAGATCAGCCGGGAGAAGGCGTCCCGGCAGGCGTCCTTTACCGCCTGGGTGCAGGGGCCGACCGGCGGGCGGACGATCTCCCGGAAAATAAGCTCCAGGCAGCGGTCTTCCGGGCATTCGACCGACACCTTCAAAAACCCTTCCCGCTCCCCCCGATCGACCGCGAGGACGCGATGCCCCGCGATCTTCGAGACCGGCTCGGAGTAGTCGTAATACATCGAGTAGACGGAGTCGTCCTCCGTTTTCCCCACAGAGCGGAGGACGGCGTTCTTCATGAAGAACGCGCGGAGCTTTCCCCGGAGAGCCGCGTCGTTCGACACCTGCTCGGCGATGATGTCCAGCGCCCCGGCGACCGCTTCCTCGGCGGAATTCACCTGCTTTTCCCCATTGATGTACTGCTCTGCAAGGACGAGCGGCACAGGGCCGTCGGGATGCTGTTCCAGAATTGTTTCGGCCAGGGGCTCGAGCCCCCTTTCCTTTGCAATCGAGGCGCGGGTACGCCGTTTCTGCTTATAAGGGCGGTAGAGGTCCTCCACCTCCGCGAGGATTTCAGCCGCCGCAATTGCATCCTCCAGCTCCGGGGTGAGCTTCCCCTGTTCTTCAATGGCGGAGCGCACCTCCTCCTTCCGCTTGTCCAGCCCCCGCAGATAGGCGAGCCGGTCGGCGAGGGCGCGGAGCACCTGGTCGTCCAGCGCCCCGGTCATCTCCTTCCGGTAGCGGGCGATGAAGGGGATGGTGTTCCCGTCATCGATCAGCTTCACGATATTTTCGACATATTCCCGGCGGAGGTGAAACTCCGCCGTCAGCCGTGGAATCAGTTCCATCGTTTAATCAGCCTCCTGTGGGAGCCGCAGGCAGAGGGCGAGCTCCAATTCGTTGTCGTCATAGACCAGCTTGATATTTTTCAAAGCGTTTTCCGCCTCAGCTGGAACCGCGCGGGAGAGTTCGTCGAAGGTGCGGGGCTGTTCCCCGTATTGCAGGCGGTTCCGATGGTCGGCGAGCGACCAGTAATATCCCGTCCCCTTCAGGATGCCGAACCGAAAGAGGCCGTCGGAGAGGGCGGGGGTGTAATCCGGCAGGGCGGCAAAAGCGGCTGTTTCATAAAGGCAGCGGCGAATCGCAGCGAGAACGCCGCTCTCCCCGCCGGGCTCCAATTTGGGCAGGGAGAGGGATGTTTCCGGCAGGAAGAGCGGGGAGGAGAGGATCACGCGGAGGGCCCCATCCTCTTCGGCGGCGGAAAACCACCCGCCTTCCCATTTCTCCAGGAAGGGAGCCAGAATCGAGACGGCTTGAGAGACGAGCTCAAGGAATTCCTCAAGAAACTCGGTTCCCAGCTTTCCCGCAGCGAGGAGTTTGATCCGCCGCCGGAGCTGAACAGCCCCTTCTGAGGGGTTTGAAACAAAAATCCGCTCTGAGTTTGTATCCATCGATCAGCCTTCCTTTCCATTTACGAAACCCGCGGACTGCTGGGGGCTAAGAGCAAATAAACGCGGCCCGCGGGATATCGGCGTATATTTCCTGTACTGCCTGCAAATCGCGGCTGTCCAGCCCGGCCACGGGCGCGGAGTGCCTCCGCTCTCAATTCGCACATTTGAGTGCTGCCGTTTTTCAAGTTATCCTCCTGCGAGGCGCATGGGATAAAACGAAGAACAAGGTGCCGCGCGGGGCGGCGAACCGCCGCCGGCAATACGCACACCGGCATTTTGCCGGTTTTTGGGTTACAATCTTAAATCAGAATCGGTACAATGTGCCTCGCGGGATATGAGCGCTGTTACTGGTACTCCCTGCAAATCGCGTTTGTCCTGCCCGGACACGGGCAACAAGGTTCCCTCAGGCGCCGGAAGCTTTGCTTCCGTTTGCGCCGTGGGGTTCTTATTGCGAGCGCCAGCGAGTAACAAGGTTCCCGGGTACCCGCCAGCAATCTTCGATTGCGTCTGCGGGTGGGGTTCTTATTATACCACATTCCGGCAAAGATTACGAGGAATCCAATGCCGGGGCACCGATTTGTGCAAATTTCGAGCGAGATTTTGTGTAAGATGAGCATTGTTTTTGCCTGTCCAGACTTGCTATAATAAATTGATATCGTATTTTTTGAAAGCGAGGGATGCATTATGGGAAGCGTCGTTAAAATTTCAGTCGTCTGCGAATACGCGGAAATTGCAGAAATCGCTGCGCTGGCCGACGAGGTATGGCATGAACATTACGAAGGGCTCCTGTCCAAAGGACAGATCGATTACATGGTCGAACGGTTTCAGAGTGAAAAGGCGATCGTCGAAGCGATTACAAAGAATCAATACACCTACTACGCGCTACGCGCCACGGGGCAGCTGATCGGCTACTGTGCGGTACAGCCGAGGGATGAGGATCACAGCCTTTTTCTGAGCAAATTCTACCTTCATTCCGATTACCGCGGCCGCCGACTCAGCCGGCTGGTGCTCGCCATGCTGACCGAGCGGTGTATTATGGACGGACTCCGTTCCATCTGGCTCACCGTCAACAAAGGCAATAAAAGCGCGATCGAAGTCTATCAAAGACTGGGCTTTGCCATTGAGAAGGAGGAAGTCACCGACATTGGAAACGGCTATGTCATGGACGATTACATCATGCGGATTCCGGTCAAGGAGAGAGCCGCCTATTGACGACCCTGTGTTTTAGGGGAATATCGAAAAGGAACGGTTGGGGGCACGGCTCCCCATAGAATTCTGAGCCCCTGAACGGACCGTCTTTTTTGAAGTTCCGGGGCATTGTTTCCCCGTCAGTTTAAAAACATCGCAGCGGCAACCTAAAATCACGAAGAAGAAGGGACCTTATTGAAACTTTTTGTAAAAGACCGGCAGTTTTATCGAAATTTATTCTTTCTGGCCTTACCGCTCGTCGGTCAGACCCTGATTAACCATGGCGTCAATATGATGGATACCATTATGTTAGGGAATTTCGGGGAGATCTCCATTTCCGGCTCATCCTTGGCCAACCAATTCTATCTGATCTTTTCCATCCTCCATTTCGGGCTCTCCGGCGGGGCGGCGGTTATGACGGGGCAGTTCTGGGGGCGGAATGAAATCGACCACATCCGGGGGGTAATCACCCTCGCCCTGCGGATCAGCGTCTGCATCTCGGTGCTGATGTCGCTCCTGTCCTATTTCGCCGGGACGGAGGTCATGAGCTTTTATACAAGCGATCCGCTGATCATCGAGGCGGGCGCCAAATACTTAAAAATCCTCGCTTTTGGGTACCTTGTGCACGGCGTTTCCCTCACCCTGGTGATTATCTTCCGCACCGTCCATCTGGTCAAGATCGGCTTTTTCAGCTCCCTGATCTCCTTTTTTATCAACATCTTTTTTAACTGGATGTTCATCTTCGGCACTCTCGGCGCGCCCAGGATGGAGATTGAAGGCGCGGCGCTGGGGACGGTCATTTCCCGGTTCAGCGAATTCGTCATTGTTGCAGTCTATGTCTTTGTGATCGATAAAAGGGTGATGTACCGGCTCAAAAGCCTGCTTCTTCCCGTCCGGGAGTACATCCACAGCTTTATCCGGCGGGGCGCTCCCGTCATCATCAGCGATGCAATGCTCGCTTTCGGGGAAAATATGCTCGCAATGGTCATGGGGCAGATGGGTGCGGTGGTCGTCGCTGCAAACAGCATCACGGCGGTGGTGGTCCAGTGCTGCACCGCCTTTTCGATGGGTCTGGCGGGCGCGGCCTCGGTTATCGCCGGGAACGCGGTCGGCGCGGGGGAGTACGAGCGAGCGGAGCGGGAAGGGATTACCCTTTTCGTCCTCAGCGTCCTGATCGGAATTTTCGCCGCAGCGGTCATTTTGCTGCTCAGTCCGCTGATTGTCAACGCCTATAACGTCAGCGATGAAACCCGGGCGCTCGCCGGGACTTTTATGGCGATCATGGCGGTGATCGTCGTCTTCCAGACCAGCGGCCAGACCTTGACTAAGGGTGTGCTGCGCGGCGGAGGCGACACCAAGTTCCTGATGGCGGCGGACGTCGCTTTCCTCTGGCTCGCTTCAATCCCGCTGGGGGCATTGGCAGGGCTGGTGCTCCATTGGGATCCCGCCGTGGTCTATTTCCTGTTGAAAATCGATCTGATCATCAAATCGGTCTGGTGCATCTTCCGGCTTTACAGCAAGAAATGGATCCATCTGGTGCGGGTGGAGGATTAGCCTTACACGAATCCCGGGCCGGAGCTCCCGCCGCAGCCGGCGGCGTGTTTTATCAAGATAAAAAGAGGGGCTTCCATACGGAAGTCCCTCTTTTTGTCGACCCCTCTTTGGCCGGACTGGCCAGTCGCGGCGGAGTTCATCCGCTGTCAATCGCGATCCATAGGTTGTATGAAAAGCTGCGTCAATAACCCGCGAGGCGCCTCGCAGGATTACAGTCTTGAGATTGGCAGAATGTCAGTGTGCGATTGCCGGCAGGGGTACCCTGCCTCGCAGGGCTGAAGCCTTAGAAATTGGGAAAACCTTGAGGTGCGAAACCGGCCTGCCCGGCCACGAGCTGCGAATTACCGGCGGCGGTTCGCCGCCCCAGTCACGAGCATTACCCGCGGCGCAGTCGTTATATCATTGGCAGTATGAACCTCGCGGGGTAAAGCTGTCCTGAACAGAATGACTTGTGAATCGCGTTTGTCCTGCCGAGGCCACTCGGCCGGCCATGGGCGCCGTTCAAAGGAGCGGGTTGCGGGCCGGATCCCACAGACGGACGATGGTCGTGATCCCCTCTTTTCCGGTGACAATCCGGCTTTCTCCAATATAGAGGTGTTCGTTGGAGCCGTCCCCCCGGTCGAAGTAAACACTGTCCCCCGGCTCGAAATCGTGCCAGCCGGGCAGAGTGACTTCAACCGCTCGAGAGTCAACCATGCTCTTGTAAAACAGGTAGTTCGCATATTTTTGATGCTCCGTCACCCAGCTCCGGGTCGGATTGAGAAAAAGCCCCTTCGGGTACCCGACATAGCTGGACAGCGGATTGACAAAGCTCTCTTCGTAAAGGCTGCCGAAGTCGTCCTCCCCGGTGTAAAAGGAAATCTTTGAAATGAGCTTGCTGTGGAAATGCTCCTTGTAGTCTAAATATCGGAGCGCTCCGGCGCGGGTCGGGGAAAACAGGTAGCTCCGCCCGGTATAAGGCGTCAGTTCGATATACTTGTCCCGCCGGATATAGGGCGGAACTCCGTAGGCCTGAACATAGAAGGCGGTCAGAAAATCCCAGTAGCTCTCTTTTTCCGAAACCAGCATGATGTTGATGGTTTTATCCTCCGACAGCCGCACCCCGGCAACGCCGAAGGGCCTTGCGAACCGGTCGATAATTGATTGGCCCGACACCCGGAAATAGGCGTAGGGGCTGAGCTGGTTTTCCTCCAACAGATATCCCGGCCTGCTCCGGCAGAGAAATTTCGAAGCGGGAGAAATTCTCTGTTCCAGCGTCTGTGTCACAACCATCCCGTCAAAAAAAGGGGAACCGTCTACGGAAACGGACAGGGTTTTGATCTGCTTTTCGACAGGGAGAAAAGAGATCGTCAGCTCGTCGTAAGGGCAGGTCAGCTTGGCGTGGAAGGAGAGGGAGAGCGGGTTCTTCAGTGTGACGGAGGTTCCGTCATAAGCCGTCCCGGTAATCTGTAAATTCACGTCTTGCTCCTTTCCGTCTCACAGGGTTGCCGCTTCAACGAACTCGAAGAGGAACCGGATGGCCCGGGTTTCTGCGTTCCGGACGACCGTGAGGTTTTCAAAATAGGCGAAAAAGGATTCGCCCCCGACCTTCAGGGTGTGCTTCTCTCCGGTCTCAAACTCTTGGATCAGTTCTGTAAGCGCCGTTTCAGCCGATTCTCCGAAAAATTCCCCTTCGCCCGAGACCCGAATCGGCTCCGCCCCGTATGCTTCGACAAGACTGCCGCAGAGGGGCGAAAAGCGGGTGACTATTCGCCGGCTGCGGGAAATTTTGAGGCTTTCCGGATTGTAGGGGAAGGCGTAGTTTCCAAAAGACATCCGGTTCATCAGCCGTTCCCCCCTTTTCGAAGCTCCATTTCCAGAACGGCGGTGGCCGTGAGCTCGCAGGCGTGTTTTTCGCCGTTGATCCTGATGCTGCCCGCCGTCATGCTGGTAATTCCATAGGCGGAGTTGAAAAGCAGCGTCCGGCAGAGGGCTGAAAAGAGCCGGGCACAGGCTTCTCCGCCCAGGCGGAGCGGCACATAAATGGTAAATTTAACCGCCGCCTTGGCCCGCTTTCCCATGCCGCCGGGCAGGTAGTCGCCGAGCGCCCGTCCCTTGACGGTGACGGCACCCTGCTCCAGGATCACCAGGGGCCGGTTCGGGGCCATCCCTGCCGGAGCCGCCGGATACGCTTTGAGAATTTCCGCTTCGGGCAGGGCCGTTTTCAGCGCGGCCGCCATCCGGTTGATCAGCTCAATCAATTCTACCACGATACCGCCTCCTCATATAATACGAGAAGCGCCCAGACGTATTCAATCGCGCCGCCCGCCCGGACTGCGCCGCTCTGCTCCACCCGGTATTTCTTCCCGCCGCTGTAAATCGCCGTCCCCATTGCCGGGGGCGTGTCGGAGACCGAGATGTAGACAAACCGGTTTTCCTCCAAAAGCCCCGTGATGTCCGCCCGAAGGCCGTCCGGAGCGGCGGTGCAGGGGGTGATCAGAGCCGTCGTCACCGCAGTCCTGTTGTCCTCCCGATACCGCACCGGGCGTCCGTACCGGCGCAGCATGATCTGGAGCGCTTTGTTCAATGACATGGCGCGCCTCCCTTCTTCATACGGCCCGAAAGCCGAACCGCCGGTCCTGGAGCAGCGGCGCGGCAAGGGTGAGGAACTCATCCCGGATGGCCGCCGCAATTTCAACGGCGGATGATGGATCCGCCCCGATGGTGGTTTCCCCCGAGCGGATGCTCTGGATGCCGCCGGTATTCGCGGCGAGGACGCTGTAACGGTAAAAGGCGGCGGCCGCTGCGGCGTAGCGCAGCACCTGGGCGTTTTGGGCCCGATCCACCCCCGGCTTCAGGGCGGACTCGATCTCTGCAATCGAAAGGCGGACGAGGTCGAGATGTTCGAGCGCTTCCTCCGCCGTCATCCCGGCCATGGCCGCAAAAATTTCGCAAACTTTAGACAGTTCCATATTGCCTCCTTTTAAAAGAGTGCCGCTGTAAGCTGCTTACAGCGGCATCCGATCCATGCTGATTCAGGCGTCAGACCGACATTTTCAAAACGGCGTCCGCGAAGATTTTGGAGAACCCGGCGATTGAGGTGATCGCCGCGCGCTCTAACTGGCGGTCGATCAGCTTGTCGTACTCCACCGTGACGTCTCCGGCGCAGACCATCTCCAGCGCGCAGGTCTTATCGAGGGCGAGGATGGTGTTCTGCGGGAGAGCCGCCGATTTGACCAGGTTGGCGCCGAGCGGCGTGACCAGCTTCCCGGTCGCGTGGAAGTTGAGCCCCGCGGCGGCATCCTTTACCTCGGAAAGGTTCAGGATTTTCCCCATCGCGCCGGAGTCGGCCACAATGGCGTTCATCTTGAAATCGCCCAGCTCGCTCCAGAGCTTGACGAGGTCGGCGTAGCCGAAGCTGCCGGAGGTGGTCACCGCCACCGCGCCCGCCGCGTTGTTGTTCCCGTCGCCGTTCAACAGAACGCCGACCGCGTCGTTGAACTGGGTCTTGGCGATGTAGGCGCCGATCTGCTTGAGGGCGATGGTGAACAGGTCGAGTTTCTGGAAGCGGATCGCCTCGTAAGAGGCTTCCAGCATCCGGCCTCGTTTGACCAGCTTCACCAGCTTTTCCTGCTTTTTAATGGTAGTGGTGGGGATGGCCGCCCCCTCCGCCACCCGTTTGAGCGACTGGGTCTCGTCGTCCGCCGGGATGGTGATGCTGCGGTAGTCGAGGCCGCTGATGACGGTCTTGGTCGCAATGATTTCGTTGAGGCTGTTCGCCTCGCTGATTCCCTGTGCGACGGCGCGGGAGATGTACTCCGGGAAGAGGGCGGAGGAGTCGGCGGTGCTGAAAAATTTCTCCACCGCGTCGGAGCCCGCCCCCGAAACCTTGATGCCGTACCGTTTGAGCTGGCGCTGGTAGGCGTCTAGCCCCTCCAGCTCGCTGCCGATGTAATTCTGGGAAGGATCCATCGATTCGAGCACCTGGGTAAAGCTTTTCCCGGTGACGTGGTACATTCCCTTTTCCAATTTTATGGTGTCGTAACCCATTTTTTACCTCCTGTTTTTTTACTTCCGTCAAATGTTTAAATCCTGAACGTTTTGGAACAGTCCCGCTGTCTTAGAGGATGACGGTCACACGGGAATTGTCCGTGTCGATATCGACCACCAGGGCCGCGAGCCCCGCTGCTCCGGAAGCCGCCGCCTTTACGCCGTTCTCCCCGTCCGGCACGAGTGCCCCGCGCCCCAGCGCGATCGTCCCGTCGGAGCAGGGGAGCTCCATCGCCCCTTTGATCTGCACGCCGACGAATCCGCCGTTTTTGGAGACCACCAGCCCGCAGATGCTGTCGGAGCCCTTCGCCTTTTCCACCGTCTTGTTGCCGGAGATCGAAACCAGGTCGCCGATCTTGGCGCTTTGTGTATTGAAGGTCACGACAACGTCGCTGACCCCATTGAATCTCACGCTCATTCTTTTCCTCCTATATCATAAACTCCGTGTTGTGATTTGCGTCTTTCCCGCGCTCCGCCTTGCAGAGCTGGGGTTCGGGGGCGGCGGCCTCATTCCACCGCTTCCGGTAGGAATCCCGCAGCTCCCGGATCGATTTAATCAGCAGTGCGGTGTCCCGCGGCTTTTCCGCGGAAAAGCCCTTGACCACACCGGCAGCCCGCTGGGCTGGGACCGCGACGAAAGACCATTCATAAGCGTCGGTCGGCTGGTCCAGCACCGCGTGGCAAGGCTTCCCGTCGACCAGCTCGCCCTTTCGATGGACGCAGCCCTCTTTCCGCAGGTCGGCCCCGCAGACGGAACAGGTGACCTTTGCCACGCTGCACCCGACGCTGACCTCTTTTTTGATCCCCGCGTCGATTTCGAGAATCAGCTCCTCCGTTTTGGGACTGCGCACCATATAGGCCGCCGCCTTCAGATAGGTGTACGGCTCCCCCGCTGTCGTCTTTCTGGCGGGATCGGTCAGAACGGCGGTATCATAAATTCTCGCCGTCTGGTTTTCCCCTTTGGGGTTGTGGTCGAAAATCCCGGTCTTTCCCACAAAAAGGGCTGCCAGGCGGTTGAGGGCGCCGACGGTGAACCGCTCCCCGTCCCGGTCGATCTCGTTGTCGCAGAGGACGACCGAAAAGGTGTAAACCTCCCCCGGCGTCAGCTCTCGGCGGCAGTAGCGGTTGATCTTGCCGAGCTCCTCCGGGGAGACCTCCCCGGCCCCGCCCGACTTGATCACAAACCCTTCTTTCATTTCTATTCACTCCCTTCTTTCCATTATTCCGTGCGGAGAAGCTTCTCCGCCTGGGCGCTGTAGAGCTTCGCTTTGGCGAATTCCACCTCGTCCTGCATGTTGATGTTATCCCACTCGACCTGAGGCTCTCCCTCCAGACCGCGCAGCCGGAGGTAAATCCGGCAGATCTTCCGCACGACCGGGCTCAGAAGCCTTCGGTAGTATTCCAGCTCGCTGGTGAGGATGTCGGCCTGCTGGGTGCTCATCCGCTCGGAAGTCGACCAGGAAAAGCCCAGCAGAAAGGGCGGAAGGGAAAGCTTGGCGACGATCTGCTCCAGCAGCTGGCGGACAGGGATTTCGCTGTCGATGATCTGGTTGTCCGCCCCGATTACCCGGATGTCCACGTCCCCCACGGCAATGAAGTCCTTCACCTGCCCCTGCTCAGCGGCCGCCATGGCGTCGGCCCATTCCCGGGCGATCGTCATGGCCCGTTCTCTGGCGGAAGCGCGGTCGGCCCCGTCGCCGGACGGCTTGTAGGTCACAGCGTAGCGCAGGTTCCCCATCCGCTCGAAGTTCTGCCCCACCGACCGGAAAATTTTTAGGAGCACCGAGCTGACGAAGGGCAGCCCCCGCAGGAGGGAAACTCCCGTCACCTCCCCGGCAGGGGGGTTCAGCGCCGAAAACAGGATCAGCTCCGGGCGGCGGATCGGCTTTTGCCGATCCTTCCCGCGCAGGGCGATTTCGGTCTGGAGCGGAGTTTTCCCCGCCCGGATCTCCACCGCCTCCAGCGAGGCGTTGTAAAGCGCCGCCACGTCGCTCCCGTCTCTCGTGGGAACCACCTCTCCCAGCGCGTTTCCATAGGTCAGAAGCTGGTCGAGATAGGCCGAGACAAAGCTCATGATCCCCAGCCCGTTCGCGCCGACCCGGACGTTTTCACAGAAGTATTTCAGCGCGGCGTCGGCCTCCCGGTTTCCCGCCGTGACAGTGAACTCCCCGGTCAGCCGGACGATCTTCTGCACCGCGGCGTCAATGACCGGCACCGATTCCCGCATCGCTTCGTAAAGGCGCATCTCCCCAATCGAGAGGGGGCTGTGCGTTCGAAAGGCCGCGAAGGGATCGGGTCGGCTCCGGGCGGTCTGAACCGGCTTTGCATCCGGGGGCCGGGATTTTTTCAAAAAATTCAATCAAAAACCTCCTTTCTCCCATCGTTCAGCGGCTCAATGAGAGGGCAAAAAAATCGTCTTCCGGCGCGGCGAGCTCCGAATTGACAAAATACCGGATCTCATCCATCGCGTGGTCGTTCTCCTTCACCGGGCGGTCCTCCCCGCTGTTTTGATCCCAGACGTAGAGGGAAAACTCCCGGATGCTGTCCCGGCAGTCCGCCGAAAAGAGAAGCCGCCCGTCCCGCAGCGCGTCGCTCACCCGGCGGATTCCGCCGAGCACGTCGTTCCTGGCGGGGACGGCCCGGTGCTTCCCATGCCGCCGGATGCATTCCATGAAGCTCGCAGCCGACGGGTCGACCAGCACCTTCTCGGGCCGGAGTCCGCTCAACAGCGCTTCCAGTGCGGCGTAGTGCTCCTCGTCGGTGCGGAGGGCGCCCTCCTTCCGAGAGTCGTAGTAATACTCTCGGATCCGGTACCAGGCGGAGCCGTTTTTCCCCCACAGGCCGAAGGATGCCGGGTTGACCGTCCCGTAGTCGCAGGAGACGACATACCGCTCGAAGGCCGCGGGGAGGGCAGAGACCACATGCCGCTTTTCCGAGAACATGGGGTAGACCACCCCGGCGGCGGCCGTCCACCGCCCTTCTACAAAGCGCTCGTAAAAGGGGCCGCTGTAAAGGGCGCGGTACCGCTTTTTGATCTCTTCGGAGAGGGCGGGATTGTCCTCCATCGTAAAATGGAGGTAGAGCGCGTTTTTCTGTTCCGATTTTTTGATCCACTCCTCATAGAACCAGTGAAAAGGATGCTCGGGGTTGCAGTTGAACCAGAGCCTGGAGCCGGGGACAGAGCACCGGGCGAGGGCCTGCTCTACAAAGGAGCGGGGCATCAGCGCCGCTTCGTCGAGGAGGACGCCCGCGAGGGTGACCCCCTGGATCAGCGCGGCAGCGGATTCATCCCGCCCGCCGAAGAGGTAAAAGAGGTTGCTCCTCCCCTTGTAGGTCAAAGTCACAGTGTTGCGGGAGACCTTCTCCTCGAAGGAAAACCCCAGCTCCTCCAGCGCCGCCGTGAGGGGAAGGATGACGTTGCGGCGCAGGGATGCAATGGTTTTTCCGCAGAAGGCGAAGACCTGGCCGGAATACTGCGAAAAGGCCCACAGGACAAAGGAGACCGACATGCAGAGGGTTTTTCCGCTCCGCACCGCCCCGTCACAGATGATCGCGTCGCGGCCGCTGTCGGGGCTGTTTTTGCACCACCAGGTCAGCACCCGGAGCTGCTTTCGGCTGAAGGGGGCGAAGTTCATTTCCCGTCCCCTTCCCCGCTCCGCAGGATCGCCGCCCCTTCCTCCAGCGCTTCGTAAAAAGAGGAGCGCCGTCCGGCGGGGCTGCCCGCCTCGAGCTCCCGCAGCAGGGCGAGGGCTTTTTGGCGGTCGAAGAATTTCATCTCGATCCCCTTCTCCCCCACCTTGAGCTCGGAGAGGCAGTAAAAATCCATCCGCTCCAGCTCGCCGGCGGGAAGCTTTCCGCCCAGTGCGGCGAGGCGGACGGCGTCGTTGGCCGGCCCAAGGGCCAGCCGCCGCAGCCCGGCGGCGATTTCATCCGCCCGCCTGCTCCGCTCCGCTTTCCTGAGCTGCCCCAGCCGCCTTTGGATCCGGCGGTCTGCCAGCAGCCGCAGTGCATCCTTTTCCGCCGTCCGGGCCGGATATCCCGCCGCCAGCGCAGCTTCTCTTCCGTTCCCTGTCTCCCGGTAAAAAAGGCAGAAATCTTCCTCCCGTTCTTCCAGCTTTGATTGGTTCATCTGCTTTCCCCCTTCCTTTTCAAAAACGGGCCGTTTCCCCCGGATTGTTGCATATCGGCGTGCAACAATCCCCAAAAACAATGTGCAAAGCTTCTTTTTACACTAAAATATGGTGAAAAATTTTCCATTCGTTCGCTTTCTTCCCCTCTTAAATCTTCTTGACATTGCTCTCCAATCGTATTAAAATGAATAATACAGCGTGTCAATTATTTTTCGGTCTTTTGACCTTTTTTTGATTGTTTGTCTTCTATAATTTAGTAATCGTGCATAATTTTCCAGAATCTATTAAAGAAAAAAGGAGGTTTGAATTTGCAAAATGAATGAAACTTTAATCCTTTGGTGCGTCATCACCTTTTTCGCAGGCGGGATTATTTTTGCTGCCGCCGCTTTTTTTGTAGGCGTTAAATATAGAAAAAGAGTTGCCGAAGCAGAGATCGGCAGCGCGGAAGAAGAGGCAAAACGCATTATCGCAGACGGCGAAAAGGAGTCGGAGCGCAAAAAGCGCGAGGCCCTGATCGAGGCCAAGGACGAAATCCACCGTCTCCAGGTCGAGTCCGACCGCGACCTCAAGGAGCGCCGCGGGGAGCTCAACCGCCAGGAGCGCCGCCTCCAGCAGAAGGAGGAGACGCTCGACCGCAAAATCGACAACATCGAGCGGAAGGACGAACAGGCGCAGCGCCGCTTGAAACAGGCCGAGGAAAAGCTAAACGAGGCCGAAATCATCAAAAAAAGCCAATTAGACCAGCTGGAGCGGATCTCCGAGCTCACCACCGAGCAGGCGAAGCAGCAGCTCCTTGACGCACTCGAAAACGAGCTGACCCACGAAAAGGCCCTCAAAATTCAGAACTACGAGCAGCAGCTCAAGGACGAGGCCGACCGAAGGGCCCGCAAGGTGATCTCACTGGCGATCGCCCGGTGCGCGGCCGAGACTGTCTCCGAGACGACCGTGTCGGTCGTCTCCCTCCCCAACGACGAGATGAAGGGCCGGATCATCGGCCGCGAAGGGCGGAACATCCGCACCATAGAAACCCTCACCGGCGTCGACCTGATCATCGACGACACGCCGGAGGCCATCACCCTTTCGAGCCACGACCCCATCCGCCGCGAGATCGCGCGGCAGGCGCTGGAGCGGCTGATCACCGACGGGCGGATCCATCCGGCCCGGATCGAGGAGATGGTCGAGAAATCCCGCCGCGATGTGGAGCAGAAGATCCGTTCGGAGGGCGAGCGCGCCGTGCTCGAAACAAACGTCCACGGCATCCATCCCGAGCTGGTAAAGCTGCTGGGCCGTCTGCGGTTCCGCACCAGCTACGGGCAAAACGTCCTCAACCATTCCATCGAGGTCGCCTATTTTGCCGGCATGATGGCATCCGAGCTGGGGGTTGACCCGGCCCAGGCCCGCCGCGCGGGGCTGCTGCATGACATCGGCAAGGCCCTCAACCACGAGATCGAGGGCTCCCACGTCGAAATCGGGGTGGACGTCTGCCGGAAATATAAAGAGCCGAACGAGGTCATCCACGCCATCCAGGCGCACCACAACGACGTCGAGCCCAAAACCGTCGTCGCCTGCCTGGTGCAGGCCGCGGACGCGATTTCCGCCGCCCGCCCCGCCGCACGGCGCGAGAACCTGGAGAACTACATCAAGCGGCTCGAGAAGCTTGAGGAGATCGCGAATTCCTTTGACGGGGTTGAGAAATCCTTCGCCATCCAGGCCGGCCGCGAAATCCGGATCATGGTCAAGCCCGAGGTCATCAAGGACGAGAAGATGGTCCTCGTCGCCCGGGACATCGTCAACCGGATCGAGAACGAGCTGGAATATCCCGGACAGATCAAGGTCAACCTCGTGCGGGAAAGCCGCGCGATCGAATACGCCAAATAACCGCCCGCAGGCGCGGGAAATCAAACAATCAAAAGAAAAAATCCGCTGGAAGCTTCCAGCGGATTTTTTTCGCCCTTTTCACTTTTTACTTCTTTCCTTTTTTACGGAGGCTCTCCGCAGATTGCTTCTCCCTCTGCCGGCGAAGGATCTGCCGGTCGGTCTCGATATCGCTCTCCACCAGCTTTTGGTAGTCCGCCGCGAAGGCCGCCCGGTTTTTCTCGAGGAGCGCCTCGTCGACCGGGATGTGCTCAAAAACGATGCAGTTTCCCGCCCGGTCGAGCTGGATGTCCTCCAGAGTACAGAGGCGATCTTTCCAATGGCCGCAGTAATAGTTTTCGCAGACGACTACCATCCCACATCATCCTTTCTCAAGCTAGTGATTATAATCACTTTAACATCATTTTCTGATTGCAGTATGATAATAGCGAATCTGTCATTTTTCTTTTAAAACAGGCTCTTTAATCGCAATATTATTGTAATGCATACATTGCTTTGTGTCTGCACTACAATGGGAATACAAGAGTATGACTAATGTAGGTGGTGGCAATGAGGAAATATAGAATTCCGAGAATTCCGCCAACGACAACAAAAAGCATCCGATTTCCGAACGATACGATAGAGGAAGTCGAAGAGGCCATCCGAGGAAAAGAATGCACCTTCACGGCTTTTGTTGTAGAAGCGGTTAAGGTTGCGTTGGATAATTTAAAGGAAGAGGAAGACGGGTGAAACCAAGCGGAGCGCGTCTGCTGGTCGAGTTCAATAAAGAAAATAACCCCTGCTCAAAAACGGGGGTTGTTTTTTATATGGATCCGGCGCTTCGCGTGATTGTCACCTTAAAATTGACAGAGCCTTTGGACGCGAATTGCCAGCGGGGGCTCCCCGCGGTTATTTTTATGATGCAAAAAAACCGGAGCCTGTTTTACCAGTCTCCGGTTTTATCCCACCTGTTCTAAGCGCCCGACCCGCTCTTCGAGCTTCTCCACCTTCCGCTCCAGCTCCCACTGCTTTTCGTGGGTCAGCTTGTAGCCATCAAAGAGGGCTTCGATTTTGTCCGTAACATCATGCTCGATCTTGAGTTCAATGCGTTTTGTGTGATCTTCAAGCATTTCAGATACATTGAGTTCAATGCGTTTTGTGTGCTCTTCGAGCGTTTTTGACACATTGAGATCTATCCGTTTCGTGTGCTCTTCAAGCATTTCTGATACGTTGAGCTGAAAATTTCTAAATTGCTCATCGACCTGTTCGAAGCGCCGATCAATTTCCTCAAACCGCTTATCAGTTTGCTCGAATTTTTGATTGATCCGCTCTTCCATTTGCGCCATACTTTGAGCCAGCATTTGGAACTGTTCCAGCATTTCTTTATCCATCCAAAACATCTCTTTTGTCACAGTCTACCACAGTAAGAAGAGGTTTGTCAACCGAAAAATAGAACCTGTCGGATGAGAGAGCTCCGATGTCCCGCCGGTCAAAAGGTGATTAACCTGCGAGGTGCCTCACGGGGCGGCGAACCGCCGCTGGTACTTCGCACACCAATGTTTCACCGGTTTTTGGGTTTTAGACCTGCAAGATACATGATATAAAAGACAAACGCGTCTCGCGGGCTACGGACTTGAAAATCTTGTACTACTTGCGAATCGCGTATTGACGGCGGAAGCATTCCGCCCTGCGAGGCGCGCTGTATGAAACATATGTTTCGCGGGTTACAAACTGTTAGGCCTGATATTACCTGAAATTGCGTATTGAGAGCGGATGCACTCCGCCGCGCCGGGTGACCCCGGCGGGACAATTTCGCACACCAACGTTTTACCGGTTTTTGAATAATGGACCTGCGAGATGCATTTTATAGGCGATATCCAGCGTATCTCGCGGGTTATCAGCTCTGCTATTTACTCTGTTTGCGAATCGCGTATTGACAGCGGAGGCACTCCGCCCCAGCCGTCGAGGCCGGCGCGGCGCATCGCGCCGAAAATCCGCTCTTTAAACCCCTTGTCGAGCCGCTCCCGCTCGGCGAGGAAGTCCTTGGCCGCCTGCCGGGCGGTCACGCCGTCCGCTGGGCATTCGCTTTTCACCAGCGGGAGCCCCGCCCGCGCCGCCGCCCGCCGCACCTCCTTCTCCGGGGCGAAGACCATCGGGCGGATCATGGTGAGCTGCTTGCGGGAAAGGTAGCTCTTCGGCGAGAAACAGCCGAGCCGCCCCTCGTTGAACAGGTTCATGATAAAAGTCTCCACCGCGTCGTCGAAATGATGCCCGAGCGCGATCTTGTTGCAGCCGTTCGCCACTGCCGCGTCGTGGAGTGCCCCCCGCCGCATCCGGGCGCAGAGGCTGCATGGATTGGACTCCTTCCGGATGTCGAAGACGATCTCCCCGATGTGGGTGTCCTTGACAAGATAGGGCACCCCGAGCGCCTCGCAGTGGGCGCGCAGGGCGGCGTAATCCCCCGCCTTGCCGCCGAAATGAGGGTCGAGGGTGACCGCGAGGAGCTCGTACTCGATCCCGATGAACCGCCGGAGCATCGACAGCCCGGTCAGGAGGACGACCGAGTCCTTCCCGCCCGAAACCCCCACCGCGATCCTGTCCCCGTCCTGGATCAGGTCGAATTCCTGAACCGCCTTGCGCATGTATCCGAGCATCTTCTGCATATCGTTTTCCACCTCACCGTTATTATACCATAGAGGCAAAGCCGAAATGGTATAATTGGCCATTAGGACGGGAGCAAGCTATGCGAGTGGATCGTCCTGGCCATAAGTTTAAGTATAATAACCGTTCTGCGGTTATTATACCCAATCCCGGGCCGCTCCGCAAGAATCCGCTCTTGTTTCCCGCCGCTTCCGGTGCTATACTTTATATAAAACCAATACAATGATAACAGGAGGTTTGAACCATGGCAAAATTCACTGATCTCGACCGGCTGCTCCAGCAGTTCGCAGGCTCGACCGTCCCGGGGTGCGGCTGTGTGGTCGCACAGCGCGGGAAGCTGCTTTACGAGGGGTACTACGGCGCCGCCGACCTCGAAACGGGCCGTCCTGTCACGGCTGATACCGTCTACCGCCTCTACTCGATGACCAAGGTCATCGTCTGCACAGCGGCGATGATCCAGTTCGAGCGGGGGAAATTCCTGTTAAACGAGCCCTATTACAACTATTTCCCCGAGTACCACAGCACCCAGGTCGCAGAGACCCTGCCCAACGGGGAGGTGAATATCCGCCCGGCCAAAAGCCCGATGCTGGTGCGGGACGCCTTCAACATGGCGGTGGGCCTGCCCTACCCCTCCGGCGATTCCGTCACCGAGCGGGAGATGCGCAGGGTGCGGGAGGCGCTTGCGGCAAAGGGGAAATACACCTTGCAGGACGATGTCCGCGCCATGGCGGAAGTCCCTGTCCGGTACGATCCCGGCACCCAGTGGAGCTATGGCTTCGGGCACGAGATGGTCGCGGCGCTGATCGAAAAGACCGCCGGGATGACGGTGGGCGAATTCCTCCGCAAAGAGCTGTTTGAGCCGCTTGGGATGGGGAGCACCGGCTACCGCTACTTCGGCGATATCGAGGCGCGGATGGTCAAGATGTACCGCCCGGAGGAGGACGGCTCCTTTACGGCGATCCCCGCCCCGGGGGACGAAAACCTTCTGCCCGGCGCGGCTTACGAGGGCGGCGGCGCGGGGCTGTTCAGCACGGCGCGGGATTATACGAAATTCGCCCAGATGCTGGCAAACGGGGGCGTCTCCCCCGAGGGGCGGCGGATCATCGGCCGGAAGACGATCGACCTCATGCGGAGCAACATGCTCAGCCCTGCCCAGATGAAGGATTTTGCCGACTCCTATAACGAAGGGTACGGCTACGGGCTCGGCGTCCGCACCATGATGAATCCGGCGGGAGTTGCAAACCTCTCGGTCGGCGAATTCGGCTGGACCGGGATGGCGGGAACCTGGGCGTCGATCGACCCGTCCGAAGGGGTGTCGGTGATCTACCTGCACCAGACCGTCCCGAATAACGAGCAGTACCACCACCATCGGGTGCGGGCCGTCGCCTACGGCTGTATCGAGTGAGCGGCGGAATGTGAATTTTGAGGGCTGGGGGAAGGCCCCCGCCGTCGGCGCGGCGTTACGCGTCGGATGAAAACGGATTGAAAGGAGGAACGCGGGATGTCGCTGGAGCATCCGCATACGCCGCTCGAGGAAGCGCCGTCGGGGGCGGAAGGGCCGGTCCACCTGTGGAAGCCGTTCCACGTCGAGGTGGATGAACACTATCGCTTTATCCCGCGGCGGAAGCTCAGCCGTTTTCTGTCCTATATCGTCAAAATGGGGGCGGTGGGGATCTTCTTCTGCTACAACCGGCTGTTTTACGGCTTCCGGGTCAGGGGCAGGGAAAATTTCAAAGAGATCCCGGGCGGCGCGGTCACGGTCTGCAACCATGTCCAGGGGCTGGACTGTTCCTTTGTCGTCCAGGCGATCGCCCCGAAGAATCTCTACTACCCGACTGTTAAAACCAACCTGGAGCTGGCGGGCCTGCGGTGGCTGATCAAAGCCTGCGGCGGGCTGCCGATTCCTGAAACCCCCAAGGCGCTCCGCGTCTTCAACGGCGTCATTAAAGAGCTTTTGGCCCGTGGGAATTACGTCCACGTCTATCCCGAGGGGATTCTCTACCCCTATTACCTCAAAGGGATCCGGAAATTCCACCGCGGCGCCTTCAAGTACGCCTACGACGGCTGCGTCCCCGTCGTCCCGATGGTCATCACCTTCCGGGAGCGGAAGGGGCTGCGGAAGCTCTTAAACCGCAGGCCGCTCCCTACCCTGACGGTTCTCGAGCCGATCTACCCCGACCTGAGCCGGAAGGCCAAGGCGGAGATCGACGACATGATGTTCCGCTGCTACGAGCGGATGAGCGATTATTTCGACGAGCACTCCCTCCCCTGGCGGGAAGATTGCCTAAAGCAGGAAAAAGAGGGTTCCCGGGCGCGGGAGCACAGTTCAGCCGCCGCGGGGAATTGAGCCCGGCCTCGGCGGGGATCGAACCGGAAAAGGGCGTTTTGATGCGATTGAAGCGGGCCGGATGCGGCAGGAGAAAAATCCTGATCGTCCGGCCTTGCTGTTTTGTTTTTTCTATGGTAAAATATCTAAAAATAAGATGTTTTATGTTGCTTTTATCCACGGCGGAATGCAGAGATCGATTTTCCGCTGAAACACCTGGTTTCGGCGGAGGATGAAACAGTGTTTTCCGGGTGAGTTCATTTTGTGTGAGGATGTGTTCCGGTTGAGTGAAGATCAGCAGTTCAAGCAGAAAATCTTGGTTGCAGATGATTCAGAGATGAACCGTTCGATCTTGGCGGATATGCTGGGAGACGAATATGAAATCATCGAAGCCGAAAACGGGCTGGAGGCGCTGGCGGTTATCCAGAAGTACGGAGCGGAGCTCTCCCTCGTCCTGCTCGATATCGTCATGCCGGAGCTGGACGGCTTCGGCGTTTTGACGATGATGAATAAAGACCGTTGGATCGAGGATATCCCGGTGATCATGATTTCCTCCGAGAGCGGCTCGGCCCATGTGGAACGCGCCTATGAGCTCGGCTGCACCGACTTTATCAGCCGCCCCTTCGACGCGCTGATCGTCCACCGCCGGGTGGTCAACACCATCCTGCTTTACGCAAAGCAGAAAAAGCTGATCGGGATGGTGGCGGATCAGATTTATGAAAAGGTGCAGCGCGGCAACCTGATGATCGACATCCTCAGCTGTATCGTGGAGTTCCGCAACGGAGAAAGCGGGCAGCATGTCCGCCGTGTACATATTTTGACCGAACTTTTGCTGAAAAGCCTGGTGCAGAAGACGAAGCGGTATCAGCTTTCCCTGACCGACATCTCCCTCATCAGTACGGCTTCCGCCCTTCATGATATAGGGAAGATCTGCATCGCAGAAGAGATTTTAAACAAACCCGGCAAGCTGACCGACGAAGAATTCGCGGTGATGAAAACCCACGCCGAAATCGGCGCCAACATGCTCAAGGAGCTGCCGGTCTACCAGGAACAGCCGCTTGTCAGGATCGCTTATGAAATCTGCCGCTGGCATCACGAGCGGTACGACGGGCGGGGATACCCGGATGGGCTCAAAGGGGATGAAATCCCGATTTCAGCCCAGATCGTAGCGTTAGCCGACGTCTATGACGCGCTGACCAGCGAGCGGGTCTATAAAAAGGCCATCCCGCACAGCGAGGCGATCCAGATGATCCTCAAAGGGCAGTGCGGCGCCTTCAACCCCCAGGTGCTCGAGTGCCTGATCGATATCGCCGACAGCATCCAGGACGAATTGGACGAAGACACCCCCGCCCGCACCAACCAGCAGGAGATGCGCAGCGTGGCCGAGGAGATGCTCCGCCACGGGGAGCTGACCGCGTCGGAGCGAACCCTGCAGCTGCTGGAGCACGAGCGGATGAAGTACAACTTTTTTGCCGATATGTCTCACGAAATCCAGTTCGAATACACTGCGGCGCCGCCGATGGTCACAATCTCCGCCTGGGGCGCCGAACAGCTGGGGCTGGATGAGACCATCATAGACCCGATGAACAATAAAAAAGCGATGGGCCTTTTCAGCGGGGAAAGCTTTCAGGGTCTGCTGGAAGCGCTCCAAAAAGCTACGCCGAAGCAGCCGACGGTGACCTACGAGTACCAGCTTAAATGCGATGGGGAGCTGCGCTGGTTCAGGATTATTGCGCGGGTGATCTGGAACGACGAATCGTCCTCTTATACAGGCGTGATCGGGAAGGCGATCGACATCCACGATTCCCGAACCAAGCTCTCCACGCTGGAAGCCATGGCGACAAGGGATTCTCTGACCGGCCTTTTAAACCATGCCAGCGCAAAAAAGCGGATTGTTGAGCGGATGGAGGAGCACGCCGGCGGAAGGTTTGCGCTGGTCATCTTCGACCTGGATCACTTCAAATCCGCCAACGACACCTATGGGCATATCTTCGGCGACCGGGTTCTGACCTTTATGGCTGAAAAGCTGCGCCAGAGCATCCGGAGCGGGGACATCGCGGCCCGGGTCGGCGGGGATGAATTCTTAATCTTCCTAGAGTATAAAATGGAGCTTGAGCCGGTCATTCGAAGGATTTTTTCCTCCCTTGTCGGCAAGTTCGAGGATTTCAACCTCTCGGTGAGCATGGGGATTGCCGAAACGGAGGAAGTGGGGACGGATTACGAAGACCTGTTTCACGCAGCGGATCAGGCGCTTTATACCGTCAAGCGCTCCGGCCGCGGGCAGTACTGTTTTTACAATGATACGATGAAAAAGATGCTTTCGGCGATTTCGCCGATTAACGGCGAAGAAACCGAGCCGGCGGAACAAGGAGGAAAAAAAGAATGACGTTGCAGGAGTGTTATCAGGCGCTCGAGGGGGATTACACCGATGCGGTCTCCCGTCTGCGGAGCGACAGGCTCGTTCAGAAGTTTGTTTTAAAGTTTCTCGACGACCCGAGCTTTGACCTGCTTTGCAGGTCGGTGGAGGAAAAAAATTATGAAGAGGCGTTCCGCGCTGCCCACACCATCAAGGGCGTCTGCCAGAATTTGGGCTTTACCCGGCTGCTCGAATCCAGCAGCCGTTTGACCGAGGCGCTCCGCTCCGGCTGGAGTGAGGAAGCCCCCGGCCTGTTTGAGCAGACGGCGGCGGACTACCGGCAGACGGCGGCGGCGATCCAGGCGCTGCGGGAAACGCTGGAAAGTTCAGTGTAAAAATGTTGATGGAAAGGAATAAAACGTGAAGACGAAAACAACTCGCTTTTTGGTGGTAAGCCTCGTTTCGGTATTGGCTCTGTGCGGCGTCATCTTTACTTTTCTGGCGCTTTTTATGAACAAGAGGAGTATGGAGACGATTACCGATGTAGGCGGCATCTATATGACCGGAATGAGCAAGCGGACGACGATGCATTTCGAAACGACAATCGATTACCGGTTGTCCCATGTGGAATCCTTGGTGGAGGATAACCCGATTAAGGAGAATATGGATTATAAGGCTCTGCGCGAGCGATTGGCTTACAGCGCGCAAGCCCGGGGATTCACGAGCCTCTCCCTCTACTCCAGGGACGGAAAATTCGAGATGATTTACGGCGATCCGGTCAAAGTGACCGATCCGGAACCATTCCTGACCTCGATGAACAACGGGGAAAAGAAGGTGGCGGTCGGCACGAACGCGAAAGGGGAGGAGACCGTCCTGCTCGGCGTTTCTTCGGAATACCCGATGGAAAATGGAGAGGAATGTACCGCTTTGGTCGCGGAAATCCCCATCGATTATTTCAAAACCATCCTCTCCCTGGAGCAGAAGGAAAATTCCCTGACCTATTCCCACGTGATCCGGCGCGACGGCAGCTTCGTCATCCGCAGCGGCGAAGCGGTGCGCGACAATTATTTTGACCGGATCAAAGAAGTGTTTGAAGAGTCCAACGGAAAGAGCCCGGACGAATATGTGACTGAATTGGCAGAGGCGATGGCGGAGCGCAGGGACTATTCCACCATGTTGAAGTCCAACGGAGAGTGGCGGCATCTGTACTGTAATCCGCTGCCTTATTCCGAGTGGTACCTGGTTACAATCATGCCGTACGGCGAGCTCAACGTTTTAGTGGGCAACCTGAGCAGCCAGTGGATTTACATGGTCTTAGGCGGCGGGGCGATCGTATTGCTGGCACTGCTGGTGGTCTTTGTAAAATATTTCCAGCTGACTCGGCTGCAAATCCGTGAATTGGAAAAAGCCCGGGCGGAGGCGGAATCCGCCAATAAAGCAAAAAGTGAATTCCTTTCCAATATGAGCCACGACATCCGCACGCCGATGAACGCTATCGTCGGGATGACGGCGATTGCCACCGCTAATATCGGCAACCGGCAGCAGGTGCAGAACTGCCTGAAAAAGATCACCCTGTCCAGCAAACACCTGCTTGGGCTGATCAACGATGTGCTGGACATGTCCAAGATCGAGAGCGGAAAGATGACCCTCAATATGGATCAGGTTTCCCTGCGGGAAGTGATGGACAGCATCGTGAACATTGTGCAGCCGCAGGTTAAAACGAAAAATCAGCAATTTGATGTCTCGATCCACAACATCTCGGCGGAAAATGTCCTCTGCGACAGTGTGCGGCTCAATCAGGTACTGATCAACTTCCTCTCGAACGCCATCAAATTCACGCCGGAGGGCGGAGTCATCCGGATGGATGTCTACGAGGAGCCTTCTCCTCGCGGCGAGGATTATGTGCGGATCCATCTGCGGGTAAAGGACAGCGGAATCGGGATGTCGCCGGAGTTCCAGAAAAAGATTTTCGACTCTTTCACCCGGGAAGACAGCACCCGCGTCCGCAAGACAGAAGGAACCGGGCTGGGGATGGCGATTACCAAGTACATCGTGGATGCGATGGGCGGTACCATCGACATCCAAAGCGAGCTTGGCAAGGGGACGGAATTCCACGTGACGCTCGACCTCGAAAAGGCGGCCGTCATGGAAGAGGATATGGTGCTGCCGGAGTGGAATATGCTGGTGGTGGATGACGACGAGCAGCTCTGCCTAAGCACGGTGAACTCGCTTAAAGACATTGGCGTTCATGCGGAATGGTCTCTGGACGGTGAAACCGCGATTAAGATGGTGGACGAACGCCATAAAAAGCATGACGACTATCACATTATCCTCCTCGATTGGAAGCTGCCGACAATGGACGGAATCCAGACGGCCCGGGAGCTGCGCAAAGAGATGGGGGACAATGTCCCGATCCTCCTGATCTCCGCCTACGATTGGAGCGAAATCGAGAGCGAGGCCCGTGCGGCGGGGATCAGCGGCTTTATCTCCAAACCACTCTTTAAATCCACCCTGTTTTACGGTTTAAAGCCGTATGCGGATTCCGGCAAATCCCAGGAGCTGCCCTCGGAACAGAAGGTGGATTTCAATGGAAAACGGGTTCTTCTCGCAGAGGACAACGACCTGAACTGGGAAATCGCCGAGGAACTGCTCTCCGACCTGGGGCTGGAGCTGGAGCGCGCTGAGAACGGAAAGGTCTGTGTGGAGAAATTCGAGCAGTCGCCTATTGGGCATTACGATTTGATCCTGATGGATATCCGGATGCCGATCATGACGGGGTACGAGGCTTCCTCAACCATCCGGGCTCTGGAGCGGGAGGATGCGAATCTCCCCATTATCGCTATGACGGCGGACGCTTTTTCAGAAGATATCAAAAAAAGTATTGAGCACGGGATGAACGCCCACATCGCCAAGCCGATCGACATGCGGGAAATCACCCGGGTTTTGGAAAAATACATGAAATGATCCGCAGCCGTACCCTCGGCGAACCGGGCAGACGGCGGGGCAATGAGCGACGCAGAAGGACGGGAGAAAAACGATCTCCCGTCCTTTTTATGCATTCAGCTGAGCGGAGCTTTCCCTGCCGCCGAATTCTTTTCAGAAACTTTACAAGGATTAAGGTGATTTCTCCCGTTGTAATATGATAAACTTATAATAGCCGTCTCTTCCGCCCCGCAACGCGCCTTTTTCATATTTTTATCTCAAGCATCTTGCAGGACTGAAACCTTAGAAATTGGCAAAACCCCGGTGTGCGAATTGGCTGCCCGGCCACGGGCCGCGGCGGGGAGCCCCCGCAGGGCGGTCGCGATCCGCAGGCGGAGGAAATAACAACGCTGGTAACCCGCGAGACACGCCGTGTGCCCCCGGCCGGCTAATCGCGATTCACAAGCGGAGAAAAGAACAACGTTGATAACCCGCGAGACACGTTTAGCTTTCATGCGACGCACCTCGCAGGACAATCACCCTAAAGTTGGGAAAACCTTTGGGGCGAAATTGGCCTGCCCGGCCGCGGGCGCACCTCGCAGGACTGAAACTTTTTAATTGGTATAACGTCGGTGTGCGAACTGGCCACCGGGGCCACCCAGCCCCGTGAGACACGTTTAGCTTTCATGCAGCGCGCCTCGCAGGATTACAATCTGGAGACTGGCAAAACCCCGGTGTGCGTATTGGCCAGCCCGGCCACGGGCCCGGCGGGGGTTCCCCGCCCCGCTAAATTGAAAGAAAGGGAGATACAGGCGGAAAGGGACGCCCTTGGATCCTTGATGCCGTTTTATATCTCAGAGCAGCAAACATGAAACAACATCTGGAAAAACTCGACTACCCAAAAACGATTTTGATTGGATTTGGGTTCTTTGCGGTCTCGATCGCCTGGTCGATGTACAACGCAAACGTCCCGCTGATGCTCGAAAAATTCATCTCCTCCGCCACCGTGATCGGCTTGGTGATGTCGATTGACAACATCTTCGCCGTGCTGCTTCAGCCCCTGTTCGGCTCTCTGAGCGACCGAACCCGCAGCAGGCGGGGCAGGCGAATGCCCTATCTCCTGGTGGGCATCCCCCTGTCTGTCCTTTTCTTTGTCCTGATCCCTTTCTGCGATGCCGTCTGGTCGATCATGGCCGCGGTGATCCTCTTTAACTTTACGATGAGCATCTGGCGGACACCCGCCATCGCCCTGATGCCGGACGTCACCCCGCCCCGCCTGCGCTCCCGCGCAAACGGCGTCATCAACCTCATGGGCGGGATCGGGAGCATTCTGGCCTTTCTTCTGGGCGGCCTGCTTTTCGGCCTCGGCGGGATGCCGCTCCCCTTCTTTTTCTCAGGGCTCATCATGCTGGCCGCCTGGCTGACCATGATGTTCCTCGTCAAGGAGCCGCCCCTTCCGCCCGAAGCTTATGAAACGCCGAAAAAAGCTGAATCGTCTGAGAGCGCAACACTCTCCAAAGAGGGGGAACGCGGCGCCAATCTCAGCCTGTTTCTAATCCTTTTGGCCATCTTTTTCTGGTTCGTCTCCATCAATTCAATTGAAACCTACTTCACCCTCTACGCCTCAAACGTCCTGAAGCTGGAGGCGGGTGATGCGATGGTGACGCTGGCCTTTTTCGCTGTCGCCTTTGTCGTCTCCGCCCTCCCCGCCGGCATCGTCGGCACGAAATTCGGGCGAAAAAAGACCATCATGACAGGGCTGATCGGGCTTGCAGTTCTCCTTTCCGCCGCCTATTTTCTGCGGGATCTCTGGGTGATCCGCTGCTGCCTCGTGCTGGCAGGGTTTTTCTGGGGGCTGGTCAATATCAACTCCCTCCCCATGGTGGTGGAGATCGCCAAAAGCAGCCGGATCGGGAAATACACGGGGTATTATTATTTCTTTTCCCAGGCTGCTTCGATTGCAAGCCCGCTTCTCTTTGGGCTGATTCAAGACCTCACCCGAAATTACTCCAACCTCTTTATCTACTCCCCGGTCGGGATCCTCTGCGCCATCCTCTGTATGGTCTTCGTCCGCCACGGAGAAGCCCCGGTAGACGAGGAGGAGCTTCAGGCCGAGGTGGAAGCGCTCAGCGATTAGGGCGCTTGTTTCCTTCCATACGTTTCGAATGATTTTGAAAGCAGTAAAGAAAAAAGGAGCGGCACAGCCTGGGCTGCGCCGCTCCTTTTTTCAGCCTCGCCTCTGTCTTTCTCCTTTTGGAAAAATACCATGCAATTACAAGTTAATGATATACGAAAATAATTTAATGTTTTGCATTAAAAAATAATTGACAAACGATAAGTAATGCAATATACTATTCTTATCAATCAAACGGAGGTGTTCGTGATGAACCAAAACGGAAAAAAATTAAACAAGGCTGCGGCTGTGATTGCAAAAATTATGGAGGTCTCCCACTGGGTTGCAGTCGGGCTCATGTCCGCAAGCCTCATTGTGTATTTCTTCGACGCTACACTGCTGCGTTATTTCATGGATTTTGGCAACGGTGAATTCGGGGTTTCGGGGTATTCGATCCAGGTTTTAGACGGTAACGGCGGCATCATAGCGGGGGCCTTCCTGCCGGCGCTGATTGCCGGAATCATCGTCTGTGGGCTGACGGCGATGATTTTCCGCAATATCTATTTGATTTTTAAAACCGCCGCAGGGCAAACAAAGTTTTCCAAAGGCGAAACCCCGTTCCAGCCGGCAAATGTGCGGATGCTGCGGGAAATCGGGATATTTTCCCTTTCGATTCCTTTGGTCGAATGGATCTGCGATGGGATTGCGAGGCTGATTGCCGGCTGGGGCGCCATTGAGTCCAGCGTTTCCATCACCGGGATCGTCTTCGGGATCGCCCTGCTCTGTCTGTCCCAATTTTTTGCCTATGGCGTCCAGCTGCAAAACGACGCGGACGGCTTGCTTTGATCGGCGGTGTCTAGGAGGATGGGAAGGATTGTTTTGAAGCTTGACGTCGTGATGGCGGAACGGCAGATATCGCTCAACGAGCTCGCGGAAAAAGTGGGAATCTCAAATGTCAATCTGTCGAAGATCAAAAACAATAAGGTGAGCGCGGTTCGTTTTTCAACCCTCGCCGCAATCTGTGAGACACTCGGCTGCACACCGGGCGACCTGTTGAAATACACCGAGAACTGATTGCTTCATCTTACGCAACAGGGCCGGGCAGGGTGGCCCCGGCGGCCAGTTCGCACCCTAAGGTTTTCCCAATTTTAGGGTGATTGTCCTGCGCGGCGCCCAGGACAAATCGATACAACGCGCCTCGCGGGTTATCAGCGTTGCTGTTTGCTCTACCTGCGAATCGCGTATTGCCAGCGGAAGCTTTCCGCCGCGACTGTTCAGCCGGGGGGCACCCGGCGTCCGTGCCCGGACGGGGCATTTCGCACACCGACATTCTGCCAATCTCAAGATTGTAATCCTGCGAGACGTGTTGTATGAAAGATATGCCTCGCGGGGCGCGGATGCATTCCGTCCTGCTCGGCACAGGCGTTCATAAAAACGGGAGACGCTCTACAGTAGAGCGTCTCCCGTTCAGCATTGGTTTTAAAAAACCGTTTTCAATTCGGCCAAAGAAGCGGCGTTAAAACATCACCCCGCCTTTGCCCACCGGATTCAGCGGCGGTTTTGGTGAAGCTGCCGCTCCCTGCGGAAGATGAAACTCCGCAGCTCCGACTCTGCATCCATCTCCATTTCGACAAACCGGCAGCCGTGCCCGAACTGGGGGATGCCTTTCACCGGCTTGAGTTCCTCCTGGCGCAGCACCTTGGCGACCAGCAAAAGGGGCTTATCCGTTTCACGGAACTGGAAGTGAACCAGCGTGTTGACTGCCAACGGATATTGGCAGATAAAATAGATTCCCCCCGCGCTGAGGTCGCGGGTGACGGCAGGAATTTTTGAAACCGGCGGGACAGCTCCTCCGAACGGAACCTGGACATTGGTCATCTCGACCGCCGCTTGGATCGGAACCTTCAGGTCCTGGCGGCGCTGGTTCCGGTGAAGCACTTCCGAAACCGTACAGAGAAGGGAAATCCGGCCGTCCGCTTCGGGCGAAGGCTCCGAAAGGGTGCAGCGGCAGTTAATCAGACCGGAAACCGAATCGTAGAAAACGACCATAAAAAACGGATGATCCTTGTATGAAAAGGTCTGAGGAACCAGAAGCCGGAGATTCCCCCCGAGATCGTGAAAGACTCCCGCCTCGCAGGCCGGCGTATTCGACGGCGTCAAAATTTCCGCCTTGCGGCAGTTTTTCAGCAGGTCCATATATGTAGGCGCCTCCCAATTTTCATCATATAGCTTTATTATATTAAAAAATATGCTGTCAGGCAAGAGGCATCACAAAATCTTCAGAAAAATATGTCCGCTTAAAAAGCGCCTGCGTATTTCAACCCGTCAAGGGTGCTTTTTCAGCAGGGAAAGACCGTATAGCCCGAATTCCGGGCCGGTCCGTTATCTCCTACGCCAATCCGAAATCCTTCCCCTGACGAAAATGATAAACTCGAACGGGCAGGTTATTGATTGCTCCTGGAATGGAGCCAGGCGCGGTAAGCGGAAGGGGACATCCCCTCCAGCTGCTTGAATAAGCGGCTGAAATAATAAAGGTTGTCAAAACCGGCGGCCATAGCGGCTTCGCTGATATTGACCGCATTGACCCGCATCGCCTCCTTCGCCTTTTCGATCCTCAACCGGTTGAGGTATTGCAGAGGGGATGCGCCGGTCTCCGCTTTAAAGAGCCGGGCGAGATACTGCTGGGAAATCTGGAGCTGCTCGGCAAGCTCGCTGATCCGGATTGGGGATGCGTAGTTGCTGTGGAGATAGAGCAGCGCATCCTGCACCAGGCGGTTTTGTTCCCTGCGCTCCGGCGTCTGATGCAAAACCGCGCTTTTTCCGCTCCAGCACTGGCCCAGTAAAACAAGGATCTGGGAAAGCTCCAGCGAAATCATCAGGGGGCTGTAAATCGTTTGGCGGCTGCGCTCCAGCAAAAGCCGCTGGAACAGGGTGAAGATTTCACTTTTATGCCGCCCGGTATCCATTTTCCCGCCGATGCGAATCAGGGTATCCTTTGGAGTGACGGGCGGAAGAAAAAAGAACCCGCCGGGGTGGGAGCGGTTTGCCGGGTTTGAAGGCGTCTCTTTTTGGGCAGTGGAGTCGACTGGAAAGACCGGGCAGTCGATGTGGGCGTAAAAAAAGCGGCAGGGGCCGCCGTCCGCGTATTGGTCAACCGGGAGGCCGACAGGAACCAGACAGGCATCCCCCTCCCGCAGGCGATGAATTTCTCTCCCAACGCTGCACCGCAGAACGCCCTCATAAACTACAATCACTTCGGTTTCCCCCAACACCCTGCCGGTTAAGCTCCATCCCTCCGGGCAGACCGAATGCCCCGCCAGGAGCACGGAAAGAGGTTTGGACAGATCGAAACAATACTCAGTCATGAAAGTCCTCCATTTTACCGAAACAATGAGATGAGTTTCATTTTGTGCAAATAATATTATAAATGTTTATTTCGGAATTGCAACTGCGGATTTATAATATTGGTAACGAGGCGGACTGCCGCCAAAAAAACAGGAGGAACAGGAATGAGCGAATTTTTTAAAGTCGAAAACGGTTCTCTGCTTTTTAAGCGGAGATATGAAACCCTCTGGATCACCCCCTGGGGGGAGAATGCCCTGCGTGTGCGGGCGACCCAGAACAACTTCTTCACCAAAGAGGATTGGGCGCTGACCATGCCGGTCGATGCAAAAGCCGAAATCACCCTGACGGAGGATGGCGGCGCGGTCGTCAAAAACGGGAAAATCCGGGCGGAGCTCAACGAATACGGGCGGATCCGCTTCTTCAACGACCGGGACGAACTGCTCCTTGACGAGCACTACCGCGCCTGGTCCCACGGGGTGGACTACTCCAAATACCTCAACACCATCACCAACCTCAAGCGCCCGGCCCGTGAGTACAAGGGCATGCCGAGCGACAACTTCGAGATCACGATGAGCTTCGAGGCCGACCCGGAGGAAAAAATCTTCGGCATGGGCCAGTACCAGCACCCCCATCTCGACCAAAAGGGCTGCATCCTCGAGCTCGCCCACCGCAACACCCAGGCGAGCGTCCCCTTCTACCTTTCCAGCAAGGGCTACGGTTTCCTCTGGAACAACCCGGGCGTCGGCCAGGTCGCGTTTGGGAACAACGTCACCGAATGGAAACTGAAATCCTCCAAGCAGATCGACTACTGGATCGTTGCGGGCGACACCCCGGCCGAGATCGAGGAGCAGTACGCGAAGGTCTCGGGCACCGTCCCGATGATGCCGGAATACGGCCTCGGCTTCTGGCAGTGCAAGCTCCGCTACCAGACCCAGGAGGAGCTGCTCGAGGTCGCGCGGGAGTACCACAAACGCGGCATCCCGGTCGACGTCATCGTCGTCGACTTCTTCCACTGGCCGAACCAGGGCGACTGGAAATTCGACAGCCAGTTCTGGCCCGATCCCGAGGGGATGATCAAAGAGCTCGATTCCATGGGGATGAAGCTGATGACTTCCGTCTGGCCGACGGTGGACAAGGCGAGCGAGAATTACGACTACATGCTCGACCACGACCTGCTCGTCCGGGTGGACCACGGGATCAACTTCACCATGGACTGCTTCGGGGCGGAGGGCTTCTTTGACGCAACCAACCCCGATGCACAGGCGTTTATCTGGAAGACCTGCAAGAAAAATTATCTCGACAAGGGCGTGACCCTCTTCTGGCTGGATGAAGCCGAACCGGAGTACACCGCGGTCGATTTCGAAAACTACCGTTACCACAAAGGCGCTGCCCTCGAGGTGGCGAACGCCTACCCGGTCGGCTACGCCAAGGCGTTCTACGACGGGATGAAGGCCGAGGGCCGGGAGGAGATCGTCAACCTGATCCGCTGCGCCTGGGCGGGTTCCCAGAAATACGGCGCGCTGGCCTGGTCGGGCGACGTCCCATCCACCTTCGAAGCCTTCCGCATCCAGATGGCCGCCGGGCTGAACATGGGCCTTGCGGGGATCACCTGGTGGACGGCCGACATCGGCGGCTTCCACGGCGGCAACATCCACGACGAGGGCTTTAAGGAGCTGATCACCCGCTGGTTCCAGTTCGGCGCCTTCTGCCCGGTGATGCGGCTCCACGGCGACCGCGACCCGCACGACAAGCCGGAGCTGGTGGCGTCCGGCGGCGGCTTCTGCCCCAAGACCGGCGCGGACAACGAGGTCTGGAGCTACGGCCCTGAAGCGGAGAAGAGCATGACCAAGTACATCCGGATGCGGTACTGCTTAAAGCCCTATATCACTGAGGCGATGAAGGCGGCCCATGAAAAAGGCACGCCGGTGATCCGCCCGGTCTTCTACGACTTCCCGGCGGACAAAGCGGCCTGGAACGTCACCGAGGAATACCTCTTCGGCTCCGACATCCTGGTCGCCCCCGTCCTCTATCCGGGCGCCCGGACAAAGGAGGTTTACCTCCCCGCCGGTGTGAAATGGGTCGAGGCGGAAACCGGAAAGATCTTTGACGGCGGCCAGACCGTAACGGTCGACGCGCCGCTCGACACCATCCCCCTCTTTGTCAAAGAGGGCGCGCAGGCGCTCGGCTGGATCAAAGGGGAATAACCGACAGGCAAAGACCGAGTCGAGGCGCTTTTCCGAACAGGGAAGGCGGCGGCTCAAACCGGAGGGCGGAAAGCCTTCCGGTTTTCTTTGCGTATGGATTCTTTACAGCGTGTTAAATATGGGAGGATCAAATCGGAATGGCAATCGGTTTTTTTGTTTTGCTGGCTGCCGGGCTCTGCCAGGGCAGCTTCGGGCTCGGCTATAAAAAATACACGCCGTTTTCATGGGCCGCTTTCTGGGGAATCTATGAAATCATGTGCATCATCACTGCGGTGCTCTTCGCCTTCATCATGGCGCCGGAGCTGGCGGAGATTTTCGCGCGGCAGGGCTTCGGCTATTTTCTCGTCCCCCTGGGCTGCGGCGCGGCCTGGGGCCTGTCGGCGATAGGCTTCTCCAAGGGGATCGACAAGATCGGGATGTCCCTCGTCTACGGAATTTCGATGGGGATTTCCACCATCGTGGGCTCCTTAACGCCGATGATGATCAGCCAGTCCTTTCCGGCGGGCGGGTCGGCCATCCTCTTCTGGATCGGGCTGCTGCTGACGGTGCTCGGCGTGGTGGTCGTCACCGCTGCGGGGATCAAGCGGGACGGCGGGGCGAAGGGTTCGGTTTTCGGGATCGCGCTCGCCGTCTTTTCGGGGATCGGCTCCGGGTTCATGAACGTCGGCTTCACCCACAGCGAGGAGGTTGCCGCCGGGCTCCAGGCGCTCAACCGGCCCCAGCTCGCCGTTTCGGCCGCGAGATGGCTCCCGGTGCTGGTCGGCGGCTGCCTCGCCGGGCTGGTTTACTGTATCGGCGAGGTGTCGGTGAAGCGGGAATGGAAAACCGTTGTGCAAAAGGGGAGCGCTGTCCGGGCGCTGAAGCTGTTCGGCGTCAGCATTGTCTGGTACGCGGCACTGATCCTTTACGGGCTTTCGACCGACCTGCTGGGGGAGCTGGGCTCAACGGTGGGCTGGATCCTTTTCAACGCCCTCGCGCTGATCGTATCGGTTTTCTGGGGGCTCAAAACCGGGGAATGGAAAGGCGCGAAGAAGGGGCTTCTCTTCGCCGGATGCGGGGTGCTGATCGCCGCCTGGATTTTCACCGTGCTGGTTTGATCCAGCGTACCCGTGGCCGGGCCTGTGCCCAGGCCGAATTGACAGCGGAGGCACTCCGCGCCGAGGCCGGTCGGCAGGGCACAACCCATCATAGATAAAGGAGATTTAAACAATGTTCAGCGAAAAGATGATTGCCCCCTGCGGGCTCGACTGCGCCCTGTGCAGCGGGGCACATAAGAAGGAACGGCCCTGTTTGGGCTGCAACGGCCCGGACGAGGGAAAAGCAGATTTTTGTTTAAACAGATGCGCCATCATTCGGTGCCCGATTAGAATCGAGAAGGGCTATCGGTTCTGCGACCAGTGCCCGGAATACCCCTGTGGAGAGATCATGGAGCGGGAAAGCCGCTACCAGTCGCAGTATGTTTTAAAAGAGTCCCCTATCGGAAACCTGCGCGATATCGCCCAGCACGGGATGGAGCGGTTTCTCGCATCCCAGAAAGAAAAGTGGAGCTGCCCGGACTGCGGGGGCGTCGTCTCGGTTCACAACGGCGTTTGCAGCGGCTGCGGGCGCGGAATGCTTCCGCTGTCAATACGCGATCCGCAGGCAGAATAAGTAATAATGCTGGTATCCCGCAAGGCGCCTCGCAGGGCCGGGTGATCCGTGTCCGTGCCCGGACAGGGCAATACGCGATCCGCAGGTGGCGCCAGTAATAGCGTTGGAAGTCCGCGAGGCATATGTTTCGAAAAACGTGCCTCGCAGGTCTATTAGCCAAAAACCGGCAAAACGTTCGGGTGCGAAATACCGGCGGGGGTTCCCCGCCCCGCAAGGCACGTTTGTCTTTTATTTCATGTATCTCGCAGGATAGCCGCTTAAAGATTAGCAAAACCTTGGGGTGCAAATTGGCCGGTCTGGCCACAGACCGCCGCTGAATGGACAAAAAACAGCCTGCCTTTCGTTTGAAAGGCAGGCTGTTTTTTCTTTCGGGAACCGTTATAGGCTGAAATCCACGCTGTCCAGGCAGGCGTCGACCGCCTTTTTCCCCTCCTCCGGGATGGGGAACAGGGGCAGACGGGGCGCGCCGCCGAAGTAACCGCTCCGGTCCATCGCGTATTTGACCCCCGCGACGCCGTACTTCCCGGAAACGCCCATGTTGGCCTTGATGATCTCCCGGTTGAGGGCCGCCGCTTTGCCGAGCTCTCCCCGGACAAAGTAGTCGTAAAGGCGGCAGACGACCTCCGGCACCGAATTTGCCAGCGAGATCACCCCGCCGATCCCGCCGTTTAATAGGCAGCTTAAAAAGGTGTTGGCCGAGCCGGAGAGCACCTGGAAATCAGCCGGGACGCTCAGGGCGATCTTCTCCACATTGCCGGTAGAGGAGTCCTTGATCCCGACGATGTTCGGGTGTTTGGCGCACTCTTGGATCACCTTTAAGCTCAGGGTGATCCCCCCGCAGAACTGGGGCGCGTTGTAAAGCATACAGGGGGTGTCGACCGCCGAGGCGACGTCGGTGAAGTACCGGATCAGCACCTCGTCCTTCATCATGCTTTTGAAGTAGCAGGGGGAGAGGAGGGTGATGTAATCCGCCCCCAGCTTCTCCATCTCCTTCGCGAAGGCGATGGTCTCCGCGGTGGACTCGAAGATCGAGCCCGCCATCACGATCTGCTCCGGCGCCTTGTTTTCGATGATCACCCGGGCGGTTTCGATCTTCTCCTCCCAGGTCAGCGCCTTATTTTCCCCGTTGGAGCCGAGGGCGAGGTAGCCGTGGATCGGGGAGGCTGCGTATTTTTTGACGTTCTCTTTGAGCGCGTTCAGGTTCAGCGCCCCGTCGTCGTCAAAGGTTGTGGTGATCGGCGCAAAAACGCCGGTGCAAAGCTTGTTCATGTTGTCCGCCTTTCTTTGCTTCACGCCCCGGGCCTTCTGCCGAAGGGCCCGGGGCGCAGCGTTTGATCGTTCAGGAAGGTGCCCCGCCTCCGCAGGCAGGGAGTCATTCCGTTTTTACAGCGCCCGGTAGAGCTCTGCGACCTTTGCGGCCGCCTTTTTGCCGGACAGCCCGTAATGGTCGAGAACCTCGAGATAGGGGCCGACCTCTTTGGAGCCCTCCGGGATGCCCAAACGGTAAAGCGGCTTGTCGGAGCGGATCGAGCAGACGACCTCCGCCACAGCGGTTCCGAGCCCGCCGCGGTCGCAGTGCTCCTCCAGGGTGACCAGCATTTTGGTTTTGGCGTAGAGTTCCTTCACCGCCTCTTCATCCAGCGGCTTGACCGTCGTGAAGTTTGCGACCGTCACATGGATCCCCTCCTCTTTCAGAAGGGCCGCCGCCTCGCGCGCCTCATTCGCCAGGGTGCCGGAGACGAGGATGGCGGCATCGTTCCCGCCTTCAAAAATCTCCGCCTTGCCGGGGACGAAATGCCGGCCTGCAGGGTCGGCCAGGTCTTCTCTCGCCTGGCGGGGCATCCGGATGTAGACCGGGCCCTCGATCTCGACCGCCTTGCGGATGACCTGCTCCACCTCGTAGCCGTCGCAGGGGGTGAAGATGGTGAGATGGGGGATCGTCCGCATCACGGCGATATCCTCGATGGTCTCATGGGTGGAGCCCAGGGTGGAGTAGGCGAGCCCGCCGCCCGAACCGACGATTTTGACGTTCATGTTGACGTAGCCGACGTCGTCCCGCACCTGCTCGTAGCTGCGCATGGTGAGGAAGGGGTTGATCGCCACCACGACGGGGATAAACCCCTGCTGAGACAGCCCGGCAGCGACGCCGACGGCGTTCTGCTCGGAAATCCCCGTCTCAATATACCGCTCGGGGAAGGCCTCTACAAAAGACCAGAGCCCCGCTCCCTTCGCCGAGTCGCAGGAAACGCCGACAACCTTCGGGTTTTCCTTCCCGATTTCCAGAAATGCTTTTTCAAATACCTTTCTCGGATCCTGTACCGCCATTATTTCGCCGCCTCCTTTGCTTTGAGCGCTTCATCCATCGCCTTGAGCTCGGCGAGGGCCTTTTCCTGTTCTTCTTTGCCCGGGTGCCAGTGATGGTAGTTGATGTTACCCTCCATGAAGGAGATGCCGCGGCCCTTTTTGGTCTTGGCGACAATCAGGCTGGGCTTGCCCTTCTCAAACGGGGCGGCGTTCAGCGCGTCGTAAATCTCTTTGAGGTTGTGCCCGTCGATCGACCGGACAGCCCAGCCGAATCCGCCGTAACGGTCTTCGAAGGGGGCAGGGCGGAGAACCTCCGCCGTGGTTCCGTTGATCTGCAATCCGTTTTCGTCGATGATGGCGACCAGGTTATCCAGCTTGTTGTGGACGGCGTAGGCCGCGGCCTCCCAAACCGAGCCCTCCCCGTGTTCGCCGTCCCCCATCAGGACATAGGTCATGTAATCCTTCCCCTGCATCTTCCCGGCTTTGGCGAGACCGCAGCCGATCGGCAGGCCGTGCCCGAGCGAGCCGGTGGAAAACTGGACGCCGCGGAGCTTGGTCATGTCCGGATGGCCGGGAACGGGGGTTCCGAACTGGTTGTAGGTCGAGAGAACCTTCTCGTCGATGATCCCCTTCTCCGCCAGCGCCGCATAGAGGGCGAGGCATTTGTGCCCGGCGGAGAGGAGGAATTTGTCGCAGTCCTTTCCGGTCGGGTCGTCCATGTCGATCTTCATGACGTTCATGTAGAGCACCGCCATGATGTCGGCGCAGGAGAGGGCCGGGCCGCCGTGCCCTTCGCCGTTGTTGATGATGGTCTCGCAGATCATCCGGCGCATGTTGAAGGCGTGGCGCTCCAGCGCCAGCCCGTCAAAAGGCTTATTTGTCGGCATGAAGCTTCACCTCCATGGTTCCGGCCTCGATCTCTTTGAACTTCGCGATCTTCTTGCTGGACGGGCTCTCTTTAAAGGTCAGCCCCAGCCAGGTGCGGACGAGGGTCAGCGCAGTCGCCTTGCCGATGACCAGCGCCCCCATGCACATGCAGTTGCAGTCGTTTGAAAGGATCGACCGCTCGGTGGAGTAGATGTCGTGGCAGACCGCCGCGTAAACGCCGTTTACCTTGTTGGCCGAGATCGCCATCCCGATGCCGGTGCCGCAGATGAGGATGGCCCGGTCCGCCTTTTTATCGGCGACCGCCTTGGCGACCGGATAGGCCACGTCGGGGTAATCGTAGGGGTCTTCCGCCGCCTTTACGCCGAAGTCGAGGACTTCGTGCCCCAGCTTTTTTATCTCTTCGATCACCGCGTTTTTCAGTTCGATGGCGAGGTTGTCGCATCCGATGGAAATTACCATGTTTGTTCCTCCTTAGAATCAAGATGAAATATGGATTTAACATGCTCCGCCGCCCTTTATGAGCAGCTCGGCATTTGTGCCCGAAAGAAAGGTCAGCCCTCCAGCTTTTTGGAGAGGAAGGCGGAAAAGGCTTTCAGGTCGCCCTTAAAAAAACCGTCCTTTTTGACGATGATGCCGTTCGCCTTCCCAAACATCAGGGCGAGGACGGTTTCACAGTCGACGACATCCACAATGTCGGAATAGTCGAGGGTGAGCGTTTCCTTCCCCTCTTCGAGGACGATCCGCTCGGCAAAGGAGACGGTGGTCTGGAACACCTTCCCGCCGTGGAGCTTCAGGGTGCGGTTCATCGCGCTGCGGGCCATGATCTTGTGGAAAAAGATCAGCGCCAGGCAGAGCGCCGCCCCGACGATCCCCATCAGGAGAAAGAAGAGATCTACCCCACCCGACCAGGCGAGGACGAAAATTCCAACCGCGAGAATGGCGAGGCCGGCGATCCCGATGATCCTGCTGTATTTTTGAGAAGTTTTTTTATAGAACGCCTCAAAGAGCTTCTGTGAAGGGTAATACCGGTTGATAAACAGCGCTTCCATACGTCCTCCTCACACGGATTTGCTCCGCTCCAGACCCTTGAGCGCCAGCACAACGTTCCCCAGGACGGGGCAGTCCGGCTTGACCTCGAAGCCGTAGCCGGGAAAGAGCCGGTGCTTGATCGAAAGGAACGCGTCGTCCACCATCCCGCCGGTGAGCTTCACCGTCTTGTTTAACGGGAGAAATGCCTCCGCCAGCCGGATGGTTTCCAAGATTGGCTCATGAATGCCGATGAAGATCGCCGCCAGGAAATCCCTCCGGGTCGCCTGAAGGGTCAGCCCGGTGAAGGCCCCCCGCTTCGGCTCCAGGCTCTGCCGGTCGCCCGCCAGATAGGGGAGGAAGCCGACCTCGGTGGAACCGAGGTTCTCCGCAATGACCGCCGGCATCTCCTTGTCGAAGAAGGTGCGGGCGTCCATATCCTTGTAAAACTCCTCCCGGAACCAGTCGATGGCGAAACCGCTCGCCGTGATGGCGAAGATCTGCCAGAGGCCGGGGGTGGCGGAGCAGCGGAGGTAGTACTTGTCGTTGACCCTCGGCGTGTCCGAGAGGATCGAGACCATCTCGCTGCTGCCGGAGATGTTTAAGATATCGCCCGAGCGGGAATTCCCCGCGCCGACCTGGGCGGTCGCGGCGTCGTTTCCGCCGAGGGCGACCGGGATCCCGGCCTTTAGCCCGCAGAGGACCGCAACTTCCGGGCGCAGGCCGCCGAGCACGCTCCCCGCTTCGACAATCGGGGGGAGCTTCTCCATCGGGATGCCGAAGGCAGAGCAGATTTCCTCCGACCAGCCCTTACCGCTGACGGTGTTGTACATCCCAGTCATCGAGGCGTTGGTCGGGTCGGTCGCAAAGACGCCGGTTAAGCGCTTGTATATGTAGGTGTTGAGGTGCCCCAGCCGGTAAGCGGGCTCAAATACATCGGGCCGGTTTTCCTTCATCCAGAGGGCCGAGGTGACGGAGGCGCCGCCGGTGAAGGGCTGGATGCCGGTGATGCTCTGGAACTTCTCTTTCCCCATCACCCGAAGGATCTCCTTGGTCTGCTCCTTGCTCCGGCGGTCAAGATGGGTCAGCACCGGGTGGAGGGCATTCCCCTCTTCGTCCATAAAGGTCATGGAAGGGGAGAAGGTGTCGAACCCGATCAGCTCAATCGAGCCGGCGTACTGTGAGAGCTTCCGGATCCCTTCGAGCATCGCGTCGAAGACAACCCGGCCGTCCAGCTCGATCCAGTCGCCGTTGGTAACCGAAATCTGGTAGGAGACTTTTGCGGAGTCTAAGATGTTCAGCCGGTCGTCCACGACCGACAGTTTGACCGAAGAGGTGCCGAAATCGACCGATAAGATATGCATCGCGTTTCTCCTTCTTTCTACTGCGGGGCGGCGAACCGCCGCCGGTAATTCGCAGCCCGTGGCCGGGCAGGACAATTCGCACACCAATGTTTCACCGGTTTTTGGGTAATCAACCTGCGAGGCGCATGAAGCAGAATAACTACAATGTACCGCGCGGGGTACCAACATTATTACTTATTCTGCCTGCGGATCGCGTCCGCCAGCGGGGGCACCCCGCCGCGGCGTTCAGGACTGGTTGAATTCCAGCTTGATTTTGAACTTGTCGCCCCGGAAGACCACCGAGGAGCACTCGACCGGGAGCTCCCCGGCGGCGTAGATCGTGGTGTTGAGGAGCAATAGGGGGAAAGCCGGGCGGACGGCGAGGAGCTCCGCCTCGTCGATCGAAGCGGTGGTGGACTCCAGCGTCTCCACCCTGCGCAGGATCTTGTGGTGGTAGACCTGCTCCATGATGTCGCAGAGCTGGTGATGCTCGAAGTCCTGCATCTCCAGGTCGCGGCAGACGCTGAGCGGGATGTAGGAGGTGTGAACCGAAAGCGGCTCGCCTTTGACAAACCGCACCCGCTTGATGGTGGTGACATCGGCCCCCGGCTCGATCTCCAGCCGCTTCGCCATTTTGGAAGGACAGGAGACAACCCCGATGTTGACCACCCGAGTCGAGGTTTCATACCCCATCTGCTCAAGCTGCTGGGTGATCCCCATCTGGGAAAGGGGGCGGCTAACGATCTTCGGCTCCGCCACAAAGGTGCCTTTGCCGGGCACGCGGTAGAGAAGCCCCGCGTCGACCAACCGGGTCAGAACAGCGCGGACGGTCATCCGGCTGATGCCGTACTTCCGGCTGAGCTCGTTTTCGGAGGGGATGCAGGAGTGAACCGCCCATTCTTCATTATCCAGCTGCCGGCGCAGGAGCTCCTCAAACTGGAGGTGGAGCGGCTGGGGGCTCTGGCGGTTCAGGCAGTTTTCCACGGCAATCCCTCCTCAAAAATATTTTTTAAGTTTGACAGGTATATACAAGTTGATACCGCTATCAGGATAACATATCCTTTGACAGAAGTCAAGGGGGAAAACCGGTCAAAAATCTGTTTACAGAATTGGCACTGTTTTCTAAATTGAAACGGAGCGAATCTATTTTATCGGCTTTTCAATCATATGATTATTCAGACGGGTTTCTCCGCCTCTGGCGGGCTTTTTCCCGAAAAACGGCGCCGTCCGCGATTTTTAAGAGGATGCGGGGGCAGACTAAAGACAACTGGATCAAAAACGGACAGGAGGATTCTATTATATGTCATGGCACGATCAGGATTTTCAGACAGTTGAAAAAGAGCTCGGAACCGGAGCGGAGGGACTTTCAGAAAGGGAAGCGACCGCCCGGCTGGAGCAGTACGGCGAAAACAGGCTCCGGGGCGGAAAGAAAAAAACCGGGTTCCAGCGCTTTTTAGACCAGTTCAAAGACGCGATGATCCTCGTTTTGCTGATAGCGACCGCAGTTTCTTTCATCATTGCCTTGATCGAAAGCCGCCCAAAGGATTTTTTTGAGCCGAGCCTAATCCTGACGATCGTCGTCATCAATGCGGTGATGGGGGCGGTGCAGGAGAGCCGGGCGGAAAAGACGCTTGACGCCCTGAAAGACCTTTCCGCCCCCCATGCGAAGGTTTGCCGGGATGGCCGGGAAAAGACGGTGGAAGCTTCGAAACTGGTTCCCGGAGACCTGATTTTATTGGATGCCGGGGATTTGATCCCCGCCGATGCCAGGCTGGCCGAATCGGCCGGCCTGAAGGCGGATGAATCGGCGCTGACCGGGGAATCGGTTCCCAGCGAAAAGGACGCCCGGGCCGAAGTCCCGGCGGACGCGCCGGTCGGAGACCGGAAAAACATGGTCTATTCCGGGTGCAGCGTCGCCTATGGCCGGGGAAGAGCGGTCGTCGTCTCCACCGGGATGGAGACCGAGATGGGCCGGATCGCCCATCTGCTCGAAGGGGAGGGAGAGACCCAAACCCCGCTCCAGCAAAGGCTTTCAAAGCTCGGAAAATGCCTGGGGATCGCCGCTCTCGCCATCTGCGCCGTCATCTTCGTGACCGGAATGATCGACGGCATCCCGCCGATGGAAATTTTTATGATAGCGGTCTCACTGGCTGTCTCGGCGATCCCGGAGGGGCTTCCCGCCATCGTCACCATCGTCCTTTCGATCGGCGTCCAGCGAATGGTGAAGAAAAACGCCATCATCCGTCGGCTTCCGGCTGTGGAGACGCTGGGAAGCGCCTCGGTGATCTGCTCGGATAAAACGGGTACTCTGACTCAGAACCGGATGACCCTCGCCGAAGCCTGCGCCGACAGCGGGGAGCGGGAGAAAATTTCCGGGGAAAACGGGGATGCGATCCGGGAGCTGCTCCGCTATGGAACCCTTTGCAGCGACGGGTCGGTGACGGTTGAGGACGGGAAGGAGCGGCTTTTAGGCGATCCGACCGAAACGGCGATTGTCCTCGCGGCTTATAAAAACGGGATGGAGAAAGAACGGCTTGCGGCGGAATCTCCCCGCCTCGCTGAAATCCCGTTCGACTCCGACCGGAAGATGATGACCACCGTCAACCGGATCGGCGGAAAAAACATTGTGATCGTCAAAGGGGCCTTCGACGTCCTCGCCGCCCGCTGTACCGCCGGGAATCTGGACGCGGCCCGGGAAGAGGCCGATCGGATGAGCCGGGATGCTCTCCGGGTGCTGGCGGTCGCCTGGAAGGAGATCAGCGAAGTACCGCAGGAGCCGGTTCCCGAGGAGCTCGAACAGGGGCTGACCTTTCTGGGGCTGGTCGGGATGATCGACCCACCCCGCCCGGAGGTGAAGGACGCGGTCGGCATCTGCCGGGATGCCGGGATCAGGCCGGTTATGATCACCGGGGATCACGTCGAGACCGCATCCGCCATCGCCAAAAGCCTCGGCATCCTGCTGGACGGGGAGGATGCGGTGACCGGCCCGGAGCTCGCCCGGATGAGCGAGGAGGAGCTGAAAAACCGGGTTCGCACCATCTCGGTCTACGCCCGGGTGTCGCCGGAGGATAAAATCCGGATCGTCAAGGCGTGGCAGGCGCAGGGGGAGATTGTCTCGATGACCGGGGACGGCGTCAACGACGCGCCAGCCCTCAAGGCGGCGGATATCGGCTGCGCCATGGGGATCACCGGAACCGACGTCGCCAAGAGCGCAGCAGACATAACCCTGACCGACGATAACTTTTCAACCATCGTCGACGCAGTCCGGGAGGGCCGCGGCATTTACGACAACATCAAAAAAGCGGTTGTTTTCCTCCTCGGCACCAACATCGGCGAGCTGCTGACCGTCTTTATCGCCATGCTCTTCTGGAAGAATTCCCCCCTGCTTTCGATGCAGCTGCTCTGGATCAACCTGGTGACCGACAGCCTGCCGGCCATTGCCCTCGGGATGGAGCCGCTGGACAACGCCGTGATGAAACGGGGCCCCAAGCCGAAAGACGAGGGGATTTTTGCCCACGGGATGGGCGTGCGGGTCGTTTTGCAGGGCGCGCTCTTCGCCGCGCTGACCCTCTTTGGGTTCTGGTATGGCCGGCAGGCGACCGGAGCGCTGGAGGGCGGCCGGACGATGGCCTTCCTCATCCTCTCAACAGCCCAGGTGATCCACGCCTTCAATATGCGTTCCGACCGCTCCCTCTTTAAAATCGGGCCGTTCGGCAACCGGAAACTGAACGTGGCTGCGCTGATCTCCGCCGGGCTGATTGCGCTGGTGGCTTTCGTCCCGCCTCTGGCAACGGCCTTCGGACTGATCCTGCTCCCGCCGATTCTCTATCTGACGGCGCTGGGGCTGGCCTTTGTCCCGCTCGTCGTTCTGGAACTCGCCAAGGCGGCGGGTTGGATCCGCCGCCGGGAAGGATAGGCGGCGAACCGCCGCTGGTATTTCGCAGCCCGTGGCCGGGCAGGCCAATTCGCACCCCAATGTTTTGCTAATTTTGGGTTTTAGTCCTGCGAGGCGCGTTATACAAAGATGTGCCGCGCGGGACAGGGTGCCCCTGCGGGCAATTTCGCACACTGACATTCTACCAATCTCAAGATTGTAATCCTGCGAGGCGCGCCCGTGGCCGGGCACGCCGGGTGGCCCCGGTGGCCAATTCGCACCCCAATGTTTTGCTGACTTTGGGGTAATAGACCTGCGAGGCGCCGCGCGGGTTACCAGTCTCAATCTCAGAGCAACTTATGAATCGCGATTGACAGCGGATGCATTTCGCCCTGCGAGGCGCGTTTTACGAAACATGTGCCGCGCAGGGCGGCGAACCGCCGCTGGTGATTCGCACACAAACGAGTTACCGATTTTTAGGTTTCAGTCCTGCGAGAAACTTGAAATAAAATAAATGGGGTAAAGGTATCTCGCGGGTTGCCAACGTTATTACTTATTCTGCCTGCGTATCGCGTCTGTTCGGCCGGGATCACCCGGCCGCGTTTGTCCAGCCGGGGGCACCCGGCGTGCCGCGCGGGTTTCGGCCTTAGAAGTCTGTCCCGGTTAGGGATCGTGTATTGACCACAGAGCGCAGAAGCGCTCGCGGGGGATTCGACGTTTCTTTTGAAAAGATGTGGAATGCAGAAGCGGTTTCTGATAAAATAGCCCCATAGCAAAAAACACCGCTGCAATTGCCGGTTATAATGAGACCGTGGAAGAAAGGGGCGCTGAGAGTGAATCTGGCAGATAGAATACAATCTTTAAGAAAGACAAGGGGAATCTCTCAAGAAGAGCTTGCAGATCAGATAGGCGTTTCACGGCAAGCCGTTTCTAAACGGGAAAGTGGACAGAGCACACCGGATTTAGAAAAAATAATGGTAATGAGCGACTTTTTCGGCGTGACGACTGATTACCTCCTAAAGGGAATCGAGCCGGTGACAGATCGAGAACAAAAAAGCAAAGAAATTGCGGGCAAGGTGCTTTACATCTCGTCAACGGCCTTTGTCGCAATCGGACTGTTCTGCGCATTCGGCGGGTGGCATGAAGAACAAACAATGGAAACCATTTGGGGTTCAATGATCATCCAAGCCGTTGGAATCGCCGGCTATTTTATCGGGAAAACACTGTCGGCCGAAAAAGCGCCGTTTTACGTCGATTGGCTCAATATAATCGGAATTGCCTTTATGCCGGTTTCTATGCTGGCCGGATTTGTTTCAGCCCTCGTTTTCAAACAAGGGGGGATTGCGCCTTATCCGGCTGGAGGATTTCACGCCTTGATTTTTTACCCGGCCTTCTTTTTGGTTTGTGCCGTAAGCTTTATCCTGATCAGAAAACGGACGAAATAAGCAAATTCCACACTGTAAGAAATGCCGGTTTTCAGTCTGAGAGGATTTGTTATATCGGATGGAATGAAAGCACGAACAGGCGTGTGTATAAAACGAAACAAAAATCAACAAGGGCCAGCCTTCCGGCTGGCCCTTGTCCAGTAAAATCGTGCAATTCACTGCTGCCGACACAGATGGATTTACTCCAGCTTGCCCTCCAACGCGCGCTCAAGCCAGATGTTCGCAATATCCAGCGCCTGGTAAAGTCCCTTTTTCTCAGTTTTCTTGACCACGATGTCCATCGGGTTGATGGTGGTGTCGGTCCGCATAAGCTGGATGGTGACGGCGTCCGCCAAGTCCAGCTCGCCGTTTTTGGTGTGGGAAAGAACGTTCAGCATGACGACGAAATCGTCTCCCATCGAGCCGTAATAGATCTCGTCGCCCTTGCGGACGAGCGGCCTGCCTTTATAAGTAAAAAACGGGGTTTGATTCTCGCTCATTTGAACTACCTCTCTTTCATTCATCATTCGTCGTCCGGCACGGAACGCGCCGCTTCTATCCATTCGCTTTGGCATTCGGACAATTTTACAGGGCATAGATAGATTGATATATTATTATAGCATATTCAAGATGGAAAGTAAACGAAAACAAAAAGATTTCTTTGTACAAGGCCGATTCCCGGCAAATGGTCTTTACCGCAGCATTGTTTCATAGTATGATAAAAGGGTATCTTTATTTTAACAGAGTTGAGGTGTTGTTTATGTCGATTCCCGTTATCTGGTGCAGCCCAAATCCGGACGGGCTGACCGCGGCCTGCAAGGACGCCGCCCTCCGCGGGATTGCGGCGGCGGGGCGGGAAGCCGAGCCGGTCCAGCTCAACGCGCTGTCGGTCGAGCGCTGCCGCGTCTGTCAAAATGGTTACGGCGAATGCAAGGAAAAGGGAAGCTGCGTCATCCGGGACGACGTCGCCGCCCTCTACCGAAAGATGGTCGAAGCCGAGGCGGTCGTCCTGATCACCCCGGTCTACTGGCACGACCTTTCCGAGCCGCTCAAAACCCTGATGGACCGAATCCGCCGGATGGAGACGGCGCACAACCACTATTTAAAGGAAAAGCCCTGCATCTTCGTCGCGGCGGCGGGCGGCTCCGGTAGGGGAACCTCCTACTGTATGCTCAATATGGAGGAGACGCTCAGCCATATCGGGATGATCCCCCGCGACCGGCTGCCGGTCACCCGCTTTTCCCGGGAATACATGCTGAAAGCGGTCGAAGCTTCGGCAAAACGGCTCTGCGAGGAGCTGTAAAACCGCAGGCGGGTCACTGAACCCCCGGGAGAAAAAAGTCCCGGAGCAGCGGGAACAGCTTGTCGGTGTGGACGACATAGCTCCCGTGGGTCTCCCCCGGCAGGATCTGGAGCGCCGCGCCGGGGATCCCTTCGGCGATGGCCCGGGTCTCCGATTCTTTGACGAGGTCCCGCTCACCCGCGAGGACGAGGGTGGGGATTTCGATCCGCGCAAGCGTTTCCTCCGCGATCCGGGGCTCATCGAGCATCATTTTGAGGAGCGGGCGGCGGGTCAGGAGGAATTCCGCCCGGAAAAGGATGCGCCATCCCCATTTGAGGCCCGCCGGCGTGAGGTTCGCGCCGCAGACGGCCATCCGGGAGAGGAGCGCCGGCCGGGAGGAAGCGAGGAGCAGCCCGATGATTCCGCCGTCGCTGAACCCGCAGAAAAACGGCCGTTCAAGCCCCAGCTTCCCGATAAAAGCGGAAAGCGCTTCGGCAAAATCGGCGTAGTGGAACCCCTCCGGCTTCTGGCTCCTCCCGTGCCCCGGGGAATCGACCGCGTAAACGGTGAAAAACTCCGCCAGGCGGGGAATCAGCCGGTCGAAAACCGTGTGGTCTTCCCCGTTGCCGTGAACCAGGACGAGGGGCGGACCCTCCCCGGCTTTTTCATAGTAGAGATTGATGCCGCAGTCTAAAAACATATCGTTCACAATACGGCGCGGGATCACAGCAAGCGCATGTGCTCCGGCGCCGTTCCTTTCGGCTGTTTATCAGGGCGGGGGCCCGGGAATCCCGAAGCCAGCCGCCTTTTCAACATATCACTCCGCCCTGAAAGTGAGATGGCAAATATGTAAATTTTTTAAAAATTTGCCGACGTCCGCCGTTTCAGGAGAAAAACCGGAATTGTGGAGGTTAAATTATGACGGAAAGAGAAAAAATGTTGGCAGGACAGCTTTATGACTGCGGAGATGCCGAATTGTTGTCACAATGGCATAAGGCAAAAGATCTGACAAGGGATTATAACCAAACGGACTCTGCCGATGCACAGAAAAAAGAAGCAATCTTAAATAAGCTGTTGGGAGGCAAAGGAAAAAACCTTTGGATTACTGCGCCTTTCTTTGTTGATTACGGTAAAAATATTTATTTTGGCGATCATTGCGAAGTAAATATGAATTGTACCTTTTTAGATGACAATATCATTCGCATTGGAGACCATGCCCTGATCGCTCCAAATGTACAGATATACACGGCGTTTCACCCAACAAACGCACTCGACCGTTTTGGGGACCCTAAAGAAGACGGTTCGTTTGAATTTTGTAAAACCCAAACAGCACCGGTTACGATAGGGGATAATGTCTGGATCGGCGGGGGAGCGATTATTATGCCGGGAGTTACGATTGGAAACAATGTTGTCATTGGAGCGGGAAGCATTGTTACAAAGGACATTCCGGATCATACCATAGCATATGGTAATCCCTGTCGGGCAGTGAGGGAAAATAAATAAATTACAATTTGTTTATTCTTCATTTATTTTCCATATAGTTGAATGACAAAACTTCGACAATATCCCTTTACAATGCGTGGGAAACGTGATAAAATTTAAAGCGACAGAACACGGCCCCGGCGCTGTCGGGGCCGTGTGTTGAGAAAACAATTCAGGAGGAAAGAAAATGGCAAGAAAGATGAAAAGCATGGACGGCAACACCGCCGCGGCGCATGTAGCATATGCGTTTACGGAAGTTGCCGCCATTTACCCGATCACTCCGTCCAGCCCGATGGCGGACAGTGTTGATCAGTGGAGCGCCGTCGGCCAGAAGAACATCTTCGGCACCCAGGTGAACGTCATGGAGATGCAGTCCGAAGCGGGTGCGGCCGGCGCCGTTCACGGCAGCCTCGCGGCCGGTGCGATGACCACCACCTTCACCGCTTCTCAGGGCCTGCTTCTGATGATTCCGAACATGTATAAAATCGCGGGCGAGCTCCTTCCGAGCGTCTTCCATGTATCCGCTCGTACCGTCGCGAGCCATGCGCTGAACATCTTCGGCGACCACTCTGACGTTTACGCCTGCCGCCAGACCGGCTTTGCGATGCTGGCCGAGTCCAACCCGCAGGAGGTCATGGACCTTTCTGCGGTCGCCCACCTGGCGACCATCAAGGGCCGCGTTCCGTTCATCAACTTCTTCGACGGGTTCCGCACCTCCCACGAGATCCAGAAGATCGAGACCTGGGATTACGACGACCTCGCCGAGATGACCGACTGGGATGCGATCAAAGCCTTCCGCGACCACGCCCTCAACCCGGAGCATCCGGCGATGCGCGGCTCCCACGAAAACGGGGATATCTTCTTCCAGCATCGTGAGGCCTGCAACAAGTACTACGATGCTCTCCCGGCGATCGTCGAGGAGTACATGGGCAAGGTCAACGCCAAGATCGGCACCAACTACCAGCTCTTCAACTACTACGGCGCGCCCGATGCAGAACGTGTCATCATCGCGATGGGCTCCATCTGCGACGTCGCCGAAGAGGTTGTCGATTACCTGACCGCCAAGGGTGAAAAGGTCGGCCTGGTCAAAGTCCGCCTCTACCGTCCGTTTGTTTCGGCGAAGCTGCTCGAAGCGATCCCGGCGACCGCCAAGAAGATCGCCGTCCTCGACCGCACCAAAGAGCCGGGCGCCCTGGGCGAGCCGCTCTTCCTCGACGTTGTCACCGCTCTGCGTGAAGCAGGAAACGATGCAAACGTCATCGGCGGCCGTTACGGCCTCGGCTCCAAAGACACCCCGCCGTCCAGCGTTTTCGCTGTTTACGACGAGCTGGCGAAGAGCGAGCCGAAGCCCCGGTTCACCATCGGGATCAACGACGACGTCACATACCTCTCTCTGGAGGAGAAGCCCGCCCCGAACACCGCTGCGGAAGGCACCACCGAATGTAAGTTCTGGGGCCTCGGCGGCGACGGAACGGTCGGCGCGAACAAAAACTCCACCAAGATCATCGGCGACCACACCGACAAATACATCCAGGCGTACTTCCAGTACGACTCCAAGAAGACCGGCGGCATCACCGTTTCCCATCTGCGCTTCGGCGACAAGCCGATCCGCAGCCCCTACTACATCAACAAGGCCGACTTTGTCGCCTGCCACAACCCCTCTTATGTCGTCAAAGGCTTCAAGATGGTCAACGACGTCAAGCCGGGCGGTATCTTTATGATCAACTGCCAGTGGAGCGACGAGGAGCTGGATCACCACATGCCCGCTGAAGCGAAACGCTACATCGCGCAGAACAACATCCAGCTCTACACCATCAACGCGATCGACAAAGCGATCGAGATCGGGATGGGCAAGCGCACCAACACCATCCTCCAGTCTGCGTTCTTCGCCCTTGCGAATATCATGCCGGCTGAGGATGCGATCAAGTACATGAAAGAAGCGGCGAAGAAGTCCTACTCCAAGAAGGGCGACGCCGTTGTCGAGATGAACTACAAGGCGATCGACGCCGGTAAAGACGCGCTCCACAAGGTCGAAGTTCCGGCTTCCTGGGCGGATGCGAAAGACCCGGCCGACGAAAGCCAGCTCAAGGGCAACCCGGCCACCGTCAAGATGGTCAAGGAAATCCTCGAGCCGGTCTCCAAGATGGACGGCGACAGCCTGCCGGTTTCCGCCTTTGTCGACCATGTCGACGGGCAGTTCGAGCAGGGTGCTTCCGCCTATGAGAAACGCGGCGTAGCCGTCAACGTTCCGGAGTGGAACCCGGACACCTGCATCCAGTGCAACCAGTGCGCTTATGTCTGCCCGCACGCCACCATCCGTCCGTTTGCCCTGACCGCCGACGAAGTGAAGAACGCTCCGGAGGGGATCAAGACAAAACAGATGACCGGAAAGGGCTGCGAGGATTACCAGTTTGCGATGACCGTTTCCCCGCTCGACTGCATGGGCTGCGGCGTCTGTGTCAATGTCTGCCCGACCGCTGCCAAAGGAACCCTCAAGATGGTTTCTCAGGAGAGCCAGGCGGCACAGCAGCCGGTCTTCGACTACTGTGTTGAGAACATCAAGAAGAAAGACGGCATGATGGCTGAGACCACCGTCAAGGGTTCCCAGTTCAACCAGCCGCTCCTCGAGTTCTCCGGTTCCTGCGCGGGCTGTGCCGAGACCAGCTATGCCCGTCTGATCACCCAGCTGTTCGGCGAGCGGATGTTCATCTCCAACGCCACCGGCTGTTCCTCCATTTGGGGCGGCCCGGCTGCGACCTCCCCGTACACCACCAGCAAGGTCAGCGGCTTTGGCCCGGCCTGGGCGAACAGCCTCTTCGAGGACAACGCCGAGCACGGCTTCGGCATGTACCTCGGCCAGAAAGCGGTTCGTGACAGCCTGGCTGCCAACACCCGCGCGCTGATCGCTGTCGACTACACCGATGCTTCGTTGAAAGAGGCGGCGCAGGCTTGGCTCGACACCATGGACGACGGCAAGCTCAACGGCGCTGCGACCGAGAAATACGTTGCAGCCCTCGAGGAATGCATCATCGACGGATGCACCTGCGAAGCCTGCACATTGGGCCGTGAGATTCTCGGCAAGAAGCAGTACCTTGCCAAGAAATCCGTCTGGATCTTCGGCGGCGACGGCTGGGCTTACGACATCGGCTTCGGCGGTCTCGACCACGTCATCGCTTCCGGCGAGGATGTCAACATCATGGTCTTCGACACCGAAGTTTACTCCAATACCGGCGGCCAGGCTTCCAAAGCCAGCCAGATCGGTCAGGTTGCTCAGTTTGCTGCGGCTGGTAAATCCATCAGCAAGAAGAGCCTCGCCGAGATCGCGATGAGCTACGGTTATGTCTATGTCGCGCAGATCGCGATGGGCGCAAACCAGGCTCAGACCATCAAAGCGATTGCTGAAGCGGAGGCTTACAAAGGCCCGTCCCTCATCATCGGCTACGCCCCGTGTGAGATGCACGGCGTCAAGGGCGGTATGACCAATTGCCAGGCTGAGATGAAGAAGGCGGTCGAGGCCGGCTACTGGAACATGTTCCGCTACAACCCGGCGCTCAAGGCCGAGGGCAAGAACCCCTTCATCCTCGACAGCAAGCCTGCTACCGCGGATTACAAGGAGTTCATTGCGAACGAGACCCGGTACAACCGTCTGAAGCTGGCCTTCCCGGATCGTGCGGAAGAGCTGTTCGACAAGGCGGCCGACCGTGCGAAGGAGCAGTATGAGCATCTGGTCAAATTGCAGAAGCTCTACGGCGCCGAGGAATAATCGCTAACAGAAAAAGAATGCGGAAGGGACACTTCTTATTTGAAGTGTCCCTTTGCCTTTGCCGATCAAGGGTAAAACCGGCTGTGCAACCTGTAGTTTACATTTAGAACCCCCTGGATGGTGGCCTTTCGGCCGCAAAGCAGGTATGATATGCAGAAATAAACGAATTCGGAGGGAAGATGTGCGATGACATTGGGCGATAAATTATCAAAGCTGCGGAAAGAGGCCAATTACACCCAGGAGCAGTTCGCAGAGCTCCTCGGCGTTTCCAGACAGTCTGTCAGCAAGTGGGAAAGCGATATTGCCTACCCCGAGACGGAAAAGCTGATCCGGATCGGCGAGCTGTTTGACTGTTCATTGGATTATCTGCTCAAAGATGGAGCAGAAACAGACCGCAGAAATCAAGCCGATGAGGGGAACAATTTCTTCAGGGCGCATCCCCGCGAGAGGAAAAGCAAAAAAACAATATTCGGGATGCCGCTGTGGCATGTCGGCAGGAATGCAAGGGGCTTTGTCGCTGTCGGGCTGAACGCCCGCGGCGTGATCGCGGTCGGGCTGAAAGCGACAGGGGTGGTATCGTTCGGGCTGCTCTCAATCGGATTATTGTCATACGGCCTGCTGTCGATCGGCTTGTTGTCGATCGGGACGGTTGCGCTCGGGCTCCTGGCCGCGGGAAGTCTTTCGGCCGGCGTATTTTCGGCGGGCGCCGTCAGCTTTGGGATCATATCACTCGGCGCGGTCGCAGTCGGCGATTTCTCCGCCGGCGCTTTAGCCGTTGGAAACTACTTCGCCCTCGGCGACAGTGCGCGGGCGATGATTGCCATCGGCGATACACAGGCCGTCGGAAGCGTTTTTCAAAAGATCGGCGGGCTCACCGCAAGCGACGTAAGCACCGTAAAGGAGCTGCTCGATACGGCTGTCCCGGGTTATCTTTCATGGGCAAAGGAGCTCATAAAGCTGTTCCTCTAGCCGAAACGATCAGCGGCGCGGAGCGTCTCCGCCGGCAATTCGGCGGCGAACCGCCGCTGGTAATACACACACCTAAGCTTTACCGGCTTTCAGGTTTTTTGTCCTGTGAGGTACGCGAAAAAAATAAATACGGTAAAGGCACCCTCGGTTGACAAAGACAAACACGCCCCAGAGCTTCAAAAGAAACGTGCTGTCCGGGCGACCCCGGCGGAACGATCCGCAGCCCGTGGCCAGGCAGGCCAATTTCGCACCCGAACGTTTTGCCGGTTTTCGGGTGGTTGCCCTGTGGAGACACATGATACGAAACGCGTGGCTTGCGGGTTACAAACTATTAGGTCTGGTGCTGCCTTGTATATCGCGTTTGTCCCGCCTAGGGCACAGGCGTGCCGCGCGGGTTACCAACGTTGTTATTTGCACCATCTGCGGATCGCGTATTGTTCAGCCGGGATCACCCGGCACAGCGCACTCTGCCCGTTTTATCTTAAGCATCTCGCAGGATTATAACCTAGAAACCGACAGAACGCTGGTGTGCGAAATACCAACGGGGGTTCCCCGCTCCGAGATTTTTCGACGAAATCCGCGCCTGTCCTTGACCTGTCAAACGCCTTGTACTATAATAAAATCAGGGAAGGGTGGACACTGTTTCACACCCTGCCGGCGGGGCGTCCGCATGGGCCGCGCCGGTTTTCAGCGTCCGCCGCCATGCGGAGAATGGAGATACATATGGAAAAACAGTTTATTGTCGAGACCTCCGCCCGTCACGTCCATGTGACCGCGGAAGATGTCAAGGTTCTTTTGGGGGAAAAAGGGGAGCTGACCGTCCGCGCCATGCTCAGCCAGCCGGGGCAGTTCGCCTCCAATGAGCGGGTTGCGATCGTCGGGCCGAAGAACACCATTAAAAACGTCCTGATCCTCGGGCCGGAGCGCCCTGCCACTCAGGTCGAAATTTCCGCGACCGATGCGAGAACCCTCGGAATCGCCGCGCCGGTGCGGGAGTCGGGCGACGTCGCCGGAACGCCAGGATGTAAGATCGTCGGCCCCTGCGGTGAGATCGAGATCAAAGAGGGGGTCATCGTTGCAAAACGCCACATCCATCTGACCCCGGAAAAGGCGGAAGAGCTCGGCGTTGCCGACAAACAGGTCGTCTGGGTCAAGGTAGGGGGCGAAGGCCGCAGCCTCGTATTCGGCGATGTGGTCTGCCGTGTTTCTCCGAAGTTCTCCCCGGCGATGCACCTGGACACCGACGAGGCGAACGCCGCCGGATGCGCTGGGGAAATCTGGGGCGAGATCGTCAGCAAATAAAGAACATCTGCACTGCCGGAGGGAGCGCTCCCTCCCGGAAACCGCAATATGAACAGAGAAAAGCCTCCGATTGAATCGGAGGCTTTTCTCTGTTTTCTCGGCTTTATTTCCCGTAAAATTCAGCAACCGCGGCAAAAAAGGCGTCGATATTGTCCCAGCTCGAGAGCGGCGGGATGTCGCAGCCGGAGGAGATGACGAAGTTCGGATAGCTGTGGCAGGTCTCCAGCAGGGAGAGGGTCGCCTCCCGGATCGATTCCGGCGTGCCGTTGCGGAACTGGGTGGCAGGGTCGACATTCCCCATGGCGACGATGCCGGCCGGGATGTGCTCCATCATCTCGGTCATGTCGATGGCGTTGCCGAAGTGGTAAGCGCCCGCCCCGATCGAGAGGATTCCGTCGATCATCCGGATCGTCCCTCCGCCGCAGTTGTGGTAGATGACGATGAAGCCGTCGTCCTGCAATGCATCGACGATCTGCTTGACGTAGGGGACGGAAAATTCATCGTTCAGCGCAGGGGAAAGCAGCCCGGCGAGCGGTTCGGCGATGACGACGCCGTTCGCCCCCACCTCTTTATAGGCGCGGATATAAGCGATTAGAAAATCGGTTGCCTTTTTTAAAACGGTGTGAACCATATCGGGATCGTCATAGCAGTAGATCATCGCCTCGGAGACGTCGAGAAGCCGCCCCGCCAGGGAAAAAGGCCCGATCACCCCGGCGAAGACCGGCCGGTCGGTAATCAGCTTGCAGGCTTTCCCAATCGCCTCGATGTAAAGACTGGTCCGCCCTTCGCCGACATCGGGAACCCGAAGGGCATCCGCCTGCTCCTGGTTTTCCACAATGTGGCCGATGACAGTCGGAACCTCGTCGTCCGAAACCCGGATGGTGGAGCCGAAGGCCTCCGCCTCGATGGAAAGATCCATCATGCTGACCGAAGCGGCAGCGTCCGTCCGGTCGGCAATCAGCTTCATCCCCCGGGATTGCAGGTCGCTGCTCGAAATCAGTTCCTTTACGCCGATATTCAGCAGCTGGATCGAAGGAAAAGAGAGCACCGGCATCGCTTTTTTGACAGGAGCCGCCTTTAAGTCCTCCAGCCATTGTTTCATATTCATATTCATCCGTTCATACCTCTTTCGTAATCGTGATATGGAGGCCAGAGGCCTGTTGTGTCTCCATCATAATACAGCCGGGAAAATCTTTCTTGTAAAATCGTGTGATTATTAAAACGATTTTGCCCAAATCACCCTGGAAGTTCCTTCCGGCCTATAAGCCGGACTTGCGGTTTCCTCAAAAATAAGGTATCATTTTGTTGTAGGAAGGGAGGGGAGCGGATGTTCCAGCAGGATTATATCATGAGAGAGGTGGAGCTGATCTCCCGCTTTCTTGCGAAAGCCCTTTTCGGGCGGGAGACCGAACAAGAGGACGAGCCGGCTTTTTCCGAATACCTGTCGGAAAACTACCTCCCTTACCGGCTGCGGAAGCTCGTCGGCGAGGGGCGGATCAACGAAGCGGAAAACGAGCTCTTCGAGGCGGTCGAAGAGGCGCCGAAGATGGAGGTTCTCACCGCCGCCTTTGAGTTTTACCGCCTCCTGTCTGCATTCACCCCCAAGGAGTTAGAGAAGTGCGGCTTTTCGGAGGAGGAAGTGATAGAAGGGCTGCGGGATATCAAACGAATTTACGGGATTCCCGAGTAAAGCCGGGCCCCGGAAAATAAAAAAGAAAGGAGCGGCCGCAGAGCTGAGAGAGGCGTCTCTTACCAGATTGGCCGCAGGTGGCTAAAATGAAAGGAAAGGCATTGTGGGAAGACTTCAAAAAATTTGCGTTTAAGGGGAACGTCGTCGATATGGCAGTCGGCGTGATCGTCGGCGGCGCGTTCGGAAAGATCGTCAGCTCGGTCGTCAATGATCTGGTGATGCCGCTCTTCGGCTTTTTGACCTCGGGAACCGACTTCAAAGCGCTCAAATGGGTGCTCAGCCCGGCTGTGGTGGAAAACGGCGCCGTCGTTAAGGAAGAATCGGCGATTTTGTACGGGAATTTCATCCAGAACATCGTCGATTTCCTGATTATCGCGGTCTGCATCTTCTTCTTCCTCAAGCTGATGACCCGCGCCCGCAAGAAAAAAGAGGAGGAAGCGGCCGCCGCGCCGAAAGCCCCTTCCGAAGCGGAGCTGCTCACCGAAATCCGCGACCTGCTGAAGGCGCAGATTCCCGGCGGAGCCGTAGAATCCGACAAGTCGGAGTGAACTGCTGGGGTGCGGATCGCCCCGTCTGTGCACATTGTACCGATCATAATAAAAATCCACCCGCATAGCGGGTGGTATTTCATATGCGGGCAAAGCCCTA
>CAZSIV010000005.1:0-90012 GCA_964607135.1 uncultured Oscillospiraceae bacterium | reverse complement strand
CTTCTTTCTCCCAGAGTCTGCAAACTAATTTGCGAAAAACTCTTGACACTACCTTGTCACTCAAGTACAGCAGGAGTTTTTTTCGAGCTTCGGCGGAAATCCTCATGGAGAAGCTGCGTGGAACCTACTGCTTTTTTAGCTAGGGGCCCTCCATTCTTATCTTTTCATGAAAATCCGAACAGATCGACATACAAAAAGGCCGGCGTTCACAGAACGTCGGCCTTTTTCAATCCGTCTTTTCGCTAAATTTTCATAATATCCTTGGTGCAAAGCAGCGGAACTCCACAGGCTTTAAGCTCTTTCACAGCCTTCTCGTTGTCGTCAACCCGAAGAATGACAAAGGCTTTATCATGCGGCGCGCCGACAAAGGCGTAAATATACTCCACATTGATCCCCTTTTCATTCAGAATACTGAGCGGATGTGCAAGCCCGCCCGGCTGGTCTTCGACAGAGACAGCGATGACATCGGTGATCGAAACGGTCAGATCGGCATCCTGAAGCGCCTTTTGGGCCTTCTCCGGTTCATTCACAATAAAACGCAGGATGCCGAATTTGGTGGTGTCCGCCAGGGAAAGCGCGCGGATATCGATGCCATTGTCCGCCAACACCTTCGTGATCTGTGCGAGCCTCCCCGATTTGTTTTCCACAAAGACAGAGATTTGCTTAATAATCATTGCCGACCCCTCCTTATTATTGTTGGTAACCCAATTCAAACGCCTTCAGATTCAGCTCCAAAAACTTTTCCGGTACGGTGTTCCGGAGCGACTTCATCCAGACGTCCTTTCCGATTTCAGAGTGTTTTGCCATCAGGCCGAGGAGAACCACGTTGACCGCTTTTGCATTTCCGGCCTCATTCGCGAGAGAAAGCGCATCGACCGCTTCATACGAAACGCCGCTTTCCCCGATCGTCTCCAGAATCCCGTCCGGATAGGCCGCCGCCCCGGTGATCACCGGCATCGGGTCAATCTTCTGGGTGTTGATGATCATCTTCCCGTCCGGCTTGAGGTAAGAAAGCCAACGGAGGGCCTCCAGCTGCTCAAACGCGACGATGATGTCCGCGCCGCCCTTTTCCACAACAGGCGAGGCGACCTCTTCCCCATAGCGAACATATGTAACGACCGAACCGCCCCGCTGAGACATGCCGTGCACCTCGGAAACCTTGACGTCGTAGCCGCAGTCGATCAGCGCATTCCCGATAATCCGGCTGGCGAGCAGCGTTCCCTGGCCGCCCACGCCGACAATCATAATACTTTTAACAGACATCTCCGTCCTCCTTGAGCGCGTCGAATTTACAAGCCTTTGTGCAAAGGCCGCAGCCGGTGCAGAGGGTGGTGTCGATCACGGGCTTGCCGTCCGCTCCTTTCTTGACCGCAGGACAGCCCATTTTAAAGCACATGCCGCATTTCTTGCATTTTTCAGGATCGACGACGACCGGCGGCTTGGCCTTGACAAACTTTAAAAGCGCACAGGGCCGCCGGGCGATAATCACAGAAGGCGCAGCAGCAGCCAATTCCTCCCGGACAGCCGTTTCGACTCCTGTAATATCAAACGGGTCGACCACCCTGACGCGATCGATGCCGACCGCCTTGCAAAGCGCTTCCAGGTTGACGGCCGCCGCCGGATCCCCTTTGATGTTATAGCCGGTGGTCGGATTCTGCTGATGCCCCGTCATGCCGGTGATGCTGTTGTCCAGGATGATGACGGTCGAGTTGCTGGCGTTGTAGGCGATATCGATCAGCCCGGTGATCCCGGAGTGGATAAAGGTGGAATCCCCGATCACCGCAACCGATTTTTTCTCCCAGTCCGCACCGCGGGCTTTATTGAAGCCGTGAAGCCCTGAAACAGAGGCCCCCATGCAGATGGTGGTGTCGAGCGCGGAAAGGGGCGCCCCCGCGCCAAGAGTGTAGCAGCCGATATCCCCGCTGACAAAAACTTTAAGTTTATTCAGCACATAAAAGACGCCGCGGTGGGGGCAGCCGGGGCAGAGAACCGGCGGACGCACCGGAACCGCCTGATCGACAGTGATGAAAGGAGTGGACTCCCCCAGAATTTTTTTCCGGATTTCCTCCGCCGTATACTCGCCGATACAGGAAAACAGTTCCTTTCCGATAACGCGAACCCCATGCGCCTTGCAGAAATCCTCAATGACGCTGTCAAGCTCCTCAATGACATAGACCGTTTCAAACTTCCCGGCAAAGTCAAGGATCATCTTTTCGTCCAGCGGATGGATCAGGCCGAGCTTCAGGTAAGAGGCGCGGTCTCCCAGCGCCTCACGGGCATACTGATAAGCGATCCCCGACGTGATGACCCCGATCGGGCCACCCTCGATCACCTGATTCGCCGGACATGCAGCGCCGTATTCCCTGAGCTTAAGAGTGCGTTCCTCGACAAAGACATGACGGCCCTTCGCATTCGAGGGCATCATCACATACTTCGCCGGATTTTTTACATACTCCCGGAGCGGCTGCTCCTCGCGTTCGGAGAGCTCAACCAAGCCCTGCGAATGGGAGATGCGGGTCGAAAGCCGGAGGATGACCGGCGTGTCGAACCGCTCCGAAATCTCAAAGGCGAGCTTTGTAAAAGCAAGGCACTCCGCGGAGTCAGCCGGCTCGAGCATCGGAACCTTCGAGGCCGCCGCATAGTGGCGGGAATCCTGTTCGTTCTGGGAGGAGTGCATCCCGGAGTCGTCGGCCACCGCAATGACAAAGCCGCCGTTCACCCCGGAATAGGCCGCCGTGAAAAGCGGATCGGCCGCAACATTCAGCCCAACATGCTTCATGGCGCAGAAGGAGCGAGCCCCCGCCATCGAAGCGCCGTAAGCCGTTTCGCAGGCGACCTTTTCATTCGGCGCCCATTCGCTGTAAATCTCTTCATATTTCGCCGCAGCCTCGGTGATCTCAGTGCTCGGCGTGCCGGGGTAGCTCGAAACCACCCGGCATCCCGCCTCATAGAGCCCCCGCGCGACCGCGTCGTTGCCCAACAATAATTTTTTCATTCAAACCGTCCCATCTGCCGCTGTGCACCGGCGTTATCTTTAAAAATCTTTCCCGCCGCACACAGAAAAACGGCCGGGTCTGTCAATCCTAAATCGTCCCTTTATTCCGCAGGTCGATCACCCGCTTGGCTTTCCCCGCCGTCCGCTCAATCGAGCGGGGCTCCTTGAGGGTAATTTTACAATCAAGTCCTAAAACGGTCTGCAAGCGGTGACGGATGTTGTTTTCGAGCTTTTCGAGCTCCGAATAACGCTCCAGAAGAGAGCCGTCCATGACCTCGACGACGACCTCGATGTTATCCATAAACCCGGTGCGGGTGAGGATGAGCTGGTACTGCGGCCCAATGTGAGGAGTCGCCACCAGGACGCTTTCAATCTGCGACGGGAAGACGTTGACCCCCTTGATCTTAAACATATCGTCGCTCCGCCCCATGATCTTCGCCATCCGGGCGCCGGTTCTGCCGCAGGGACAGTCGGGCGTGTAATTGATTTTGGTAATATCCTTGGTGCGGTACCGCAGAAGCGGGAATCCCTCTTTGGTGAGGGTGGTGATCACCAGCTCGCCGATTTCCCCTTCTCCGAGCGGTTTAAGGGTGTTGCGGTCGATAATCTCGGGATAGAAATGGTCCTCCGCAATATGCATCCCGGTGCGGAACTCACAGTCGCCCGAAACGCCGGGGCCCATCAGCTCGCTCATGCCATAGTTGTCGGTTGCGAAGATGCCGAGGCTTTCCTCCACTGCGTCACGCATCTCCTCCGTGCAGCCCTCCGAGCCGAACAGCCCCAGCCGCAGCTTCAAATCGTCCGGGGTATAGCCCATATCGCGGGCAACCTCACCAATGTGGAGCGCATAGGAAGGCGTCGCAACCAGCACCGTCGCACCGAAGTCCTTGATCAGCATCACCTGTTTTTCAGTGTTCCCGCTCGAGGCAGGCACCACCGACGCGCCGATCTTTTCCAAACCGTAATGCAGGCCGAGCGCCCCGGTAAACAAACCGTACCCAAAGGAAATCTGGGCGATGTCCTCATCGTTTGCCCCAGCCGCCACGCAGAGACGGGCGACCAGGTCGGACCAGGTATCCAGGTCATTGCGGGTATACCCCACCACCGTCGGCTTGCCGGTGGTGCCGCTCGAGGCGTGCATCCGCACAATCTGCTTCTGCGGCACCGCAAACAGGCCGAAAGGATAGTTGTCCCGGATGTCGTCCTTTGTGGTGAAGGGGATCTTTTCCACGTCCCGAAACGAGCGGATATCGCTCGGCTTCAAGCCGATTTCGTCAAAGCGGTTCCGGTAAAACGGAACCCGCTCATAACAATAATTGACGATGTATTTTAGCCGTTCGAGCTGGAGCGCTTCCAACTCAGACCGTTTCATGGTCTCAATCTCTTTCTGCCAGTAATTAATCGTTGCCATTGATATATTCTTCCTCTACTTCATTCAGTGCATGTTTATGGGATGCGGAAACCGTCTCATCATAACAGGCAAATGCCTGATCTAGGTGCGCCTTCTGCATCTTAGGGGTGACGAGGCTGACCAGCGGGACGATGATCAGCGAGAAAACGATCGCAAAAGCGCCGACGTTGAGAGGGGAATTGAGAAGGGTAAGAGGCGCGGGAAGAAGCGTCCCCGTCAGCTGGAGGATCAGTCCGGTTACGGTGATCGCCACGCCGGAGATAAAACCGGCCCAGACTCCGGCCTTGGTAGTGCCCTTCCAGAACAGGCCATACAAAAACGGCCCGAGGAAAGCACCTGCCAACGCGCCCCAGGAGATAGACATCAGGCTGGTAATCAGGCTGTTGGGGTTGAGGGCAATCAGGACGGAGAGGAGGATAAAAGCGGCACAGAGGATCCGAATCACCAGCATCTGGCGTTTATTGTCCATCCTTTTAAAGAAAATCCCCTTTAAAAAGTCGATGGTAAAGGTCGAGCTGGATGTGATGACCAGCGACGACAGGGTGGACATCGACGCGGAGAGGACAAGGATAATCACCACCGCGATCAGCAGGTCGGGAAGGCTTTGGAGCATGGTGGGAACTACGCTGTCAAACCCAGCGGCGGGGGTATCTCCCTCTACGAACAGCCGGCCGAAGCCGCCCATAAAATAGGATCCGCCCGCGATAATCAGCGCAAAAACCGTGGAGATGATAGTTCCCGTTTTGATGGTCTTTTCGTTTTTGACCGTGTAGAATTTGTGGATCATCTGGGGAAGGCCCCAGGTGCCGAGGCTCGTCAGGATTACGACGCCCAGAAGGTTGACCGGATCCGGCCCGAAGAAGGAGACGAACGGCCCGGCCATCTCAGAGCCGCCTGCCGGAGCCATCTGAGAAAGCTGGTTCATCGACTCCATAAAGCCGCCGTGAACATTGAGCACCGCGAGGATAACGGCGACGATCCCAATCAGCATGATAATCCCTTGGATAAAGTCGTTGATCGCAGTCGCCATATAGCCGCCCGCGATGACATAAATCCCGGTCAGAACCGCCATGCCGATGATACACCAGGTAAAATCAATTCCAAAGGCCATCGAAAACAACCCCGAAAGCCCTTTGTAGATCGAAGCGGTGTAGGGCACCAAAAAGACAAAGATGATGACCGACGCCGCGATCTTCATCGGCTTGCTGAGATACCGCTTTTCAAAGAACTCCGGCATAGTCGCCGCCTCGAAATGCTTTGTCATTACGCGGGTGCGCCGCCCGAGCACCACCCAGGCGAGCAGGCTGCCGATCACCGCGTTCCCGATCCCGATCCAGGTGGCGGAAACACCGAAATTCCAACCGAACTGCCCAGCGTAGCCGACAAAGACGACAGCCGAAAAATAAGAGGTTCCATAGGCGAATGCGGTCAGCCACGGTCCGATATTCCGCCCGCCCAATACAAAGTCATTGACACTTTTGATTTTTCTGCGGCAATAGAGACCGATCCCAGCCGTCACCGCAACGAAGATGATCAATACAATAATTTTAACCGCCATAAGGGAATTCCTTTCTCAGACAAGCGGATGCAAAAGGGCAGGAAACGGTCTCCGCCGCCTGATTTACTTGACACTTCATGAACCGCCGATCAGAAAATCTTGCGCAGGTCGGTGACCCGCTTCGCCTTGCCCTCGCTGCGAGGGATGGTCTTTGGATCGACCAGAGTGATCACCGCGCTGATACCGAGCACCGACTCGATTTCCGCCCGGAGCTTCGCCTGAAGCCCCTCGATCGCCGTGACGGTGTCACTGAACATCTTTTGGGTCATTTCGATCTGGATTTCCAGGGTGTCGGTGTTGTTTTTGCGGTCGACATAGATCATATAGTGCGGCTCAACATCGTCAAACTTGAGCAGGACGCTTTCGATCTGGGATGGGAAGACGTTGACGCCGCGGATGATGAGCATGTCGTCCGACCGGCCCGTCACCTTTGACATCCGGGGGCTGGTTCTGCCGCATTCGCAGGGCTCATAGGTGAGGCTGCACAGGTCGCGGGTGCGGTAGCGGATCAAGGGAAACGCCTCTTTATTGACGCAGGTGAAGACCAACTCGCCAGTCTCTCCTTCCGGTAAGACTTCGCCGGTTTCCGGGTTGATGATTTCGGGGATAAAATTATCCGCCGCAATGTGCATCCCGCAGTTGTAATCGCAGCTCATCGAAACGCCGGGGCCGGCAACCTCGCTCAGCCCGTAAACGTCATAAGCCTTTAAGCCGAGGCGCTGCTCGATCTGCTCCCGCATTTCCTGGCTCCAGGGCTCCGCGCCGAAAACGCCCGCCCGGAGCTTCAGGTCGTCCTTGGTGATGCCGTTTGCCTCCATCTCATCCGCAAGATGGAGCGCATAGGACGGGGTGCAGCAGATCATCGTCGTGCCGAAATCCTTTAACAGGTTGAGCTGCCGGCTGGTGTTCCCGACAGAGGCGGGGACGACCGTCGCGCCGATCTTCTGCGCGCCGTCGTGGGCGCCGAGCCCGCCGGTAAACAAGCCGTATCCATAGGAAACGTGAACGATATCCTTGCTGCTTCCGCCCGCCATGGTCAGGCAGCGGGCCATGCTGTCCGCCCACATGTCCAGATCCTTTTCGGTGTAGCCGACGACAATCTGTTTTCCAGTGGTTCCGCTCGAAGCGTGAATCCGGACGACCTCGTCCATCGGAACGCAGAACATGTCGAACGGGTAGTTATCCCGCAGGTCGTACTTATATGTAAACGGGAGTTTATACAGGTCGTCAACCGATTTCACATCGCCCGGCTCCAGGCCGATCTCCCGCAGCTTCTTTCTAAAGTAGGGAGCCTTTTCATACATCCGGTTTACGGTGCTCACCAGCCGTTCACTCTGGATTTTCCGCAGCTCCTCGCGGCTCAGGGTTTCCATCGGACTCCAAATTTTACTCATATTTCTACCTTCCATTCTGCCAATTACGGCATGGTTTCGTACCCCGCCATCAGTATAAAACAGCAGAGAGAACAAACGTCATTCAACAAAAGCTTTTGCAGGAGATTTTACTCTCTACTATCTTAGTAAAGAGAAAACTTACTTGTAGTTATACGTCATTGTACAACCCGTGAAACAGCCTCGGCCAAATTTCCCATGAACGGTCAAACCGCTCTCCAACCGTCCAAACAGCAGACAAAAACCTCGTTATTTTATCATTAGACGGGGGCCTAAGCGCCCCTAAAACGTAGAACTCAACACTTTAATTTTATTATAAAAGCGGAAAGAAGTCAATCGCATCCTCTAAAACAATCGACTTCTTTCAACACGGTATCACAAATTCAGAAAGAACGGACGGGGTTTCTGTCAGCCGATGGGTATGCGGCGGGACTCAGTGCCTGAGGGATACCAGCCTCGGCCTGAAAAAACCGGCAGTTTGCCGAACGAGCGGGGCTGCCGCATATCCGCATCCATGATTTAGTCACTCTCATACATCCCTGCCGACGAACGAAGGAATCAACATTCAGGAGATCACACGGCGGCTCGGGCATTCCAAAATTGAGATCACATGGAATACACGGCCACTTTTATCCCCGCGAAAAGGAGCGGGCGGGTGCCGTCCTGAATAAAATCAGGTGAAAATTCGTGGATTAATCGTGGATGAAAAACAAAGAACCGCCCAAAACGGGCGGTTCTTTGCTATTTGACAGAGGAAGACATTCCCTTTTGCTTCGGCAAAAGCCAACTATGAGAGCAGCCCGCCGGACTGTTGCTTAACACCGCTCCTGCCAAAACTAAGAGCAATAGATTTACAATCGACTGCCTTTGCGGCAACCCTCAATTTCTTCACAGGTAATCCAATAATGTCAATGATACAGGTTTTTCCGGCCCCTCTCATGCATCGCCTAGAATACTGACTACTTTGTTACGCAGTTCCTTCCCAATCAACTCACTAGGCTTATGGACAATCTCTTTTTACTGCTCATAGGTCCTGCCTTATATATACTCAACCGCGCATAAGCGGGGGATAAACAATCCCAAGCTCATCGCGATAGGCACACATATAATTACCAAAATAAGTATTGGGAAAGGGTTTTTCCTCAAGTTTATCTGAAAGAATATCATCAGCAAGCGCAAGGATACGCCGCAAGACATCTTTCTCAACCGGCGCCTGACCGTGTGCCGGCCAAGTTACGTCGTATTCACCGCCGAGGTCAAGAATACGCCGCATCGTCCTGCGGTAGCCCGGCAGTCCACATTGAAAGGAAAAGACCAGAATTTCACCGCGGCAGCAGCAATCACCGGTAAACAGCCATCGATGCTCCCTGTCAAGGATACAGATGCTGCCTTCCGAATGACCAGGCGTTCTGTAAACACGCAGCGTTCTCTCGCCGAGATCGAAAAGATGCCCGTCGTCAATACCGATCGTATCCAACGGAATGGAGCGGGGAAGCGGTTCAGGGCCCTTTCCATTTGCATCGTGAATATAGCCATCCTGATCCTGCTTGGCAATATAAATCTCCTTAAAATCCGCGTTTCCTCCAATGTGATCACCGTGGCAATGCGTATTAACGACTGCAACCGGCTTATCCGTTAGTCCAGCAACGATGCTTCCGAGATCAATGTTGCCGAGGCCGGAATCGATCAGCATAGCCCTATTCTTGCCCTCTAAAAGATAGCAGAAAACGCCGAGACGATGGTTCGTCTCTTCAATTTGCCAAGTGTGCTCATCAAGTTGTTTGACAGTATAACCAATCTCCATCACTTACCTCAATTTCAGGTGAGAAAAATATGCACCAATGATTTAAAAAGGACAACCCGCCAAGCAGATTGTCCTCATTTGGTGGAGGAAGATGGATTCGAACCATCGAAGCTGAAAGCAACAGATTTACAGTCTGCCCCCTTTGGCCACTCGGGAATTCCTCCATATTCAATTTTGGAGCTGGTGGACGGACTTGAACCCCCGACCTGCTGATTACAAATCAGCTGCTCTACCAACTGAGCTACACCAGCAAGAACGAGGTATATTATACTGCATCTTCACACATCTGTCAAGAATAAATTTGCTCTCTCAAAATATTCTAACGACAATCAAAATATAACACATATAACTGCCTTATGTCAACTTTCCAATGTCCCGATCACGCCCCGCCGGTTTCTTTTTAAAACAAATCCAATTTAAAATCGACCTATCTCTGCCAAAGGCACGCCTTTCCCGTTTAATTACACCTAAAATACCAGTCTTTTAAATTTCAACAGACAGTCAATTTCCATTAAATTTTCAAACTTTCAGCCATCAAAAACGAAAGGAATTCAGTCGCGGCACAATCTATTTCGCTTTTCCTCCTCTTGTCGGAAATACCTGGCTATTCTCAACAGGTCATTTCTTCCTTTGAAGCTGAGGTTCTTTGTTTCCTCTGCAAAGACTCTCAAAAACTCTTTAAAGTCACCCTCAAAATCGCCCTCTTTTCCTTGATCACCTTTAAAAAGTTTATAAGGCCCGAAGGGGATTCCCACGTCTAACAAAGACGGACGATTTTCCTCTTCTTTTCGTTCCATCGGCACGCCGTCATAACCCATTAGCCAAGCTTCGTTGACATTTAGAACACGAGCCATCGCCTCGAGACGGTCTTTTTTTGGCTCAAAAGCGCCTTTTAAATACTGACTCATTGCACTTTTTGGAATTCCTGTTCTATTACACAGTTCAACCTGTTTCATTCCACGCACATGTAAAGCGGCGGTCAGCCTTGCTGCGCAACTAGAAATTCTGGGCACCGATATCACCATCTTTCATCATTAGATTATACAAGAAGCGCTTAGAAAAATCAACATTTAAAAAAATAGTTAATTTCCTCTAGATTTTTTCTTGACATATTTTGTCGAAAATGGTAATCTATAATTAAGTTTATAAAATATAAACTTATAAAAGCACTTGATTTTCTAAAATCTAGGAATTATACTATTTTTAATGATAATAATTTTATATTTAGCTAATTTTTTTCTTATTTTTAAATCAAAAGTTTATAAAAAATAAATTTTAAAAAACAAAACTGGCCCATTTTTAAGAAATGTATATTGGTCCTCTGCCAGGCTACTTATTTTCTTTTGCCGAATTAAAAGGAGAGAGACGTATGAATCAAAGCAGATGCAGAGAAATCCTTCTCTCTATTCGAAAATGGAAAACCAGCCTATTTTACGTAACCTGTCGTTTCCATTGGACCTGTCCGATTAAGGATGGAATCGCATGTTCACTTAAAATGGCTGAACAGTTTTTAGAAGCGGTGCCAAAAAGGAGGAAAATGGTGAAAACGTCAGTAAATAAGCGCTGATTTGTGATCTTGAGCGACTGATACACAAACCCTATAATAAGGTATAAATTGGATACAAGTGAGGGGTATCATGACGACAATAAGAGAAATCGGACAAAATCTCAGGGGATACCGTGAGAAAAAAGGGTTTTCACAGGAAAAAGTCGCAAATGAGGCGGGTACTAGTGCATCCCATCTGCGTATGATCGAAAAAGGATTGGGCAACCCGACCTTTAAAACACTGGCAAAATTAGCAGAAGTATTAGAGATCGGCCTAGATGAGCTTTTTCAAAGCCATGAGGAAAAACATGAGAATTTCAAATGACAGAAAGTGGGTCTTAATAAATGAGCCATGCTAGAATTAAATATCAGCTTGTTTCTCGTCGGCAGACAAGCTGCGATCTGGAAGAATATCTCGGCTACGGCATCTGCATCCTCAAAGATACCGAACAAGAAGAATCTCCTGTTTCTATCCTCTGGGATATTTCAGACCGGGAGCCATTCGTTTCCGAGCTAGTTGACCGTTTCAATCGATTTGAATTAGAACCCATTCACTTTATGGATGCAATAGAAGATGCACTTCTCTCTCAGGGAGATGGCTTTCGCAACTTCTATGTAAATTGAGTGTTCTGGCTGTCCTCTTCCCAGGTCATTAAACGGTACGTATTATATTTCACTCACGCTAAAAACGACGCTGCGTTTTTTACTGCGCCGTTTTTACTTTTTTATCTATCTCCAATTAACATAAAGCTGCCTTTCACCGCATCGAGCCTCATTAAGCCGCCTGATTCGGAAAACCGGCCCGCTGCTCCGAACAAACTTCAGCCATCTTTACACGTTTTCTGGAAAGAGCAATCCCGGTTGCCCGGAAAAGGCAGGCAGAAAGGATTGCGGTGCCGAGCAGGATTACGGCTGCGATTAGAAACAGCGGCGAATCCCCCAGGCGTCCGGTATCACAACCCCCGGCAGCGCCGAGCATGACAAACAGGCAAAAAAAGGTGACGGCTCCATAGATGTTATGCTTTCTTTTTAAATTTTTCATCATTTTTATTCTCTCCCTATGCCTGACTGGTATAAACCTTTTGAAAATATTCTTCCCTTGTTTTTGATTTTACTCTACAAAAAGTAGGATGTCAACCCCTTAAAGTAGAATTATTTTAATTTTTCTTGCTTTTTCTCTACTTTAAGATTATAATAAAATTAAGGCGGTGAGATATTTATGTCAATCGGTTCAAATATAAGGCGGCTTCGTGAGGCAAACAATCTTTCACAGGAAGCCCTTGGAAAGATTGCAGGCGTAACAGACAAAGCGGTTTCCACCTGGGAAAACGACCTCAAGGTGCCGCGGATGGGAGCCATTCAAAAGCTTGCGGATTACTTTGGCATCACAAAATCCGAATTGATTGAAGATGCTTCCGACGCAGGACAGGAATTTTCCTCCGAGGGGTTTGTCAAAGTCCCCCTTTACGGGAATGTGGCTGCGGGGCTGGGTTGTTATGCTGAAAATATGATTGTCGATTACGTCCCCTTTGCAGCTTCCTCTTTAAAGAAGGGGTACGATTATATCTGTCTGGAAGTCAAGGGCGACAGCATGTATCCCCTCCTCCTAGAAGGAGACATTCTTCTGGTACAGTGCAGGAATACCGTCGACAGCGGGGCGCTGGCGGTTTTGACGGTCGGCGGCGACGAAGGGGTGGTCAAAAAGGTCCGCTTTGGGCGCGGCTGGATCGAGCTGGACAGCGTCAACCCCATGTATCCGCCCCGGCGTTTTACCGGTCCCGATGCAGAAGAAGTCAATATCGTGGGGCTGGTCGTCGAATGCAAGCGGCAGTTTTCCTGATAAAACAAGGAGAATCGTGTGAAAAGTAAAAAAAGAAGGGGCGATACCGGGTACATCGGTGAATTCCGTATCGCATGGCGTCTGAGATGACTTATATTTGGATTGTTTTGGCAGCGGTCGCTGTGATGTTTCTCATATTGACGGCTTCTGCCTGGTTGATTTTACAGAATGTTTTCGGAAAGCGGTGTGAGGGCAACCCCAATCTCACCTATTATACGGCGGCGGATTTCGAAGGGCTCTCTGCAAAACCCATAGAATTCTCATCCAATAAGGGGCAGCTGCTCCGGGGATGCCTTTATTTTCATAAGGAATCCGCACCTTACCGGGCGCTCCTCGTCTTTGTTCACGGGATGGGCGGCGGCCATCTGAGCTATACGACCGAGATCAATACCTTTGCACGGAAGGGGTTTCTCGTCCTTTCCTACGACCAGACGGGAACCTGCTCCTCAGAGGGAAAAAGCCTCGTTGGGTTTGCCCAAGGGGCTTTGGATTTACGGGCGGCGCTCGACTTTGCCAAAGCCGATCCGGAATTGAGCCGCTATCCGGTATTGCTTGCGGGGCATTCCTGGGGAGGGTATACCGTCTGCCAGACATTACAGTTTTCCCCTGACGTCAAAGCGGCGGCTGCGATGTCTGCCTTTGAAGATGAATCCGCTCTGATCTGCGGTTTGATCAAGGGGCAGATCGGTTTTTCTTTGGGATTTCTCAAGCCTTTTTTCAAGCTGGTCAACCGGCTGAAATTCGGCCGCGCCGCAAACCGGAAAACCTCCGACATCCTGAAGGAAGCGAGAGTTCCCGTCCTGCTCCTGCACGGTGAAGAGGATCGCATGGTCAGTCTGGAAAACAGCGCCGCCATCCGTTTTTCCGGAGAAAAGGCGACGCCGCTGGTCAAAGGGGTCCTTTACCCCAGGAAATACCATAACGTTTATCAGAGCCTCGAGTCGGAGCAATATCTCGGTGAAACTTTTGCGAAAATCACAGCGGAAGAGAAACGTTTTAAAGGAAAGCTGCCGCCGGAAGAAAAAGAGGCTCTTTACGGGACAATTGATTTTCGCAAAATGACTGAAGAAGATCCCGAGGTCATGGATTTCCTGACGGGCTTTTTCGCTGCCAGTTTAGGCGGGCGGTGAGATTCCGGAAAAATAATTCAAATTTCGTGATTCCGACCGCAGATATGGCGTCTCAAAAATCATTTGTCTTGATGTTTCCCACTCGTTCCTACCGATTCAGTCTGCGGAACAGATTGTAATTTCATTGCGAAACGGTTGGTTCGGCTGCCTTGCCAGGTCAGTCAAACCAATCGTTTTTCCTATTTTCCAGAAATTTCGCATCGAATCACCGGAGTAAAATCGCCGGCGCCGATGTCGGACATTTCTGCAATCCGAGCATTTTTCGCGAACTTCCCGTCGGTTTTTGGCATACCATGATATTAGGCAAATGCCGAAAAATAAAAAGGGGGAAACCTTTTTGGAACGCTTTATTCCTTCGCCTTTCTCCAATCCTGCCGACAACCAGTTTGTCAGCAGGATTGGGAAGGATGACTGTGATACACAGGCGAGCTGTATTGACAGCCTGCCTCTTGCCATGGCCTACGTGCCGAGGCAGAAATGGACGAACACTTATGAGCCCGATGTGGGCTTAGACAACGGCACGATTTTCCCCGAGCTGAACCTGCCGTTTACCGGAAGGAGAGGTGAGTAAGGCCATGGAAATGGAACGTGAAAACTTTCTGCGCCGTCTGTCGGAGGTCAGTTTTGCCCTCCACGAGGCGGTTCTTTTCCTGGACACCCACCCCACGGATAAAACCGCTTTGGACTATTACAACCGTTATAAGCAGCTCAGGAAAAAAATTTTAGACGAATATACGGAAAAATTCGGCCCGATGACGGCGGACAATGTGCGGGCAACCGATGAATGGACCTGGGCGACTACCCCATGGCCCTGGGAAATGGAGGATTAGGATATGTGGAATTATGAAAAACGTCTTCAGTTCCCGGTGAAGATTTCAAAACCCAACGCGGCGGCAGCTAAAGTAATTATTACACAGTTCGGCGGTCCGGACGGAGAGCTTGCCGCTTCTATGCGCTATCTCTCCCAGCGTTACGCGATGCCTTATAAAGATGTCGCCGGCGTTCTGACCGATATCGGTACCGGTGTTTCATTATTGCTCCGATTGTATGTGGGAATAGCTGTTTTGGCGACTGTGAAGCGCCATTTTTCGGGTAAAATATTCAGATAAACATCTACCGTGTCTTTGTCGATTACGACCATTTTATCAAGCAGATACCGATAGAATTCGTCCTCATACTCAACCCCTTGAGCAAGTTCGTTTATCACCTTGACAATATCGTCAAATAACTGTTCCTGCTGATTTTGAAGCGATGTGCCGTAATCAATGCTGTCAATCTGCGCTTTCACGCTCTGGATTTCCGCGTCATATTTTGCTCTGGCTTCTGTAAATTCCCCCTTACTGATACCGTTGCTCACATATAAATCAAGAAGCTTTGTCTGTTTTTCGCTGAGTAAAGCGATTTCTTTCTGTAAGCTGTCAATATTTGAATGGCGCAGCACATCGGACAACACGGAACGGATTGCTTTCGTCAGTGAACGGATGATTTTCGTTTTGTTGTATTTCAGGTTTTTCACCACAAGATACATGATGTGCATGGCGTCCTCATTGCGTATGCTGGGGCTGGAACAGCCTACCGTATTTCCCGCCTTATCGATATGTACGCTGCCGTGTTTGGCGGCCTCCACACATCTCCACGCTTTGTACTGGCTTCCGTCCTGACGCTTTTTATACCGCGCTACATAGCTTTTACCGCAGCAGCCACATTTGATTTTTCCCGAAAACAGATAGCGGTTGCTGTGCTTTGCCTTGCCTTCCTGTGACAAAGACCGTTCGTCCAATATCCTGTTTGCCGCGTCAAACAATTCGCGGGAGATAATCGGCTCATGATGATCCCGAAGGATAACAAACTCCTCTTCTCCGCGATTGTATTTCTTTTCATGCGTTAGATAATCGGGCGTATAGGTTTTCTTTTGTACCAAGTCACCACAGTATTTTTCATTGCGCAAAAGCCTTAATATCACCGTGTTGCTCCATTCCTTGACGCGCATGGGAAGAATGCCCTCCTCCCGAAGTTCGCGGGCAATCACATGGGTACCCTTTCCTTCATTGACAAACTTGTGAAAAATCAGCCGCACGACCGCCGCGCCTTCCGCGTTGATAGTCATTTTGCCGTCCTTTACATCGTAGCCGAGCATACTGCGTCCGAACACAACGCCCTGTTCCATCTGGCGTTTTTGTCCCCATTTGACCCGTTCGGAGGTTCGGCGGCTTTCATCCTGTGCGATAGAACTCATAATGGTAAGTCTTAATTCCGCATCCTGATCCAGCGTATTGATATTATCGTTCATAAAAATAACGCCCACGCCAAATTTTTTCAGTTCGCGTGTGTAAAAGATACTGTCAAGGGTATTGCGCGCAAAACGGCTGATTTCTTTGGTGATAATCAAATCAAAGCTTCCGCGGCGCGCGCACTCAATCATGCGGTTAAATTCTTTCCGCTTCTTTGTATTGGTACCGGAGGTTCCTTCATCGGCGAATATATCATATAATTCCCAATCGGGATGGTTTTCAATGTATTGTCTAAAATAACGCTGTTGGCTCTCAAAAGAGTTAGCTTGGTCTTCACTGTCAGTCGATACACGGCAATAGGCGGCCACCCTGATTGTTTTTTTTGATTTGTTTTGTTCTCGATTCAGCAGTTCATATTTATCTAATACCATATTGACAAATCCTTTCTAAAAAAGTATATATAAGAAAGCCGAGGCCGAAGCCCCGGCTTAAATTGATAAAAGTATGCTTTACCTATAATAAGCATGTTCCAGTTTGAAAACGCAATCTGCAACCTGCTTTTCGGTTAAAAAACCTCTTTTTTTCAGCGACGCCAGAAAAGCTTTAGAAATCGCAATGGCAAACTCCGGCCTATCGTTCATTTCCGGCGCTTCACTGATACATATAAACTCTCTCTGCCTCCGTCTCACAAATGGCGTCACCACCCCTTTTTTGTAAAAGTGTATGCCAAACCGCTTGTACGATAGAACAACATGAAAAAAGGCGGCTTTATCAGCCGCCTTCGTTATCATCACTGCTCTGTTCCAGCATTAAATCAAACATATCGCACATCGTCTCCATTTGGATTTCCGAAAATATCATGGCCTTTTTCACTACTGAAAAAGGCGTATTGTATTTCGTGAGAATGTTGTCGATTGTTAAGTAAATGAATCGTCCGATACAGTCTTCCATATTGAACGGATTATTATGAGAGATGTTGAACCTGTTCCTTAGTGTCCTATATACGGGATTATCAAAAGAAGAATCGAATTTAAAACATTTAATCTCATTTCCATTCACAAGAATTTCCATTATATATTCCCAACGGCCTTTCGCCTTCTTTTTGTAACAATTAAAAATACAGCCACCATAAAGGCCGGAAGAGGAAAACCCATAGCTTTTACGCAGTTCATATATCATGTTGCCATATGCGGCGGAACAGTAAGTCATACGGGCGTTGTATAGGTCGCTCATAAAGTCGCGCCCACCGTATAGTTTAGACGTAATGAGTTGCTTTTCTAGGGGTAAACTTTCGAAACGAAAACCTTCTTCATAGGCACGTCTACTATATTTTATTTCATTGCTCATATATTTTCTCACCTTTCTAAAATAATAAAACGCTCCTTGCCGCGACCAAACCCGACGGTAATACCGAGCGATTGTAAGTCGTTAGACATGAGCGCTAATTGTTTTGACAAAACGATTGCATTGTTTGGAAATTGGTATGGAAGACTTTCGTTTAAGCTGTTTGATACATATACGTCTCGCAGGTTTGCCAGCAGGTTCGATGGTGTGCCTTTCCAAACACGCTGATTTTCCATGAAAAGATTGATTGCGAACAAAAGAGGATGACTGCCGACAAGGGAATCTACTGAAGAATGGATATTATTCCGGTACGCTGCAAGAAAAGTTTTCCCGCCACCTTTGCATAACGCTTCAGCAATGCAATATCCCCATTTTGCAAAATCTGCCATCCGAAAATTGTTGGGAAGCGTTATTTGGGGAAACATCGCAATCGCACAGCTTAAGGCATCGAAAACAGCCCCAATTATCATGGGCATTAACGAATCAAAATGCTGCCATAGTTCCTGTTCGGTTTTCCGCTTTTTTTCGGGAATACGCTCCAATTGCAGCGTGATAGAGCGGTCTAATAAATCCATCCGGCTTATTGTCATCTCAATTCCCGATATGGCGACGACGGAATGCAGATTGACAACCATTTCGTCGTTATCAGTATATAATCGACGTTTGGAAACGGAGCCGTTTGTGACTGCCTGACATAAAACATCCGAAAACCCGGCGGATATATAGCTGATATTGTCGAAAGGGACAAAGTAATTATTTCCCAGAACGCTAACTAAGTCGTCGTCCTTTTTAGGCAGGGTAAAAACGTCCTTGTCATTGGGGTCGATAATCCGTTTTATCATACGCAGCGCCGTCGATTTAGCAGCCCCCTGTGTGCCGTGAAGAAATAAAACGGGATGATTGATCTGTGGAAGAAAAGAGCTTATAATATATATGCATAGAAGCAGCAGATTTTCTTTATCAAGATAAAAGAATTCCGCCATTGCTTTTAATAGGCTGCGGGCGGAAGCATTGCGTGATGGGGACGCTTGCGCACGAAAGCATTTCCCTTCTGTAAAAAAGAAAGGGAGCGCCTTTTTTGATATAAGTGTTACACCGTCCCGATTGATTTCCACCGCCTTATCGCCTAAATCGTAGTAAAGGCTCTTACCGTCGAAGTAGAAACGATATGCAACAATACGTTCGTCATCACATAATTGCATTTGTGCCGTAATAGTGGCGCATGTTTCATGTACGCGCTTGCACGATAATATGCTGCCAACTTTCTGAAAATACAGATTTCGAATTATGGTACAAAGTTCATTCTTTTCCGCACGAATAAGCCTGTGGGTTTTCCGCATTACTGCAAAGTGAGAATGATTCTGGTCGCGATAGACGTCAAAAGAGCTTTGAAATAAATTGTACGCCAGATCGCTGTCGGTTTTTGGCAAATGAATTCTCTGTAATTTCATAACGAAACCTCCTAAATTAAATTTGGGTTTTGCCCCATACATATTTGTCTGTACAATTTTTGTTTATTAAATCGTGTGCAATAATTTCAAGAAAAAAGGAATCTCTCGTTATGATATATAAGGAACCGGATGAATTGCTTTGCAAAATACTTTATATCCTTATAAATTCTTATGTGAATGACATAAAGAATAAAGAAATAGCTGAAAATCTCCCGTGCCATCGGAATGTAGTCAGTAAATATGTGAATCGTTTTCGCATTATTAGAAATGAAGTGATTCTATTTGTAAAAGCAAACGATGAACTCAAAAACGCAAGACCGGAAAAGCTATATGAGTCATCGGCAGCTATTGCATTCAGCAGAAGATATATTCATCGGTCAAATCCCCGCAAATGTACAGATGAAATATATAATACCATCGAAAAATACTGCAAAAAGTATTTGAATTGTTATAGGGCGGCAGAAGGCGCAGATAAATTGTTTTATGCAATGTACAGCGAATCCAGCAAAAAGTTGAGCAGAGAATTTGGAATCGATTCAGATGTCGCAAAAGACCATATCATAAATTATCCAGATTACCATTTTTCATCCTACGATTATAATGAATTTGGTTTCGAGACACGCGATCAATGCGTTAAATATATGAGAAAAATCACTCATATCCGAAGTTATATCCATAAATGCAGTACGGTGCCCAAAAACTATGCTGAGGTGTATGAAGAATTTCAAAAAAGTAAATGTTATCAAGCAACACCCATTTCATACAGTGCTTTTTATCATTACGCGCGGCAAATGTGGATAGATGTAGAATTTCCTCATAAATAAGGTGATATTATATAGAAGCGTCAATCACGTCAATAAAAACAGAGAATATAAAATTAGAACAGGCGATAGCGCTTTTATTGGCGTTATCGTCTGTTCGCATAAATTGACATATCATGTATGATGTATCCAAATAAAATTATATTTAGCATTGATACCGTTTGGATTTATCTACAGTTCCCAAGTTATCCGTATACTGAATTTCATCAAAAAAAATATCTGTCGCCGTCGAGTGAATATAAGGATTCGTAGATAGACAAAATGTTCCCTGCGCTTACCAATTTGATGAAATGATAGATTATAGCTTTATATTATAGAATTGTCTGGGACTTTATATAGTTATATTATGATAAATTCTGATTAAAATTGCAAGTATAAAATAAATTAAACGGTACCATCAGGCAAATGACGGTACCGTCCGCCGTCACACTATAGTTTTTTTAACCGCCATTCATGGCAGTATGGGCTTAACGGATGGGAATAGGGAAGTCCTTTTGAATCCACCAGAGTATACAGCTTGTCCTGATAGACTGAGAGCGATTTCATGATTGCTTCTTTTTCCTCCTGAAAGTTTGTTCCTCTGCCAAAGGCAATGATAATATAGTCTGCCGTCTCGCATTCCTGCATGATGATAGAAAGGTTTTGCTTGTCCTGTTTAGGAGTGGGATTGCTGACGGAAGACGTGAGATTCACAATCACAATACTGCCAAAATCATTCCGTACAGCGCCGTTCCGGCAAAGCATACTTGTTTGATCGAAAATCAGTTCCGAAGCAGAAGAAGCCATGCTCATGAGAATCACGGCGGATTTTTTCTGGCTGTCCCATTCATATTTCAGCAAATATCTGTCCGTTTCACTTTTATTAAAAACGGCAGTGGTTTTTACTGTGCTGGTTCTTTCAATCAGTTCCTTATTCATGTTTCATTCTTCCTTTCAATATTCCTCCGCCAATAACATGGTGGAGTGTGTTTCATCATCAATACAAAATATCTTGGCTCTGACAGGCGTATCACAGGGAATGGAAACCGTCCTTTTATAAGGCGGCTGCTCCTGCGTATGGATAATTTGCTGGATTGCCATACCGTTTTCATGAGAAGGATATAGCTGGAACACCTGTAAATAATCCAATGTGGTTTTCTGCCGCGCCTCCTCAATCATTTCCCATAGAATCACAGTGGTAAATGCGGGGATTTCGGATTGGATTCCCCACGTGATGTAGCGTTCATTTTGAAACATTGAAATTTACCTCCCTGTCTGTAGAATTCTTCAGTAAATGGTACAGGTCTATTCTATGAGATTTGCCGTATTCACATAAAAGCCCCTTTAAACTGTTTAAAATATTCCTGTTTTCCTATAATGTCGATTCCTCTGTCATTGTCTATAACAATGCAGCCGTTACATAGTCCGTTCCCAATATCCTCAATCCATTCAAAGCGGGATTCTTCCGGCGGAACAGACAAACCCATTTCTGAATAAAGGTTCCAATCTTCTGTATCCTCTAAAACAAAAATCGCGCCGATTGCTTCCAGCGAATCGGCGCAATAGTTACGGTATTCTGTTAAAAGACGTGTAACAAGATTTCGAACATATTCCGCAAGATACGGGTTTTTAATTTGTTCCACATCTTTTAAGGTGATTATGCGTATCAAAGTTATTTCCTCCTATTCCTCGGTGTTTTCACGCCGCAGTAAAGCGTGATGGCCGCCGTTGCTCCACTTAAAAACGATTCTATGGCGATTTTGGATAGTGCGGCGATTAAAAATGCCATTTCTTTTATTTCCTTTCCTTTTTCGATTTTGATAATAGGGTATCTGTTGCTGTCAGTACGGTAAGCACGGATATAAAGCCGATTAGAAAGAATTTCATACGGGATTGCCCCCCTTTCTTTGGATAAAAAACGCCCATCCTCAATCATAGAGGATGGGCGATATAAAAATATAGAGTGAAATTAAATTTTGCTTAACAGAGCCGCTTTTTTCTCGTTGAATTCTTCCTCGCTGATAATACCGAGTTCTTTTAGCTCGTTCAGCTTTTTAAGCTGCGTCATAGGGTCGTCGCCAGCCGGAGCAGCGGCCTGCTGTACAACGACCTGCGGCTGTGAAGCTGCCGTCTTTGCCGCCTTACGGTAGAAATGATATACCGCGACAATCCGTTCCGCTTCTGCCTTATAGAGCGTTTTTATTTTGTTTTTAGCTCCTGCAACACTGAAATACAAATCGCAGGTTTTTGTTGCAGCGGTTATTGCAGATTCCAATAAATATCCGGTAAGGCTGCTGCTTTCGGAATTCTGCTCGGTGCTTGCAGACGTTATATCTTCATAATAGAACTGCTTTATGTTGCTTGTCGCGCCGAAAGCTTCTCTGTCCATGACGATGATCTGCTTGTTGGTACATACGATGTAATCCTTTGCCGCTAGGGAATCGAGACCCCAGGCAAAGTACACGAATTGCTCATCGTCATAGACCATGTACTTTTTAATTTCCGAAACGATTTTTGAACCAATCTTCTCTTGGATAAGCGCATCGACTTCTTCGTCTGTAATCTCAAAGTCATGCTTTTTGATACACTCAAAATAGTTGGTAAGCGAAATAAAATCCTCTTTTATCGTTTTATCCGTCTTAAAGCTTGCTAATGTGTATCCGTCACAAATCACTTTGGCCGATTCATCATTTGTCTCGAAAATGAGGTCGCTGATTTCATCGACAGATACGTTTCCGCTGACAACATATTTATTATCCTCTTCAAGCTTGAGTGAGAAATACAGGGTGTTATATGTAAGAAGAATAAGTTGCTTACTGTCGACGCGAAGTAAGAGGATAGGAGCCTCCGAACCATCATAGTCAGGGATGATTTTCTTAATTTTCTCAATCTCTTTTTCGTCAATATACGGGTGCATTGAAATTTTAGTGAGCGCAACGCTTAACGCAGGCATAAGAAGCTTGTCGTAAAACTCTTTTGTAAACGATAGAATCTCATTTTCCGGAATGCCACGGAAAAGACTGCCGCTATTGCTGTTAGAGAGAATCGTGTTAATGATTTCCTGTGCCCTGTCAGCCGCTTTTTGCGTCATTTCTGCCTCATACGCTTCTTTTTCCGCTTTTTTCTGATCCATAGAAGCTTTCACATTGTTCATTGTGTTGCTTGCCGTTTCCTTTGCTTTTTTCAAAAAATCGTTCAATGCCATTGTGTTCTATCTCCTTTTTATTTTATATTGCGTACTGGGTTTCCTTGCGCTGCCTTTACATTTTTACGAGCAGTTCGGATTTTTTTGCATTAAACTCATCTTCGCTCAAAATCCCAGCCTCTTTCATTTTGTATAGCTTTTCAATGCGTTCCATAATTTCATCGGGCGATTCTTGCGGTTGCGCCGTATTTGCCATGTTTACAGGAGGCGTTACAGGAATATCCTGCGTTGTCGGCTGTGCGTATGTCTGCGCTGTAGACGGCGCTTGTTCGGCAGCAGGCGGCGCGACAGGTATTTGAGCCTGCGGCTGCGCTGCTCCGGCAGACGGGGAATTTTTCGCATGAGACGCTGAAAAATTAGCCGCTTTCCCTTTAATCGTATCGGTGATATTTTTGGTAAATCCTGCAATGGCTTCTGTATTGATAGGCGAAACGGGACTGCTGCCTGTCTGCCCGTCGTCTGTATTGATTGCGTCGAATACCTTATTTCCCTTTAGATTGAAGAATTGAACGACGGCAATAGCGATTTGAATGATAAACAGAATGAGTATCACCCAAAATCCAAGCTTATAGGTAGTCGTTGTGCTTACGGTTGCGCTTCCTACGCCGATATCCACGCTCTCGGAAGAATGATACTGCCCCGGAACAAGAAACAACAGAATAATGCCGAGTATCGACGCCCCCGCGCAGATATACTTTTTATACGCCTCCAGCTGCGGAAGAAAACTGGCGGCAAGCATGATAACCGGCATCAACCCAAGTAAATATCCAAGAATCCCCCCGCCTAGAACGAAGGTAAAGCCGCTGAGCGCCTCTACTTCCTCCGATGCATTGTAAACGGATGATGAGGCCTCTACTGAGAATGCCGCAAAGGGCAGCAACAGCGCGACGATTATCAGTCCACAGATAATCACCGTCAGATTTTTTAAAATGGTATTTGCGTTAATTGAATTCATTTGATACAGCTCCTTTATTATTGTTATTAGTGTTCACCAACTCCGTAGCCAAAAGCGCCGTTATATTGCCCGTCAAATCCAGATACCCCCAAAGCCTCAAATCCGGAAATCGTCATAACGTCGTTGCCCTTGGAACGGTAGCTTCCATCAGAGCCTAACGGGTCAGAGAGTCTAAATGAAATATTTCCGACAAGTACATCTTCGAGAATGAACTGGCTCCCGTTAATCGAATAGCTAAGAGCGCCGTAGCTGTTACCCCAGAAATCAAGGAGCTCAAAAGTGTCGGCAGAATTAAACCGAATTTGATAATACTCCCCAGCCCATACGGTTCCCGCCAACTGCTCACCAGTAAGATTGGCGGCAATTGGCTGTGCAGGCTCCGGCGTGGGTTCCGGTTCAGGTTCCGGCGTTGACGGCGTTGTTGAAGCAGGCGGCTCGGAAGAAACCTCCGGTGGTTTTGACGGCGTAGATTCCGGCACGCTGCTTTCTGGCGATTGTGAACTGTTAGGGGAGCTTGATTCCAACGCGGATGATTCGGAACCGTTGGAAGGACTGGACGACTCCGACTGACTGTCGGCATACTCGTCGTTTATGTAAGTCCCTTTCAGTGTGCCCCGTTTTTCCTCCACGGGGGATAAAATCAGCTTTTCAGCGGAAACAGCGGCGTAATACCGCTCAGAATATTGTTCGGTGGATTCCTCCGTCTCAATGGTGTAAGTAAAGGAAAGAATATTGCCCGAGATAGAATAAGAGCCGTTGCTTGATATAGTAGAGGGCAGGATATCCTCCGGCTCATAGCAGCCGTAACTCATCTTATTTCCATATTCAAAACATATCTCATGCCGCAAATTTCCATCCTGCCTAACCCAGTTTGCAATCAGGTTTTCCTCTGTCAGCGCAATCTGACCTTCCAGAGCAGGCGGTTGTTTTTTCTTTCCGGTTCCCTGCGTTACAGCGTAAACAACAACGGCGAGAACCACAAACACGACGATAATTAATATCACCTTACTTGATTGGCTCATTTTTGTTTTTTCTTGATTCATGTTTTCATCCTTTCCCTCGTTTTAAAACAGTATAGCCGCTTTTTCTTTCTAAGCCTTTCATATTACGGCATACTGTCTATCAGACTTATTATTTGGCTTCTGCTGAATTTTGCCTCGCAACGTTGCGCCGATTCAGCAGGGAAAAGAGAATTCAGAGTATTTTCATACTCTGCTTGGGTAACAACTTTGCCGCCGTACTTATAGATATAAACGATATTGCCATATTCATCTATCTCCGGATTGGCATTATTCTCCGCGCCGTAGGAGCCGTCAAACTTTTTGACCCATTCCCCGTTTTCCAAAGAATAAACGCTATCGAAATAGGCATCCATATGGCCGTCTGAATTTAAAAACAAGTTCTTTCGTTCAATATAAGAGCAGCCAAGCCTGTTGAATTTCAGCGGCGTTATGGAACCGTCGCTGTAGGCGCATACCTTTCCGCCAAGCGCCATACTTGCTCCCTCCATGTACAGTTCCGGAATGTCGTCGTCATTCAAGTAGATGAATTGATATGTAAAGTCACCATCCGGCTGCATTAAAATGTAGCTTTTATATGCGCCTTTCCAAGCGCTACTTGGAACTGGTTCTGCGGACGACGGTGTTTCCGATTGACTCGGTTCGTTTTGATTTGGTTCGTTGGAAGGATTGTTTGATTCGTTCTGTGAGTTTTCCTGATTTTCTTCCGGTTCAGACGATGAAGAATCCGGCGTTGTATCGTCCAAAGCTTCTCGCTGATATGTGCCTTTCAGTCTGCCGCCGTCCTCTTTTACAGGGGATAGAATCAGTGCTTCGGCAGATACGGCGGCATAATATTGCTCTGTATATTCTTCCATATCAATGGTATAGGTACAAGAAATGATATTTTTTGAAATGGAATAGGTGCCTTGGGTGGATATGGTTGACGGCATAACGTCCTCCGGCTCAAAGCAAGCGTATATTATCTCGTTTCCTGCTTCAAAACCGATTTCATGCCGACGCTCTCCGTCCTGCCTAACCCAGTTGGCGGTTAAGTTTTCCGCCGTAAGCTCAAGTTGATTTTTTAAACCGTCCTGTTTTTTATCACCGGTATTTTGCACAATCGCGTAAATAACAACGGCAAGAATGGCAAGCACAACGATTCCCAATATCATTTTACTTGATTTTGGGGATGGCTTATTTTCACCCAATTATAACGCTTCCTTTCTGTATGGTTTATTTTTCTGTCATACTATAGCGAATCCAACTGCTGTTTCAGTAGCTTTCGGATTGTGCGTTCGGAATACCCGTATTTCACAGCAACGGTATTGATTGACTCCGATGTGCCGTCGTAACAGCGTAAAGCCTCCCGCAATACAAATTCTTTTGAAAAAAGGCGAGTTGGAAAATTCACCTGACTTCCACGAAAATGCTCGTACAGCTTGATGGTGTTGTCCGAACCAATTAATTCGCTGATGGCTTCATAAACCCCGTTATAAACGCTATTTTCCGGCTTTTTTTCGATTTTAATCACCTGTCTTTCTACATGCGATTTTATTATAACAAGGCTTTTCGGAAAATTCTTCCGGCCTTTTCCACGCAAATTTCCATGCGCCTCGGAACAAAAAATTATTAAAAAATAATTCTCCGAGGAGGTGTTCACTATGCTGGACTTCAAGCAACAAATGAATCGTGCCTATGATATGGCAAAAACGGCTTTAGAGCGTATGGAGTATGCGAAAATTTCCTATCCCCAAACTGTCAATGCGGCAAACTGGGATTTCACTGTGCCGGATGATCTTCTGCCAAAAAAGGAAGGTACGCTATACTTCATTTACGATAGCGAAAAAACGCTGTTGTATATCGGCAAATCAAAGAAAATTGATTTTGCCTTGCGGAGTCATCTGCTCCGAAAAACCTCAAGGAGTACCTGCTCCATTTTAGAACCGTTGAAATTGCTGCTTTCAGAGAGTGAGGAAAAGTGCGTCTATATCAAAGTCCTTGCCTTTGAGCCGGTGGAATACAGCGCCTGTTTAAAACCGCTGTTTATACGGGATTATCAGCCGCTATGGGTACGGCGAATCAATTAAAATAAGGCTTCAACCTTTCCTTTGCGGAGGGGTTGAAGCCTTCCTTATCGCTTATTTAGAATCCCCTGTATGATTCCGCCCGGCTGGTAGACAACGAATTTTCCCACATTAGTGGACAACAGGCGGATATAGGACGGTAGCGCATTGTCCTTTTCCTCTACGCCGTTATACCGTAAAAAATCACAGATTTCATCGAAATCCTCCTGACCGTAGGGCGTATGCAGGACGCTTTCAGGATTCGGAACATATTCCAAAACCCGTAAGCCGTCGGCATTCAAAAACCGGTAAACGGCTTTTCGGTACTGCTGGCGTATAAACAGCAGATGGTAAAGCTCCGTTTGCTGAAAATCCTCCCATTCCATCGGCGGGAGTAAAGCGTTGTTGGATTCCTGTTTCATGATACATATTCCTTTCAAACGTATTGGAAAAAGAAAGCGCTGTACGACAGCTACAAGCCATCGCACAGCGCTTTCCTTCTTCAAGAAAATAATATGTATTTATAAATTGACCGTTTACCAGATTATTCTATGGTTTCCGTCAGTGCGGCGTACATCCTGATTGTGCGCCATTTGCCCCGCTTAACCGCAGCGGCTTGTCCTGAAAAATCGTCTGCGTAAGATTGGTATTTTGCCACACGGTCAGTCGTTTTGATTTGGTATACAGGGAATCCTGTGAAATATGGCTTGTCCCATTGATAGGTATAATGAAGCATTTCCGATACGCCACTGGGTACCGAAGAACTCGCCCATATGGAGATGGTGAGCGCGATCGTCAGGCAGCTGACAAAGAATCTCTCCATCAAAGAGATTAAGGATTCCGGATTTGACACCTATTTTGTCGATCATACCGGCGGAATCTGGCCGCAGGCCGCTTCCGGGCAGGCCTTTACGGCAAACTACTTTCAGTCGAAGGGCGATCCCATCACCGATCTAAGCGAGGATATGGCAGCAGAACAAAAAGCGAGAACCACTTACGATAATATCCTCCGCCTGGTAGACGACCCCGACGTAATCAAGCCGATCCGGTTTTTACGTGAGCGGGAGATCGTCCACTACCAACGTTTTGGCGAAGCGCTGAGGAATGTTCAGGATCAGCTGAACTCGAAAAACTTCTATGCCTTTAACCCGGCGTTTGACCGCAAACAACAGCCCCGATAATGCCATCAACATTAAAGTACAGAGAAACATTACAAAAAGGCCGACTTCTGAACTCAGAAGTCGGCCTTTTTATTTCTCAATATTTCATCGGTTTCGACCTTCCGTACTGTATTCCGGCATTTCACTTGCTTTCGCATGGAGATTTCTCTATAATAAGGACATATCTATCCCCAGCGCAAAACAGGCGCTGCTTTTTAGAATGAGAAGGAGTGGCCTTTGTCTCCACGGAAAAGCATTGACGTTTTAGAAAGTTTTTTGAAGAAGTTGGAGGCTGTTTCCGGCAAACAGAGGTAGCCGAAAACAAAAACGAAATACAAGGAGGAAGCACAATGATTTACAGGGAACTTGGGAAAACCGGCCTGAAGGTCAGCGAAATCGGGCTCGGATGTGAAGGCTTGATCGGCAAAAGCGAGGCATTCACCGGCGAGCTGTTCGCCCTTGCCTTCGAGCACGGGGTCAACTGCATGGATCTCTACAGCCCCGACCCCGACATGCAGCGCCGCGTGGGAAGGGCAATCCGGGAAAAACGCAGTGAATTTGTCTTGCAGGCCCATCTCTGCACCGAATGGAAAAACGGGCAGTATCAGGCGACCCGTGACCTCGACGCGGTAAAGGCGGCGTTTCAGGCACAGCTCAAAAATCTGGGAACCGATTATCTCGACATCGGGATGATCCATTATGTGGATTCTGCAAAAACATGGGAACAGGTCATAAAAAACGGCGTGCTGGATTACGCGAAGGAATTAAAGGCGGAAGGGAAAATCCACCATATCGGGATGAGCAGCCATAATCCGGAAATCGCGCTTGAGGCGATCGAAAGCGGCGCGATCGAGGTTTTGATGTTCAGCATCAACCCCTGTTACGACCTGCTCCCCGGCGACGAGGATATCGAAAAGCTTTTTGCGAGCGAAAGCTATGACAAGCCGCTGTTCAACATCGAGCCGAAGCGGGAGGAGCTGTACGAGACCTGCCAGCGGCTGGGGATCGGCATCACCGTCATGAAGGCATTTGGCGGCGGAAATCTGCTCTCCGACGATTCCCCTGCCGGGAAGGCGATGACGGTGCCGCAGTGCATCCACTACGCGCTGACCCGGCCCGCCGTGGCGACGGTGCTGTCGGGGGTTCACTCCAAGGAGCAGCTCCAGGCCTCGGTCGGCTACGAATCCGCTTCTGAAGCAGAACGGGATTACGCTGCCGTTTTTGCATCCTTCCCAAAAATCAGCTGGCAGGGTCACTGCATGTACTGCGGTCACTGTGCCCCCTGCCCCAAAGGGATCGAGGTGGCATCCGTCACAAAATTTCTGAACCTGTGCCGGGCGCAGGGGGAAGTCCCTGAAACGGTGCGGGAGCATTACGCGGCGCTCGACGCCCACGCGGGGGACTGCACGGGCTGCGGCGGCTGTGAAACGCGCTGCCCCTTCGGCGTCCCGATCCGCGAGAACATGAAAGCGGCGAAAGAAATTTTCGGAAGATAAAAAGCGGGCACGATTTTCAGCAAATCTGAAACTTTATTGTGTTCTACAGCGGCTATTTTTACATACTGTTCATCCAACAGACATTGAGGTGATTCTATGAAAAGGCTTTTGTCCGCGGTTTTAGCCGTCGTCCTGCTCTTCACCCTGTCCGCCTGCCGGAGCGAATGGAAGCCGTTTGAGGGGCTCGCGAGGGATCAGCTTTCAGAAATAGGGTTCGAACGTTTTTCAAATGAAGATCACCCTGGGCAGGTATATTGGGTCTTGACCGAAGAGGAAACTCAAGAGGCGATCGAGCTTCTCAGCAGCCTGACCGTCACCGGCAAAAACGACGAGTTTTACTATGGCGCCAACTGGTTTTTCCATCTGGTCTATCTCGACGGAACCGACGTTCAGGTTTCAGGCGGGAGCGATCAGCTTTTGATCGATGGGGACGGCTTTTTCTGGCCGGAAGAAGATGTCGAACGGTTTTGGAATTTTGGCAACGGCCTCTATGAAAAGTATGTTTTAGCGGACTGACGAAACAGCCCCAGGGGAAACCCCGGGGCTGTTTTTTGCGTGTAGCGCGCTCGAGCCGCGCCGCTCAAAATTTGTCACACCCTGTCGGCTTTCCGAATAAGATAAACGGGGGAAACCTGTGTGCCGCTAGAAAATCGCGGCATCTTACAAGCTCTAAGCGCTCGGTTTCGCCCCAAAATCCAGGGATGAACGGCGGCCGTCCCGCCCCGGCAATTTTATTTCGCAATCCGGCGCTGGGAACTGGTCTCTCCTGCCGCTAAGGTGGAACCTTCCCCTTTTAAGCGGCACACGGCCGTCGGTTTTTCATCCACATTTGACACAGAAAGGCTGCAGGTTATGATAAATGAAATCTTAGAACCGTCCGGCTTTGCCTATGACCCAAAAGGCGATTTCTTTTATTCGGTCATGAATTGCTGGCAGCGTGAAATGGGATATTGTAGATTGTTTGACGAGGGCTCCCCCCTCTTTAATATGGTGATGGACTGCGAACCCATCCCCTTTTCATACGGCGGAAAGCGGTGGCTGATCGAGCTGTGGAAAGGGCAGTATGGGATCACGACCGGAGCTGAAATCGGGATCTACAACACCACCCGCGAGGATATCCAGAGCGAAAAATTTACAGGGACGTATTACGAGCCGATTTCCGACGAAGAACGGCTCCCCCTCTCCCTCACGTTATATAAAAACGGCAAAATTTTGTTCCACCGCAAAGAGCTGCACTGGTGGCTGACCGGGTTCCGGCTCGGGGAATTCTCCCAGCCGGAGGAGCTCACTGTGACGGCAAAGATCAAGTTCCCCAACCGGGAGATGTGCGACGCCTTTGTAGACAGTCTGCGCAGTGCCGGCTACAGTTCAGATGAGTACACCGTCCGGTTCTCCGCCGTAACGATCCACTTTACGAAGCCCCACACGAAACAGCCGGTTTCCCAGAGCCTCGCAAAAAGGCTTATCGTTCAGCAGGTCAATGAAGCGAACTGCAAGCTCTTCCAGTACGCCACAAGGGATTATGCCACCACGCCGGAAAAGCTGGAGTATTTGCAGAGCGCCATCCCGGACTTGTTTGACTTCTTCCTCAATTCCCTCTATGCGAAAGGCTTATTCGATACGTTCGGATGGCTGTTTGATCTGATCCGTCCCAAGCCGCTTCCGCCCGTTCCGGCCCCCTGTCCGGAACCGACACCCTGCCCGGAACCGACACCCTGCCCAAAGCCCGTCCCCTGCTTAGAACGGCCCTATTATACTTGTATCAAGCTCAAAGGGGCCTCTCCCATCTGTCCTCCGGCATGTCCGCATCTGGTCTATTACTATCCCAAATGTGAAAAAACAGTCGCAACCGCCGACAGAGGCTGTTTGAAAAAGTTTCCCTCTGAAGGCCGTAGAAGCGGCGGGTATTCCGCCTCTATGAGGTAGCCCGCTATGCTTACGGTCAATCAGCGCTTAAAGGGAGTTTACCGCAATGCGTCCGTGATCCCGCTCCACGCCGGCTCTAAATTCGTAATCATGAGCGACTGTCACCGCGGGCAGGGAAACAGCGGGGACAATTTCCTGCCGAACCAGCCTGTTTACACCGGCGCTTTGGAGTATTATTACGACAAGGGATTCTCCTATATCGAACTCGGCGACGGCGACGAACTTTGGGAAAATCGATGTCTAAAACCGATCATCGAGGCGCACAGCAGCGTTTTCGAGCTGCTCTCCAAATTCTACCGCCGCAACAGGCTTTATATGCTGTACGGCAACCACGACGCGGTCAAGCAAAAAGCCGTCTACCGGAAGTCGAACTGCAACAGCTATTTCTGCGATATGGAACGCTGCCACAAGCCCCTTTTCCCTGGAATCGAAATTCCCGAGGGGATCATCCTTCAGGACAGCAAAACCAAGCGGCAGATTTTCCTGATCCACGGGCATCAGGTGAGCTTTTTCAACGACACGCTCTGGCCGCTGGCAAGATTTTTGGTGCGCCACGTCTGGAAACCGCTGGAATCGGTCGGATTTTTGGCGCCCACTTCCCCGGGGCGGCCGCGTGAAAAGGCGAAAAAGGCAGAGCAAAAGCTCGCCGACTTCGCCCAGCAGAAAAAAATTATGATGATTGCGGGCCACACTCACCGAACTGTATTCGCCAAACCGGGAGACATCCCCTATTTCAACGACGGCAGCTGTGTCCAGCCTGGAGGGATCACAGGGATCGAAATCGAGAACGGCTCCATTTCGATGGTAAAATGGTTTGTGGGAACCAAAAAAGACCGCACCCTCTATATCGAGCGGGAAGTCATAGCCGGGCCCGTCGAACTATCCGACTACGACCTGGAACACGCGGATTGAAAAAAACATGTCTTTTCATCAGGAGCAAATCCCAGTGATTCGGGATATCGATCTTTTCAAGCAGAAAGTCCGCCGTCTTTTAGACGGCGGACTTTCTCGGTTTATTTTTTCATGAAGGACTTCATCCGGTCCTGGGTTTTTTTATTGTAGTTGATGATCTGGTGGTCGTATTCCTCGTTCATATACCGGGAGTGGAGAATAAAATCCGCCGTAGCGCGGTTGTTCGCAACCGGGATGTCATAAACAACCGCAATTCGGAGTAGCGCTTTGACGTCCGGGTCATGCGGCTGGGCCTCCAGCGGATCCCAGAAAAAGACGAGCAGATCGATTGCCCCTTCGACGATCTTGGCCCCGACCTGCTGGTCGCCGCCAAGCGGGCCGCTGTTATAGGCGCGAACCGGGAGCTCCGCTTCCTCCGCGATCAGCCGCGCGGTGGTGCCGGTTCCGCAGAGAAAATGTTTTTCAGCTCGTCACTGTTTTCCTTCACCCACTCCACCAGCTCCCGCTTTTTGGTGTCGTGCGCAATTAGGGCGATTTTTTTCTGTTTTCCGATCGTCAGTGTGAGATAGTCTTCATTCAGCATCTGTATCCATCCTTTTCCTGTTCTATCGTTCCCACGGCGGCTTTTCACCCGGATCGTCAGCCCGCCGCAATTAAAAATTTGATCTTCTTCCCCATCCGGACAAACATCTCCTCATGCTCCGTCGGAGCGCTCCCCGGAAAGCCGCTTTTTTCGAGATCCCATGTCTGGTAGCAGGCCTCAAAGCCGCACTGGTCGAAGTATCGCAGCGACTCTTCAAACAGCGCATCGTCGTCGGTTTTAAACCACACTTCTCCGCCCTCCTGCAAAAACGACCGATATTGGACGAGCTGCCGCGGATGAGTCAGCCGGTGCTTTTTATCCCGCTCTTTCGGCCAAGGCGGGCAAAAATTGATATAAATCCGCTCGATCCGATCCTCCGGAGCCAGAATCTGGCTGATCCGCTCGATATCCTGGGACATCAGCCGGACGTGGCTCGCCGGATTGGTGTCTTTTACTTCCAGATTCCGTTTCGCCAGAACCAGCATCTCGCTTCTCAGGTCGACCGCCAAAAAGTTGATCTCCGGGTGCAGAACCGCCATCTCCGCGATGAATCCGCCCTTTCCGCATCCGAGCTCTAAATGGATCGGCTGCCCGTTTCCGAACTCCTTAGCCCAGTTTCCCCGCAGCTCCGAAGGATCGGCAACGTAGAACTCACATCGCTCCAGCTCCGGTCTCGCCCAGGGTTTGTGACGGATTCTCATGCTATTTCCCCTCCAAATAATAGGTTGCTTCCATATCGGCAGTCGCCAGGGCAAAGGCAAGCGGATACTTTTCAAATACGCTGCCCACACTGCGCGGATCCTCCGGGCCGGAAAATCCCATATGGTACCGGATGGCAAAGGCTTCCTCCCGCGTCAGCCGCATAAAGCCGGAGATGATATAAACCGACTTTTCTCCGTGCCCGTAGGGAAGCTGGTCGTCAAATTCATAACAAGGCACCTTCTGCCAAACGCCGTTGTCGTCCTTGACATTCCGGGTGCTCCGTTTGTACGTATTGATTTTGCAGATGTCATGAAGCAGGGAGACAACCGCCGCCGTCTCGTCATCCGGGTCCAGTCCGTACACCTCTTTGACCCGCGGCCTGGAGAGATAATCGGCCAGACACTCGTAGACGTTTAGGCTGTGGACAACTAAGCCGCCGTCATATGATCCATGAAAACGAGCACTGGCAGGCGCGGTAAAAAAGTCGCTCGCCCTGGAGTCCAGATACTCCAACAGCTTGTCCGCACCTTCCCGCTTGATTTTATCCCGATACAGCTCGATAAATTTTTCTCTCACTCCCAGCCCTCCCTTTTCATAACGACTCTTTATCCTGTAAAGCGATTTCCCTTTTCATCTTTATGCAGGGCAGCGAGGCGTGCCGGGTGATCCCGGCTGAACAATTCGCACACCAATGTTCTGCCGGCCTCTAAGGATTCGCGCCCTGCGAGGCGCCTTGAAGCAAAGCAGGAACATTGTATCTCGCGGGGCAGGGTGCCCCCGGTGGCCAATGTCCGTGCCCGGACCGGGCAATTCGCACACCAACGTTCTGCCAGTCTTTAGGTGATTGTCCTGCAAAATTTCCGAAATAAAATAGATAGGGTGTATCTCGCGGGGCAGGGTGCCCCTGCGGGCAACCGCACACTTAAGCGTTGCTAGCATCCAAGTTTCAGTCCTGCGAGGCGCGTTGTACAAAACATGTGTCTCGCGGGTTACCAGCGTTGTTATTTTGTCTGCCTATGGATCGCGTATTGACAGCGGAAGCATTCCGCCCTGCGAATCGCGATTGCCAGCGGGGGCTCCCCGCCGAAATCTTCAATTTCGCCAACGGGTGAGGTTATTATACCATCTCCGCGAGCGCGTTGTGCGAAGCGGGAATGATACAAAGTTCCCTCAGCCGTCGCAGGCTCTGCCTGCGCTCACGGCGTGGGGTTCTTCTTACGAGCCACAGGCGAGTAACAAGATTTTCGGGCACCCACCAGCAATCTTCGATTGCGTCTGTGGGTGAAAATATTATAACACATTCTCCCATTTTCGACAAAATCTTTTTAAACTTAAATACAAATAGTATATTTATTCAAGATTCGACAAATCAAAGATAAGATTTCTCAACCTTTGTTTTTCTCAGATATTCCAAATCGTATTTTTTCTACATATTATACGTTTTTTAGCCAATTTATTTGGGCGGCATAGTGCTCCTCCAGCTGCCGCAGCCTTCTCCGCATCGCAATCGCTCCGGGGAGGACGGTCTCCACCTTTTTCCAAAACATCGGGGAATGGTTATGCTCAACCGTATGACAGAGCTCGTGTACCGCAACGTAATCGATCAGTTCTTCCGGCAACAGGATCAATCTCCAGCTGAGCCGGATATCATTCCGGCCGGTGCAGCTTCCCCAGCGGCCGGCGGCATTCCCCACTCTCACACTTCGGCAGGAAATCCCTGTAAAGCTTTTCCACTTTTCAATAAATTGAGGCAACTGCCCTTCTGCCTCCCGCCTATACCATTCGATCAACGCCCTTTTCCGTTCCCGCTCGTCCACAGGCAGGATGCAATCACCCTGTTCCAATCTCACCGCCCCCTGTTCCGCAAACCGGACAGGATACTCTTTTCCAAGGAAAAGGACGGTATCCCCTTCCCCAGCAGAATATCTCTCCCGTTCCCGGATTTTCTGCTGAACGGCCTGGACATGCGTTTCAATCCAATCCTTTTTAGACGCGGCAAACGCTTCAATCTCCGACGCCTGCATCCGAAACGGCGCCCGGATTTCCACGCTGGCGTCGGGCAGGACATAAAGCGCGAGCGTTTTTCTTTTCGACCGGACCAGCCGGTATTCCAGTTGTTTCATGTTGCATCCTTTCTGGGCAGGATCATCTCTTTTTATATCTGTAAAGCAATCCTGCTTGTCACTTTAAAATCCTCTGCCCAGCATGATCCAGCCGGTTATCGACCGAAATTTCTGCAAATCACACCGGAACGACGAAAGCAGAAGCGCTGGATCGCGCTTCTGCCCTGTTCTTTTGTTATTTCACCTGGAAACGGAGGACATTCCAGGAGACCTTCGGCATCCGGACAGTCACTGTGCCGTTTTCCATCTTCGGCGGTTCGCAGCTTACCGGAACGATTTGATGTGCTGCGCTGTTGACCGCCTTGATGTCGTCGTTCGAGTAGCAGATGCACTCGATGCACTCCGCTGCGCTGAATGAACGCAGGTCGACCGAAACCTCGGCATCATCCTCCAGGCTGCGGTTGACCGCAAAAACGGTGACAATGCTCTCTTCCTCATTATATACGGCAACCGAATCGATCTGCTTGACTCCGGAGCGCTCCTCGCAGGAGTAAGCCGGAGAGTCCACCTCAGCGCGCAGCGCCGTACCTCGCCCGTAACGGGAAGCGTGCATAAACGGATAAAAGATGGTCTGCCGCCAGGCGGGGCCGTCGCCGTCCTCGGTCATGATCGGCGCAATGACGTTTACGAGCTGCGCCAAGCAGGCGGCCTTGACGCGGTCGCAGTTTTTGAGGAGGGTGATCAGCATCGAACCGACGAGAACCGCATCCTCAAAAAAGTAAATATCCTCGAGCTGATGGGGCGCCTGCACCCATTTCGGCAGCTTTTTATCCTGCTCGTTGGAGTGATACCAGACGTTCCACTCGTCAAAGGAAAGGTTGATGTCCTTCGTCCCGCGCTTCTTTGCCTTGACCATATCGCAGACCGCGACCACCTCTTTGATAAAGTCGTCCATCTCGTCGCCTTTTGAAAGGAAGGACTGGGTGTCCGCGCTGTTGTTGTATCCGTAATACTGGTGCAGGGAGAGCAGATCCACATTTTCATAGGTATGGGTCAGCACCGTCTCCTCCCAGCTGAGGTAGGTCGGCATCTGTTTGTGGGAGCTCCCGCAGACAACCAGCTCGATCGACGGGTCGACCCACTTCATAATCTTGGCGGTTTCGCAGGCGAGACGGCCGTACTCCTCCGCCGTTTTGTGGCCGATCTGCCACGGGCCGTCCATCTCGTTGCCGAGGCACCAGGTTTTGATCCCATGCGGCTCTTTATAGCCGTGCTGCGCCCGCAGGTCGCTGAGAGCCGTCCCGCCGGGATGGTTGCAGTACTCGATCAGCTCCTTCGCTTCCATTGCGCCGCGGGTTCCGAGGTTGACCGCCATCATCACCTCAGTGTTCGCCTTCTTCGCCCAGTCGCAGAATTCATTCAGTCCAACCTGATTCGACTCCACCACGAACCAGGCGAGCTCCAGCCGGGAGGGGCGAAGCTCCTTCGGCCCGACACTGTCCTCCCACTTAAAGCCGGAGACGAAGTTGCCGCCCGGATAACGCACCACCGGGACGCCCAGCTCCCGAACCAGCTTCAGCACATCGGTGCGGAAGCCCTGTTCATCCGCCGCAGGATGCCCCGGCTGATAGATTCCGTTGTAAACGGCCCGTCCCAGATGCTCGATAAACGAGCCGTAAATCCGCTTGTCGACCGGGGCGATCCGGCTGTTCTTGTCCATAGTAATTTTCGCCTGTTTCATTGATTCCACCTCACTCATTTATTTGACACATTTTGAATGAACCGCAGCGGGAAAACACACCTAAGGGTTCGCTTTTCCCGCCACGATATGCCTCCAAGCCCTGCAATCCGCCGACCGTCCTTTTAGGCATCCTGATGAAAGTCCCCGCTTTTCCGATGCGACACAGCCCCGAAAGGCCAAAAGCGCAGGGGCGAAGATCAGCTTGTTCCAAGGCTTTACTCAAACCGTACAGGGATTTCTCCCCTAAATCCAAAGCCAATTTCCCCGCCGGGGTTCATCCCTGATTCAAAAAACGTTCGATCTCCTCAGCCGACGGAATCGCCGGGATGCCGCCGAACCGGGTGGCGCAGAGCGAACCCGCTGCGCAGGCAAAGCGGAGCATTTCGGGGAGAAGCCCTCTGTCCAGCGAAAAGCCGTTTTGGAGAAGCCTCGAAAGAAGCGCTCCGGTGAAGACATCTCCCGACCCGGTCGTATCGACCACCGCCACCTCGGGGGCCGGGAGATATCCGCCGTCCTCCCGGGTTTTATAGTAACAGCCCTTCGGCCCCATTGTGACGGCAACCAGCTCCGCCCCCTGCTCGACGAGCCACTCGGCACCTCTCTTTTCATCCTCATAGGGAGTGAGGAGAGGGACCTCGTTGTCGGACAGCTTAACGACATCGGCCCATTGCAGGGGAAGAATCATCATCTTTTTTGCAAACGCCACGTCCTCCCAGAGGGCGGGCCGCCAGTTCGGGTCGTAAGAAATTTTCGCCCCCGCCGCCTTTGCTGTGCGGAGGGCCTCCAAGGTCGCTTCCCTGGCCGGTTCATCCGTCAGGGAGAGGGAGCCGACGTGGAGCACCTTGCAGTTTTCCAGCAGCTCGCGGTCGAGCTCCTCCGCCGCTAAAAGGGTGTCTGCCGAATGGTTTCGGCAGAAGGTAAAGCTCCGGTCCCCGTTCAGGCTCAGGTGGACGAAGGCGAGGGTCGTATGCACCCTGCTCCGCCGCATGAATGAAGTGTCCACCCCATTCTCCTTCAGGGTGTCCACCAGCAGATTCCCGAACTGATCCTCCCCCACCTTGCCGATGAAGGCTGTTCTACATCCGGCCTTTGCCGCCATCACCAGGACGTTCGCAGGGGCGCCGCCGGGATTTGCCGTAAAGGTGTTTTCCTGTTTACACGGAGTGAAATCGATCAGCGTTTCGCCGAGTGCGGCAAGGTCAATCTGTTTCATCTCTTACGCTCCAATCAAAGTGTACTGGTTCCCGCAGTGGTTCGTCACCTCACAGGAGACGACCTTGCCGTCTTCCCAGGCAAAATCCAGCTCAAAGCCGCCGCGGGCGCGCACCCCTTTCAAATGGCCCTTGCTCCAGGCCTGCGGAAGGTTAGGCAGGAGCTCGATCTCATACGAAACGATCTTTCCGTCGGCATCGGTGACCTGCCGGGACTGGATCAGCGCCTCCAGCATCAGGGCCGGGAAACCGCCGCTGATATCGGTGTTGAAAATCTCCGGGCCCATGTCATGGGATGAGGAGAAGGTATTGTAGTAGTTGTTCTGCGCCATCTCGCACAGGATGTTCCAAACCGTCTCATTGTCCTTGAGATGGGCCGCGGCAAAGGCCATCTGGACATTTCCAAAGGCCATCTGCCCCTTTTCGCCCTCCTTGAATTTCATCCGGTACTGATAGGCCTTTTCGCAGGCGTCATAGAGCTCCTTGTTTTCCCGGAGCAGCGCCGGAAGGCCGTAATAGAGCAGGTAGAGGTGGGAAGAGTGGCGATGGTCGTACCGATCTTTTAAGTCGGGAGTCATCCACTCCTTGAGCGCGCCGTCCTCGTTGATCTGGTAAGGCGGCATCTTGTCGAGGATCTTCTGCCACTTCGGGATATTTTCCTCCTCGACTCCCAGCGTTTTGCAGCCCTCGATCAGGTTCCGGAACAGCTCGGACGCCACCGCGACATCCATCGTCGCATTGACACAGGCCTGTGCCTCCGACCCGACGGGGTTGTTTTCCGGGGAATAGGATGGGGTGAAGAACCAATGCCCGTTTTCATTCTCAATTAAGAAATCCTCATAGAAAAGGGCGCACTCCTTCATATAGGGGAGAGCGTGGTTCAAAAAGAACTCCCGGTCGCCGCTGTAAAGGTAGTAGTCATAGAAGAAATGGGAATTCCAGGCGGCTCCGGCCGTCCAGAAAGTCATGCACCACCGGTGGCCGAAATGGTTGAGCAGGCCGCTCCGGTTCCCGCGGCAGGCGAGCATCATTCCGCGGCAGCCGTAAAGGGTTTCGGCGTTGATTTTATTGTCGGGGATCAGGTACTCCTCATAGTTGACAAAGCTGTCCATCATCTCGAACATATTGCCGGGCAGGTTGCAGAGGATCGCCGTCTGGAGGTTGCCGTTCTGGGTGTAGTCGCCCGACCAGCAGGGCTGGTTGGTGCCCGCCCAGATTCCCTGGAGATTGGGCGGGGTTTCGCCGCTGGCACAGAGGATTTCGTACCGCCCCGCATCGAATACCCGCTTGAAGAAGCCGTTCGGCGGCGGGGTTCCCTCCTTCCGGGAAAGGGCCCAGAGCTCTTCCGCCAGCTGTCCGTCGCTCTCCGGATCGCCCAGCTCGAGAGAAATCCGGTTGTAGATGCCCCTGTGGATTGCGGCGTGGGAAGCCAAAAGCGTATCGAAATCCGGATCAATCCCGTTGAAAGCGGCTTCCGCGGAAACTTCAGGCTCTTTGATGCAGTCGCACATCACGACATTGAAATAGAGCACCGTTTCGGCGGCGCCTTCCACCAGAATTCCGTTTTCAAGCTCCGACAGGCGTCCGTCCGTCTTCGCAGCCTTGGCAGCGCAGCGGTATCCGTACTCCACCGTTTTGAAAATTCCGTCGTAAAGGATCGTGTCCTCCTTCACCGAAATTTTGGGAGCGTCGATATTCCGGTCGTAATGTTCCTCCCACCAACGGTTCGGCCCGTCGATTTCGGTGAATTTCTCCAGCCGGATTTCATAGGAAACCGGCTTGCTCGATCGGATCCGCATCACCGCGATCCGATCGGCGCGGGAGACGAAAAGCTCCCGCTCGATCTTGCAGCCATCTACTTTAAATGAGACGACAGCCAGCCCATTTTCAAAATTGACGGATTTTTCATACGCCGCCGGTTCCCCGTCCATTTTCAGGTCGACTGCCAGGGTGCAGGCCGGAACAAAGGGGTCTGTCCAGTCCATCTCGTTCGGAAAGCCCTCCTTTTTTCCCTGCTCCACCACAAAGTTGGCAGCCTCCTGGTATTTCCCGGCCTTCAGAAGGGCGCGGATCTCCGAAAGGGTTTCCGCCGTGTGAACCGGGGTGCGCCTTGGATGGAGCGGCGCATAAAGCCACTCATGAGAAAAGATGACCTTTTCCTTTACGGGAAAGCCCATCGCAACCGCGCCGATGGTTCCGTTCCCGGTGAGCAGCCCTTCTTCCCATTTACTCGCCATTGTTTTGCTGATATAACCTTTGTTCATCGTTTTTTGCTCCTGTCCTTTTATAAACTTGATTCTTTTCATTTCAGTCGAGGGATGCCCCGCTCTCCGCCTTTTGCTGTATTGACCGGTACCGGCGGCCGTGCTGTATAACACCTCCATCTTACCTTTTTCCCATCCCGCCGTCAAGGTGAATTTTTAAGCCTCTTTCATCGGGATTTCATCCCGTTTGCAGAAAGGCGGCGGCTGTGCTACAATATCCTTTGACAGCAGTTTCTATAAAGGGGGACTTCCAATGGGGATCGAAGCGGTAAAGGCATATTTGAAGCAATTTGGTCGAGAGGGCGATATCCTCGAGTTCGACGTCTCGAGCGCGACGGTCGAGCTGGCGGCGCAGGCGCTCAGCTGTCCGCCGGAGCGGATTGCAAAGACCCTTTCCTTTTACCACAGGGATGGCTGTATCCTGATTGTCACAGCGGGGGACGCCAAGATCGACAACGCCAAATTCAAAGGGCAGTTCGGGCAGAAGGCGAAGATGCTCGCCGCCGAAGATGTGGAACGTCTGACCGGCCATCCGATCGGCGGAGTCTGCCCCTTCGCGGTCAAAGAGGGCGTCGGCGTTTACACCGACGATTCCCTCAAACGGTTTTCCACCGTTTTTCCCGCCTGCGGAAGCCCCAACAGCGCCATCGAGCTCAGCTGCGGCGAGCTGTACCGGCTCTCCGGCAGTCTGGGGTGGATCGACGTCTGCAAAGGGTGGCAGGAGAAAAATGGGTGACGCCCGCGGCAACGCCGTCCGCCAAAGCCAAATGCAGCCCCGCCGTCCGAATCGATTTCGGACGGCGGGGCTTTCGGTTTAGTCCCACTAATCGGGATTTAAATTCCGTTTGATCTGTTCCAGATTGTATTCCAAAGGGGCGCTTCCGTCCAATACGATCTGCCTGCAAGTCAGCAGTTTTTCCCAAGCGTCGTGCTTCGCCTTGCTGCGCATCTCCAAGCCGCCCGTGTCATACCTCGCCGCCCACTCGATGAAATCGCAGTGGTTTTGAAACAGGTCTCCGCCCGCTTCAATACGGGAAACGAGCTCCCTTCTCTCCCTTTCTCTCAGCCTCGCTATCCGGAGATTCGTTTCTGTCACCAAACGGACTGCCAGCGAAAACAGCGGGATCAGTCCATCCCCCCAGCCGACCAGAGAGCCGGAGATTACGATCCTGTCCGCTTTCTCGATCCCGCGCCGCATCATTTCGACCCGTTCTGCGGGCTCCCTTTTTTCGTATAGGGCGGATCAAACGGCAGCCAGTAATAATCGTCGGTATCCATCACATCATAACCCAGCCGGCTGCCCAGGTACCTCGCCAAAGTCGTCGTGCCCGAACCAGACGCGCCGTAAATATGAATCACGCTTTTTTCCAATGTCCTTCCCCCTTAGATCAATCAGGCGGGCTGCAATGCATTTTGCGCGGAATCCTTGAACCAGTGGATACGCCATGAGCCCGTGGCCGGGCAAGGAGGGCGCCCCTGTCGGCAGTTCGCACACTGGCGTTCTGCCAGTCTCTAAATTGTAATCCTGCGAGGTGCGTTGCATGAAAGCTAAATGTGCCTCGCGGGGCGGGGAACCCCCGCTGGTAATTCGCACTCTGGCGTTCTTCCAGTCTCTAGATTGTAATCCTGCGAGGCGCGTTGCATAAAAGCTAAATGTGTCTCGTGGGTTACGAATGTTGCTTTTCGTACAACTCATGGATCGCGAATTGAGAGCGGAGGCGCTCCGCCGCGACCTGACCGGCGGGCAAAAACGCTTTCCTTATTTAAACCGTCTGCCTACCGAATGACATAAAACAGGATGCAGAAATAGTGGAGGATGCTCCCCGCCAAGACAAAGAAATGAAAGACGGAGTGCATGTATTTGACCTTTTTTCCCAGCCCGTATAAAACTGCGCCGATGGTGTACGCGACCCCGCCGGTAAGCAGCAAAGCGATCCCGCCGGGGCGCATCACCCCGAGAAGCGGCTGAAAGGCAAAGATGATGACCCAGCCCATTGCAATGTAACAGATCATCGAAAAGATCTTGAACCGGTTCAGGCTGACCGCATTGAGCGCGATCCCGAGCACGGCGGCCCCCCAGACGATCCCGAACAGCACCCATCCGACCGCCCCGCGGAGCGACACGAGGGTGAGCGGGGTATAGGTGCCCGCGATCAGCAGAAAAACGGAGCAGTGGTCCAGCACACGCAGGACGCGCTTTCCTTTATTCGGCCGCAGGCCGTGATAAATGGTCGACATGCTGTATAAAATCACCAGCGCCGCCCCGTAAACCGCCATGCTGACCACGCCCCACGCGTCGGAACAAAGGGCGGCCATCACCACCCCAACCACCAGAGCGGCCACCGACAGCAGCGTTCCGATCCCGTGGGAAATCGAGCTCATCAGCTCCTCCGCCAAACTGTAGACTGGGGAGCTTCCCTTTAATTTCAGCGTCATATCCTCCGCCTCCCTTTTCTCTGGTTCCAGTCTACCACAATTCCGGCGAAAAACATGGAGAAATGATGAACATTTCAGGGGTTTTCCGGTTTTCTGCTTCTTTTCCTCCTCTTAATACGGAGGAAAAGAAACGAAGCTCAAAGCAGCGCCGTCAGCATACCCAGCCCGGCAATGAAAATCGAACCTATCACCGATGACCCGGCGTATCAGCCGATTCCGGGGATGATTCACTACAGACATAGTCCAAAGGAATAATATACTTTTTTCAGGCTGAATCCCACCCCGAAATAAAGCTGTAAATTTAACGGAGCATCCGGTATTAACTGCAGATGCTCCGCTGAGTTTATTTTTATTCATGACAGTACATTGGGGCTGTCTCTCCGTACCTCTGTAAAATAAAGACGTAAGGACCGCCCGCGGAAAAACGCACACGCAGACCGAAAATGATATCCGGCTCGACCTCGTTCTTTCCAAAAAGGAATCGGTCACGTCTTCAAACTAGCTGTAAGAACGTATCGTCTTTTTGCGCTTCAAAAAATTCCTCAGGCGTTCCAAACGAAATATGCTTATCGGTTTTAAACGATATGATTCTGTCTTTATCCTTTATAAAATTGTAAACGCCGCTTACAAAAAATTCATTGTACGGACAGTTTTCAAGATAGATATTTGAAGTGTTCAAAAGGACATTTTTATCCCTAAAATAATATGCCCCGCAGATTGCATCAGAGCTTACTACAGACTTCTCTACCGTTCTTTTAAAAACCGAATTGCTGTCATATTCGATGTAGCTGTATTTAGGCTCGTCGGATTCAAAAGTCAAAAGTCCGCCGTCAAATTGATCGAACCTTTCAGATTTACAAAAATTGTAGAAATCACTGCATAAAAAAAGGTGGTCACAGTCATTAAATAGCAAAGGCTCATTGTCGGGAATCCCTTCAGCTCCCTTCAAACAAGTCAATAAGGCTCCCGGCAGCACCGACGGAATGACAATAAGCTTTGCCTCGGGGTAATATGACCGTATTTCCTCGTCAATTCGGTATTGATCGATATGTTCTTTTAATACTACAAAGGTGAGAGAATTCAAGCCGACAAATTTTACAATCGACTGAGCAGCCCAATAAAAGAATGGTTTATCATATATTTTTATAAGCGGTTTAGGAACATGAAAGCCCGTATTGCCAAATCGGGTTCCCGCGCCGCCCATCGGCATGATTAAATTTAATTTTTTCATATGATGTCAGCCCCTTTTCTTTTCATAAATCACATCCGACAAATACTCACTATACTTCTTTTCCCGCTTATCAGCAGACAGGAATTTCCCTTTTTTAAAAAAGTACAGCCATGCCATCTTAAAGGTCTGCCATGTTTGTTTTACCATTTTTACATTTGACACCTGATCGTCCTCTCTCCAGGTGAGAGGAAAGAAACACTGCGACTGTCCGTATTGACTCAGGGCAAACAGCATATAGCAATTAAACGTCAGGTTATCGGGATATGTATGATAGAAGCCGGAAGCAAGCATTTTGACAGAATATAAATTTAGTCCCGCACCTAAATCTTTTATTTTTCGATGGGTCGAAACAGAAAAAATAACATTAAAAATTTTATTTCCAAAGGTTCGGAACTTAGAATATCCTTTTAACTGCGATTCTTTTAAAAACCTGGAGCCAAGACAACAATCAAACTCTTGATTCATTCCTTTTTTCAGCACCGGCAAAACGTCGGAAATACTTCCCTGGTCGTCGCCGTGAAGAACGATTAAATCATCAAAATTATTGTCAACAGCATAACGGAATGCGACTTTGTGCGATCCGCCGAGGCCGTAGTTCCCTCTATTTCTCAGCAGCTTAATATCACAGTCAAAAGAATCGTTCTTCAGCTTTTCAATTACCGCCTGTTCGCCGTTATCGATACTCCTGTTGTTGACGATGATCACTTCGGTTATGTAATCCTTTATTTCACCCTTTAACTGGTCGAGCACCCGTACAATTTGCTTTTCACAATTATACATCGGTATAAATACCAATATTTTATCCATCTTATATCCTTTCTATCAATAGCTTCATCACGATAAAATTCACAGTCATTGTAATCGGCGTAACAAGAATTTTTGAAACGAAAGCGGAATAATCCGCTAAAAAAGTCCCGCTGAACGCAGTGGATATTAATCCGCAAATTAGAAGCAGCAGCTTTGACATTACAAATATTAGCACCAGCTGATAACAAATATAGATGATAAACTTCCATTTCAAATTGATGCCGTTTTCTTTCCGGACAAAAGTTTTTCGCGTCGACATCATGAACACAAAGGATACGCCGCAAAGTGAGCTGATGATATTATTAATATCGATGCTGTCAAAAAACAGCGTCAGTAAATTAAAGAGCGAAAAGTCGATGAGCCAGCCGATGCCGCTGAAGCCGAGAAATTTTAAAATCTGTAAACCAATTTTTTTCATATTAGCACCTAATCAGGCAAACCCCCTGACAACGTAAACGTTTGCCCCTGTTTTTTCCGCCGCTTGAATCCCCACGCCTGAATCCTCAAAAATAATTGTGTTTTCCTTTTCAATCCCGAAATAGCTCATTGCGGTAAAAAACCCCTCCGGATCGGGTTTCGGATTTTTTATTTCATCTTGTGTAACAATCAGATCAAAAAGGTCTATGCGGCCAAACGAGCACAGGATATCATTTGTATTCTTTTGGGATGCCGTTGTCACCAGCGCGATATAATAATCGTCTTTTATCCTTTCAATAATATGAAACAGATGTTTATTTTCAACAGCTTCATGCAGGTAATCTTTATAATAGCGTTTCTTCAGCGAATGGACCTCTTCTATGTACTCGCCGCCAAGAATCCCGGGCAGAAACGCCGTGTACTTCCTTCCATTGCAAAACTCGGAAAAATATTGATAGTCGATTTCTGCTCCAAATTCATTTAATGCTTTATTATATGACAGATAGTTTACCCTTCTCGTGTCGTAAAGCGTACCGTCCAGGTCGAAAACGGCAAGGTTACTTTTCATCGGCCTCAAACCTTTCCACAACATCATTCATGACCATTAACATCCCGGCATAAAACAAAGCGGCCCTGTCTCCAATTTTATTGATTTTATAAGGCATCAGTCTGAGCCAATGAACGATTTCGTGATAATATATGCTTTTGATCCCGTCAAAAGGAAACCTCGAACGCAAATACTCGTCGTACTTCTCGAGAAGCGTGCAATAAACCTGTGACTTTTTAAACGAAAAAGAAATCTGATTTCCTTCAACTTCTACCGTATCCTGCTCCATTAAAAATTCATAGCCGCCATGGATCGACTGCAAAAGCTTCGCATAATCAAGAAAAGGGGAGCTGTGAAAATTTCCTGTATTTGGATCGATCATATAGTAGTTTTTGTTGTCGGATTCATCAGTGCTGTTTTTAACAATAATATTCTCTATCGTAAGGTCGCCGTGAATCACCGAATAGTTATCATTTATAAATATCTCAGACAGATGCTGTTCGTTCAGATACCTTAAATAGTACTTCAGGTTTTTATATTTAACCCCATTAATTACGACAAAATCATAGTCAACAAGCTTGGAAACAATCCCATCCGCATTGATAATTCTATCAATATTCTGAATCACTTTAGAAGAAACGTATTCCTTTATCGTTTCGGAGTCGCTTTTGCGGCAATCGATTTTATAGATCGATTCTTTTAATTCATTTAATACCTCTTCAATAATAGCCCAGGCACTGTCTAATTGATGCGAGTGTGCGTAATCAAACATGGTTTCTATGCCGCTGTTGTAGGGCATATCATAATAGCAGTAATTGTCCTTCTTTGTGTACTTCAATATCGGCGTCAGAGTCAGCGCGTTTGAATAATCGCCGATCCATTTTATCTGGTCGTACAGCTTGTCTCCATCTGCGCCAAACGCATATTTTCTAAAGAACATTTTATCTTTATCTCTGCACAGCATCGTCGTTGCATTTGATCCTGCCGAATAGTCCCTGATAATCTCTATATGCTGGTTGATTTCAAGATAATTTTCAACGTACTCTCTGTTGTCATTAGAAAAATACATCTCAAGAAAAACAAGTCTTTCCTTTTTGTCAAGATGAGGAATCAGATTTAGATAAGAATCTTCGGCAGAACTGCCCTCAACATTTTTAGATTTGGTAAAAAACGTTGAAAGCAAAACGATAATTGACGGCAGAAGAATATACAGTGTAAAAAACACCAGAGTATACACATTGTTACTGAAGAGAGAGTATATTCCCAGGTCCCCAAAGTACATGCTGTTTTCGGCAAATAAAACATAAAAAATGCTATGCCAGCCAATATGGAAGCCTTCAAGCGTAAGAAACTCAGCAAATAAAAAATAAGAAAAAATATAGGCTCCCCACATTAGAATGGTGGAAAGAACCAGCTTCATCTTGCTGATTCTTTTTATAATATCCTTGAAACTCCAGATAAGAGCCCACGAAAACTTTAGTACTCTAAATTCGATATTTTCATTAAAAAGCGAGGCGGCTAATTTCAATAATTTTTTAACGCCTCCGCCAAATGCAAACATCAGCCCTATAAACAGCAGCAGACCGCCGGCTAATACAACATAGAACCAAAGGGACTCGGAAGCCACATCGATCTTAAAGATATAAAAAAGCAAAAATATGATTCCCACTACAATAATATCAAGGCATCGCTCAACAATGATAATCGCAAATGAAAAACCCTTTCCGTTTTTCATTTTGTTTCCGGAAATCCACATTCTCGCCAGATCTCCGAGCTTCATGGGTAAAAAAGCGTTGAATAAGTATCCAACCGACAGCGCTCTGAACAAATTTTTTCTATTGGGTTTCTCATATGTATTGATAAAAAGCTCCCATCTGTATACTCTCACACAATGAGCGATACAGATCAGTACAATTGAGAATGCAAAAAGCACACACTACACCTCATAATCCTCTAAGTCAGTTCAGTTCTCCATTTTCCGCTTTTGCAAATAGCATCTTGCTTTTTCAGGAAAACAGGATAAAAACAGTCCGTAACTGCAAATAAAGACAGGAAAATAGTACATAAATCTTGAACCGGGAGCAGTAACGAATATAGCCGTAAACTGCACAAGAAGGAATGACGTGATCAACAGCAGCATTTTATTTTGTTTTCTCCGAACGATGCCGATCATCCACATGACGATCAGCAATATAAGCGGAATATACAGATTATATGTCCAAAGTGAAAGATGATCGATGAACAATATCCCGCTGTTTGCATTAAGCAGCTTCAAAACAGAAACCCGTAATTGCACATCGATGGGAGACGCTATTAAATATCGGTCAAAATTAAAGATGTTCAGAGACCCTCTCATATATTTTAAATCTCCATATTCATCTGCTACCTGACTCGTTTTATCAAAATTAGAGAGTCTCTCTTTCAAAAATTCTTTTGGATTGTTTTTAACCAGATCCAATAAATCCATGACCATAGCGTTGAACTGCTCGTCCGTTTTGATATTATCATAAACCCCGTCCCAAAAAGCTGCATCTCCATTTACATAAGTGACGGCTTTTTCTATGTCTACATATTTACTTATACGATCCAGCGTCTGGCTTTCCGGACTGCGTTTATATTCTTCTTTTAGCAAATAGGTAAAAGGATAGGCAATCCCCGTGACTTTATATGCAACCGAGTTGCCTCCGGCTTTCATAAAATGATTTTGCACCAAAAAGGAAAATCCGAAAAAAACAATAACCGCAGAGGAAAACAGCGCCATGATTTTTTTAGGATATTTTTTAAAGAAAAGATATAAAGGCATAAAAGCAATAAAAAAGATACACTCGGTCCGCCAAACAGCCAGAATGACGTTTAATAGCGAAAGGAATGCTAAGCTTTTATATCCAAGGCGCTTTTCCTTTCTTTTTTGAAACAGAATAAAAAGAAATAATAATTCAACAAAAGCGAACAGTATCAATCTCATAGGGTAAAAAACATGTGCTACAACAGATGGAAACAAAAATAGAATTCCTGAAAACAAGGCTTTCCATCCATATCTTAAATATAGGGTTCCGACAAAATATGCAATGATTGCCGCAATAATCCCGTACTGAACCATTACAATCATAAAAGGAGACGGGAATACCATAAGTGAAAAAATATAGAACAGAGAAGTAAAAATATGCTGCCAGGGGAAAAGCTCTAAGCAGACGGCATGCCCCAAAATTGATCTTTCATCCCATCTCCAGTTTCCCGGCCATATGAGAATCATAATGGAAGTATAGATTACCAAAAAAGCCAGAAACACCAAAAGGAAACAGATGTATTTTTTCTCTTTCTTTAAGATATGCTTTACAAGCTTCAATACAAAATACCATAAAACAAGCAATATAATGAAAAAAGCTGCTTTAAGTACGCTGTATCGAACTGACGGTATTGGATCCGAAAAAACATACCGATCTGTAAACAAGCTAAGGAGCATTTGAATGAACGATAAAACAAAAGCGCCAATCAAATATTTACTTTTTAAAAACTGAATCATGTATCTTTTGCGTCCGTTAAAATCCACGAATATGCCCCTTTACAAAACCATAATATAAAATTACAACATAAACCGTATTATGTTGTAATAGAGCGCATGAAACCAATATTAATACCTCGTCTGAATAAAAGCAGGTGCAAAAAGCCGATTTTCTCGGTGCCTCTGATTGATAAAAAGAGACTTCTTGCTTTTTTGTTCTTTAACGACCTTTTGAACTTGTATTTTTGTTTCTAAATTACTTGAGTTTTCTTGCTTTTATGATATAATAAGACATACAAAATAAGGGAGATATGGTCATATATAATCGTCTTAACTAGCTTAACTACATAATACGGTTTATGTTGTATTCATTCGGTGTTTTACGGCGGTTTTAAAGGATCAGCCTCATATTTTCCAGACACTGACGGTGTTCATTTCCAGTCGTTATGATATAAATCCGCGTCGTATTAATGCTGCTGTGGCCGAGAATATCCGCAAGCTTGGCAATGTCTTTTTCGATGTGATAGAAGGTTCGCGCAAACAGGTGACGCAGGTTATGCGGAAACACCTTCGACGGATTTACATTCGCCTGTGCGCAAAGCTTCTTCATCTCCCGCCATATATTTGTGCGGCTCATCGGCTTGCCGCTTCTTGTAATAAATATTGCCCCCGACTTTATCCCCTGCTCTGCTGCATAGCGGAGCAGTTTCTTTTGCAGCTTCCTAATAATAAATACTGTGCGTGTTTTACCTTTGAGCAAAACAACTGCTTCGCCGCATTTTACCGCTTCGACCGTTATATTCTGCAATTCGCTTACGCGGATACCCGTACCGCAAATTGTCTGTAGGATGAGATTCAACCGCTCGTTGCCTTTCTGTTTTGCCGTATTCACAAGCCGTATATATTCCAATTTGGTCAGTTCCTTTTCTTCGGGACAGTAAATCTGCCGCTGCAGCTTGATCGATTTTATTTTGCAATCCACCCAGCCAAGAAACGAAAACAAACTGTTGAGTGACGCCAACATTGAGTTGACACTCTGTATTGCATAATTTTCAGAAAGCAGCTTGTTTTTATAGGCTATAACGGCTTCCTTTGTTATCTCCGCGCCATTCTGATATGCGATGAACGCCCGCACATCACGCAGATACTTTTCAATCGTCGCATCGCTCTTTTCTTCCGCTGTCAAATAATTTTTAAAGCATTCTACAAGCTGTCTTTTTAAAATATGTTTTTGCATGTTTTTTTCTCCTATCATTCATCTTCCTGTGCAGGCGATAACAAGGCCAGCCTGATTTTATTCTTTATCCTAATAGAAAAATACCCCGGATAAAATCCGGGGTATTTTTCATCTATCCTTTTACCTTTCCGCTGAGAAACGATACTCAGTCGTATAAGAATAAAGAGCGCCTGCTTTTAAAACAGGGGACGGAAAGTTTTTGTGCTTCATCGCGTTCGGGAAGAACTGGGTCTCCAGACAGAAACCGGCGTGCTTGCAATACACGGCGCCGTTCTTGCCCGTGACCGCGCTGCTGAGCCCGTTGCCGCAGTAGAACTGGACCCCAGGCTTGTCGGTGTAAACCTCCATCTTGATACCGGTCTCCGGGCAGACCGCTTCGGCGGCGATCCCGTAAACCTTGTCGGCGGAATCGAGCACCCAGTTGTGGTCGTATCCTCCCGCGCTCACGAGGCCGGGCTCTTCGTCGTGGATCCGCTCCCCGATGACGTGGAAGTCGCGGAAATCGTACGGTGTGCCGGCCACCTCCGCAATGACTCCGTTCGGGATGGTTTCATCATTCCCGACCGTGTATTTGTCCGCATAGAGCTTCAACCGATGGTCCAGCACGTCTCTTCCCCTGTCCTGCCCGCCGAGATTAAAGTAAGTGTGGTTAGTCAGGTTGCAGACGGTGTCGCGGTCACTGACGGCGCGGTAATCGATGACGAGCCCATTCTGGTCGGTCAGACGGTAGGTCACCGTCACGTCCAGGTTGCCCGGATAATTTTCCTCCCCGTCGGGGCTGAAAAGGCTGAGCTTCAATTCCTCGCCGTACTTCCCTTCGGCCTTTTCAGCCTTCCAGATCTTTTTGTCAAAGCCGGTTTTTCCGCCGTGGAGATGGTTGTTCCCATCGTTGCAGTAGAGCTGATACGCCTTGCCGCCGAGTTCAAAATACCCCTTTTCGATTCGGTTCCCGCAGCGCCCGATCAGAGCGCCTAAAAATCCCCCACGGGTTTCGTACTCTCCGACGGTGTCGTAACCGAGCGCCACGTCTTTGACCGCGCCGGTCTTGTCCGGAACCCGGATCGAAACAACGGTTCCGCCATAATTCATGATGTCGACCGAGGCCGTACCGTTGTCCAGGGTGAACAGCTGGACGCTTTCCCCCGCCGCAGTGGTTCCGAAAGGTCTTTGGGTCAGTTTTGTCATACAATCGCCCTCCTAATAAAATGAAATGCGTCGATCTAGAAAATGCAAAAGCTTTATGGATGATATTGTACCACAAAAAAGCCCGGCGCGCATCTCTTTTCCGAATCGGAGGATTTCTCCATTTTCGCCCTTTCATCGTATCGGCAGGATGGCGGCAGACAATCGGCCTGCGCGCCGGCCTGATCCCCAGATTCTCTGCAGCCCTTCCGACCGTCCCCGAGACAGCAAACAGCCGCCGGACAGCCGAAAATCCAATCGGCCGCCCGGCGGCTTTGCTCAAAACCATCCCGATTACTCTGCAAACATCGGGGTGGAAAGGTACCGTTCCCCGGTGTCGGGGAGAAGCGCGACAATGATTTTCCCCTCGTTCTCCGGGCGTTTCGCAAGCTCCGTCGCTGCAAAGACAGCCGCGCCGGACGAGATTCCCACGAGAAGGCCCTCCCCTCTCGCAAGGGTTCTGCCTGTTTTAAAGGCATCCTCGTTCTCCACCGGGATAATTTCATCATAAATTTTGGTATTCAGGGTATCCGGCACAAACCCCGCGCCGATCCCCTGGATTTTATGCGGGCCGGGCGTCCCCTTGGAAAGCACCGGCGAACCGGCGGGCTCGACGGCAACCACCTTCACGTTCGGGTTTTTGCTCTTCAGGTATTCGCCGACGCCGGAAATCGTCCCGCCGGTGCCCACTCCCGCGACAAAGATGTCCACCCTGCCGTCGGTGTCCTCCCAGATTTCGGGCCCGGTCGTCCTGCGGTGGACTGCCGGATTGGCGGGATTGTCAAACTGGCTGGGGATAAAGCTGTCCGGTGTTTCGGCGGCGAGCTCCCGCGCCTTTTCAATCGCCCCGGTCATCCCCTTTGCCCCCTCGGTCAGAACGATTTGAGCCCCATAAGCCTTCAGCAGGTTACGGCGCTCCACGCTCATCGTCTCCGGCATGGTGAGGATCATTCTATACCCTCTGGAAGCGGCGACAGCGGCAAGGCCGATTCCGGTGTTCCCGCTGGTCGGCTCGATGATTACTGAACCGGGCTTTAAAACGCCCTTTTCTTCCGCCTCGTCAACCATCGCCTTGGCGATTCGATCCTTGACGCTCCCGGCCGGATTAAAATACTCTAGCTTGCCGTAGATCGCCGCTTTTAACCCATTCTGCGCATTGTAGTTGGTCAGCTTCAAAAGCGGCGTCCCGCCGATCAAGTCCGTGATTCTGTCAAATGTTTTCATGATAGCTTCTCTCCTAAGTCGATTATTTTCGTTTACTGCCTGCACTGGATTGCGTTTTTCCAACATCGTTTTCGCTCAAAATACCGTCTCATCCAAACACCCTCGATTCCAAACGCTTATTAAACCTACTTGTTTTATAGGTATAATATCACCGCAACCGCAGTTTGTCAACTGTTTTTTATTACACAAGAGAAAAGCAAGGCTTTTCTACCGAAGTAACAAAAAATATACCGCAATTAGACTGTGCCGTCAGGCGTAATTTAAATCCTATTTTTTATAATAGAAGGGGGGCATTCGGCTTTGAATCCTCAAACCGCCTTTTCCTATAAAGATAGTTTACGCATATCGACAGGGATTTTTTCACTGGCCGGCGCATTTGTTTTTCCTGCCCTCTCGGCTGCTTCGGCAGAAAAAGCCCCCGCAGGAAGGCAATTCATTTTTCCGTCCTTGCATCCCCCGGCTGTAGATGGTAGAATGGATGCAAACCTTTGGGATCGGAGGAAAACGCTGTGGTTCAGTTTGGAAACGACTGGGACGAAGTTCTGGCCGGAGAATTTGAAAAACCCTACTATCAAAAGCTGCGGGCCTTCTTAAAAAAAGAGTACGGCTCCAGGCGGATTTACCCCGACATGTACAGCATCTTTCAGGCGATGCAGGTCACACCCTACCATGAGGTAAAGGTTGTCATCCTCGGGCAAGACCCCTACCACGGGCCCGGACAGGCCCACGGACTTTCCTTTTCCGTCCAGCCGGGGATCGAGCCGCCGCCCTCCCTTCAAAATATCTTCGAGGAGCTCCGCCAGGAACTGGGGTGCTATCTTCCGAACAACGGATGCCTCCTCCCCTGGGCGGAACAGGGGGTTTTGCTCCTCAACACCGTCCTCACCGTCCGAGCGGGCAGCGCCAACTCTCACCGCGGCTATGGTTGGGAGACCTTTACAGACCGGGTGATCGAATCGGTCAACGAGCTGGAGCAGCCGGTTGTATTTCTGCTGTGGGGGGCGAACGCCCGCGAGAAGGCCGCGCTGATCACCAACCCGCGGCATTACATTCTGACGGCGCCTCATCCCAGCCCGTTTTCCGCCGCACGCGGCTTTTTCGGCTGCGGGCATTTCAAAAAGGCGAACGAGCTGCTGACTGCCTCGGGACGGGAGCCGATCGACTGGCAGATCAAAAACCTGTAAACCAACAAGGGCCTGTCTCTGTCAAATCGGACGTTATTGTCCGGAAGAAATCGAGTCACATGATCCGTCCTTTCTCATCGGAAGGCTCTGTCTGCGGAAAATGGAGCGATTTCCGATTGACAGGGACAGTGCCGCAAATAACAGCAAAGGAGAAAGAAACGATGCAGACCATTCAAACACCATTTTATCAGCTGGAGGTCGGAGGAGCGGAAGGCTTCCTCCTCTACCGCGGAAAGGGCCTCGCCGCCCGCGCGCTGAAAGGCCCCGTTTTTGAACTGGACGGCGCCCCGCTTCTGCCGGAATTTTCGGAGGTTTCCCTGCTCTCAGAAAAGAAGCTCAACGACAGCGTGGCTGAATACCGGTTCGGCGCGGTCTACGCCGCCCACCCGGATGTCACCCTCATCCTGGTCGCGCGGGCGGCGGAAGGGTCGCCGATCCTCAAGTTCAGATATGCCCTGACCGGGGACGGAAGCCACCGGCTAACCAAGGCGAATGGAGAAATGCTCCATTACTGCGCCCTTTCCCTGGCGGAAGAGGACGCGCTGACCGAAGTGCGTTTCTCCGAATTCAACGAGCTGACCCACAGCTTCTGCATGAACGAGGTTCCGGTTGAGGCGCATTGCTTCGCCCACCGTTTCGACGTGATGGGTCCCCTGCTCGCCGGGTCGGACGGAAAGGAGAGCTTCCTGCTCGCCTATGAACACGGTTCGCAGTATCCAGACGCCTTTCTCCACTATCGCTTCACCCCGGAACGGGGGGTGATCCTCGCGGCAAAGAAGGGGAATTACCCCGCCGGAACAGTGATTTCGAATCATCCTTTCGAAACGGTTTGGTTCGATTTTGGCGGAGTCGAAGGCGGTGTCGACGAGCTTGCCGCCGCCTTCCGGGCGTTCCAGCTCAAATACGCCACCCTGAACCTGGAAAGCCGGAAGCCTTACATCTTCTACAACACCTGGAATTACCAGGAGCGGAACAAGTGGTGGAACCGGAAGGCCTACCTCGCCGACATGAATGAAGCGCGGATGCTCGAAGAGATCGAAACCGCCCACAGGATGGAGATTGAGGTCTTTGTCGTCGACACCGGCTGGTACGAAAAAACAGGCGACTGGATCGTCAACCGCGCCCGCTTTGCCGACGGGATGAAACGGGTCAAGGCGAAGCTGGATCAATACGGGATGAAGCTCGGGCTCTGGATCGGGCCCACCCTTGCCGCCGTGACGAGCGAAGCCTACGAGAAAAATCCGGGCTGCCGGATCGAGTGGGACGGTGCGGCGCCGGAGCCCAAGCCGATCTGGGAAACCGAGAAGAGCTACGGGATGTGCATCGTCAGCCCCTACTGGGAGACGCTGGCCGACACCCTGATCTCCCTCGCAAAAGAGCTGGGGGTCAGCTATTTCAAATGGGATGCAATTGAGCAGTACGGCTGTAATTCGCCGGACCACTTCCACGGGGACGCGGGGAACACCCCGGATGAGCGGGCCGACTCCTACGCCTTCCAGGTGGGGATTTACATGTCCAAAATCGTGGACAAGGTCTGCGCCGCCTGCCCGGAGGTCATCGTCGATTTCGACATCACCGAAGGCCGCCGGAGCGTAGGGCTGGGCTTCCTCACCTCGGGGAAATACTTTTTAATCAACAATGGGCCCTATTTTGCCAACTACAACCTCCCCTGCGAGGACGACTGGACCAACATCTTCGTCGCGCCGGGAGCGCCCCGTACCTGGATCTGCCGCACACCGCTGACCTTCGACAAATGGATCCCGTCGGTGCTCTTCCTCACCCACTACCTGCCGGACGATCCGCAGAGCTCGCAGGACATCAACCTGGCCTCCCTCGTCTTAGGGCAGAACGGCATCTGGGGCGACCTGCCCGCCCTCTCTGCGGAAGGGGTGGAGCGGTTCCACGAGGTGCTCTCCAAATACAAGGAGGTGCGGGAGGATATCACCGCCGAGGCGGCAATCAAGAGCGGGATGACCGGCTCCGGCTTCGAGTGCTATGAGAAGCTGTCCTCCGAAACAGGGAAAGGTGTCCTCTGCGTCTTTTCCACCGTCAAAGACACCTTCCGCACCATCACCCGCAAAAGGACGGCAAAGGAATTCTGGGCCTCCGTTCCGGCAAAGGTCACGCCCCTCGAGGACGGCGCTTCCCTTGTGGAGATCACCTTTGAGGAACCGGGCGCGGCGACGATCTTCTTCGGGGTGTCGGAATGAGAACGCTTTATATCTCCGATCTGGACGGCACCCTCCTCAACGGGCAGGCGGAGCTTTCGGAATACACGGCTGCATCCCTCACCCGTCTGATCCAGGGTGGGACAGCGGTCACCTTTGCGACTGCCCGCACTACTGAAACCGCCTTTGAAATCCTCAAAGGCGTTCCGTTCTGCCTCCCGGCCGTTTTGATGAACGGGGTCGTGATCTACGACATGGCGACAGGCGCTTGCCTCCATCAAAACCCGATCCCCTTAAAAACGGTGCGGGAGATCAAAGCGATGTTAAGGGAATACGGCATCAGCGGCTTTGTCTACCGCCTGCTGGAAACAGGGCTGATGACTTATTATGAAACACTGGATTCCCACGTGAAACGGGAATTCGTCGAGGGCCGGAGGGAAAAATACGGGAAGCCTTTTACGCAGGTTCCGGATTTCGAGCTGCTCCCGGCGGAGAATACCCTCTACTTCTGCCTGCTCGAGAAAAAAGAAAAGCTCGACCCGGTGGCGGATGCGCTGCGGGAGCGGACAGATATCGGCTATTCCTACTACCGGGACGTCTATCACCCCGGGATGTGGTTCTTAGAGCTTTACAGTGCCGCCGCATCCAAATACCACGCGGTCTGCTGGCTGCGGGGTTTCTTAAAGCCGGAGGAAATCGTCGGCTTTGGGGACAACCTGAACGACCTCCCGCTCTTTGAAGCCTGCGACCGAAAATACGCGGTGGAAAATGCCGCGGAGGACTTGAAACAGAAGGCGGATGGGGTCATCGGCTCCAACATCAACGACGGGGTCGCCTATTTTTTGGAGCGGGAATGCCGGTAAAGCTTCCATTTCAAACGCCAGCCGGCTGGCGTGTCTTTCGCCCCTCAATGTCCCTGGAAATTGTCTCTTTCCAGCAAAGAAACCGGTCTTCATAAAGGGAAACAGTTCGTTGCTCCGTCTTGTCGAAAAATTGTATCCGCCACAGAAAAACAAGAGGAACCCGTCGTTTCAAACACGGGTTCCTCTTGTTTTAAGTTCAGTAAAGGGCATCGCCTTGTCATTTAATGTGGACAGGGATCGACAAAATCCGGCCTGTATCCAGCGGGAAATCCACTCTCAGGCAGATTATGCTCCGTCCAAGTTATAAAATCCCTTTGAAGTATTTGACAGAGTCCTCCGCGACCGCCTCATAATCGTACTGATACGCGTCAAAAGCGGCCATCCCGTCAAAGCCGACCTCCCGCAGCTTGGCAATGTAGCCGGGCAGATCCATATCCCCCTCATAGGGAACCAGGTGGTTGTGGACACCGGTTTTCATGTTCTCCAGATGGGCGTGTACGATCAGCCCCTTACAGCTTTCGATGGCCGCCATCGGGTCTGGATCCTGCAAGAAAACATGTCCCACATCGGCGTTTACCTTGAGCACCGGAGAACCGATTTCATCGAAGGCTCGGAGCATCCGTTCCGTGTTATCGAGGACGAAGCCCGGCTCAAACTCCATGGCGAGGTCGATCCCCAGCTCTTCCGCATATTTGCAGAGCTCTTTTGTCTTTTCGATCTGCCGCGCCCACTGGACATCGTACGGCTCCTCCTCGCGGAGCTTGGCGCCGTTGATGATGACGAGCGGGGCGCCCATCTCCTTCGCCACCCGGATCGCATCGTGAACCGCTTTAAAAGCCTCCTCGCTTTCGGTGTAATCCATATGCGCGCTGACCGAATAAGCCTTAACGCCGTACCGGCGGATCACCCGCTTCATCTCCTCGGCAAAGCCGGGGGCGAAAAATTCAGGACGGGGCTTGAATTCCCGGTCGGAAATTCCAAACTCGATCCCGTCGAACCCCTTTTCCATCAATCGTTTGACCCCCTCCTCGTAAGGCAGAGGGGCCAGCATCTGAACGCGTCCAAGAATGTACATCTTTCATTGCTCCTTTGTTGTTTTTTCATTCAGTCTGTTCTTCATCCACATGGCAAAAAAACAAACATAAAACGTCTTATTTTGTCAATTTTTGTATTATTATAAAGATTTATACTATTTGTTTTTCAATCGATAGGTTAAAAGCTCAAAGGACGCCGTGACAGTAAGCCAATCAAGCTTCTCCAGCCGCTCCTGATCCTGTTTCGAAGTTTTGTAATAATAGGGCGTCATCTCGAATAGATGGAGAATATCCTCCTTAGACGGAAGCTCGAGAACCGTTTCAACCTTTTCGGCGCTCAAAAATTCAAAGCCGTCGAGCGGGTAATCCCTGATTTCATTTTTATAAGGCGTTTCGTAGACAGCCTGTTTCAGCTCCCAGAGGTGGTCCCGCCCGGGGATCGCCATCACGAAAAAACCACCCGGCTTCAGGACACGGAGGAATTCTTCCCCGCAGTAAGGGGCGAACAGGCTGAGGACGAGATTGCAGGAGTGGTCAAAAACGGGAAGATGAAAGACACTGGCCGCTGCAAAGGCAGCCGCTTTGCAGCGTTTTGCGGCGAGATCAGCGGCAAACTTGGAGATATCGATCCCCAAAATCTCCGGCCGGACGCCTTCCCGGGAAAGCGCCTCGGCAAGCCGGGAGGTGTAGTACCCTTCCCCGCAGCCCGCGTCGAGGATCACCGGGCTCGGACTGCCGCTCAGCCGGGCAAGGCAGGCGCTGTTTAAGGCGTTCGACAAAGGCTCGTAATACCCTTTGTTCAGAAAATCCCGTCTCGCCGCCGACATCAGCTTGTTGTCGCCAGGGATTTTCGACCTCTTCCGGGAGGAATCGAGCAGATTCACATAGCCGCTTTTGGCGCGGTCATAAGAATGGCGGTTTTCACACCGATAGCAGCCGCCGTTTAAAAGGAGCGGCGTGCCGCATAAAGGACAGCGGATCGGGAACATTGCATACCCTCCTCACCGTTTGGTATCCCGTTTTTTAGGGGATGCTGTGCGCTTTCGCCCGGTTCTCCCCCTTTTTGAGGAAGCCGGCTTTTTGCGAACCGAAAAGCCAAAGCTCCCGAGCTTCTGCCCCAGTTCAAAATATTCGCCGTGTGCATATGCCGCGAGGCGGCAGCGGTCGAGCCGGAGCCTTCCGTCCGAATCGAGGCAGGCAGGGTCGACCAGCACGGAGACGATATCGGCCAAAAACATGTCATGCGAGCCCATGGGGAGAACCTCCGTCACCCGGCACTCCATGCTGAGCGGGCTTTCCCCGATGACCGGGCAGCCGGTTTCCGGCCCCGGTTTCGCTGTGAGCCCGACCGCGGCGAATTTATCCAAATCCTTCCCCGAACGGACGCCGCAAAAATCGGCGGCCCGCACCAACGGGGCGGTCGTGAGGTTGACGGCAAACACGCCCGACTCCCGGATCAAGCCATAGGAATACCGATCCGGACGAAGGGAAATATAGGTTTTGGGCGGTATGGTGCTGGTGATCCCCGTCCAACCGACCGTGATGATATTGGGGCGCTCCATGGGGCCGCAGCTCACCATGGCCGGAGGCGTCGGCGCTAACAGAGCCCCGCCTTTCCAAACCACTTTTTTCAACCAAACCACCGCCTTCCTACACTCTCAGCCCGTTTCCTTCCGCTTCTGCACCTTTTCCTTTTCTTTTTCCAGCTTCCGGCGCTGGGCTTTGAGCTGCTCCTCGATGTCATTTCCGCTTAGAACAAGGGTATCTCCCGGGAGGATCACCGTCGAGCCGCGCGGGACGATCACTTCCCGTCCCCGCTTGATCATAACCACCAGAATTTCATCGGGAATGTTGGCATCCATCAGGGTCAGGTTGGCCCAGCGGCTTTTTTCATGGATTTTATACTCCAAAAGCTTGGTGTTGAACTCTTCCTGATAGTCGTTGAAGGTCTTGAGGACCGAAACGCTTTCATCCACCAGCTTGAGCTTCTTGGCAAAAAAAGGAATCAGGGTTCCCTGCACGGCAACCGAAAAGAGGGCGACGAAAAAGACGACATGGAAAATATCGTTTTCAATTACAATCTGGTTTCCCGAAGCATAACTGATCGCAAAAATGGCAAAAACAATTGAAGCGGCGCCTCGCAGCCCAACCCAGGAGACGAACAGCTGACTTTTAAAGGGAATCCTAAACCAGCTCAGGATGCTGAATGTCGCCGCCGGACGGGCGACGAAGATCATAAAGACCGAGATGAGGACGCCAAACAGGGCGACCGACGGAAGCCGCGACGGGAATGCCAGAAGCCCCAGCGCAAAGAAGAGGATGATCTGCATAAGCCACGAGATTCCGTCAAAAAAGTGAACCAGACTGCGCTTATGGAAAATTTTGCTGTTCCCGAGGATGATTCCGGCGACATAGACGCTCAGATAACCGTTCCCACCCAAAAATTCGCTGAATGAATAGGAAAGGATGGCGATCCCCACCAGAAAGATCGGGTACAGCCCCACGATTTCAAACTCCACCCGCCGCAGAACGGCGACAGCGATCACCGCGAGGAGAAGGCCGACCAAGAGCCCGAAGCCGACCTGAGAAACCAGCATGACGGCGATCGTCCCGGGATCGGTTCCCAGGGGGGACATCAGGATCAAAACCACCAGAGTCATCATATAGGCGACCGGGTCATTGCTCCCGCTTTCAATTTCGAGGAGGGATGCGAGCCCCCCTTTCAGGTTCAGCTTACGGGAGCGGAGGATCGAGAAAACCGAGGCCGCGTCGGTCGATCCGACGATGGAGCCGATCAAAAATCCCTCCAAAAGTGTGGTCTTCAAAACGAAATAACAAAACAGCCCGGTTAATCCCGCCGTGATGACCACACCGAGGGTGGACATCAAAACCGAAGGGACGGCGACAGGCTTTGCGGCCTTCCAGTTGGTGCCGAAGCCGCCGTAGAACATGATAAAAACCAGGCCGACCGAACAGATCTCCCAGGCGATGGAATAATCGTCAAAATAGAAACCAAAAAGCCCGTCTGAGCCGCAGATCATCCCCAGCGCTAAAAAGATCAACAGGGTTGGAACGCCGAAACGGTAGAGAAATTTACTGGAAGCGACGCAGACGAGCAGCACGACTGCGCCCGCGATCATAAGCTGGATCAGCGACAACGACATTGGCATTCCTCCGTTTCAAATAATTTTAAGCGGTATTCCCATATTTTCCGTCCGGCACGGATCGCAGTTCCGTGCCCGTCTATCGGGGGGAACGCAGAGCAACCCGCCGAATTTCCTTCTTCATCAGAAAAGGCGATGTCCTATGCAGCTCCCAAAGCCGCAAGCTGCGGGACAAGAAAACTGCCGCAGGGCCTGTGCCCAGGCCGAGCAATTTCGCACGCTGGTATTGTACCGATCTCAAGATTGTAATCCTGCGAGGCGCGCCGGGTGATCCCGGCTGAACAATTCGCACCCCAAGGTTTTACCAGCCTTTAGATTTTTGTCCTGCGAGACGCCTAAGACAAACTAAGTATAACGCGTCTCGCGGGGCGGCGAACCGCCGCTGGTAATTCGCACACCGGCATTGTACCAATTAAAAGGTTTCAGTCCTGCGAGGCGCGCCGGGTTATCAACACTGTTATCTGCACTGCCTGTGAATCGCGTATTGGCAGCGGAAGCATTCCGCCGAAATCTTCGATTTCGTCAACGGGTGAGGTTATTATTTTGAGCGCCAGCGAAAAACAATGTTCTCGGGCACCCATTCGCAATCTTCGATTGCGTTAATGGGTGAGGTTATTATAACATATTTTCCAGGAATTTACGATATTTTTTAAAGGCGGACGGAAGGGGATATCTCGCTTCGAGCTCTTCCTTCGCAGCCCAATGCAGACCGGTAAGTTCCAGCGGCCGGTTCAGCCGGATCAAAAACCCCTCCATCTGCCATTCCACATGGGTAAAGATGTGTTTGGCAGTTCCGACGGGTGTCGGTTCCGCCTCGATCCCCTGTTCAGCAAAATAATCGATCACCCGCTCAGACGGAACAGAGCCCGGGCAGTTCGGCAATTCCCAAAGCCCGGCAAGAAGTCCCCGTTCCCCCCGCTTCAAGAGCGCGACCCTGCCGCCGCAAACGAGAAGGAAAACCGTAAGTTTTTCCACCCTGCGCTCTTTCTTCGGCGCCTTGACCGGCAGTTCCTCCGCCGTCCGGTTCCGAAACCCGATGCAAACCTTTTCGAGCGGGCAATACAAACAGCGGGGAGAACCGTTCGGCTGGCAGACCAGCGCTCCAAGCTCCATCAGCGACTGGTTGAAATCTCCGACGTCCTTTTCGGGGAGGATCGCGGAAATCACCTTCTCCCACTCTTTTTTCACCGCATTGTCGCCGATATCGGCCCGGCACTCCGCCACCCGGGAAACCACCCGCAGGACATTTCCATCCACCGCGGGGTAAGGGAGTCCGAACGCAATCGAGGCGATGGCCCCAGCGGTATAGCTCCCGATTCCGGGGAGGGCGAGAAGGGCGCTGTGATCCGCCGGAAGCTCTCCGCCGTAATCCCGGCAGAGAATTTCCGCCGCTTTTTTTAAGTTCCTCGCCCGGCTGTAATACCCAAGCCCTTCCCAAAGCTTCATCAGTTCCTCATCGGGAACCGAAGCCAGGGCGAGGATCGACGGAAGAGCCTCGACAAAGCGGAGAAAATAGCCGGTGGCCGCATCCACCCGGGTCTGCTGGAGCATAATTTCAGATATCCAGGTGTAATAGGGCTTCGGCGTTTCCCGCCAGGGCATCGAGCGGGCGTTTTTTCCATACCACGGCAGGAGCAGCTCCGGCAATGCGGAAAGAGCTTTCAGCGCATCGGAGGTGAGATTCAGTTTCAAATTGACGCTCCTTTCGTGCCGGGGCGCGGAATGCCTCCGCTGTCAATTCGCACACCAACACTCGGCTGATCTCCAGGTTTTCGTCCTGCGAGGCGCCAGTGTAAAAAGCGAACACAATGTGCCTTGCGGGATTCCAATGTCGCTTTTAGCACCGCTTATGAATCGCGATTGTCCCGCCGGGGACTCCCGGCCGCGATTGCCGGCGGTGGGATCCCTCCCTGCCCTTGTTAAACGATGATAACAATATTGTACCATAAACGCGGGGGGAAGAAAAGCGGGGAGCGACGCGGAATCCGATTGACAGACGGCCGGAAATCCTCTATATTGTTAGATGCAAGAATAAATTTTTAAAGGAGAACACAGAAATGTCCGATCCTGACGGCGGCAGTATATGGCTTTATATTGCTCTGCTTATTGTACTCATCCTCGTAAACGCGTTTTTTGCCATGAGCGAGATCGCAATCATCTCGCTCAACGACGCTAAGCTTCGCAAAATGGCGCACGACGGCAATAAAAAGGCCGAGATTCTCGTCAACCTGGTCGATCAGCCTTCCCGATTCCTGGCGACCATCCAGGTCGGCGTCACCCTTTCCGGCCTGCTCGCCTCGGCGGTGGCCGCCGACACCTTTGCGGAGTATATCGTCCTCGCGTTCAGCGGCTCCGGCGTGAATCCCGGGCTCATCCGGGGCGTCTCCCTTGTGGTGATCACAATCATCCTTTCGTTTTTCACCCTTGTGTTCGGCGAGCTCGTCCCGAAACGTCTCGCCATGAACAGCAGCGAAAGGATTTCCTTTGCAATCGCGCGCCCGCTGCGGGCGATCTATCTGATCGAAAGGCCCTTTGTCTCCTTCCTCTCCTGGTCGACCAACCTGGTCCTCCGCTTGTTCGGCGTGAGCGCGGAGCAGGAGTCCGAGCAGGTGACGGAAGAGGAAATCCGGATGATGATCGACGTCGGCAACGAAAACGGTTCGATCGAACAGGCCGACCGGGAGATGATCAACAACATCTTTGAATTCGACGACCGGACAGCGGCGGAGATCATGACCCACCGCACCGAAATAACGGCTCTTCCCCTAAACGCCGGCCTGGAGGAATGTATCCACACGGCGGTGAACACCGGATATTCCCGCGTTCCGGTCTATGACGAGGACTTGGACGATATTGTCGGGATCCTGTATATCAAGGATCTGCTCAATCTGGTTCTCACCGCTCCCCCGGCTGAGTTCAGGGTAGAACACTATATGCGCAAGCCCCTCTATGTCCCCGAGACGAACCACTGCAAGGAGCTCTTCCAGCAATTTCAGTCTCAAAAGGTGCAGATGGCGGTAGTCGTGGACGAATATGGCGGAACAGCCGGGCTGGTGACAATGGAGGATCTGCTCGAATCCATCGTCGGCAGCATTCAGGATGAATACGACGACGAAGAGGATGACGTTTCTCAGCTCTCTGAAAACGTCTATCTGATCGACGGGCTGGCCCCGCTCGAAGAGGTGGAGAAGCTGTTCGGCCTCCGTTTCAGCGGCGAAGGGGACTACGACACCATCGGCGGCTATATCATTGACCGGCTCGGCTATATCCCCGCAGAGGGGGAACAGCCGTCGGTAACGGTCGGTAGCATCATCTTAACCGTACTGAACGTTACAGATCGCCGCATCGATAAGGTCAAGGTGGAACGGCTGCCGGAATTCGAACAGGATGCCGGTCAAAGCGGACAGGAAAAGAAATAAAGGCAAAAAGAACGGAGGGCGATTTATGAAAGCTCACGTCGCTGCAAAAGCGCCGGAACGGGTTCTTTCTTATGCGGTGGAGCCGGCGATGCAGCCGCTTTTATCGGCGGTATTGAAGGCGTTGTCCATCGAGGAATATAGGGTGTCCCCCGACGAGCTGGGACAGAAGGTGGGATATCTCGCCGGGTTCCCCGGCTTTCAGGAAACCGAGGAGCACCCCGCCGCGCCGTCCTGCGGGGGCGTGCTGTGCATGTGCGGCATGTCCAGCGCGCGGATGGACGGCCTCTTGAAAGCTCTGAGGACAAACGGGGTGCTGATTCCGATCAAAGCGATGGCGACCGCCATGAATCAAAGCTGGAGCTTTGCGGAGCTGGTGTCGGAGCTCATCAGAGAGCATGAAGCGATCCTCGCCCAGCGGCGGAAAGGCTGAGACCGGGCAGGGATGTTTTCAGAGGGTCATCCCCGGAAACGCCCTCATCAACCGGTCTATGAGTAATCGGCCTTTCCGCCGCCGATTAAGCTGTGGGCACTTTGCCCTTTAGCCCCTGTCGACCGAGGGAATCTATCATTAAACTGCTGTATAGAAAGGACGGACCTTTATGAAGCTGGGCATCTCTTATTTTCCAGAGCACGCCACCCCGGAGGAATGGGCATCCTTTTTTGAAGGCCTCGGCTGCACTGCGGCCGTCTGCCCGATCAAAGGGGACGCGGACGACGACACAATCGCATCCTACCGAAAGGCCGCTGAGCAGCATCATATCACCATCGCCGAGGTCGGTGTCTGGAACAGCCCGATCTCCGACGACCCGCAGGTTCGGAAGGATGCGCTGGCATTTGCCAAAAGCCAGCTCCGGCTGGCGGATAAAATCGGCGCCAACTGCTGTGTCAACGTCTCGGGCTCCACCGGGCCGAAATGGTACTCCGGCTGCAAAAAAGACCGCACGCCGGAGGGATACCGCAGGATCGTATCCTCCATCCAGGAGATCATCGACGACGTCAACCCGCAGAACACCTATTACACCGTCGAATGTATGCCAATCGTGCCGCCGACCTCCCCGAACGAATATCTCCAGCTTTTGCAGGATGTCGGCCGGCCCAGGTTCGCCGTCCATCTCGACCCGTTCAACATGATTTTTACCCCGGACCGGTACTTCTGGAACGCGGAATTTTTCCACGACTGCTTTGAAAAGCTGGGGCCGCAGGTCAAAAGCATCCACGCAAAGGACGTCGTCCTCGGGGACGAACTGACTTTTTACATCCGTGAGACGCCGATCGGAACGGGCGGGATCGACATCGACGCGTTTTTAGGCGAAGTTGCGGGGCTTTCCCCCGACATGCCGGTGATCATCGAGCACCGCGATTCCCTCGAAGAATACAAACAGGCCCTGGAGCTGATCCGTTCCAGGGCGGAGACGCTGGGAATTCCCCTGCTGTAAAAAGGAAGGTAAATTGTTGGAACGCTGGGATCTTTACGACCAAAACCGCCATCCTCTCGGGCGGACGGCAGAGCGGGATGCGCCGCTCGAACCGGGGGAATACCACCTTGTCGCCGCTGTTTGGACGGTGGATCGGGAAGGGAATATCCTTCTCACCCGCCGCGCGCCCGAAAAGAAATTTTTCCCCAACAAATGGGAGAATTCCGGCGGCGCGGTGCTGGCGGGAGAAAGCAGCCTGGAAGGAGCCTTGCGGGAGCTCCGGGAGGAAACCGGAATCTGTGCCGCCAAAGACGAAATCGCTCTCCTCGGGAGCTGCCGGGAGGAGAACTACTTTGTAGACACCTATCTTGTCCTGAAGCGGGAAGCCGCGCCCGCCGTCACGCTCCAGCCGGGAGAAACGGCGGATGCAAAATGGGTTTCGCTCGAAACGCTCGATCGGATGATTTCGGCGGGAAAGATCATAGAGCCCGCCGCCCTTCAGCTTGCGCCGCTCCGGGCAAAGCTCGAAGCGGCGGTCAAGGAATTGCCCCATGCAGGGGCAAGGTCGGATGAGCCGGTCGGCGCCCGGTAAAGAAGCCCCGCGCCTTTTTAAAAGGCCGATCGACAGAAAAAGCAGGCAGGAGAGCAAGTCCCACCCGCTCCTAGAAAAAACACCGGAAAAAGTCTTTCTCTCAGACTTTTTCCGGTGCTTTTCTTTCTCTCATTGACTGGATAATTTGACCCCTCACGCCTCTTTCCCTCCGCTGAAATTTTCTTTCAGCGTATCGAAAAAGCTCTTTTTCTTGGCGTGCTGTTTTTCGTTGAGCAGCGCGTCAAAATTGCGCAGCGCCTCTTTTTGCTGCTTGTTGAGCTCCTTTGGCACCTCGACCATCACTTTGACGTACTGGTCGCCCCGGCCCCTGGAGTTGATCCGCTGGACGCCTTTCCCGCGCAGCCGCACCACCGTTTCAGGCTGAAATCCTTCAGGAATGTTGTATTTCACCTTCCCGTCAATGGTCGGGACGGTGATTTCATCGCCGAGGACTGCCTGCGCATAAGTAATCGGAATATCACACCAGATGTCGAAGCCGCGCCGGGTGAAAATCGGGTCGGGACGGACGCTGACATTGACCACCAGGTCGCCGGACGGCCCGCCGTTGAGCCCGTGGTCTCCCCTGCCGGACATCGCGAAGGCCTGGCCGTCGTCGATCCCCGCAGGAATCGTGACATGGACGGTAGAGGACTGCCGCACGCGGCCGCCTCCGTGACACTTCGGGCAGGGCGTTTCGATGATCTTTCCCTTGCCGCCGCATCGGGTGCAGGTTTTGGTGGTCTGCATCATGCCGAAGGGGGTGCGCTGGCTGACCCGAACCTGTCCCCGCCCGCCGCAGTCAGGGCAGGTTTTCACCGAAGTGCCCTTCGCCGCGCCGGAACCGCCGCATTCCGGGCAGGCCGCCATCGACGAAACTGTCACGTCCTTCTCGCAGCCCTTACAGGCTTCCAGAAAGCTGATGGCGACGGAAGCATCGACGTCCGCCCCCCTTCTGGGCGCGTTGGGGTTGCTCCGCGAAGAGCCGCCGAAGCCACCGCCGAAAAAGCCCTCGAAAATGTCGCCGAGATCCCCAAAATCGAAGCCGCCGAAGCCCGCACCGCCGCCAGCACCGCCGGCCCCGAAATTCGGATCGACCCCGGCGTGCCCAAACTGGTCGTAACGGGCTTTCTTCGCGCTGTCGGAGAGCACCTCGTAGGCTTCGTTGACCTCTTTGAATTTCGCCTCCGCCTCTTTATCCCCCGGATTCAGGTCAGGATGGTACTTTTTTGCCATCTGACGGTATGCCTTTTTAATTTCGTCGTCCCCGGCGCTCTTTGACACGCCCAGGACTTCATAATAATCGCGTTTCTCAGCCAAACGTATGCCCACCCTTTACTCGTTATGTATCCGGCAAGCCGGACCGAAACCGTCAGCGCACCCCTGCCCTGACAGACAGAGGTGCACAGAAAGCGGCTGTTTATTTATTTTCGTCGTCGTTCACGTCGGTGAAATCGGCGTCGACCACATTGTCCTGCGGCGCGCTGTCGGCTCCTGCCGCACCGCCCTGCTGGGCCTGCGCCTGCGCCTCGGCCTGCGCCGCCTGGTAGAGCTTCTCGGAGACCTTGTAGAACGCCTGCTGGGCCTCCTCGGTCTTCGCCTTGATCGCGTCGTTGTCGGTTCCTTTGAGCGCCTCTTTCAGTTCGTCGATCTTGCCCTGAATTTCCTTCTTTTCATCCTCGGTGATCTTGTCTCCGATATCCTTGAGGGTCTTCTCGGTCTGGTAGACGAGCTGATCCGCGTTGTTACGGATATCGACGCCCTCGCGGTTTTTCTTGTCCTCAGCGGCAAACTGCTCCGCTTCCTTCACCGCGCGGTCGATATCGTCCTTCGACATGTTGGTGGATGCAGTGATGGTGATATTCTGCTCCTTCCCGGTGCCCAAATCCTTGGCCGAGACATGGACGATGCCGTTGGCGTCGATGTCGAAGGTGACCTCGATCTGCGGGACGCCGCGGGGAGCCGCCGGAATGCCGTCGAGGTGGAACATGCCGAGGGATTTGTTATCCTTCGCAAATTCACGCTCGCCCTGGAGAACGTTGACCTCGACCGAGGTCTGGCCGTCCGCCGCCGTCGAGAAAATCTGCGATTTCTTGGTCGGGATGGTGGTGTTGCGCTCGATGACCTTGGTGCAGACGCCGCCCATCGTCTCGATGCCGAGGGAGAGCGGGGTGACGTCGAGCAGGAGCAGCCCTTTGACGTCGCCGGTCAGGACGCCGCCCTGGATTGCCGCGCCGATGGCGACGCACTCATCCGGGTTGATGCCCTTAAAGGGATCCTTGCCGGTATGGGCTTTTACCGCATCCTGAACCGCCGGGATCCGGGTGGAACCGCCGACCAGAAGAACCTTGTCGAGCTGGGATGGCTGGAGCCCCGCGTCGGACAATGCCTGACGAACCGGACCCATCGTGGCCTCTACCAGATCGGAGGTGATTTCGTTGAATTTCGCGCGGGTCAGCGTGAGGTCGAGGTGCTTCGGCCCGGTTGCATCCGCCGTGATGAACGGCAGGTTGATCTGAGTCTGCGCCATGCCGGAAAGCTCGATCTTCGCCTTCTCGGCCGCCTCTTTCAATCGCTGCATCGCCATCTTATCGCCGGAGAGGTCGATTCCGTTGTCTTTTTTAAACTCCGCAACCAGCCAGTCGATCACGCGCTGGTCGAAATCGTCGCCGCCCAGACGGTTGTTGCCCGCCGTTGCGAGAACCTCCTGCACGCCGTCCCCCATCTCGATGATCGAGACGTCGAAGGTACCGCCGCCGAGGTCGTAAACCATAATTTTCTGATCGTTTTCCTTGTCGATGCCATAGGCGAGCGCCGCGGCGGTCGGCTCGTTGATGATCCGCTTTACATCCAGTCCGGCGATCTTGCCGGCGTCCTTAGTCGCCTGGCGCTGCGCGTCGGTGAAATAAGCCGGAACGGTGATGACCGCCTCGGAAACCGTCTCGCCGAGATAAGCTTCTGCATCGGATTTCAGCTTCTGGAGCGTCATCGCGGAAATCTCCTGCGGCGAATATTTCTTCCCGTCGATATCGACGCTGTAATCGGTTCCCATGTGGCGTTTGATCGAGCTGACCGTCTTATCCGGGTTGGTGATCGCCTGGCGTTTCGCAACCTGGCCGACCATCCTCTCGCCGGTTTTCGAAAACGCGACGACCGACGGCGTAGTTCTCGCACCCTCCGGATTGGCAATGACGACCGCCTCGCCGCCTTCCATCACGGCGACACAGGAGTTCGTCGTACCCAGATCGATCCCGATAATTTTTCCCATAATCATTTTCCTCCGTTCTATTCAAGCGCTTGTGTTTTTTATGAATTTGCAACGACTACCATGGCATGGCGAATGACTTTTCCTTTGAGCTGAAAGCCCTTCTGGAACACCTGGCAGACGGTGTTTTCCTCAAAATTCTCATCGTCCGCCCGGCTGACCGCGTTGTGTAGCTCGGGGTCAAAGGGCTTACCCAAGGCGTCGATCTCTTCAACTCCCATATCGGAAAGGGTCTGCATCAGCTGGTCAAAGATCATCTGAACGCCTTTTTTAAACTCCTCGTTTCCCTCGCAGGGCGTCGCTAAGGCCCGTTCAAAGTTGTCGATCACTGCGACGATCCGCGAAACGCACTTGATCGTAGCATCGTCATACAGCTCGCCCTTTTCCTTCGCCGTCCGCTTGCGGAAATTGTCGAACTCGGCCATCTGCCGGAGCAGCTTATCCTGAAGCTCTTTGTTTTCGGCTGTCAGCCGTTCCAGCTCCTGCCCCAAATCCGGCTGTTCCGGCGTGGCTTCCCCCTGCTCCTGCGGGGCTTCCGTTTGATTGTGCTCCTGTTCAGCTTCCGCCGTTTGAGCCTTCTTCTTTTCGCTCATCTTCTTCTCCTTCCTCAGCAAACTCCTCGCTGGCGGACAGCATACGGGTGACGCTGTCCGAAAAATATTTGATATACGGGATCATCTTCGCGTAATCCAGCCGGACCGGGCCGATCACGCCGAGAGAGCCCGCATCGATTTTCCCAAGGTTGTATTTCGACAGGATCATGCTGGAATTGGTGATCGCCAGGGTGTTTTCCTCCTGCCCGAACACGACGTGAATCCCGTCGAAAACCGATGAAAGAAGCTGCGCCAAGTCATTTTTATGGGACAGGAACCGCATGACCTCCCCGGGGTCGAACTCGCCGTTTGTCAGCAGCCGCGTCTCCCCTTTCAGGTTGACGCTTGAGGCAGCGAACTCGTTCGACAGCTCATAAACCGCATAGAGCAGCGGCGTGAGCGTCATCATGTAGCTCCCCATCGCCGCGGCGAGATTCTGCATAAGGGAAGGGTTGAGCTGGTCGAGCTTCAGCCCGTGCAGGTTTTCGTTCAAAAAACGGTCGAAGAATTCCAACTGGTCGCCGGTGAGGTCGAACTCCATCCGGCAGATTCGGTTTTTGATCGCCCCCGATGAAGTCAGGATCAGCAAAGCGTAGAGCCGCCTGCCCGCCGGTATGACCTCCACCCGGGTGATGACCGAAATCTGCGGCATGTTCTTGGTGTTGAAGGTCGCACAGCCGGTCAGCTGCGCCAGCGCCTCGGTTGCAGTTTCGATGACCGACTCCGCCGTGACTGCCCCGTCTTTGCCGAGCATGTCGTCGATCATCCCCCGCTCCTTCAGGGAAAGGGGCTCCGGCTTCATCAGCCGTTCGATATAGAACCGGTAGCCCTGGAAGGTGGGGATCCGCCCGGCCGAGGTGTGCGGCTGTTCCAGAAAGCCCAGCGACTCAAGCGCCGCCATATCGTTGCGGACGGTTGCAGACGAAACGGAAAGGCCGGACAGCTCGACGAGGGCCTTGGAACCGACCGGTTCCCCAGTCCGGATATATTCGTCGACGACCGCGGCCAGAATTTTCAGTTTCCTGTCATCCAACCTCACTTTTTTCACCTCTTCGCCGGAAAACTTGCAATCCTTTATCTGTCCTTCATAATATTAGCACTCATTACTCCTGAGTGCTAATATCAATTTATCACTTATTCTTTCCGGTGTCAAGAGACCTCATCCAAAAGTTAAAGAAATATTCAAAAATTCAGGAGAAACGGGCTGGACGGGAGGTTTTAAAGGGGTTATACTGTATATATCCAAACCGGGCGGAACGTTTGCAGGCGTTCTCTGCATCTGTGGGTCTTCAGCCGCCGGCAGGGGAATTTCTATCATTCAATCAAATAAGGGGTGGTCTGATCGTGGAAAATTTCAACTACTATACTCCAACACAGGTGGTATTCGGCAAGAATGCCGAGGCAAAGGTCGGCGAGCTTGTCAAAGCCCAGAACTGTAAAAAGGTTCTCGTGCATTTCGGCGGGAACAGCGCGAAAAGGTCCGGCCTGCTGGATCGCGTTTACGCCTCTCTGGACGCGGCGGGGATTCAGTATGTCTCCCTCGGCGGCGTCGTTCCGAACCCCCGTGTTTCCAAAGTGCGGGAGGGAATCGATCTCTGCAAAAAAGAGGGGGTCGACTTTCTGCTGGCAGTCGGCGGCGGCAGCGTTATCGATTCCTGCAAAGCCATCGGCTACGGCCTTGCAAACGACTGCGACGTCTGGGATCTTTACGAGGGAAGAGTAAAGCCGACCGGCGCTTATCCGGTGGGGGCTGTTCTGACCATCGCCGCGGCGGGGAGCGAGATGAGCAACTCCTCCGTCATCACAAACGAAGAGGGCTGGTTCAAAAAGGCCTGCAATACCGATTATATTCGCTGCAAATTCGCCGTTATGAACCCGGAGCTGACCTACACCCTGCCCCAGTACCAGACCCAGAGCGGGTGTACCGATATCCTGATGCACACCATGGAGCGCTATTTCACCGACGTCGACACTATGGAGCTGACCGACGGCATCGCGGAGAGCCTGATGCGCAGCGTCATCCGCAACGCGAAAATCCTGATGAACAAGCCGCAGGATTATGAGGCGCGGGCGAATATCATGTGGGCGAGCAGCCTGGCGCACAACGACCTGACCGGCTGCGGCTCAGTCGGCGATTACGCCAGCCACAAGCTCGAGCATGAGCTCGGCGGGCTCTTCGACGTCACCCACGGAGCAGGGCTCTCCGCCGTCTGGGGAAGCTGGGCGCGGTACGTTTACAAGCACAAGCCGGAGCGGTTCGCCCAGTTTGCCGTCAACGTCCTCGGCGTCTACAACCATCCGGAAGATCCGGAACGGACGGCGCTCGAAGGAATCGAGGCAATGGAGGATTTCTACCGCTCCATCGAAATGCCGGTTACCATCAAAGAACTGCTCAACGGCAGGGAGATCACCGATGAAGAGATCGAAATCATGGCCGACAAATGCTCCGGCGGCGACACCACGATTACCGGGCATTTTGTCCCACTCAAGAAAGCGGACTTGATCGAAATCTACAAAATGGCGCGTTAACCCGCTTTGATTAAAAGCAGCGTGATAACTGTAGAACAGTTATCACGCTGCTTTTTTTCACATTGCGGGAGCAGGCGTATGCTGATTCTGCGTCGGCCTCAGACGCTCGGCTCCGCTTGACGCCGTATTGATCTGAATCGTTGTTTCCGAAATCAGCTTGCGCGCCCTCGTCAGATTCATGTCATTGTCATCCGCCGCGGGGATATGCACATCCGGCGCCTCGAAATTTTGCTTGTAACGCTCCCCTTCGTGGACGGACCTTCACACGGGAAGCCGGAATGAATTCTCCCAGCCCTCGATCGCCGACGGCATCCTGCCCCGGCATGACGATGAAAGGATGCTCTTTGGTATAGATTCTGTTGACGCTGATCTCGCCCTCATCAGCCGATGAACAACACCCAGCCGTAACCCTTGGTATTTTCCTTGTTCACCTTCTTACGCATTAAATAGAATATGGCAGATCAAGGAAAGTTTTGCGGATGTTACCCATAAAATAGCAGTAAAATAACAGCTTGACAAAACGCTGTATTTAAAGTATGTTAGAAATATCTTAATTAATAAAATATTGGGGGATTTATAAAGTAGTCGCCTAAAGTCGCCCGGGTCGGCGGAGAATGTGTGGCTTGCGGATGCTGTGCCGCCGTATGCCCGCGAGATGCAATCCATACCATGTACGGCGTAAAAGCCCGATTGAACGAAACAAAATGCGTCGGCTGCGGCAAATGCGTAAAGGAGTGCCCCGCAGCTGTAATTGCCACCATTGAACGGGCGGTGTACCGTGAAGAAAAAAAGATGGTATGATTATCTTTAGACCGCCGAATTGCTTGATCTCTGTCTCGGGCTGTTCAATATCCCGTTTGCATGGCTGGGGATGTTGTTTTTTACGATTCCGCTCCTCGTCGCCGTGTTTGGGAGCGGCAAAGCCTACTGCAACCGATACTGCGGACGAGGGCAGCTGCTGGGCCTGTCGGGCAAGAAGCTGAAACTCTCCCGCAATGCACCGCCGCCGAAATTTTTGCGCAGCGTTTGGTTTCGGTATGGATTTCCGGTATTCTTTATGGCCATGTTCAGTCTCATGCTGTTTGGCTCATATAAGGTATTTACCGGGGCGGAGCTTTCAGAAACCGTAACGCTTTTATAGGCGCTTAAGCTTCCATGGGAATGGCCGGAGGTCGGAATGGCGGCCCTGTGGTTTGCGCAGTTTGCCTTTGGCTTTTTTGGTGTGATGCTGACCTCTACCGTGTTGGGAATTGTAACGATGGTGCTGTTTCGCCCGAGATCGTAGTGCGTATACTGCCCGATGGGGACGATGGTCCAGGGGATTTGCAAGCCCAAAGGTCGAAAAAGGAGGAGACGAAATGGAGAAACAGGCGAAAAGGATTGCGGAACTCCTGAAGCTTCTGGCCAATGAACACCGACTGCTGATATTATGCGCACTGATGCGGGGGCGGCTTACAGTGGGGGAAATTCACAAATATTCACCCAATATCACCGCTTCTGCGCTTTCACAGCACCTGAACCAGCTGAAAAATGCCGGGATCCTCGACTCGCAAAAGCAGGGAACGAACGTTACTTATTGGATTCAGGACGAACGCGTTATCGTATTGATGGAATCGATCAAGGAACAGTACTGTAAGAATGAAGAGAAAGAAGGAAACTGGGATGAAAATTGTAGTGAACCGGCAGAAATGCCCGCAAAACCATAAATGCCCATCCATAGCGGTCTGTCCGAAAGGCGCTATCAGCCAAAAGGACATTCATTCTCTGCCGGTGGTGGATGAGAAAAAGTGCATTGTCTGCGGAAAATGTATGCGCTTTTGCCCGAAAGGCGCTTTTGAGAAAGTAGAATAAAAGGGATTGCGGAGGCCGCTTTGATCTCAGCTCCCGCTTTTCTTTTCCTGTGAAAACCATAAAAGCCCTTAAAATAAGGGGTTTCCAGACAAAAAGAAAGACAACCGGCTTTATATCAAAATCGGCGGTCTCATCATTTGTCTAAGGACTATAAAAAAGATATTTTAGCGTTTTCGGTGAAGAAAGGTGAACCCTTGTGCCCCGAAAAAGGTTGGTAGCAAGCCGAAGCGTCGCGAGCGCGTTTACAAGCGAGCAGCGAAAGTGCCGCGTGACCTTTTTCGGAAAAGGATGCGCAGCGGAATGAGCGCGCCGGCGACTTTTATAAAAAAAATCGCCGCAAGCAATATGCAACTTGCGGCGACATGGTTGCGGAGGAAGGATTTGAACCTACGACCTTCGGGTTATGAGCCCGACGAGCTACCGGACTGCTCCACTCCGCGATATTTACGCCAATCAATACAATATAACTGTCTGTTTTTCATTGGCTTATAAATCAATTATAGCATAAGCTTTATAGAAAATCAAGTATTTTTTCTTCTGCGGCCGGAACCCGGCCGCAGAAGAAAAACTTTTAACCTTTTTACTCTTCTTTTTCTGCCTCTGCAAAATCGGATTCTTCTTCATCGGAAGGCTCATCCGAATCCAAGAGAGAGGCGTCCTCTTCTTCGAAATAGATGCTGTCGTCAAAGTCCAAATCCTTCTGAAGCTTTTTACCGGCGCGTTTTACCAAAAGCGTAACGGCGACCGCAATGCCTGCAACCGTGGTGAGCACTGCCAAAATCCAGACCCAAACGTTATTTTTTTTCATCGTGACTCCTCCTTATCAATGGGCAATCGTTCTACTGTTATTATATACCTTTGCGGCTGCTTTATCAACTTCTTTTTTACATATTTCCGGTGTGGTACATCAAAATAGATAACGCCGCAACCGGCGCCGTTTCACAGCGGAGAATCCGCGGGCCGAGTGTCGCCACAGCCGCTCCCGCTGAAACCGCATTTTTAACCTCTTCTTTTGAAAATCCGCCTTCGCTCCCGATGATCACAGCAATTTTCCCGGCGGACGGCGGCACGACTTTTCCCAGATTCTCCCCGCCTTCTTCATAAAACAAAACCACTTTATCATATTCAGAGAATTCGCTTAACATGCTTTCATATGTCACAAGCGGCAAAACGGCGGGAATCATCCCGCGCCCCGACTGTTTTGCCGCCTCCAGCGCAATTTTATTGTACCGTTCCAGCTTTTTCGACATCGATTTTTCATCCGGGCGGGAAACACACCGCGACGTCAAGATGGGAACCACCTGTTTTACCCCCAGCTCGACTGCCTTTTGAACGATCGTTTCAAATTTTCCAACCTTCGGAAGCGCCTGATAAAGGGTGACCGCAATGCTGGGCTCGCTGGTATTCTGCCTCGTCTCCAGGATTTCCACCTCTACCGATTCCGGCGTGACCGATCTGATCCTTCCTTCGCAGTCGGTCCCGTCCGCGTCCGACAGGGTGAGAACCTCCCCCGCACGCATCCGGAGCGATTTGGCGATATGGGCCGCGTTTTCCCCGGTCAAGGTGACCGTATTCCCCCGGATCCGCTCCACAAAAAAGCGAGGCATCTCCATCCCTCCAAGCAGTAAAACTTTTCTAAACCAAAAGGCTTCATCCTGTCTAGTGTAACATAAAACGCCAAAAATACAAAGCCTCTCTCTGCTGAAAGACCCATTTTTTCATCGTCCAAACCGAGGAACCCCGCCGACTAGTGGCGGCAAGGCCGGCAGATTGTAAATCTGCCGGCCTTGCCGAATATGACGATTCACTCTATTTTACTTTAAAGCGGAGAACATTCCAGGAGTGTTTTTTCAAAACAGCCTTGGCCACATCGTTTTCCGGCGCATCGAGCGGAAGGAGCGTCGGAGCGATTGCATCCGGCGTTTCGAAGGTGTTGCGAACGAACGGATCCTCGCTGTACACTTCAATCCGCTCAACCGGGTCGAGCCCGCCGAAGGAGCGAAGGTCAAAAGACACCTCGATTTCGTCCACCATCGAACAGTTGATGGCAAAAACGGTTACATCCCCTGTCTCCGGGTTGTATACGACAGAGTTGACGATCGCGGGTTCTTCCCCGTAATGCTCGGTCGCAACGCTCGGGCCGTCCACCACTGTCCGGATGGCAATCCCCTTTCCGTATTTCGCCACGTGCATGAATGGGTAGAAGGTGCCCTGGCGGATCACACCCCCATCTTTCTTGGTGGAGATCATTCCGCCCTGGTTGACCAACAGCGACTGGTTCGCGATCTTGACCCGGTCGGAATTGTTTAAGAAGGTGCAGAGCAGCCCTCCGTAGATCATCGTATCGACCTGGGTGAAAGCGGAGTAGCCGCGCCGTTTGTTTTCGCCGTTTTCACGGTCGCTGGTGACGACTCCCCATTCGTCAAAGGAGATGTTGATGGTCTTGTTGGAATGGGTCGCAACCTTTACATAATCGGCCGCGCCCTTTGCCATGTCCAGAAAATTCTGTAGGTCGGTGAAAAAGTGGGGGATATCCCCGAAGGTATCCAAAAGCGGATAGAACATATTCGCCGCCGGGGTGTAGTTGTAATAGCGGTGGAGGGAGATATAATCGATCTCTTCATAAGCCCGCTCAAAGACCATCCGGTCCCAGAATCCAAAGGTTTTATGCTCCGGCTCGGTCGCACAGCTGCCGCAGAAAACGGTTTCGATCGACGGATCGGTCCAGCGCATCAGCTTCGCGGCCTCCATCGCCTTTTTCGCATAGGCGTCGGCATCCATGCAGCAGATCTGCCACGGGCCGTCCATCTCGTTGCCGATACACCAAGTCTTGAACCCATGCGGCTCGGCCGTCCCGTTCTTGATCCGCAGGTCGCTCCAGTAGGTGCCGCCCTTTCCGTTGCAGTAATCGACGATTTCCTGCGCGTCCTTCGGCGTGCCGGTGCCCATATTGACCGCCATCATCACCTCGAAGCCGGTGTCCCTCGCATATTTTGCAAATTCGTCGGTTCCCACCTCATTGGTTTCAACGATCTTCCAGGCCGGATCAAACTTCGCAGGCCGCTCCTCTTTGGGGCCGATCCCATCCTTCCAGTCATAACCCGAAACAAAGTTCCCGCCCGGATAACGAACGATGGTAACGCCCAGCTCCCGGATCAATTCCTTCACGTCGCCGCGGAAACCATTTTCATCCGCCGTCGGATGCGACGGATCGTAAATTCCATCATAGACCGTTCTGCCGAGATGCTCGATGAACGAACCCATCAGCCTGCGGTCGACCTCGCTGATTTTATATGCTTTGTCTGCTGTTATCGTCGCTTTCTTCATCTGAATCCTCCGTCTCCATTTTATTTGATCCTCCCATCCGGTCCAAACCCGGGCAGATGAAAAAACCATTCTCAGTATAACACAGAAACAAGTGAAAAGGAATTTGAAAGATGCTCAAATTTTCACAGCCGGCTTTGTGAAAACTGAACCAATTTCACCTCGATTTCCCTCAACTGAGTCAGAAGGGCAAAAGGGCCGCGGGTGAGATTCCCCGCGGCACCTTCGCTGCTTTATTTTCAGCCCGCCGCCGATTCGAACTGGCTGTTGTAAAGCGCGGCGTAAAAACCGTTTTTCGCAATCAGTTCGTCATGGCTGCCCTGCTCCACGATATCGCCGTCCCGCATGACGAGGATGATATCCGCATCGCGGATGGTGGAAAGGCGGTGCGCGATGATAAAGCTGGTGCGCCCTTTCATCAAGTTCTCCATCGCCCTCTGAATCCGAACCTCGGTGCGGGTGTCGACCGAGCTGGTCGCTTCGTCCAGGATCAAAACCGCAGGGTCCGCCAAAATCGCCCGCGCGATGGTGAGGAGCTGCTTCTGGCCCTGTGAAATATTGCTGGATTCTTCGTTGATCTCCATCTGGTACCCGTCCGGGAGGGTGCGGATAAAATGGTCGGCATGGGCGGCCTTCGCAGCCGCGACCACCTCTTCGTCAGAAGCGCTGAGCCTGCCGTACCGGATATTTTCCATAATCGTCCCCTTAAAGAGCCAGGTGTCCTGCAAAACCATCCCGAAGGCATCCCGCAGTTCATCCCGTCGGAAATCCCGGATGTCGTGCCCGTCTAACAGAATCGCCCCGCCGTTGACGTCATAATACCGCAGGAGCAGCTTGACCATCGTGGTTTTTCCCGCGCCGGTCGGCCCGACGATCGCAACCTTTCGGCCCGGCTGCACCTCGGCGGAAAAGTCGTTGATGATGGTTTTTTCGGGGAGGTAGCCAAAATGCACATTTTTAAACTCCACATGCCCCTGGATTTCGCCGGGGTGGACGGGATTTTCCTTCTCCGGAATTTCCTCCGGCTCGTTTAAGAACTCAAAAACCCGTTCCGCGGCGGCAGCAGTCGACTGAAAGACGTTTGCGATGTTCATCGTCTGGGTGATCGGCTGGTTGAACAGCCGAACATACTGGATAAAAGCCTGGATATCGCCGACCGCGATCCTGCCGACCGTAACGGCCCCGCCGAAAAATACGAGATCCTGCACCGCCAGAAAACCGCCCAGCACACAGACCGCCACATATCCCAGATTGCCGACAAACCCCATCACCGGCATCATCAATCCGGACAAAAACTGGGATTTCCAGGCGACCTTGTAGAGCTTTTCATTGAGGCCGTCGAATTTTTCAATGCTCTTTTCTTCCCCGTTGAACGCCTTCATGACGTTGTGGCCCGCGTACATCTCCTCCACATGGCCGTTGACCTCGCCCAGATAGCGCTGCTGCCCGATGAAGTATTTCTGCGACCGTTTGACGATCGCGGAAACCAAAAGCAGAGCCACCGGAATGATGATGACCGTGACCAGGGTGAGCAGCCAGCTGATCCTGAGCATCATGATCAAAACGCCGATGATCGAGGTCGCGGCAGTGATCAGTTGGGTGAGGCTCTGGTTGAGGGAATTCGAGACCGTGTCGACGTCGTTGGTCACGCGGGAGAGAACTTCCCCGTGGGTGCGGGTGTCGAAATAGCTCAGCGGGAGCCGGTTGATCTTTTCCGAAATCTCCCTGCGAAACCGATAGGTCAGCTTCATAGAAACGCCGGTCATCAGAAAATTCTGAAAATAGGAGAAAAGGGCGCTGACTAAATAGAGCAGCAGCAAAAGCAGCAGCGTCGAGCCGACCGCTTCAAAATTGATCCCGGCCGAGGTTCCCGCCAGCTTTCCCATCACCCCGTTAAAAATTTCCGTGGTGGCGTTTCCGAGCAACGTCGGCCCAACGATCATGAAAACCGTGCTTGCAACGGCAAAGATGAGAACAACAATCACCGAGGGGAGAAAAGGCTTTAAATATCGCAGGAGGCGTTTCATCGTTCCTTTGAAGTTCTTCGCCTTTTCCCCCGGAACACCCGGATGTCCTCCCATCGGGCCGTGTCCGCCCGGGCCCCTGTGTTTTGGCTGAAAAGAATTTCCTTTACTCATGCTTCCAGCTCCTTTTCCGACAGCTGCGACTGGGCGATCTCCCGGTAAACGTCGCAGCATTTCATCAGTTCCTGGTGGGTGCCGATCCCGGCAATCCCGCCGTCGTCGAGCACGATAATCTGCTCCGCGCCCATAATGGTGCTGATCCGCTGGGCGACGAGCAGCATGGTGGAGTGCCCGGTCTCCCGCTTGAGGGCGCGGCGAAGGGCTGCATCCGTTTTAAAATCGAGGGCGGAAAAGCTGTCGTCGAAGATATAGATCGGCGCCCGCTTCACCAGCGCCCTCGCAATCGAAAGCCGCTGCTTCTGCCCGCCGGAGACGTTGCCGCCCCCCTGAGCGATTTCGGAATCATAGCCGCCCTCTTTCTCCCCGATAAAGTCGGCGGCCTGCGCGATTTCCGCCGCCGTCCGCACTTCTTCATCGGAAGCGTCCTCTTTGGCATACCGGAGGTTCGACCGGATGGTTCCGGAGAACAGCACCCCTTTCTGCGGCACAAAGCCGATCCGCTCCCTGAGCTCATGCTGGGAAACGTCGCGGATATCCACCCCGTCGATCAAAATCTGCCCTTCCGTCACATCGTAAAATCGGACAATCAGGTTGACCAGGGTAGATTTTCCGCTGCCGGTGCTGCCGATAAAGGCGGTCGTCTCCCCCGGCTTCGCTGTAAAGCTGATCTGCTTTAAGGCCGGCTCGTCCGCGCCCGGATAGGCAAAGGTCACGTTCTTGAACTCAATAACGCCTTTGAAGTTCTCCGGGAGCCGGACGGGCGACTCTTTGTCCCGGATCGCCGGCTCGGCTTCAAGCACTTCGTTGATCCGCTGGGCCGATACCGAGGCGCGGGGCAGCATGATGAACATGACCGAGATCATCAGGAAGGACATGATAATCTGCATGGCGTACTGCATAAAAGCCATCATGTCGCCGACCTGGATCCCCCCTAAATCGACCTGGCCCGCTCCGATCCAGATGATCAGCAGCTGAACGCCGTTCATGATGAGCATCATCACCGGCATCATAAAGATCATGATCCGGTTGACGAAGAGGGTAGTCCGGGTCAAATCACGGTTGACTTCGTCAAATCGCTCTTCCTCCCGTCTCTGGGTGTTAAAGGCGCGGATCACCATCATCCCGGTCAGGCTTTCGCGGGTGACCAGGTTCAATTTGTCGACCAGCTTCTGCACCCGCTTGAACCGGGGAACGGAGAGGGCGAAGATTACCAGCACAAGACCGATTACCACTAAAACGGCAACCGCGATGATCCAGCTCAGATTCGGGCTCTTTCCGACCGCCCTGATGACGCCGCCGATCCCCATGATCGGAGCATAAAAAACAAAACGAAGCGCCATGACCGAGAGCATCTGGATCTGCTGGATGTCGTTGGTCGTCCTCGTGATCAGCGAAGCGGTGGAAAAGCGGTCGAACTCGGCGTTCGAAAACCGCTCCACCTTGCGGAACACATCATGGCGGAGGTTGCGGGCCGTCCCCGCCGCCAGCCGGGAGGAAAGATAGCCCACCGCGATGGTACAGGCTGCGCCGAGCAGGGCCACCAGCAGCATCTTTCCGCCTTCCGCGAGGATATATCCCGTATCGCCGGACACGATTCCGTTGTTGACGATATTGGACATGTAGTCCGGCAGTGCAAGGTCGGTCATGGCCTCCACGAACAGAAGGCCAAAGATCACAACCACCCAGAACGCGTAGGGCTTAAAAATCTTAATCAGTTTCATCATAAAGGTTCAAGCCTCCAAAATCCTTTTCATCCTCAAAGAGAAACTCCGTCCCGCCGGGGCCCTTTGCCCTGCCGCCGGCAGAAAAAATACTTCTCCTCCGAAAAATCGATGCCGTTTCGCCGCGCCCCAAAATACAAACCGCGGCGGCCTTTTCCGTGACGGGGAAACGCCCTGAGCTTCGACGACGGGGCGTTCCCCTTACTAAAATTATCCACAATCTGGAACTCCAAAACTTGAACAAAATTGAAATATTATAAGAATAAACCGTGTTTTGGGGATATAAAACAAAAAAGGCAGCTAATCAAAGCCGCCTTTTGTGCTTTTCTATGGCCCTTGTGCAATTTAGGCCGGAAGAAAATGCCCGAAAAACGACAATTTTTCTATTGCCGTGCATCCTCAAAGCTTCTGCTGCATTGAGTATGGCCACTTTTTTCGGGGCGCATGCTGACAAAAAAATGTTTCTGGAGCAGGACGGTTTTGTGCTCACAAAAGGTTCTTCTTTCTCCGCCTGCTCTTGTCGATCAAGGGTCACAGCTGTGGAAACAGAAGCAGCAATCCGCTGATGAGAACCGGATAAAGCCCAATCACGCAGACGACCCGCAGGAGCTGAAAAGTCGTGACCTTTGAAATGTCCGCTCCAAAGTCCCCCGCGATCAAAGAGAATTCCGACAACCCGCCCGGCGCGCAGGAGAAAAAAGCAGTCGGAAGGTTCAAATTCGTAAACCGGTACAGCCCAAGGCTCAGCGAGGCGCTGATGAGGAAATGCCCAAGCAGGAACAAAAGCGCGGGAACGACCGCATCTTTGAGCCCGATCACCGCTGCCAGGGTAATCCCCTCCCCGATCAGAGCGCCGGAACAGATCTGCGCCCCGGTCTTGACCGGACGCGGCAGATAGGCATTCCCAAACAGGATGTTCTGCACTGCGACCCCCGCCATCGAAAAAACGAGAGTGCCGGCGGGCAGACCCAGCAGATAGCCGACCGTCCCGCCGGCTCCGCCGACAGCGGCGGTGATGAGGATCTCTTTCCACCCGCGGCATTTGCCGGAAGGCGCCGGATCTTCTGCCGGAGCCGCATTCTGTTCCGCAGCTGTGCCGTCCTCCCGCTCCCTGCCCCGACGTTTGCCGAAAAGCCGAACCACCCGGGTCACGAGATGGGGGAACAGGGAGATCACAGAGATCAGCCGGACCAGCTGGAAAACCGACACCACAGAGGAATCCGCCCCCATGTCGTAGCTGATCAGCGCCATATCCACCACACCGCCCGGCGCACAACAAAACAGGGCGGTCGCCAGGTCGTACCCCGTAAAAAGGCAGAGCAAAAATCCCATCGTCAAGGTGAGGAGAATGATCGCGGCTACGAGGGTCACCGCCGGAACAATCGACCTTTTCAGGGCCAGGACATCCTTTTTCTGGATTCCAACGCCGATAAACGTCCCCGCGATCATCTGGACGACCACCTTGATCTCGGATGGAAAAAACGCTTCACCCGTAAAGATGCTGAGCAGCGCCACCGCCGCCATTGCGCCGATCATAGCGCCTGCCGGAACCTTGAGCGCCTTGAGCAGGAATCCACCTGCAGCCGCCGCGAGGACGGTATAAATAAACGGCATCATGTCAATCGCTTCCAATACCGGTTTCGTACAAGCAGCCGTTCCCACAGCCGCCCGCGCCCGATATCGTCCCTTTCTTTTCTATACATTCCCGGGACAGGCCCTAAAAACCCGCTTTTACCTTAACGGACAGCTGTGCGTACCGTCTCAGCCAGACGCGCAGCAAAATCGGAATCGTACCAAAAAAGGCCGGGCTTCTCGAGGGCCCAGCCTTTTGATTCAGCAATATTCCTTTCCGGTTTCGTAAGCCGCACCCGATTCAATGATATTCTATCATCAGTGTCATTCAAAATCAAGGGCGGGATCGCTCCCCCTACAAGTCGGCCAGCTCTATGCCGGTGTAGTAGTGCTTGAGGATTTCCTCATACGTTTTCCCCGCTGCCGCCATTTCGTTTGCCCCGTACTGGCTCATCCCGACTCCATGCCCCAGTCCTTTGGTGGTAAAGACGTAACTGTCCTCCGTCTCCTGGTAGCTCACCGCAAAATTTGCTGAGGAAAGGGAGAGCGCGGTGCGCAGCTGGACGCCGCTCAAGGTCATGCTCCCCACCTTGATTTCGGTGACGGTGCCGGATTCCGAGGTCTTCTGAACCTGAAAGAGCGCTGACTTCTCCCCGCTCAGGACGATATCCGGGTAGGCCTTTTTGAGCGCTGCCTCCACTTCGGCAAAGGTCAGCTTTTTCTCGGATTGGTAGGAAGGGGCGTTTTCATCCGGTTTGCTGTCCACCGGGACGAGGTAGGCAAAGGCGTTCCCCCAAACGACTTCGGCCGATTCCGTCTTCCCCGAAGAAGTGGAATGAAAAGCCGCGGCGATCGGCTGATCCTGGTAGAGCATGACCTTTCCCATCACCTCGTCGACCGCGTCGCTGCATCGCTGCCAAAACTCTTCCGCCCGGTCTCCATACATTTTATCGAATTCCTCCCGGCTGACATAGGCCTGGTAGCGCGAGGGGTCGTCGCTGAAATCCGCACCTTTCAGGCTGCTGTCCTCCGACGATTTCTGCACGTCTCTCATCCGCAGCGCATAGGTGTGGGCGGCGACCGCCTGCGCCTTGATCGCTTCAATGTGGTAATCCATCGGGATTTCCGCCGCGACCACCCCCTTGATGTAATCGGAGGCGGAGAGCTCCAAAACCTCTCCTGTGCCGGTTCGAAGCAGCTTAAACGTCTCCTCCTTTACCGGATTTTCTTCTCCCTGAGACTGACCGGAGGAGCTCGATCCATCCTGCAGCGGGCTGTCGACAGCTCCAGGGCCGATAAACGCAGTCAACGGGACGCAAAGAACCGCCAGAAAGAACAGCAGCAGATTCAAGAGAGTTCGTTTCATCACAATCACCGCACGATATGAGGCCGTAACACGATGGTTCCCTAGCGCGCAGAGGGAATCAAAGGCTCTTTTGCGCCCTGTATCGTTCCTTCCCTTTTATTTTTTTACACTGCCCTTAGATGACAGGAGCAGACAAATTTTCCGGACAGAAATCCCAGCATTTTGGAAAGATCAGCCGGATCGAATAAAAACCAATTAGGATTTTGAATTTTTAAAGTACCTTCGATTCATTTTCCAAAAGAAATATCAGTTTATTTTTGATATGCTTCCAAAATATGAATTTTGAGTTCGTGGAAAATTTCATATTTTTCTCCTGCCCATCAAACTTTCCTTGACTTGACACAAAAAATACATTAGAATAGGAATAATTACTTTAATTCAGTCCTGGCCCCAGTGCGTGCACAGGCTTGGACGACAGGAGGGATTCGCTCATGAACCGGCCGGAAGCTGAACACACGTCCATTGAAACCTTATGCAGACGTTTTAAAGAATATAACACCATTCGGCCCGAAGAGTATAAAAAATACGATGTAAAACGGGGGCTCCGCAACGCCGACGGGAGCGGCGTGGTTGCCGGTGTCACCAGAATTTGCAGTGTGAGCGGATACACCCTCAACGGCGGCAAGCGCGAACCGGCACAGGGGCGGCTCGCCTACCGCGGCATCGATATTGAGGATTTGATCGCGGGGTTTACCAAAGGGAACCGCTGCGGCTTTGAGGAGGTCATCTACCTTCTGCTCTTCGGCGTTCTCCCGACCAAAGAGCAGCTGGACGATTTCACCGCAGTTCTCAGCTTTTACCGCGAGCTGCCGGATGGCTTTGCAGAGGATATGATTTTCAAGGCTCCCTCCCGGAATATCATGAATAAAATGGCGCGTTCCGTCCTGGCGCTTTATTCTTACGACGAGGACGCCGAGGACAATTCTCTGGCGGCCGAAATGCGCAAAGCGGTCAAGCTCATTGCCCGGATTCCCACCATCATGGTAAATGCTTACCAGGTCAAACGCCGCCACTACGACCATGAGAGCATGTACTTCCACCAGTCGAACCTGGAGGAAGGGTTTGCGCAGAGCATCCTCTCCACCCTCCGGATCGACCGGGCCTATACCGAGGAGGAGGCCCGGCTTCTCGACCTTTGCCTGGTGCTCCACGCCGAGCACGGCGGCGGCAACAACTCCACCTTCACCTGCCGTTCCCTCACCTCGACCGGGACCGACGCCTATTCCGCCTATGCAGGGGCGATCAGCGCCTTGAAAGGCCCCCGGCACGGCGGTGCGAACCTCAAGGTGGCGGAGATGCTCGATTACTTTAAGGAAAACATCAAAAATTACAAGGACGAAACCGAAATTTCATCCCTGATCGAAAAGGTCATCGACAGGGAAGCCGGCGACGGAAGCGGCTTGATTTACGGTATGGGGCACGCGGTCTACACCAAATCCGACCCGCGGGCCGTTATCCTGAGACAGCAGGCGGAACGGATGGCGCAGAAAACCGGATTCGAACGCGATTTTCATCTGCTGGAGGCCATCGAGCGGCTCACCCCGGAAATTTTTGAACGCAAGAAGGGACTCGCCAAGGTGATCTGTGCCAATGTCGACCTCTATTCCGGCTTGGTGTACCGGATGCTGGGAATCCCATCCGACCTGTTCACCCCGCTTTTTGCTGTGTCGCGGATGTCAGGCTGGGCGGCTCACAGGATGGAGGAGCTCATCAACGGCAACCGGATTGTCCGGCCATCCTATAAGGCGATTGTTCCGAAACAAACCTATGTTGACTTGGAAAGCAGATGAGTGTGTTGCATTTTGACTCAAAGGCGCTGCGTGTGGTCTTAACCGCTGTGCTGGCTGTCTCGGTTCCCTGCGGGATCATCATTAGGACGATGCAGCTTTTTTACGCCATCGACTATGAAACCGGTTTTTATAAAGGGTGGCATTTCTCCCTCCCAGCCCTCGACATCACACTGGCTGTATCCGCCGTTCTGGTGCTGATCCTCTCCTTTTTCCTCAAAAACGCCGCTTTGTCAGCCGGTTTTTCCAAAAAAACCCTCGGCATTTCAGTCCTCTCCTTTCTTTGCGCCGCCGGGCTGACAGGGCAGCTCGTCTTACAGATTCTTCAGGCCAGGAGCTGGTCGGCCCTGATGCTGATCTCTGTCGCCCTCTCCGCTGTCAGCATAGCCTGCTTTCTTGCGTTGGGGATTCGTCAAAACCAGGCGGAACAGGGTTCCAACGCTTTTCTGTTCCGCAACATCGTCCTGACGCTCTGGTGCTGTTCCGAAATGCTTCTGATCTTTTTCGATCACTCTTCCAAATCAAACACCTCGGAGTACGTTTTTGTCATCTTCTTCCTATACTTTGCCTCCCTTTTCTTTGTCAAGTATGGGAAGCTCGCCTTTTACAGCGGTCCGACCGACCGGAGCTCTTTCAGCCTCTTAGTGTCCGGCTCTTTGATGTCCCTCTTCGGTTTCGTCCTTTCGGCGCCGAACCTGATCGCCGTATGTTCCGGTCTGGCCTCCTTCCAGGATTTCAATCCGTTTTCCTGCGTCGCCTTCCCAATCGCGATCTATGGGCTCGTTTTTATCTGTACGAACTGCCTGCGTTCGGGCTCAAGAAAAGGGATTCATCTTTGATGCTTCTTCCCTTGCCTAAGGCCACGGGAAACGAACCACTCGTCCCGTGCGCTGAATGAATCTGAGACTGTCGGGACGAAACCGCTCGCGGAGTCATTTCGTTTTCGTATCGCATTGCCCTTGTCAAGCGCGAAAATTATTTTTAAGCATAACTACGGAAAGGTGGGCGATCACCATAAAGATTTACACCGCGCAGCAGATGCGCGAGGCCGAAGCGGCGGCTACGGCCGCCGGGACGAGCTATGAAGCCCTGATGGAAAACGCCGGAACCAGGGCCGCGGAAGAAATTCGCAAGCGGGCAGGACAGCCGTCGAGCATCCTGATCCTCTGCGGAAAGGGGAATAACGGCGGCGACGGGCTGGTGGTCGCGCGGCTGCTGGCGGAAGCCGGATGGGATGTCCGCCTCTCTTTCCTCTGCGGGGAGGATTTATCCCCGCTGTCGTCGCTCAACCGGGAACGGCTGCCGCAGGCCGTCACGATCCTTTCCCCCGCCTGCCTTGCGGAAGAAATCGCCCGCGCCGCTTATCTCGTCGACGGGGTTTTCGGCACCGGCTTTCACGGGGAGCTCCCCGCGCCGGTGAAGGAAGTCTTCCAGCAGGCAAACAGCGCGGCGGCGGTCAGGGTCTCCCTCGACCTCCCGAGCGGGATGGACTGCGACACCGGGGCAGTCAGCTCCGACACCTTCCGCGCCGATTTTACCGATACCTTCGGTGCTTATAAACCCGCCCTTCTGATGGAATCATCAAAGGTGTACTGCGGAGAGGTGTCCTGCTTAGAGATCGGGCTTCTGCCTTGAATTTAAAATTTACAGCAAAAAGGGCGGAGAGTACTCCGCCCTTTTTGTGTTTAAGCATCTAAATTTTAAAAGAAATCAACCCATCCCATTGAATATAAAGACGTTTCTTTTAATCCTCCTTAAAATAACTGATTAATTCCTGCCGGATTCTTTCATAGTCCTCGGACTCTGCAACCAGCTGGACTCCGCGGTTTCCTTCGTACCAAAGCCCCTTTTTCGCCGTGCCGGAACCGTAGCTGATCCCCGACTCGTGCTCGGCGTATCCTTTGTTTTTATAAAGGAGGCCACCGAAAAAATTGAAGTCGATCGGAAGCTCCCCGTCAACGCGGACTCCCTTTCGCGAAACATAGGCTGCCCTTCCGAGGGTGCCGGAGCCCATCGCATCGCAAAGAACCGCCCCGGCTTCCTCATCCTGAAATTGAATCAGGCTGACGGCCGCATAACGATCCTCTCCAACCTTAAATAAATAGTTGGTCTGGCTGGAATCCTCCCCTCTTTGCAGATAACTGACAAATTCGGACTCCCATAGCTCCCGACTGATCACTGTCCCGACGAGGCTTTCTATCTCATCCGGAGAGGAAAAAGCCGCAATTAACTCCCGGCCGTTTTGCAGATCCGCAAAGCCGCTCAGATCATCGTGACCCGGCAGCTGGACATAACGGTCAAAGATGCTGCTAGGCCAGATGAGACCTACTGTGTTCCACACAACCAGGACAGCTACGGCTATGCCAATGGGCAGAACCCATTTTTTTAATCTGCGTTTGTTTTCCATTCTTCTTCCTCCATTTTGGATCATCCTCAAACGTGAAGATTCGGCCTGTTCTGGCGGTCTTATACAAAACTCAATTGTATTTCCATCCTATAAACAAATTATAACACATTCTTCATTGCTGTCAATCCAATTAATATGATTGAATCAAATTTGTTTATTTTAGTTATTTCGCTTATTTTGCTCCAATTCGCTTATTGAATAAAAATCCACCCGCATAGCGGGTGGTATTTCATATGCGGGCAAAGCCCTAA
>CAZSIV010000004.1:0-95318 GCA_964607135.1 uncultured Oscillospiraceae bacterium | reverse complement strand
GCTTCGGCACCAACGACCTGACCCAGATGACCTTCGGCTTCAGCCGTGACGACGCCGGTAAATTCCTTGGCGCTTACTACGACAAGAAGATTTACGAGAACGATCCGTTTGCGAAGCTGGATCAGACCGGTGTCGGCAAGCTGGTGGAGATGGCTACCAAGCTCGGCAAACAGACCCGCCCGGACATCAAGCTCGGCATCTGCGGCGAACACGGCGGCGATCCGTCCTCTGTTGAGTTCTGCCACAAGGTTGGACTGACCTATGTCTCCTGTTCTCCGTTCCGTGTTCCGATTGCTCGTTTGGCCGCCGCGCAAGCTGCGATCAACGAGGGCTAATCGCTCCAGTTTGGGGATAGCCGAAACTTTAGATTTTAGCATACCAACAAAAAGGCCTTGGAGGATTTCTCCAAGGCCTTTTTTAGGTCAAATATATTTTGCCGATATAAAAAATTGCAGAACGATTCCGTGATTACCTCATGAAACGATCCAGGAAACCGTCCACAGCATCAAAAGCCGCCCCAATAATAAAACACCCTGCCGTCAATGGATTGACGGCAGGGTGTTTATATTTTTATGTCTCAATGCTCGAGAGAAGCGCGGATAAAATCAGCGAAAAGCGGATGCGGACGATTTGGACGCGACCTGAATTCCGGATGGAACTGAACGCCGATAAACCAGGGGTGATCCGGCAGTTCGACGATTTCCACCAGCCTCTCGTCGGGAGAAAGCCCCGATAAAACGAGCCCTGCTTCCTGCATGGCCTTGCGGAATTCGTTGTTGAACTCATAGCGATGGCGGTGGCGCTCATAAATCAGATTTTCGCCGTAAATCTCCCTGGCGCGGGAGCCCTCGGCCAGTTTACAGGGATAGAGCCCCAAGCGCATTGTGCCGCCCTTATCGGTGATCTCCTTCTGCTCCGGCATAATGTCAATGACGGAATGCTCCCCGTTTTCATTGAACTCACTCGAATTAGCATCCTGATAGCCGAGGATGCCGCGGGCGAACTCCACCACTGCCATCTGCATCCCAAGGCAGATACCGAAGAAAGGAATCTTATTTTTTCGAGCGTAGGAAATCGTGGCGATCTTCCCTTCAATCCCCCGGTCTCCAAATCCGCCGGGCACGAGAATCCCTTCGCATTCGCTTAGCTTTTCAGCGACGTTATCCGCGGTGATCTCCTCCGAGCTGATCCAGCGGATATCGACCTCCGCATCGTTTGGGATCCCGCCGTGGCGAAGCGATTCCGCCACAGAAAGATAAGCGTCCGGAAGCTCCACATACTTGCCAACCAGGCCGATTGTAACCTTTTTTGTGGCAGCCTTTGTCTTTTCCACCATGTTGATCCATTCGGTATGATCCGGCGCACGATTTTCAAGCCCCAAATGATAACAGACCGCATCGGCGATCCCCTCTTTTTCCAGCATCAACGGAACCTCATAAAGGCTGGGAGCAGTCAGGTTCTGGATGACGTCCTCGGTGCGGATATTGCAGAATAGACCGATCTTCTTTACCATGTCCTCGGGAAGCTCCATCTCGCTGCGGCAGACGATCAGGTTCGGCTGGATGCCGAGGGAGAGCAGCTCCTTGACCGAGTGCTGCGTCGGTTTGGATTTTAGCTCATTCGATCCCGAGATATAGGGGACGAGGGTGACGTGGACAAAGATGGCGTTCTCCCGCCCGAGCTCTGTCGAAGCCTGGCGGATCGCTTCCAAAAACGGAAGGCTTTCAATGTCGCCGACCGTCCCGCCGATTTCGGTGATTACGACATCGGTCTCACCACTTTTTCCGACCCGGTAGATCCGGTTTTTGATTTCGTTGGTGATGTGGGGAATTACCTGAACGGTTCCGCCGAGATAGTCGCCGCGGCGTTCTTTATTCAATACAGTCCAGTACACCTTTCCGGTGGTGATGTTTGAATTGACCGAAAGGCTTTCGTCGATAAAGCGCTCATAATGCCCCAGGTCGAGATCCGTCTCGGCGCCGTCGTCGGTGACGAACACCTCGCCGTGCTGATAAGGGCTCATAGTTCCGGGATCGACATTGATGTACGGATCGAATTTCTGCATGGTGACACGATATCCCCTGTCCTTGAGGAGGCGACCGATCGAAGCGGCCGTAATCCCTTTTCCCAGGCCGGAAACCACACCCCCGGTGACGAATATGTACTTCACTGCCATAAAATTGAACCTCCGCATAATTTGTTCCCCACAATTTAAGATAGGCTTGTCCGGCAAAGACGAGCCTATCTTTACATCTGGCGGTTACGAGAACACAACTGAGTTAATTTTACCCTTTTTTCGTTCATAATTCAACTGAAAATGGAACTTTTTTTCAAAAAGTTATGCTGTTTTTATTTTTGGCTAAAAAATATCCCGCGCCGGAAAGCTTTTTCATTCAATGCCGCAAGAAAACAACCGAAAAATCCTTTTTGAGAAATCCGAACCAGTCCTATCGGCCCTTTTAAAAAGCTTGTCTGATATTGCAGTCAATCGAGAGCGTCAGCAATCTTTCTGTGAATATAATCTTATATCATAGCCGACTTAAGCGTCCTTGTAAATCAGAAATGGTCAGCAGCTTCTGTTTTCAGCCGAAAGCCACATGACCGCACCAAAAATTTCATATATTTATTAAGTTGCCACTTGAAAAGCTGCAAAAATTTTGATAAAATAGTATCAAAACTAATTGGAGGTATTAATATGGCTATCAAAGTTGGTATTAATGGGTTCGGGAGAATCGGCCGCCTCGTTTTCCGCGCTGCTGTCAGCCAGCCGGATGTTTATGAGGTTGTTGGAATCAACGATCCGTTCATCGATGTCGATTACATGGTTTACATGACCAAGTACGACACCATGCACGGCAAATTTGAGGGTTCCGTTGAAGTAAAAGACGGCAAATTCTGTGTCAACGGCAAATCGATTGATGTTTATGCCTGCATGGACCCGAAGGAAATTCCGTGGAAAGACTGCGGCGCTGAGTACGTTGTAGAGTCCACCGGCGTTTTCACCACCATGGATAAAGCTGCCGCTCACTTTGAAGGCGGTGCAAAAAAGGTTGTCATCTCTGCCCCGTCCAAAGATGCTCCGATGTTTGTCATGGGCGTCAACAACGAAAAATACACCAGCGACATGAACATCGTTTCCAACGCTTCCTGCACCACAAACTGCCTGGCACCGCTTGCCAAAGTCATCAACGATAACTTTGGCATTGTAGACGGTTTGATGACCACTGTCCATTCCACCACTGCCACCCAGAAGACCGTTGACGGTCCTTCCAAAAAGGATTGGAGAGGCGGACGCGCTGCTGCTGGAAACATCATTCCTTCTTCCACCGGCGCTGCAAAGGCAGTCGGCAAGGTCATTCCGGAGCTCAACGGCAAACTGACCGGTATGGCGTTCCGTGTTCCCACCTTGGATGTTTCTGTTGTCGACCTCACCGTCAACCTTGCAAAAGCTGCAACCTATGATGAGATTTGTGCTGCTGTCAAAGCTGCTTCTGAAGGCCCGATGAAAGGAATCCTCGGTTACACCGAAGAGGCAGTTGTTTCTTCTGACTTCCTGACTGATGCGAGAACATCCATTTTTGACGCAACTGCCGGTATTGCTCTGACTGACAAATTTGTCAAACTCGTTTCCTGGTATGACAACGAGTGGGGCTACAGCAACAAGGTTTTGATGCTGATCAAGCACATGTACGGCGTAGACCACAAATAAGCTTTCGGTTTACGGTAAGTAACGCCGGTTCTGCCCGCTTTCACAGTATGAGAATGCAGACGGATTAGGCAATCATCTACGAGAAACGGCGTAGTCATTTATGACTGCGCCGTTTTTTATAAAAAGCGCATTTTTACAAGAATGATTCCCTGCACTGCTGGGGAGCTTTTATCTACAATAAAATCAAGAGAGATAAAAGCGCTGATTTCATCTAAAAATGAATGTAAATATTGATCTTAATAAAACGATATTTTTGCCACTCAAGGCAACGTTATAAAGTAAATATGTCAAAACAGTTTTTGGGGCCTATTTTGCAGACATGAAAAAGCAAAAATTTTTAAGATAACTTTATGTAGTATGCTTAGACGAAGTAATCAGTGTACAACGCATTTTTCGCGTCGGAGATCCCCGGCGAGAAAGTGCTCCGCCCTGCGGCACATGGCATCCGGGTCGCTTTATCTATAAAATTAAACCAATATTTTAGAAAAATTCTGTCTTTTTCCTTTCTATATAAGCAGTATTATATTAGCGCTTTTATATATCGATTGATTTCTATAGTAAATCCCACTACAATAAGGGTGGGGTATTTATGGCACTGCGCCAGATCATCGGAGAAAACGTCAAAAAATACCGCTTGGAGAAAGATATATCTCAACAAGATTTAGCTTATGGAGCGAAAATCAGCATTTCTTGTCTGAGAAGAATCGAACATGGAGAAGAAAATATTACGGTTGATTTGCTGGAAAATCTTGCATATAGTTTGGGTGTAGAACCAAAAGATTTACTGGTAAAATTAGCGCCTGAAGAATTGCCAATCAAGAAAAGAGCCAAACGTAAGAAGGCAGAAAGGTTGTATAATCCTTAATCTCTAAATAAAAAATTGTGTCTAACGGCACAGATTAATTTCAGTGTATTTCTTGTTTCTCCCGGGCGGAAAATCTCTCACTTTTCTTTTATATTTGAAAAAATATGCTTTGTCCTTGTGATATCGAATGCGATATGTTAAAATTGAAGTAGGATATCGAATATTGAACCGGTGTTAAATTGTATCATAGGGTTGAAATGAAAGGATGGTTCAGGACGATGGAACGGGGAAAAGCGGAAAATTTGGCGTTAATCTGTATGCGCGGCTGTGAAGAATTCTGCGGTAAAATTCAGTATTACATCAGGAAATGGCACGATACGAATCAGGAATTTATCCTGAAGGCCGAATTTCCTCGTTTTGCAACCGGGGAAGGAAAAGGACTGCTTTTGCAGTCGATCCGCGGTCGTGATATTTTTATCGTCAGCGATCCGTTCAATTACAGTGTGACCTATAAGATGTACGGCCAGGAAGTACCCATGAGTCCGGACGACCATTTTCAGGATTTAAAGCGGATTATTTCTGCAATCGGTGGCAAGGCGAAACGAATCACCGTGATTATGCCAATGCTGTACGAAGGGCGTCAGCATAAACGCACCTTCCGGGAGTCTCTTGACTGTGCCAATGCTTTGCAGGAGTTAGTTAATATGGGGGTTTCCAATATTGTCACCTTTGATGCGCACGACGGCCGGGTGCAGAATGCAGTTCCGCTCAATGGATTTGACAACATGCGTCCAACTTACCAGATGATTAAAGCGCTGGTTAAGAATATAACTTCGATTGCGTTTCGCCCAGATAAAGTGATCCTGATTTCGCCCGATTCCGGCGGTGTGAGCCGATGCCTCGACTATGCGTCGATGCTCAACCTCGAAATGGGGATGTTTTATAAGCGCCGCGATTTATCTAAAGTAGTGGATGGCGTTAATCCGATTGTATCTCATGAGTATATCGGCAGCAGTCTGGAGAACAAGGACGCGATCGTAGTCGACGACATGATCGCATCCGGTTCGTCTTTAATCGACACATTCCAGCATTTAAAGCTCAAGGGCGCCAAGCGAATCTTTGCCTTTATCACCTTTGGTCTTTTCTGCAGTGGGTTGTCTGAATTCGACAGAGCGTATGAAGAGGGGGTATTCGATAAAATATTCGTCACAAATCTGACGTACCGCACACCGGAGCTTTTGAGCCGACCTTGGATCGTGGATGTAGACTTGACCAAATACACTGCCTATGTGATCGATGCAATTCATCACGACGCTTCTGTAGGCGAGATTATTGATCCTCATAAAAAGGTAATCGGCCTTCTAGATGAGTTAAAGGAGCATTCTAGGGAACTGGCTGGAGTTTGAGCAAACATTTGGGCGCCTTTTAAGGCGCCCTTGCTTTTTATTCCGAATTTCGACAGAAAATCTTGGCAATCTCTTCTTTTTATGTTATAATAACCTCACGCCATAAGCGCAGGCAAAGCCTGCGACGGCTGAGAGAACATTGTAACATGTAGCGGAAGCGCACTTCGTGCTTTTTTGTGTTATAATATGATTTATTGATTTAATTCGCTGAAATATAGAAAGAGAGTGAGAAGGGAATATGACAGCAGACAGCATATGGATTTTAATCGCTTTTGGTATCTATCTTTTACTGATGATGGTAATCGGTTTATTTTATTACCGCAGGACAAAAAATTCTGAGGATTATTTTCTTGGCGGGCGCAGCCTGAACGGTTGGGTGGCGGCCCTGAGCGCACAGGCTTCGGATATGAGCGGCTGGCTTCTCATGGGACTGCCCGGCGCGATCTATGCCTTCGGCACAGGGCAGATTTGGATTGCGGTCGGTCTGGCGATCGGCACAATTCTCAACTGGGTGTTTGTCGCTTCCCGGCTCCGCAGGTACACCATCCGGGCAAAAAATTCGCTGACCCTTCCGGAGTTTTTTGAAAACCGTTTCCACGACCGTTCCAAGGTTTTGCGGGTGGCCTCTTCCCTCTTTATCATGATCTTTTTCCTGGTTTATACCGCTTCGGCTTTTTCGGCAGGTGCCAAGCTCTTTTCGGTCGTATTTGGGATTGAATACGTCTGGGCGCTGGCGATCGGCGCATCCGTTATTTTGATCTACACCTTTTTGGGCGGATTTTTGGCTGTCTGCTGGACAGACTTTGTTCAGGGCTTGCTGATGCTCCTCTCCCTGATGGTCGTGCCGCTTTTTGCCGTCAGCATGATCGGCGGCCCGGATCAAATGGTCGAGGTTCTCAATGGGCTCGGCACCAACTTCCTGAATCCGCTTTATGACAACGGAAACCCGATGAGCTTTGTTGGGATCATCTCACAGCTCGCCTGGGCGCTGGGTTATTTCGGGATGCCGCATATTCTCGTTCGCTTCATGGCAATCCGCGACGAAAGAGAGGTGCGCAAGTCCCGCAAAGTCGCGATTACCTGGGTGGTGATTTCCCTTTCGATCGCCTGTTTCCTAGGGATCATCGGCCGCGCCTTTTTTGTAAATGCGCCGATCAGCAACTCTGAAAACGTATTCATCGAAATGATTGGCAGTGTTTTCACCGACCATTTCCAGCTTCCGTTTATCGGCGGCCTGCTGCTCTGCGGCATTTTGGCGGCGATTATGTCTACAGCCGATTCCCAGCTTTTGGTTACGGCTTCCTCTATCTCCGAAGACGTTTACAAAGGCGTTATTTCAAAAAAAGCGACCGAGAAGAGCATGCTGCTGGTCAGCCGGATCACTGTTTTAGCAGTATCCGTCGTTGCGTTTTTGATCGCGCTCGACCCGAACAGTAGCGTAATGGGATTGGTCTCCAACGCCTGGGCTGGGTTTGGAGCGACTTTTGGCCCCGTCGTCCTACTGGGACTTTTCTGGCGCCGGGCGAACCGGGCCGGCGCCGCATGCGGCATGATCGGCGGCGGTTTGACGGTAATCCTTTGGGACTATGTTCCTTTTGGCAGCGCCACTCTCGCCGGATATACCGGGCTGTATTCCCTCGTCCCCGGCTTTATTATCGGACTTTTGCTGATGGTGGCAGTCAGCCTTTTGACCAAAGCTCCTTCCGCCGAGGTTTTGCAGGAGTTTGACGATGTCGCCTCCTCCAAGGGCGTCGAGATCAACAGCTCTCCGGCGGAATAATCAAGTAGAATCCCTAAGGCACTGCCATACGGCGGCGCCTTTTTTGATGCGGAAAGCAGGGGCGCTTGAGAGGACATACCACGCAAAAGCTCAGCTTTAACCCTTTCCTGACGTCCCGCGAGTCGGAAGGAGCCGCCGCCTTATGGATAACGGCGGACAAAAGATCATTGAGCGCGTATTCCGCTCCACCAGCATACAATATAGAAGGAGTGTTCTATGATAACAAAGGGGGCCGCCGGCTATGAGTCAAACTTCTGATGCGTTCTCTCCGTCTCAGCAGGCGGGCCAGACGGCAAAAGAATTGGAATTGCTCGATCGGTCGCTAGGATACTTGAGCTATGTCCTTGCGGGAATCCTGCTGCAGTACTACTATCTGACTGTTCAGAAACAAATTTTAATAGACAGCACTGAAAATCCGGAGATCTTCGATTTGAGTTGCTATCCTGACTCCTTTCAGCTGCAAGCCCTTGCTTCCCTGCTGGTTCTTTACGCGCTGCTCGGTTTTTACGAACAGTCAAAAGACCTCGCCTGGGAAGCCTGTAAAGCGAATGCAGACCCTTCAGATGCAAAAGCCGACATCGTTTTGAATGAAACCGCGATTACAGTTTCGTTGATTCGTTTTGCCCGCCTCCTAAAACAAAACGGCAATGCAAAAAAAGGTGAGAAAGATGAAACAATTTTACAAGAAGAGCTTATGGATCTTCCGCTTTGATTTATATTCTGCCAACGCTCTTTTTTCTGAGTTTCCGAGCTCCCGATTTATCTGCATGATCTTTATTAGTAAAACCGAACCACATAACGAAGTTTAATTTTTCTATGGCAAACGGATTGATATTATCCGGTAAAAATGCTATAATTCAGACGAGCAGACGGTGAAACGCACTTTTCATTCAGCTGATAAAATTTACACATGAAGCGGCCCATGCTGGTAAAAATATAGATATGGGCCATAAAAAATAAGGAGGTCGCAACATGAAAATCACCAATGACATTCTGTATGTAGGCGTCAACGACCACAAGGTGGATCTGTTCGAAGGACAGTACGTAGTTCCCAACGGTATGGCTTATAACTCTTATGTCATCATGGATGAAAAGATCGCCGTCATGGACACGGTGGATTCCCATTTCACACATGAGTGGCTGGACAACCTTGCAGCGGTACTGAACGGACGCAAGCCGGATTATCTGATCGTCCAGCACATGGAGCCGGATCACTCTGCAAACATCGCCAACTTTGTTTCCGTTTACCCGGAAACAACCATTGTGTCAAATGAGAAGGCGTTTGGAATGATGGAAAACTTCTTTACCATCGACCTGGAAAGCCGGAAATTAGTTGTGGAAAACGGGGGCACCCTTTCACTGGGCAAACATGAGCTGACCTTCGTTTTCGCGCCGATGGTGCATTGGCCCGAGGTAATGGTCACTTATGACAGCACGGAAAAAGTCCTCTTTTCGGCGGATGCGTTCGGAAAATTCGGCGCGTTAGATGTAGAAGAAGACTGGGATGACGAGGCGCGGCGTTACTATATCGGGATCGTGGGGAAATACGGCCTTCAGGTACAGCCTGTGCTGAAAAAAGCTGCCGGGTTGGATATCGAGATCATCTGCCCGCTGCACGGCCCCGTTTTGAAGGAAAATCTGGGGCATTACCTGGGATTGTACCAGACCTGGGCCTCGTACGGCATCGAGTCGGAAGGCGTTATGATCGCTTACACATCTGTCTATGGCCACACCAAAAAGGCGGTGGAGCTGCTGGCGGAAAAGCTCAGATTAAAGGGCTGCCCCAAAGTCGTGGTTTACGACCTTGCGAGGGACGACATGACCAAAGCCGTCGGAGACGCTTTCCGGTATGGAAAGCTCGTCCTTGCGACCACCACCTATAACGCGGGAATTTTCCCGTATATGAAACAATTCATCGACCATTTGACCGCGCGCAGCTTCCAAAACCGCACGGTCGGGCTGATCGAAAACGGCACTTGGGCGCCGCTCGCCGCAAAGGTCATGAAGGAAATGCTCTCCTCCTGCAAAAATATCACCTGGCTGGATACCACGGTCAAGATTAAATCCGCTGTGAAGTCTGACAACACCGAGCAGATCGAAGCGATGTCGGACGAGCTCTGCCGGGACTACATTGCCCAGTCCGACGACAAAGCCAATAAGCACGACCTCTCCGCCCTGTTTAAAATCGGTTACGGTCTGTATGTGGTCACCTCCAACGACGGGAAGAAGGATAACGGTCTGATCGTCAACACTGTGACGCAGGTTTCAGACAGCCCCAACCGTGTTGCCGTCACCATCAACAAGGCGAACTACTCCCACTATGTCATCCAGCAGACAGGCAAAATGAATGTAAACTGCCTTTCTGTCGAAGCGCCTTTTAAGGTGTTTGAAACCTTCGGGTTCCAAAGCGGGCGCAACGCCGACAAATTTGCAGACTGCACCCCGTACCATTCGGACAACGGGCTTGTCTTCCTTCCGAAATACATCAACGCCTTTCTGTCCTTACAGGTGGAGCAGTATGTCGACATTGGCAGCCACGGCATCTTCATCTGCAGCGTTACCGAGGCGCGGGTGATGAGCGACAAGGAGACCATGACCTACACCTATTACCAGAAATACGTGAAGCCCAAACCGCAGACCGAAGGAAAGACCGGATTCGTCTGCAAGGTATGCGGCTATATCTATGAAGGCGACGAGCTGCCGGATGATTTCATCTGCCCCCTCTGCAAGCACGGCGCTGCCGACTTTGAGCCGATCCAATAAACGGTAAAGCTGTTTCGGGATTTTCCAGATCGGGCGAAGCACAAATTGAACTGATAAAAACCGGAAGCAGGAATTTTATCCTGTTTCCGGTTTTTTGACTTGTCGGATTTTATTTAGGAAAATCCACCCTCTCCGCATCCAAGCAAACAGACCTTAGCAATTCCCCTTACTGCTTCTGCGACAAGAGCTCCTGTTTGATATCCCAGAGCTTCTGGGATAGATCTACATAGTAGTGATGAGGGTTTTCAAAGCGTTTGACCTCGTCCCACTGAAGATCGATCTGCTCCTTGCAGTAGGCGCGAATTTCATCAACCGGCGGGGACTGATACAGACAGACGCCGTTTTTAAAAACCGGCACGAGAAGCTCTTTCGCGGTAAAATCCGTCAATGTTTTCCGTTTCCAGGTGTAATCCGGGTCGAAAATTTCAAGGGGCTTCGTATCGTCTATTATTTCGTCGTGGACACAGATCAGGTCGGCAATCGCCTTTCCAGTGCTGTTTTCAAAGATGCGGTAGACCTTTTTAAAATGCGGATTGGTAATCTTCGCGGCGTTTTCGCTGATTTTGATCCGAGGAATCACCGTCCCGTTTTCATCCTCTACAGCGGCGAGCTTATACACGCCGCCGAAAACCGGATCGCTTTTGGATGTGATCAGCCGCTCCCCTACACCGAATGCGTCGATCTGCGCCCCCTGCATCAGCAGGTCGCGGATGATATTTTCATCGAGGGAATTGGATGCGACGATTTTACAGTCGGCCAGCCCTGCATCGTCGAGCATCCTGCGCGCTTTTTTGGACAGGTAGGTGATGTCGCCCGAATCCAGCCGGATGGCGCACTTGGTAATCCCCTTCGGAAGCAGCACCTCCTGAAAGGCCCGGATTGCATTCGGCACGCCGCTTTTGAGGACATTGTAGGTATCCACCAAAAGGGTGGACTGGGTGGGATAAAGCTCACAGTAGGTTTTAAAAGCGGTATATTCGTCGTCAAACATCTGAACCCAGGAATGCGCCATCGTCCCGGTGGCGGGGACGCCGTATTCCTTGTCGGTCAACGCGCAGGCAGTCCCATTACAACCTGCAATATAGGCGGCGCGCGCCCCTAAAACAGCGCCGTCCGCCCCCTGCGCCCGGCGGGAGCCGAACTCGCTGATCGCCCGCCCCTGCGCCGCCCGGACGATCCGGTTTGCTTTGGTGGCGATCAGTGATTGATGGTTGAGGGCCAAAAGCAGATAGGTCTCGATCAGCTGCGCCTCGATCGCGGGCGCACGCACCGTGATCAACGGCTCATGCGGAAAAACCGGCGTTCCTTCGGGTACGGCATAGAGGTCGCCGGTAAAGCGAAACTCCTTCAAATAGGAAAGGAATTCTTCTGAAAAAATCCCTTTTGAGCGGAGGAAACGAATGTCCTCCTCCGAAAAGCAAAGCTTTTCGATGTAATCGATCACCTGTTCCAGCCCCGCCGCGATGGCAAACCCGCCGCCGTCTGGGATCCTGCGAAAGAAAACGTCAAAATAACAGACCCGGTCTTTCATCCCCTTTTCGAAGTATCCGTTCCCCATGGTCAGCTCATAAAAGTCGCAGAGCAGCGTGTAATTATTCTGGTTCATATCCTCTCTTCTTTCGTCGCGATTGGGCAGGAAGATCGGGAATCCGCCCATACCCCGTTTATCACAATCATTTCCCTTTTTTCGGCCGTGATCCCCATCAGCCGCTCAGAATTTTTCCCCACAGCCATCGTTCCGATCCGGCTTTTACGCGTTGAACCGCCTCACCATCAGAAAGGCTTCTGCTCCCGGTTGATCACTTCGATCTGCAAGCCGCCCATGATGTCCAGCGCCTTTTCGTGGAGCTCCGGATCGAACCCCGCGGTACAGGCGGCGTCTATGACAATATGGGCGTTCGGCAGCGCCGCTTTTGCGATGACGGCGTTGGAGAGAACGCAGATATTCGAAACGATTCCGACCAGCTCAATCACGCCATACCCTTGTTTCTGCAAATAGTTCCCGAGCTCCAGCGAGGGAAAGCCCGGCTTTTCAAAACAAAGGGTATCGCCGGTGCAGTATTCGGACAGCCTCCCATACAGCTTCCAGCCTTCGCTCCCGCGCAGACAGTGCTCCACCGGCAGGTTCTTCCCTTCCTCGGTGGTGAGATAATCCGCGCCGTGGGTATCGAGGGTAAAGATAATGTCGTCCCCGCTTTGCCGGTACTCCTCCGCCTTCCGGCAGATCGGTTTCTCCAAAGCGACAGCTCCGGGAAAGCCGAGGCTCCCGGTGACGAAATCATTCTGGTAGTCAATAATCAAGAGCGCTCTTTTCATCGAAAAACCTCCGTCAATCATCGAGCTGATCCAATTCCGCAAGCCAGAGGGCAGAGGAAGCGTCGCTCGGCATCCGCCAGTCACCGCGGGGCGACAGAGCAACCGAACCGACCTTCGGGCCATCCGGCAGGCAGGAGCGTTTGAACTGCTGATTGAAAAACCGACGGCAGAAGGTTTTCAGCCATTTTAAGATCGTTTTATCGTCATATTCACCATTGAAAGAAAGCCTGGCGAGCCGGTAAATTTTCGCCGGAGTATAACCGAACCGAACGAAGTAATAAAGAAAAAAGTCGTGCAGCTCATACGGCCCGACCAGATCTTCGGTTTTCTGGGCGATTTCACCGTTGTCGGCGGGAAGGAGCTCCGGGCTGACCGGCGTGTCCAAAATGTCCAGCAGGACGCGGCGGAGCTCTTCCGTTTCCGAACAATCGGCGGCATACCGGACGAGATGGCGAACCAGCGTCTTCGGGATGGAAGCGTTGACCCCATACATCGACATGTGGTCGCCGTTATAGGTTGCCCAGCCGAGCGCCAACTCGGAAAGGTCTCCTGTCCCGATCACGAGCCCATCCGTCTGGTTGGCGATATCCATCAAAACCTGCGTCCGTTCCCGCGCCTGGCTGTTTTCAAAAACGACATTGTGGTTTTCGCTGTCATGCCCGATATCCTGAAAGTGCAGCGTAACCGCCGGGCCGATGTCGACGCACCGAAGCGTCACCCCCAGATGCTCGCAGAGGAGCTCCGCGTTGTTCTTCGTCCGCTGTGTGGTGCCGAAGCAGGGCATCGTCACCGCGATGATATCGGTGCGGGGGCGCCCCAGCAAATCCATCGCCCGAACGGAAACCAGCAAAGCGAGGCAGGAGTCTAACCCGCCGGAGATCCCGATCACAGCCGTTTTGCTGCCGGCGTGCTTCAAACGTTTCTTCAGGCCCGCCGCCTGCATGGAAAAAATCGCCTCACAGCGCTCGGCGCGGTCGGCCGTATCCCCCGGGACAAAGGGCATTCGGGGAAAAGAACGGGTCAGCCGCGTTTCGGAAAGCCGCATGGAAAACGGAACCGTCCGGTATCCCTCCGGCGCCGCAGAGAAGGTCGTCATCCGGCGGCGTTCGCCCGCCAGACGGTCGACGTCGATTTCACCGATGACCAGCCCGTTTTCGAACGGCTTGGTCTCCGCCAAAAGCAGCCCATTTTCAGCGATCAGGTCATGGCCGGCAAACACCAGGTCGGCAGTGGATTCCCCCTCCCCCGCGTCGGCATAGAGATACCCGCAGAGGAGACGGGCCGACTGGTCGGTTACCAGCCTGCGCCGGTACCGGGCCTTTCCGACTGTCTCATCGCTGGCGGAAAGATTCCCGATGATGGTCGCCCCCGCCGCTGCATGAGATATCGAGGGTGGATTCGAAACCCACAAATCCTCGCAGATTTCAGCCGCAAAGCAGAAATTCTCCATCTCTTCACAACGGAACAGAAGTTTCGTACCAAAAGGAACGGCAATTCCGCCCAACGTCTTTTCACTGTTTGCATCCGGTGCGGGAGAAAAATGGCGGAGCTCGTAAAATTCGCTGTAATTGGGGAGATTCGTTTTCGGAACCAGCCCCAAAACATTTCCATGATAGAGGATAGCAGCGCAGTTATACAGCTTTCCGCCGTGTAAAACCGGAAGCCCCACTGCCACCAGCATTTCGATCCCCTTCGTCTCGGCGGCGATCTCCAACAGAGCCGTTTGGGCCGCATACAGCAGCGTCTGCTGTAAAAACAGCTCGCCGCAGGTGTAACCAGTGATACACAGCTCCGGCAAAATCAGCAGCTTTGCCTGCTGCCGGTCTGCTTCTTTCACCATCTGAACGATTGAATCCCTGTTGAAACGGCAATCCGCAACCCGGATTTCAGGCGTACCCGCCGCCACTTTGACAAACCCCTGTTTCATATTCTCTCTCCCAGCTCTTTCAACGACCAGGGCGGCTGCTCCGTCATTTTGCTTCAGGAAAACCGCCCCGAAAAGTCAAACTCCACATCCGCCTTTTAAAAAGCGGAGAAACTCACTGTATGATAATCCGAAAATTTCCTTTTTATTATATCCTTCCGGCGATAAAAATGCAATGATATCCAACTAAGGAAAACGTATTTCTCTCTTCATGGTAATCCATTCAAAGAAAGAGTGTACATCTTCCTTAACATCAAATTACAAATTTTATTTTTGCAATTTATATATAAAATCCTCTTAAAAATAAATAATATTGATATAGTATCTCTATAACACTTGTGATATAATGAAGTTAAGATAAACTCGTAAAAATTCAAACAAACCGTGACGAAGTTAGGAGGACAGAAATGGGATGGGCAGAGGCTGGCATCAACTGCGCTTTTTCAGGTTCAAATGGCGGCGAACGGATCGACTGGAGCAATCCTGATCTTGTTTTGATCCAGGTTCGCAGAAACGGGAACAGCTTAGCGCTTGCTTCGAGAAAGCTAAAAAACAGGAAAAACATCGTCTTGGCGGCTGTCACCCAGAACGGGGCTGCGTTGAGATTCGCTTCCAAAAAGCGGCGTGCAGATCCCGCCATCGTTATCCCAGCCGTCGAACAGGATCAAGAAGCGCTGCAATTCGCTTCCCTGAAACTTCAGTCTCGGATTCATTTTGTTGACGGAAAAGCGGTTCTGGCCAAATAAAATTGTGTTGATGGAAAGGCCCCCGGCAAAGCCGGGGGCCTTTTCCAATATGAACGGGAACTCATTTTTCTCCGTCCCGCACCATTTTTACAGCTGCCTGCTGCGCCGCAGCTACCCGGTCACACCAAGCGTCAAAAGCCGGATCTTCCTTCCGGCAGGCGGGGTGGCTCATGATATACGCAACACTTTGACGCACCCCCTGGTCGAAGCGAACCTTCGCCGTGTATTCCGGAACCAAACGTTTGATCTTGCTGTTGTCAAAGACGACCGAAAGCGCTTTATCACCCAGCAAATTCCCGCGGTAGTCCTCGCTGCTGCATGCATCGAGAAATTCGGAAGAAACATGCAGCGCATTGAGCTCAACGCCCAAAGCGGCAGCGATCGCTCCATAAATCTGGTTCCAGGTCAGCGTTTCGTCCGAAGTGATCTGCACCGCCTCCCCAATGGCGTGGAGATTGCCGATCAGGCCGGTAAAAGCAACCGCGAAATCACTGCTGTGGGTGAGTGTCCAGAGGGATGTTCCATCCCCGTGGATGATCACCGGCTTTCCTTCCAGCATCCGCTTTAAAACAACGTAACACCCGTTCGATCCCTGAACGCCGAGGGGAACAGTGCGCTCGTCATAGGTATGGCTGGGGCGGACAATGGTAACCGGGAACCCATCTTCCCGGTAGTGCTTCATCAGCAGCTCTTCAGACGCGATTTTATTCTGAGAATACTTCCAAAGCGGGTTCGAAAGGGGCGTCCCCTCGGTGATCTTATAATGGGATAGAGGCGTCTGATAAGCGGAAGCCGAACTGATATAGATATACTGCTTCGTTTTTCCGGAAAAAAGCTGGAAATCCCGTTCCGCCTGCTCAGGGGTAAAGGCGATAAAATCCGCAACACAGTCAAATTCCAGCCCGTCCAGCGCCCGGCGGACGGCCTCCGGGTCATTCATATCACAGGAAATGGTTTTGACATTTTGAGGGAGTTCCCCGCTTCTGTTGCCCCGGTTGAGAAGAGTTAAATCCTCGCTGAGCGCGCTCAGACGCCTGGTAATCGCCATACTGATGGTGCCGGTTCCGCCAATCAATAAAATTCTCATCGTTGTTCCTCCATTTCATCCGTAAGTTAGAACTTGAGTCTCATTATAAACAATCCATGCCGAAAACACAATATAAATCAATGATTATATCGTTGAGAATGAAGCGAACTCGATATCTTTCTTGACAATCCACCTGCAATATGATATATTTTTAATTAGTTAGTTTTTGCTAACTAATTTTTTAAATCCAGGATTAGTTTGAACTAACTAAAAAGAACATACTGAAAGGACAAACGGAACATGAGTGTTGTCATTGTCGGCGGAAATGAAAGGATGGCCTGCCAGTACACCGATATCTGCAAACGCTATGGATGTAAAGCCAAGGTGTTTACCAAAGAAAACGGCTCGCTGAAAAGAAAGATTGGTTGTCCCGATTTATTGATTTTGTTCACCAACACAGTCTCCCACAAAATGGTTATCAGCGCTTCGCAGGAAGCGAAACGGAACAACATCCCCGTTGCAAGAGCGCACAGCAGCAGCGCCGCCGCACTGCGTACCATCTTATCTGAACATATTTCATCAGATTGATCTCCAAATCCTCAGATCAGATAAGGATTTCCCAGCCCGTAATCACTTCTAACTGAGATTTTTTCTTGCATTGTCCAGTCTTCATATACGGCCAGCCTTTCAGCTTGGAGCTTATTTTGCTTTTTTCCGGCAGAGCAGGAGCGTTCAAGGCTGACAGCGGCAACTAGATGCCGTATTTATTTCGTTAAAAGCCGTACCCCTTCGGAAAGGCCGGCCTTTCCGAAGGGGTACGGTATGCGATCATTCAATCAGCGGGAGAAATCCCGCTTTTTTATTTTACCTGCAAAATAAAGGCAGTTTCCCGCAGCAGTCCTTTCCCCGCCTTTCTATTTCAGAAGGCCGGTTCCCGGATAACAAGCGGTCTTCCCCAGCTCGCTTTCGATCTGGAGCAGACGGTTGTACTTCGCCACCCGTTCGCTCCTCGAAGGCGCGCCTGTTTTGATCTGCCCTGCGTTGAGCGCAACTGCAAGGTCGGCAATCGTGGTGTCTTCCGTTTCCCCGCTCCGATGGGAGATAACGGCGCGGTAACCGTTTTTCTGCGCCAGTTGAACAGCGGCAATCGTTTCCGAAAGGGTTCCAATCTGATTGAGCTTGATTAGAATCGCATTGCCCGCCTTTGCCTCGATCCCCTTCTGCAAGCGCTTTACGTTGGTGACGAACAGGTCGTCCCCGACGATTTGAACCGAGGAGCCGATCCGCCGGGTGATCTCTTCAAAACCGGTGAAGTCCTCCTCTGCAAGCGGGTCTTCGATGGAAAAAATCGGGTATCGGCTGCAAAGGCCGCAGAAATAATCGATCAGTTCCTCCTGTGTGATTTTTTGATTTTTCTTTGGGAATCTATAATGGCCATCCTGATACCATTCGCTTGCGGCGGCATCGAGCGCAATTTTTACGTCTTTTTCCGGCTGATAACCCGCCGACTGGATTGCATCCATAATCAGCATAATCGCCTGTTCATCCGTTTCCAGGTTCGGCGCGTAGCCGCCTTCGTCCCCCACCGAGGTAGACAATCCGGCAGAAGCCAGATTTTTTCCCAGTGCGTGAAAAATTTCCGCGCAGATCCGCAGACCCTCTGTAAAATTGGGCGCTCCGACCGGCATAATCATAAATTCCTGGATATCGATATTATTCTTCGCATGAGCGCCGCCGTTTAGGATATTCATCATCGGAACCGGGAGGGTGTGCGCCTGTGTTCCTCCCAAATAGCGGTAGAGCGGCAGGCCTACAGCCTTTGCGGCTGCCTTCGCCATTGCAAGGGAAACCGCCAGGATCGCGTTTGCCCCCATGCTACGCTTATTTTCGGTGCCGTCGAGCTCCATCATAGCCCGATCGTTCCCCTCTTGATCCAAAACGCTTTTTCCTTTCAAAGCCCCGGCAATCTCGCAGTTTACATGCTCGACCGCTTTCAGCACGCCCTTTCCCTGGTAGCGCGCCGGGTCTCCGTCGCGAAGCTCGCAGGCTTCGAACATCCCGGTTGAAGCGCCGGACGGAACGCTCGCCTGGGCGCTCGTTCCGTCCGCTAAGCAAACTTCCGCCCACACAGTCGGATTTCCACGGGAATCCAGAATCTCCCGTCCTGTAATGGTTTCAATCAGCAACTCTTTTTTCATCTTCATTCCCCCTTTTTTCTAGTATGGAACTTTCTTTTGAAAAAAATTCCAAAAATAGAAAAAGAGAAACGATTTCATAACGCAACCGATTCTGCGCAGAATAAAAAAGCGGGATTTCGATCCCGGCTCAATCAGAGATCTCTCCGTCAAAAGCCGACATTAACGCCGCCCGAAACGGAAATTTCTCACCATCAGTTCAATGAATTTGGAGGTACTTTTATGAAGAAGATCGCAGTCATCGGTATGATTCTTGCGCTCTGCCTTTGCTTTACCGCCTGTGACAATGAAACGAGGGACAATCTCTCTGACAACATCAGCCAGGGGGCAAGCGACTTAGGGGACGATATCAGCCAGGGCGTAAGTGACCTGGGAGACGATATCAGCCAAGGCGCGAGCGACCTGAGCGATGATATCAGCGACGGTCTCAGCGATTTAAACCCGGACAAAGACTCCAGCGATTCGAGTCTCAGTTCTCAGCCAGCCAGCACACGGCCGGCTGAGATCGATCCGGATGTGCTCAACCAGCTGGACGGGACAAAACGGGGATGGGGCCAGGGCCACAATGTGGATGAATCCAACCGTCCAACCGGCTGCCTGCAATTTCAAACAAAATACGGAAAATATGACGCCTACTATATCGGTGAAAAAACAAAGACAATCTACTTAACCTTCGATGAGGGATATGAAAACGGCTACACCTCAAAAATTTTGGATACTTTAAAAGAAAAGAAGGTGCCGGCTGTCTTCTTTGTGACCTATGATTACTGCAACCGCAATCCGGAGCTGATCAAACGGATGATTTCAGAGGGACATGTCGTGGGAAATCACAGCTGGTCTCATCCGTCTATGCCGACAGTATCCCTGGAAAAAGCAAAGGATGAAATCTTGAAGCTTCACGAATATGTCAAAACGAACTTTGGATATGAAATGACCCTTTTTCGGCCTCCGATGGGGGAATTTTCTGAACGGACGCTGGCTTTGACACAACAGCTCGGCTATAAATCGGTTTTCTGGAGCTACGCTTACAAAGATTGGGACCCGGATCACCAAATCGGCGCTGAATCCGCTTATCAAAAAGTGACAGAGGCGGAACATGAGGGCGCGATCTATCTGCTCCACGCAGTTTCGAAAGACAACGCCGAAATCTTAGGCCGGGTAATTGACGATATGAAAAGCAAGGGGTACACTTTCAGCACACTATAATGTTATTCTCTTATTTAAAAGCTTTCCGTTGTTCCGGTCAAATAAACGCATGTATCTACTGCTAGAGTCCAAAAAAGCAGTGCCTGTTCGGCACTGCTTTTCAGATTTTTTAATCATATATTGCCGTCTTTTTACTGTGCAGCTGCTATAAAGTGATTCATCGACTTTCCGGTAAAATCTCTGCTTTCCATATAAAAATTACAAAGCTCACTTTGATACTCCCCATTTTCTACCGCATCGTTAATCGTTCGATCTCCATACGGACTAACCAGAACACTTTCGTCGACAACCAAAAATGTCCACGGCGCGTAAGGAAACTGCATATTGTCAATAAAACCGAGATACTCCTTTCCTGCAATATCTGCAACTGCCTCTTCCGGGCAAATAACAAATAATTCAGCTTCTTTTATATTTTGCCCAGATGAGTTCCCATAAACCCTTTTGATTGTTATCTTTAATTGATACCCTTTATATTCTTCCGGCATACCGGCCGTACTATACGTTTGGGACAAGGTTGCATCGGTTATTTCATATAAACACAATAAAAGGCTTTCATCCCTAGTAGATTTAACCTCGCTGAGCGGACGATACGGCAGCCGTACCGAACCTTCAAGCCAAGCCGTATATTTTTTATGATCCTGAAAAAGCTTTTGTGTGTTTTCAACTACATAACCGGTGCAGGAAGAGAACAAAGGAGCCATCAATAGCAGCAGAAAAAGCAAAACATACTTCTTGGATTTCGCCATTTTCATGATACCTCATTTTGTATAACTCACAGTGCTTTTACTTCGTTTTTTATCTCAGCCACTGTCACTCCGTTCAACCGTTCCGTCGCTTTATCTGCCCCCGCCGGATACACCTTTTCATCTTCAGCAACAAAAAAACAACTGGAAACAGGCGTCACATTGACATATCCGCCATTTATGTATTTTTTTAAATAGAAAAGCTATATTTTTACTTTCATCGTATCCATTTACTGAATCCTTTAAGTACCGCTTCATTAAAAGCCAGCGCAAAGCACCGGTCTTTTAAGCATTCACAGCCTCTATTCTGCTTTCTGCTTTCTTCTAAAATACCAGTCTATTAGACAACGGAACTATGTAAATCAAAGGAACAAGCCCGCTTTTTCTTACCGGAAATTATTCCTCCCGCCTTTTCCCTTCCAGTTCGATCTGCTCTATTATAAAAGGAAGCACCTGCTCCGGACGGATATTCAAAACATGGGCGAATTCATCATACAAAAGCTTTTCCGCCTCTTTCATAAAATGTTCGTCACAGAGATGAAATTTTCTTCCCGCTTCCTTCAATTCTTCACGGTGAAAGTAGAGCGACCTGATCATTCTGATGAGTTCCAGGCGGTCTCCCGACTGGATAATCTCTTTATATTTCTGCTTTCGCTCATTTTCATCCTCAATCCAAGTAGAACCCTCTTCCGGCATAGCCCGAATCAGCTCATAAATCTGCTCGGCAGAAAGAATTTTTCTAAGCCTATCCTTTACAACCGGGCTGCAAGTCGGCAGATAAAACGTGGAGCCGCTCTGGTGAACCGGTTTCAGCACATAATACTCCCGTTTTTCCCCTCCAAAATCCTTGTTGGAGATGTCGTCTATCACACAGACTCCTTCCGCACCATACAAAACCGTATCGCCGACCTGATACATGGCATATTCCCCTCTCATTTCAAAAAGACGCGCAGCCTGCTTCAACCGGACTTACGTTCCAAAAAGCAAACTACACGTTGAACGATTTTATTATAGCATTTTTCGTCCGAAAAAGACATGGGCAAATTGAACGAATTTCTGCTTTTTGGGGATAATTGTGTCATAAAGACGGCCTCCAGCATGTCTGCCCACTCGCAAAAACAATTCAGGGGCTCACAAATCATCGATAGTTTTCATCACCGGATTTTTCGCCATCTTCAACCGTCTTCCCGCAAACGACAGAACCGACAAATATATGAATGAAAAGACGGCACGCAAACCCGTGCCGTCTTTCCTTATATTAAATTAAAATCATATTTTTTCGAAAAAGCTAACGTTTTCGGTGGACTCACCCCTTACCTTCATTCAAACCTCAATACCAGAACATGATTACAACAGACCATAAACATCATCTGCCTTCACGCCAGAATAAAGATTTCATTAGCCCTCCAAAAATTCTTAGTACATTGGACTCACCTTTTCACTGAAAATCAGCCCGGACGGAAGATAGAACAGTTTTTCTCGAACACAATTCTAAAATGTCTTCTTATTAACTGAACTTTTTCATCACTCAAACGGCAGTCTCTGCAATAATTCAATTATTCCACAGACACTCTGCCCAACCCTGTCAGTTAAAAGAAGCAACCGCCACTCTTTTCCTTCCGGGCATATGCTGTTCTTCACTGATACTGCCCATTGGAAACACCTCTTTCTTTACAGTCTAGTCCTTTACAACTCTTCTGATTTCTTTCTGTCTATAATATACTCCACTTCATCTGTTTTGTCAATAGATTTCTGAAAAAAATTTTATTAAATTTATTGTAATTTGACCAAGAGTTTAAAACGATTGACTTTAACATTCTTTTCCGATACAATTAATCTGTATGAGTAAACTGGCGTCTGCAAGTGAATCATAAATTCAACGGCATCTATTTAAAAGGAGAAGCATATGAGTGAGATGGAGATGACTCCGGATATTTATACCCTGGTCGATGAAGAAGGACAGGAGCAAGCGTTTGAGCTGCTCGACGTTCTGGAACTGGAGGACGAGCGTTATTTTGCTCTGATTCCCTATTACGAGAACCCCGAAGAGTCTCTTGAGGACGACGGCGACCTCGTCATTTTAAAGTCCGAGATCGTAAACGATGAGGAAATGATGGCTACAATTGAAGACGATGAAGAGTACGAACGGGTCGGCGCAATTTTCCTGGAGCGACTCGATTCCATGTTTGACGACGAATTCGACCAGGACGTAGAAGAAATCGATGAATAAGGCAGGATATTCCTCTTGATTTTCCTTTTCTGTGTGATATAATAAAGTGGAAGTCGGGAATCCTAAATCAAGCATGTATTTCTGCCTTGTTCGTTAGTACGGCTAATTAATCCGACACTTAATTTAAGGAACCTTTGCTCTGGAAACGGACTGTAGACCTCCCGTCATGCGGAAGAAGGGAACGAGAACTTTTCAGGAAGGTATCCACCCTGTCTAGAAGGACCGGGTTTTTAATTGCTGTACGACGGCGAGGCGGTATATTGCATATTAAACCGGGTGGAACTCCACCCGGTTTTTTATTTTATGTTTTAAGGGGATTGTTCAAGTTTTCAAAAGTCGGTCGCCCCCCTTTTTATCAAATATCAAAGGTCCATCTCACATTGAAAGGTGAGGGGCAGTTCGGCACAATGTCAGATTTGAACGACAATTTCGTCGAGTGCTGAAGGCCCGCAACAACGCCGTGAAAAAAGTATGGCCCGCCACAGCAGACGGCACATAAATTCCCGCCGCATCCGCATACTAACTGGAGAAGGAGAGGGATTTATGAAAGGAAAAGGTAAGCTTAAATACGCCGCGCTCGGCTTTGTCTCCGGCATCCTCAACGGGCTGTTTGGCGCAGGAGGCGGCGTCATCGTTGTCCCGATGCTCGAAAAATTTGGAATTCCCGCCAAAAAATCACACGCCACTTCGATCGCCATCATCCTGCCGGCCAGCCTGATCAGCACAGCCCTCTATTTTTTTAACGGAAACCTCAGCCTGGCGGAAGCGGCGGCTTATCTTCCCACCGGACTGCTGGGGGCGGGATTGGGAGCGCTGCTGCTCAAAAAAATAACGGTGAAATGGCTCAAGCTCGTCTTTGCGCTCGTCATTATTGCCGGCGCCGTCCGGATTCTGGTGCAGTGATGGACTGGATCATTGTCGGCGTGGTGGCGCTCCTGACCGGAATCACCGCTTCCATGGGGCTGGGCGGCGGTTTTATCCTGGTGATCTATCTCACCATCTTTGCCCAGATGCCGCAGCTGGCGGCGCAGGGTGTCAATCTCGTCTTTTTTATCCCGATTGCGGTCGTTTCCCTCTTCTTTCATATCAAAAACAAAATGGTTGAAACAAGTGTGATCCTGCCCAGTGTTCTCTTCGAAGTGCTCGGGGTATTCCTCGGCGTTTGGGCCGCCAACGCCCTGGGTTCAGGGGGACTGAGCAAATTTTTTGCCGGCTTCGTCCTGCTGGTCGGGATCCGTGAATTCTATATGGCCCTCAAAACGCCGAAAGATGAGCAAGAGGCCCTGCCGGAATCCGATATCGAAATCAAAAAAATATAACACAGCTGCGCGATTCCCCCCGCCTCCAAGGCGGGGGAAATCGTCTTTCAATGGGAGATCAGAACGGATCCTGTCGAAAATGTCATTCTTCAAACAGGTAGCGGAACATCTTTTCGGGATTTTCCAAAAAACGGCGGGTCAGCTGATAATGCTCGGTTTCGCGGTAATCCACAGAGCGGATGCCGTCCTGCGTAAATTCGTAGACCTGCGCACCTGGAAAGGACATGAGGATCGGCGAATGGGTCGCGATGATGAACTGCGAGGCCTTTTTCGTCAAAGCCCGAAGCTCGACCATCAAGGTCAATATCCTCGTCGGGGAAAGCGCCGCCTCCGGCTCGTCCATGATATACAGGCCGTTCCCCCAAAAGCGGTTCTGCACCAAAGCCAGAAAGCTCTCCCCATGGGACTGCTGGTGGAGCGATATGCCGCCATAGCTGTCCAAAAGGCCGTCCAGATCCCGGTTCAGCTCGTCGATATTGCTCGCCACATTGTAAAAGCTTTCTGCGCGCAGAAAAAATCCGTCCTTTGGAAAGCTGGATTTTGATAAAGTGAGATGTTCCCACAGCTCGGAGTGCGACTGATTGGTAGAAAAGTGAAAATTTTTAGAGCCGCCCTCCGGATTAAACCCATATGCGGCGGCGATCCCCTCGATCAGCGTCGATTTCCCCGTTCCGTTTTCGCCGACAAAAAATGTAACGGCTTTTGTCAAAGGCAGGGAATGGTTTTTCATCAGATGCTGCACCGCCGGAAGGCCGCACAGATAGGAATCCTCCGGCAGAGGGCGGCTTAAAATCACTTCTCTGATATATTGATGATCCTTCAAATTGATCTCCTCCTTCCCTTATCTTACAGAGACATGCGATAAAATGCAAGGACAAATCGAATTCTTCAAAATACAGTCCTCTATTATCCCCTCCGCTGTGCCAAACGACTTCTAACTCTGATAAAAAACGGGCGGCAGTGCACGAATCGCTGCCGCCCATTTTGATTTTAAAAAGGCTATTTTGCGGACATCATCCGGTTGACAGCACTGAAAAGCGCGTCGATCGAAGAGGTGACGATATCGGTATGGACGCCGGCGCCCCAGCTGATTTTACCGTCCTTTCCGGCGATGCTGACATAGGAGCAGGCCCGGGAATCGGAGCCCTGCGCCAGCGCGTGTTCTTCATAGGTCAGAATGGTGTAGGAAACGTCAAAATGCTCCTTGATCGCGTTGCTGACCGCATCCAGGCGCCCGTTTCCCTTTCCTCTGAGCTCCAGCGCTTTTTCCTCGTAATAGACTGTGACGATCGCCTCGATCTCTTTTCCCTGGCGGAAATGGCACTCTTTTACGGTGATCGGCTCCGCAATGTTGACGAACTCCTTGACAAAGACCTCATAAACCTCTTTGGGAGAGAGCTCTTTGTGGAGACGGTCGGAAATATGCTTGATCCGGTAGCCGAAGGTTTCGCGCATTTTGGCTGGAAGAACCAGCCCGTAATGCTGCTGGAGCAGGTAGCCGATCCCGCCTTTCCCGGACTGGCTGTTGATCCGGATGACGTCGCTTTCGTATTCCCTGCCGATATCCTTCGGGTCGATTGGCAGATAAGGCACCGTCCAGTGCTCCCGGACAGCCTCCTCACGCCACTTCATCCCCTTGGCGATTGCGTCCTGATGGGAACCCGAAAAAGCCGCGAACACCAGCTTACCGCTGTAGGGCTGCCGGTCGTACACCTTCATCCCGGTCGTTTCCTCATACATCTCGATGATCTCCGGCATATTTGAAAAATCGAGCTTCGGATCGACGCCGTGGGAGTACATATTCAGCGCCAGAGTGACAATATCGACATTTCCGGTCCGCTCCCCGTTGCCGAACAAAGTCCCTTCGATCCGGTCCGCTCCCGCCAACAAGCCCAATTCGGAATCGGCTACGGCACAGCCCCGGTCATTGTGAGGATGGAGCGAGACAATTACATTCTCCCTGTATTTCAGATGATCACACATGTACTCCACCTGGCTGGCATAGACATGCGGCAGCGACATGGACACCGTCACCGGCAGGTTGATGATCACCTTGTTGTCCGGCGTGGGTTTCCAAATATCCAGGACGGCGTTGCATATTTCAAGCGCAAACTCCATCTCTGTGCCGGTGAAGCTCTCCGGGGAATATTCAAACTGAAATTCCCCTTCCATTTTTTGGGCGTAATCCAAAAACAGTTTCGCCCCTGAAACGGCGATCTCGACAATCTCCTCCTTCGATTTGCGGAACACCTGCTCCCTCTGTGCAACCGAAGTCGAATTATAGAGGTGCACAATCGCCCTTTTCGCACCCTTGAGCGCTTCAAAGGTCTTTTTAATGATGTGCTCCCTCGACTGGGTCAGCACCTGCACCGTCACGTCCTCGGGGATCAAATCCTGCTCGATCAGAGTGCGCAGGAAGGTATATTCCGTTTCGGACGCCGCCGGAAATCCGACCTCGATTTCTTTAAAGCCGAGTTTCACCAGGAACTTGAAAAACTCTATCTTTTCCTCAAGGTTCATTGGCACAATCAGCGACTGGTTGCCGTCCCGGAGATCGACGCTGCACCAGATGGGCGCTCGGTCGACATACTCCTTTTTCGCCCATTTGAACTCCATTTTTGGGGGCATGAAATACCCTCTGGCATACTTGCTGCAATTTTCCATAATCATCCACCTTTTCTTTCCTCATGATTGGATTGTTTATGGCTTTTCGTCTGTATGTCCGTTTCGGAACCGCGGCTGAGGGAAAATAAAAAGCTCCCGTCTCTTACACTCAGAGACGGGAGCTTAAGCTTCCGCGGTACCACTCTACTTCACGCGCCGAACAAACGCGTGCACTTAAAACAGATACGGACTTGATAAAGCCTTATATCCTCCTGCTGTAACGGTCAGGCTCCGGCTCCACCTACTTTGTTCAGCGAGCTACTCCGAGGCGAGTTCGCACTTTCCCTGCCGCTGTTTTACACCAGCCAACAGCTCTCTCAAGGCTCAGAAAACGCTACTAATCCTCTTCTGCGTATTTATTTTATAGAACACTGAAAGTATAACACGCTTTTTTCCGGCTGTCAAGCGGTCTACCGCCCCCTTCAAAAATTCCATGCTGCCGCATGGCAAAACAGCACGGCGCGCCCGGCGTTTTAAGGCTTCCGTGAAAAAAGCGCTGAACCTGATCGCTTCACCTATTCGACTGATTTGAGGGACTCGACCATATCGATCTTTTTCAGCCGGAAATGGAGCAGGAAATTGACAAGCCAGGTAAAGGCCATGGTCAAAAACGCGGCAAGCAGGTAACTCAACGGGAAAATATCCCTGCTGAACATTACGATCTCCACTTCAGCTGTCGCAACGACAAAGCGGTGGAAGAAAATCCCCAGCACCAGGCCGACCAACACGCCTAAAACAGAAGAGGCGATATTCTCCCGGTTGATGTAAGAGGAAACCTCTTTGTCATAAAATCCCAATACCTTCAAGGTGGCAAGCTCTCTGATCCGCTCGTTGACGTTGATGTTCGTCAGGTTATACAAAACCACCAGAGCCAGGGCGCCGGCTGAAAGGATTAAAACCAGGACGATGGCGTCTAAGCTTTCGACCATATCGGCAAACGTCTGCCCGTTATCCTTGGAATAACTGATCTGCAGCACCGCATCATTTTCGAGCAGCTCAGCCGAAAGAGCATCCAACCGTGCGGCATCTTCGGTATTCAGGTTCATAATCGCAGTGTTGGAAACCGGCTCTGCGCCGAAAAGCTCCCGGTAGGTTTCGGGGAGCATATAGACAAAATGGAACAGGTAATTTTCGGTGATCCCGGTGACCTTTGCCTCAGCCGCCACTCCGTCCGAATCCTCCAGCCGGATCGAATCTCCGACCCCGATTCCAAGCAGAGTGGACAGCTTCTCAGTGATGATGACGCCATCCTGTTCCAGCGTCAGCTCCTCATCTGAGCCGCGTGGGCTGAGTTTGATATAATCCCCCAAAGAACCGCTTTCAAAGGGGATGAAAAGATAGCTGTCAACCGTCTTTCCACCCTCTTTGGCCACGGCATCGACCGAGGATTCCTGGACGTAGAGGACGCCCTCCAGATCCGGGTGAGAGGAAAGCGTCTGCCTGAGCGCATCGAGTTCCTCCTCTCCGGCCTCGCTGTCGTAAACCGTCATCGCGTCGTAAAGAAAAATCTCCTGATACTGTTTAGAGACGATGGTGGAAATCGAATCTTTTATCCCGAATCCGGCAAGCATCAGCGCGGTACAGCCGGCGATCCCGGTCACGGTCAAAATCACCCGCCTCTTGTAACGGAAAAAGTTACGGATCGACACCTTGCGGATAAATCCAATCCGTTTCCAGAGCCAGCCAACCCGCTCCAACAGAACCCGTTTCCCATTCTTCGGCGGTTTGGGCCGCATCAGCTGGGAAGGATGAGCGGACAGCTCGGCATAACAGGCGATCAGGGTCGCCGCCCCGGTGCAGAGAATCGCCGCGGCCGTACACCAGAACGCATAATCCCAGCGGAAAGGGGCTGCCAGCGCAGGGAGATAATACAAGATCCGGTAAGCGTTAAAAATCACATGAGGGAAGACCTGGAAACCGGCCAGAAGCCCCAAAATACTGCCGACAAGGCTGGCAATCAGGGCATAGGCCAAATATTTCATCGCGATCGCGGCCTTCCCATATCCAAGCGCTTTGAGGGTGCCGATCCCGGTTCTCTGTTCCTCGACCATGCGGGTCATCGTCGTCAGACAGACCAGCGCCGCCACGAAGATGAAAAAGACCGGAAAAATCTGCGCGATTGCATCGACCTTGTCGGCGTCGCTTTCAAAGTTAGAATAACCGACATTGTCGTCGCGGTCAAACAGATAAATTTTGGGGGAAGAGAGCTTTTCCAGCTCCTTCTCTCCTTCTTCAATTTCCTTCCGGGCGTCCGCGAGCTTTTGATCCGACTCTTCTTTGCCGGCATCGTAGTCCTTTTCCGCCTGGGTCAAATCCCGCTGCGCCTTGTCGAGCTCAGCCTTGGCCTCTGCGAACTGACGCTCCCCCGCTTCCTCCTGCTCCTGGAGGAGCTTTTCCTGCCGTTCAAGCTCTTTTTTCCCCTGCTCCAAAGCTGACGAGGCGGTATCCAGTCTCCGGCCGGTTTCCTCCAAAGCCGTTTCAAGCGCGGCGGAAGCGGCCGGGTCGCCCAGTACCAGCGCCGCCGTCAGCAGGTTCGGAAGATTCTCGTCGAGCTTTGCCGACTGGTCCACGACGGCCTGCTGCTCCGGGGTAAACAGCTGTCCGGGAACCGCCGTATGAACGAGGCCCTGCATCGACTCATATAATGCTTTCAGCGCTTTGTAATCCTGCTCCTGCCCCTCCAGCTCGGTCTTTCCATCCTCTAACTGTACGCGGGCATCGGCGATCTGCCGCAGAAACTGCTCATACTGATCCTGATATTCGATCAGCCCATTGTTGTATTCCAGCTTGCCGTCCTCTATCTTTTTCCTAGCATCGGCAAGCTCTTTCGCCTGTTCTTCCTCGCCCTCCTCGAGCTTCCGGCGGGCGTCGGCGAGTTTCTCCTCCGCTTCGCTTACAATCGACTCATAGCGGGTGTTGACCGTTTCTGAAGCCGTTTGTTTGAGAGAATCGCCAAATGAAGCGATCAAATCGTCATATCGGGCTGAAAAGGGCGAGACGCCCTGCGTTTCCTTCAGCGTCACATAGAGGTCGGTATAAACATCCATCTGATAGTCCTCTTCCGGGAGAAAGAGGTAGCTGTTGAGCGAACCGTTTCCAATCGTAGAACTGCCGCGCTGGTACGAGATATAGAGCGGGGACTCCACGATGCCGACGATGGTAAAGGTGTCGGTCTTCAGGGTGTCGGAGACCGGATTGTCGTCTCCGCTGTAAAGGGTGACGGAGGAACCGATCCGGAAGGAAGAAGGAACCGAAGCGCCCGATTCGATCACACATTCCCCGGATTTTTCCGGGTACCTGCCCTCGATCAAGCGGGAGCGGTTGAGGGCGTTCGGATTGTCAGCATCGTTCATCGTGGAATTGAACGAATAGGTTTTTACGACCAGTTCATTGTCCTCCACCCTGACTAAAAACTCCTTGCTGTACTGAGGCATGGCGGCCCGGACGCCATCCAGCTCCCGAATTTTCCGAACGTCGTCCTGGTCGAAGCCGTAGGTGGAAACCAGGCGGTAATCCATCAAGTTGGAATCCTCAAAATATTCTTCGGCAGTCAGCTTCATATCGGGGGAGGTGGATTTAAGCCCCGCGAAGAAGCCGACTCCGAGCGCTACAATGGCGAAAATGGAAAGGAAACGGCTTTTCGTCCGCCAGATTTCCCGCGCCGTGTCCTTGATCAGCGGCCTGTACTTCATCATATTACCACTCGATCTCGTCGATATCGACCGGACGATCGTTCAGGATGACTTCCCGCACCTTACTGTTCTTCATCCGGATGACACGATCGGCCATCGGCGTAATCGCCATATTGTGGGTGACCACCACCACGGTCATCCCGTTTTTCCGGCAGGTGTCCTGCAACAGCTTGAGGATCGTTTTGCCGGTGTTATAGTCGAGCGCCCCCGTCGGCTCGTCGCAGAGGAGCAGCTTCGGATTTTTTGCAAGTGCGCGGGCGATCGAGACCCTCTGCTGCTCCCCACCCGAAAGCTGGGAGGGAAAGTTGTCCATCCGCTCCCCGAGGCCGACCTCCCGGAGCGTTTCCTCGACATCCAGCGCATCGCTGCAGATCTGGGTGGCAAGCTCGACGTTTTCTTTTGCCGTAAGGTTCTGAACCAGGTTATAAAACTGAAAGACAAACCCGATGTCGAACCGACGGTAGGCGGTCAGCTGGCGCTGGGAATAGTCCGCGATATCCTGCCCGTCCACCAGAATATGCCCTTCGTCGCAGGAATCCATCCCGCCTAAAAGGTTGAGCACTGTGGTTTTCCCCGCACCGCTCGCTCCGACGATGACAGCGAATTCCCCTTTGTTTACTTCAAACGAAACCCCGTCGGATGCGGTAATATCGACGTCGCCGACATGATACCTTTTATACACCTCTTCAAACGTTACAAAACCGCTCATGAAAGCCTCCTATCATTTTGCCGCAGCCTAAAACAAAACCCACCTCTGTTAGGACAAAGGCGGACATAATCCCCTAAAGTGTGTTTTCCCCGCCGTTTGAAACCCGCTCCGTTCTCCTCGCGCAGCACAGGTTGAGACAATACGGAGTATCTCTGGGAAAAACTCGTCCAAACTATCAATATTATAGCCCGATCCCTTTTAAATTTCTATCACATTTCTGTGAACATCAGCAGAGAGGCAAGGCGGTGTTTAGCGTCGTCTATCCACCGTTATTTTCCGCGTCCAGACCCGCGCTGCCGGTGAAAACAAAAACCCGGTCCGCCAACCGCAGTGATAAACTGCGAGAAGGCTTCCCGGAATCCTGTTTCTTTAGAATAAAAATCTGCTTGAAAGCAGAACGAAATTATAGTATGCTTAGTAAATAATTCATCTGAAAAGGGGAGGAACGAATGACCCGGATTTTAATCAAGCTGTTCGTAAAGGATCAGGGCGGGGCTTTGTCCGCCGCCAAACGGCAGCGGTACGGAAAAACGGCCAGCTGTGTCGGGATTGCGACCAACCTTCTCCTGTTTGCGATGAAGGCGGCGGCCGGGCTGCTGTTCAACAGTGTCTCAATCCTCGCAGATGCGGTCAACAACCTCTCCGATTCCAGCTCGTCCCTAATCACTCTGATCGGCTTCAAGGTGGCGGCCAAGCCCGCGGACGACAAGCATCCTTACGGGCACGCCCGCAGCGAGTACATCTCCGGCTTTATTGTCTCCATCATCATCATTTACCTGGGGCTCCAGTTCCTTTTGACCTCGGCAGAGAAAATCTGGAAACCGGAGCCGACGCAGTTCAGCTGGCTTTCGGTTGCGGTTTTAGGAATTTCGATCCTGCTCAAGCTCTGGCAGGGCCGGTTCTATAAAGCAATCGCAAAGCGGATTGATTCCCCCGCACTGGAAGCCGCCGCCGCCGACAGCCTGAACGACGTTGCCACGACCGGAGCTGTCCTATTTTCCCTCTTTATCGCTTTGTTCACCGGCTGGCAGATCGACGCCTATATGGGTATTTTGGTCGCCGGATTCATCATCTATTCCGGAATCCGCTCAATCGTCGAAACGCTCAACCCCCTTCTCGGCGCTGCCCCGGATCAGAACCTGGTTCGGCAGATCAGCGAAAAGATCAAAAGCTGTGAGGGGGTCATCGGCTGTCACGACCTCGTCGTCCACAGCTACGGCCCGGAACGGTGCTTTGCTTCGGTTCACGTTGAGGTGCCGAACACCGGGGACATCATGGAAAGCCACGACCTGATCGACAACATCGAGCGCGATTTCCTCCAAACGATGGGGATCTACCTGGTGATCCACCTGGATCCGGTCGTCGTGGACGACGCGCTCACCAATGAGCTGCGGGCCGTCGTCACCGAAATTGTGGGGGAAATCGACCCCGGCCTCTCGATGCATGACTTCCGTTTTATAAACGGGCCCACCCACAGCAACCTGATCTTTGACGTCGCCGTCCCGCCCTCCTATAAAACGGGGGACGATGAGCTCAGGGAGCTGATCGACCAGAAAATCAAAGAGCTCAACCCCAGCTATTACACTGTCATCACCATCGACCGCAGTTACATCTCCACTACGGAATCGGCGCGGGATCAATCCTAATGCTTCCCTTTTTTGGAATCGGCAAACAGCGCCTCGGACAAAATCCGAGGCGCTGTTTTTACGCGGGAAAAACCTCCGACAAAAATGCTACAGGTTCATCACCATCATCAAAACGGTCATGATCGCGATGCTGATGACGATCGAAATCGAGCCGGCAAAGCTTGCGAGGCCGGGATCCCCTTTGAGTTTTTCGGTAAAAGCAGGGGCCAGCGCCGAAACCGGCGCGAACACCACGATGGCGAGCACCTGGCGGATCTGGATGGAAAACGGCGTGCAGAAGTAAAAAATCGCCGAAAGGGCGCCGGCGCAAAGGTAACGGATCAAAAGGGTCAGCCCCACCGCCTTGAGGTAGGATTTTTTCAGCTCTATCTTAAACATCATGCCGATCATCATCATCGCGGCAAAACCGTTCGCCGCCGCAATCGTCGAAGACAAAGTGACTACGGGCTCCGGGATTTTCACCTGGATCAGCGTCAAAACGAGCATCAACAGGTATGTAACGAAGGGAACCGAGGTAAAGAGCCTCTTTAAGATCGCCTTAATCCCCATCCGCTCCCCACCTTCCCCGCCGATCGCGGCGGAGGCAATGGTATAGCTCCCGCCGGAGCACATGAGGGAATTCCCCACGTCGAACATGCAGGTGGCGACCACCCCGAACGCGCCGAAAAAATTCTGGACGAAGGGCAGCGTAAACGAGCCGATATTGTAACCGGGGCAGCACATCATATAAAAGGCGCGTTCCTTTTTATCCTTCCGGAGCGAAGCGAGAAAGCCGAAAAAAATCATGACGAAGTTTAATCCAAACCCCAGAAGTGCAAGGATAAAAAGGGAATCGTCCCGCTCAAACTTCGCAAAGCTGGTGATCACCGCCGCAGGCAGGGTGACGTTGACGGCGATGGTGGTCATCACCTTATAATCCTTGGGGCCAAAAACGTGAAACCGCTTGAGAAGATAGCCGATGACGATGATGATGACAAAGGAACCCGCTTTTAACAATACCTGCTCCATAAGTTTTTCACTCTCCCGTGTGCTTCAGTATCCTGTTCAGTTCGATTAGTGTGTGGATTTCATAGGTTGGGGACAGCCCGCCGGACTCCTTTCTTCCCGGATTATACCAGCAGGTGTCGACCCCTGCATTGAATCCGCCCTGGATATCCGACGTCAGGGAATCCCCGATGATCAATGCCTCTTCCCGGGAAAAGGGGATTTTTTCGAAAACAGCGTCAAAATATTGGGGGGCAGGCTTGGGGAACCCGATCTCCTCCGAAATAAAGGTTTCCCGAACCCACCGGTCCAGCCCGGCGCGGCGGATTCTGCTGTACTGGGTCGCCGCCGTTCCGTTGGTGACAAGGTATAGGGCATATCGCCTGCTGAGCGCGCGGCACAGCTCAGCTGCTCCGGGAACGAGATGGCATCCTTCCCCCAGAGCCGCCCGGTAAAGCCGCTCCGCTTCCGGGCCGTCGGCCGAAAGATGGAAGGCTTCAAAGAGGGCGGCGAACCGGCGCTCCCAAATCGCCTGTCTTGGAATCTCCCCCCGCTCATGTGCGAGCCAAAGAGCGCGGTTGATCTCTGAATAACGCGCCAAAACCTCATCGTCGGCAGACAGGCCGAATTGTCCAAGCACATTTTTCAGTGCCTCCCGCTCGTCGGCCTTGAAGTCGAGCAGTGTGTCGTCTACATCCAGCAGCAGCGCTTTATAAGTTCTCATATTAAGCCCATATGGTACCGGATATAAAAAGCCGCAAAACCGCCTTTTATATCCGGTATCGCCCTTTCTTTCCGCTTTTTTAATCGGAGCAGTGCCCCGTCATTCAATATGCAGGAGGAAGCTCAAGTATTCAGATGCCTGCCGCTTTAGAGACGGGAACCGTTTATCCGGCCGCCTTGTTCACCCTTCCCGTTCCACGCAGAAAAGGAGATGGGGCATGTCGATGCCGTAATAGTGCTTGACAAACGTTTTCACCGGCTTCATCCCGTTGCGGGCGGCGACCTTCTGGGAAGGAATGTTGCTGTCCCGGATGATGGAATAGACGCAGGGTGCATCCAGCTGCTCAAATGCGTACTCTTTACAAGCCATCGCCGCTTCGGCCGCATAGCCCTGATGCCAATACCGTTTTTGAAACAGATAGCCGACTTCGAGCACCTGTTCCCCTTCGCAGTCCTGCATTGTCAGCCCTGCCTGCCCGATCATCCCGCCGGTCTCTTTCAAGGCCACCGCGCACAACCCAAACCGATGCCCGTATTCCTCATACCGGGCGAGCTGGCGGTCGAGCCACTCCCGTACTTCCTGATCGCTAAAGGCGTGTTCATAGGCGTACATAACCGCTTCGTCCTGCAAAATCGCGCACAGGCCGTCCCAGTCGTTCTCTGTCAGCTCTCTCAAAATCAGGCGCTGCGTTTCCAGTCTCATAGTTTTCCCCCCATAAAATGACAAATGCCGTCCGTTATAAGCCGCGTCCGTCCTCCAGCTTCTCAATCAGCCGCCGCACCTCCGGGTTGTCATAGTCCCCGATGCGGAGCAACGCCATCACGTAGACGGCTTTTTCCATTGCCGGCATCGAGATTGTCCCATCCCGCAGCAAAAGCTCCAGATATTCACGCGCATATGCCTGGTCGATTTCAAACAAAATCACATAGGTTCTGGCAAAGTCGAGGAGCGGATTCCCCCGCCTTGCGTTGGCCCAGTCGATAATAAAATACCGGTCATTCGCCCACATGATATTCAGCGGGTGGAAATCGAGATGACACAGGCAGTCCTTTTCTTCAAATTCGGAGAGAAGCCGCAGAACCGTTTCCTTTTGCTCTCGTGCCAGGCCGATCCTCGGTAAATCCCACCGGAGAAAATCCGCGAACGCCGGAAAGCCATCCCCTTTGCAGGAATGGATCTGCTTTTGCAGCCGAACCATATCGGGGATTGCACCCTGGTACCCGTTTTGCATCACCCTCTCGGCCAGGGTGACTCCGTTTATGTAATCCATCCTCACCACACGGGGATCGTCCGTTTTATAATAAGCCGCAACCGGCAGACCGGTTTGACCCGCCGAATTTTGCTGGTTGAATTCCCATTCGATCTGCTCTGGGGAAGCGCCGCTTCTATATACTTTGTACGCAGACCCATTCCAATAATAAACGTCGGCCTGCTTCCCCTCCCCGATCTTCCTTTTTTCCGATTCAAAGCGAGAAATTTCCATCCCAGCCCTCCTGTTTTTGATTTGGCATGTGAGAACGAATCGCGACGAAAGCAAGACCGCTCCGCACATGAAAGCGCAATTTTTCGTCAGGACACCCCTAAAAAGGACAGCAATCCTCGGACTGCGCGCTTAAAAAGCGCATAGCAGCGGAAAACTGCCGTTTTCAAAGGATTCCCCGACTGTGGTTCATATAAGATTAGGATACCATATTCAAACAAAAATGTCGACCGGAAACCGTTTTTCCCTTTATCGATCAAATGATTTCGTCCCGACCCTGCGCCACTTGAGGCAGGCGTCGGTGAGCCGGACCTTCTGGTTCCACTGTTCGCACCGCAGAAGGGTAACCCACCTTCCCCGCTCCTTTGTCCGACCTGCAATTTTTCCGGCATACCGGCAAGTTCCGCAAATCTTCATCCTCATCACCGGTAATAGGGTATGCTCTGCCAGCTGATTCATTCTTCCCGGTTTTTCAGGCTGATTTCCGGGAATGCTAAAACAGGAAAAAGGAGGTGTACGCCATGGCAAAAAAAGGGATGAAACGCCCTGAAGAGACCCACACAAAGCCTAAAAATGAAGCGGGGCCGGTGCCGGAGCTCCAGGGAAAAGCAAAGCATTCCAAAGAAAAGGCTAAACCGATTATAAAGCCGTAGACCCCGTGTTCCTGCAAATGCATTCCGCCTCAGCCCACCGCATAGAATTATGCTGAGGTGGTTCACATGCAGGCTTGCGATATTCTCTACGCAATGGAGCTTTCCGGCGTCGCTTATCACGACGTCCAGCCGGTTTTTCCGACGGGAAGCCTCAGCGCGGTCAGCGACCCGATAAGCGACGTTCAGTGCTATTTTCGCCGGACGGGAACCACCTTGTATATCACCTTCCGCGGTTCCAACTCCAGCCGGGACTGGCGGCACAATCTGACCTTCTGCAAAAAAGCAGTTCCGTATGACAACCCACAGTCAAAAATCAGGGTACACGCGGGGTTTCTGGAAGCGTACCAGTCACCCGGCGTTCGAAAGGTCATCCACTCGATGATTTCGCCCGATATTGCAGAAATCCGGATTTCGGGGCATTCGCTGGGGGCGGCGCTGGCCATCCTCTGCGGCGTCGACCTGGAATACAACTTTCCCGACCGGGATTACGAGGTCGCCGTTTTCGGCTGTCCCCGCGTCGGCAACCGGGCGTTTCGGGACTCCTACAACAAACGGGTCTTTAAGACGCTGCGGATCGAAAACGGAAACGACATCGTCACAAAACTCCCGCCCGCTGTCATGGGTTACCGCCATGTCGGGCAGAGTTTCCATATCGGGAAGGTCAAAATCCCGGGGATCGTTTCAGCCAAAAATCACGAGCCGTCCGCATATTACAAAAAGCTGGCGGAGCGGTTCTGGTGAAGACTTCAATCGAAGCAATCAAGTTACAACACGTTTTTTACACAAAGCTGGTTCGAGCATGACGGCTCGTGTCCCGCGAGACATGTCCGTGCTCGAAGCGGGCACCCCGCAGCACATGGTACCCTAATGATTTCTCTAGCCAACCAAAGAAACCACAAAAACAGCCCTTATTTTAAAATAAGGGCTGTTTTGGATGATCCAGACAAAGTGCCATTCCAGCAGAGTGTGCTATTTTTTGCCGAAGTCGAACCCCCACTGCCGCTCTAACGCTTTGAGACGGAAGCAGGCTTCCTTGGGCGTGCCGTCCGGATTAATCAACCCAGCCGCCGGAACATAACCAGGGCCGTCGAAGCTCCACCAGGTGAGGGCCTCTACCTCGGAACGGGCATAGGACAAGGTGTAAAACCACTCCAGCCAATCGGCCTGGAGCCGCTCGCTCCACTGCATCTCATGCCAAAGCCCATGGTACATATAGCGCAGGCAGTAAAGGTCGCCTTCAGTTGTAAAGGGCGGCACATCCTGCTCCTTCGACGGGACACCGAGCTCCGTTAGGTGGAGCGGCTTTCCAAAGACCGAGTAGCGGTCATAGAGCTTGTCGATCGCGAGCATATCACGCGAAGGCAGATAGAGCTGGATGCCGACGGCATCGTATTCCGTCCCGATTTCCTCCACCTTTTTCAGATAGGTAAAGGGCGTCATATTGCGCTCATAGACCGGGCCCCACTGGACGCGCGCATCCGCAACGTTTTCGCCGAACATAAAACAGGTGTTGATAATGGCCTTCGCTTCCGGATTTGCCTCGTGAACCGCATCGCAGCAAAGCTTGGTCATCTCAGCCTCCTGCATCTGGGTGAGGTTGTAGGAATTGCACCAGTCGTGTGCCTCATTGATCGCGTCAAAATACCGGATACGGCCTTTATAGCGGGTAACATGGCGTTTGACGACACGGTCGATCTCCCGCGCGATGCTGCCGTCCTCCCACCTGAGTTCATGCGTCCAGGGCGGCATCCCCGCAGTGTGGGCCCACCACATGGGATGCGCTTTGGTGAGGATTCCGCTCCTGTCGAATTCATCCTGCAAATGGTCGAGCAGTTCGTAGGTGGGCTTCCCCTTTTCCCACTCCGTCCGCTCCAGATAAAAGGGAAGGGTCGCATAATTAAAGAGGGAGTCGAACAGCTCTTTCAGGCCGGGCGAATCCTCGTAAGGATACCGAAAGCCGCCGCAGCCGAAGAGGAACCGGTCGCGGCGCGCCCTGCCTGCAATCCGCGCACGGGCCCGCTCTACAGCGGCGAGCTCACCCGCCCACAGGCCGTTTGCCAGCGCGACGAGATTGCGCTCCGCCGCATTTGCCGCCCCGGGATTTTCCAACAGGGTTTTTGCGTCCGCCAGCATCGATTCACATTGGACGGATGGGGTAAACCCGCCTGCCCGAATCACCTGTTCTACCTCGTACATCCGGCTGACCGCCGCTTCTCGGATGAACTCGAGGGAAGCGTCTTTCCCATAACCCTGACCACAGTTGTCGGCGGTCACCCACATGAAGCCATAGCCTGGGATCACCAGCTTCGCGTGCAGGATCACCGGGCCCTCCGGAACTTCGAGCTGGATCACACCGTCGGCATCGATCACGGCTTTGCGGTGATAGGGCTCGTAGGACATGTCGGTGGCATAGAGAGTGACCAATTCATCCCGGGTTACAGTTGTACCATGTACATTGAGAATTTTGACGGTAAGCATATCGATTCGCTGCTCCTTATGTGATATATATTTACGGCCGCCAAAAAAGCGCCGCATCCGCTGAAAATTGCCCTTGCCGTATTTCATCCAGAGACTTCTTCCGTTTGCTCCCTTCCTTTTCACAGCTGGCAAGCCGGATGCCACCAAGCTACTTTTTGCTCTTCCCTTTATTCTTACAAAACTCCGCGCATTCACAGTTCTCGCACTGGGGAGCCCGCGCCTTGCAGATCTCCCTGCCGAAGTGGACAAGCCGATGGCAGAAATCGTTTGACTCTTTGGGGTCCAAAATTTTTCTCAGATCCATTTCCACCTTATAGGGATCCGTTTCATTCGTCAGTCCCAGCCTGCCGCAAATCCTGATGCAGTGGGTATCGGTCACGACGGCGGGTTTCCCGAAGATGTCGCCCAGCATCAGGTTGGCGGTTTTCCTGCCAATTCCCGAAAGGCTGGTCAGCTCTTCAATGGTCTGCGGCATCTCATAATGAAACTCGTCCCGCAGCTGCCGGCACATCGTTACAATATCCTTCGCCTTGGTTTTGTACAGCCCGCAGGGCCGGATATACGGTTCGATCTCCTCTGCATCGGCTTCAGCAAAAGAATCGATGGTCGGATAAGCGGCAAACAGGTCTTTCGTAACAATGTTGACCCGCGCATCGGTGCACTGAGCGGAAAGGCGGGTGGCGATCAGCAGCTCATGCGGCTTTTGATAAGTGAGGGAACACTGCGCTTGAGGATAACGCCTTTTCAACGTTTCAACCGCAAGCGCGGCTCGTTCTTTTTTTGTCATAATCCGACATCCTCCTTTTTGAAAAAACGCCGGCGTGCAGTCACACCGGCGTTCCTTTGTTTCGCTGTGGAATTAATCTTCGTCAGACGTCATCTCAACGCCTTCAATATCGGCAACACTTGTCTCTTCCGCCTGAACCGCCGCCTCTTTCTCTTCCTCCAGGGCACGCATGGAGAGGCTGACGCGTTTTGCATCAAAGTCGATGTCGGTAATCTTTACCTCAACCTCCTGCCCGGCCGAGAGAACGTCGGAAACCTTGTTCACCCGCTCAGTCGAAATCTGGGAAATATGGATCAGCCCATCAATTCCCGGAATCACCTGCGCAAAAGCGCCATACTGAGTCAGCGAGACAATCTTGACCGGCACCACCATCCCGGCGCTGTATTCCCGCTTCAGAATCTCCCAAGGATTGTCCTCGCTCTTCTTATAACCCAGAGAAATCTTCTTATTCTCCGGGTCGAGGTCTTTTACATACACCTCAACTGTGTCGCCGACATTGACGACCTCGGAAGGATGTTTGATCCGGGCCCAGGAAAGCTCGGTGATGTGGATCATACCGTCCACACCGCCCAAATCGACAAACGCACCGTAGCTGGTGAGAGACTTCACCGTACCGGTGTAGTGCTGGCCGATCTCAAGGTTTTTCCAGAACTCCTCGCGGGCCGCTTCCTTCTCCGCACGGAGAACCGCTCTGACAGAGCCGATCGCGCGGCGGCGCCCCTCGTTGACCTCAAGAATTTTAAAGCGGACTTTGTTTTTGAGCAGGGTGTGCAGATCCTCAACGCGGCTGTCGCTCACCTGCGAAGCGGGGACAAACAGCTTGACGTTGTTTGCAAGCACCAGCACGCCGCCCCGGACAACGTCGACAATCACGCCCTCCAAAACAGAGCCTTCTTCATAAGCTTTGAGGATTTCTTCGAAGCCCGCCTCGGAATCGCAGCGGCGCTTGGAGAGCATTGCAGTGCCCTCCTGGTCGTTGACCTTCATGACGATCAGCTCCAGCTCGTCGCCCTTTTTGACAAGGTCTTCCACCTTGGCGGTCGGATCGTCGGTCAGCTCGTCGATCGGTATGTAACCGGACTGCTTGGCACCGACATCTATCTGAATTTCATTTGGTGAAATTGCAGTGACTATCCCTTTTACTCTTTTCCCCGCATATAATTTTTCGCCAAGGGACTGCTCCAACAGCTCCTCAAAGCTTACTTCTTCGTTCTGTGCTTTCATAATCTCACTCATTGTGTTTCGTACCTCCTTAATTATATACGCCGGTGTGGAAGCGCCGGCAGTTACGCCAACCGAACCTGCACGCCGGAGGGCGTCCCGATCCAGTTCCACATCGGTTTCTATCAAAACAGTATCGCAGTACCGGCTACAGATCTCTTTCAGCTTCAGAGTATTGGAGCTGTTCTTCCCGCCGATTACAATCATATAGTCCGACTGCGCCGCCAAATCCACAGCTTCGCGTTGGCGCATACTGGTCGCATTACATATTGTATCAAAAATCAAAAGATTTGTATAGTGTTTTTTTGCGTCTCTTCTGCAAGTTTCCCATAATTTTTGCTGAAATGTCGTCTGAGAGACCATAATTGCGGGAAAATCGACAGATTCCGGATGCTCTCTGGAAAAATTTTTCAGTTCCTTTTCGTCCCGAAAAACATAAAAAGGTCCATTGCAATGGCCGGCAATCCCTTCCACTTCCGGATGAGCCGGGTCGCCTGCGATAAAGACAAAATACCCCTTTTCAGAATATTCCGAGACAATTTTATGAATTTTCGAAACAAACGGGCAGGTTGCATCCTCGTAGGGAACCTCTTTTTGCCTCAGCTCCTCATAAACACTGCGAGGGACGCCGTGGGAACGGATCACCAGGATTTCGCCCGACCTTACCTCATCGGGGGAAGAAACAATCCGCACCCCGCGGCTCGCAAGATCATCCACGACTTGCGGGTTGTGGATGATCGGCCCCAGCGTGCAGACCGCCTGGCTCTCCTCGGCGAGCCGATAAACAAGGGTCGTCGCACGATCGACCCCAAAACAAAAGCCCGCTGTTTTTGCGACTGTAATGCTCAACTTCGCTCCTCCAGCAACTCCGACATTTTTAAGGTCAGCTTTTCTCTTGCGTGTTTCAGGCTTTGCCGATCCATCCCATCGACCTCGAGTTCTTCGCAGGAGATCGGCTTCCCGTAACGGATTGTCACTTTGCGGCGAAACCGGAGCTTTCCCTCAAATATGATCGCCGACGGAACAACAACGCCCTGGGACTGGGCGGCAATGATGATAACGCCCGATTTCAGCTTTAAAAGCTCCCCGTTTTTCGAACGGGTTCCCTCCGGGAAAAGCGTCAGCACCTTCCCTGCCTTCACCGTATCGATCGCAAACTCCACTGCGCCGGTGTCCCCTTTTCCGCGGGCAATCGGGAAGGCACCGAGCTTTTTGATAATCGGCCCCAGCACCTTGACCCGGAACAGCTCTTCCTTCGCCATAAAAGAAAGCTCGCGCTTTACCTTTACCCCGAGGAAAACCGGGTCCAGATAGCTGCGATGGTTGGAGCAAAGGATGAAACCGCCCGATTCGGGGAGATTTTCCACCCCATCCACCCGGAAATGAAACGCGATGCGGACAAACGCGTTGCATACGACCCGCGAGAAACTGTAAAAATTCATCGTCAGCAACTCTCCTCCAGCTCGTTCATCCGGCTTTTAATAAACCTTAGCACCTGCTCGACCGACGCTTCCAGAGAAATCCCGGTGGTATCGATCAGCCTCGCATCTTCGGCCTGCTTCAAAGGGGCGATCGCGCGGTGGGAATCGTTGTAATCCCGCTCTTTGATCTCAGCCAAAAGGGTGTCGTAATCCACCGGATTCCCTGCCTCCTCCAGCTGCTTCATCCGCCGGTCGGCCCGATCCTCGGGGGTGGCCGTCAAAAAGATTTTGATCTGGGCATTCGGCAGAACCACTGTTCCGATGTCCCTTCCGTCCATCAGCACATTGTTTTTTTCAGCGAGCTCCCGTTGGAGGGAGAAGAGGAACGACCGCACCTCCGGAATCGCGGATACGCGGGACGCCGCCATCGAGACCTCCGGCAGTCGGATTTCGACAGAGATGTCCTTTCCGTTCAGAAAGACATGCTGCTCCCCCTCGACAAACCGCAGCTCGATTGAGATTTCCGCCAGCAGGGGAATCACCTGGTCCGCATCGGCGGGATCTTTTTTGCAGGATAAGGCATACCAGCCGATCGCGCGGTAGAGCGCCCCTGTGTCGACATAGATGAAAGAAAGCTCCTTTGCCGCCAGCTTGGCGATGGTGCTCTTTCCCGCGCCGGCGGGGCCGTCGATTGCAATCGATATCATAGTGATCCTCCTTGACAGCTTAATCCGGCCGCATAGCCGGTAGAATAGGCAATTTGAAGGTTAAATCCGCCGGTATAGCCGTCCACATCGAGAACCTCCCCGGCAAAATAGAGGTTCGGCATCCGTTTTGATTCCATCGTTTTGGGATTGACCTCCGAGACGTCGACCCCGCCCGAGGTGACGATCGCCTCTTCAATGGGGCGAAACCGCCAGGGAGTCAGCGGCAGTGCCTTTAAGATTCCGCAAAGGCGGCGGCGCTGCTCCCTGGTGATCTGGTTGACCTTTGTCACAGGTTCAATTCCCGACAGCCGCACCACAACCGGGATCAGCTTCCTCGGGAGGAGCCGGTCGAGCGAATTGCCGAAATTCTTATTGGCGTTCTCCGAAAAATCCCGCAGCACCCTGGCCTCCAGCATCTGTTCGTCCAAGGCAGGCTTCAGGTCGATAAAAAGCCGGCAGAAATCTTGCAGCGGCTCCTTCAAATGGGCGCTCAGGCTCAGCACCAGCGGGCCGGATATTCCAAAATGGGTAAAAAGCAGCTCTCCCTGCTCCGAAAAAAGCACCTTGTTCCGCTCGAGGCCGACCGCTGAAAGGGTCACATTTTTAAGGGAGAGTCCCTGCGCGTTCCCGCACCAGTCCTCAACCGTTTCAATCGGGACGAGAGAGGGACGCAGCGGGACGATCGTGTGCCCGGCCTGCTCCGCCAACCGGTAGCCGTCCCCGGTCGAGCCGGTCAAAGGATAGGACTTTCCCCCGGCGGCGACAATCACCTTCCCGGCACGGATCTTTTCCCCATCCGCCAGCCGCACCCCGGACAGACATCCATCTTCCAGCAGGAGCTCAGACACCTCTGCACCGCACCGCAGCCGTGCTCCAGAACGCCGGACAAATTCCGTCAGCACATCCACCACGTCTACGGCCCGGTCGCTTTTGGGAAAGACACGGTTTCCCCGCTCGGTCTTCAGCGAAAGGCCCCGCTCTTCAAAGAAGGCGATGGTGTTCTCCGGCGCAAAGCGGTGGAGCGCGCTTTGCAGAAAGCGCGGATTCCGGGGAATGTTGGAAAAGAAGTCATCTAAGCCGCAGTTGTTCGTGACATTACAGCGGCCCTTTCCCGTAATCATCAGCTTCCGGCCGGGGCGGCTGTTTTTCTCAAGCAGAAGCACCTTCGCTCCGCCCTGCGCCGCCGTACCGGCGGCAAACATCCCAGCCGGGCCGCCGCCGACTACCAGCACGTCAACCCTCATCGTTTTCCTGCTCCTGGTCGCCTTTGTCGTAAACCTCGTATTCATCCCAGATGGATTCCAGTCGTGCAAAGGTAGTGCAGATTTCCTCCTGCTTCTTTAAGCCGACCGCCACCACCAAGGCATTGATCAGGCTGAGCGGAGCCACCAAGCTGTCGACAAAGGAAGCCATATCGCTTCTGGCCAGCAGGAGATGGTCGGCGTCCTCGGCGAGCGGAGAAGCGGGGCTGTCGGTGATCGCAATAACCGTCGCACCGTTTCCCTTGGCAAAGCGGAACGCCTTGACCGTCTGGGTCAGGTAACGGGGAAAACTGATCCCGATTAAAATATCCCCGGGGCCGATCCGCATGATCTGTTCAAACATTTCGCTTGAGCTGGTGGTATGCACCAGTTTGACGTTGACAAACATCAGGTTAAAATAATAGGTGATAAACCGGGCCAGCGTCGCCGCGCTTTTGGCGCCGATCACATAAATATTTTCCGCCTGTACGATCGAGTCGACCGCGCGGTTGAAATCCGTCCGAGAGGTTTCCTCCAGAGTGCGGCGGATTTTGTCGATATCCATGTTCAGAACCTTGTCCAGAACATCTTCGCCGCCGATCTGCTCGTTTGTCACCTCAATCCTCTGGATTGAGGTGAGGCGGTTGCGGATCATTTCCTTGAGCTCCCTCTGAAGCGCGGGATAGCCGTCGAAACCGATCTCCGTCGCAAAGCGAACAACGGTCGATTCGCTGACCCCCACCGTCATCCCCAATTTCGAGGCGGTCATAAACGCCGCCTTTTCATAGTGCTCCGTGATATATTTGGCGATCAGCTTCTGCCCCTTTGAAAACTCCGTATGCTTTGAAGCAATCAGCTTTAAAATGTCTTTATGCAAAATAACCCAGCTCCTAAAAGATCGTTCCCATACAAAAAATAAATTTTCCCCGCCTCCGTCGACGGATCCATCCAACCGGACGCCGCGGTCACTGAATCGTGAAACCTTTATGGTACACCACACAGAACAGTCCGGCCGAAAACGTTCCTTTTTCCAAATCTACTCTTTATTTTAGACCGTTTTGCAATTTTAATCAAGTGTCCCTGCAAAATCTTATTTTTGGGGATAGGCGTTTGAAAGTCCCACGCCCGACATTTCAAGCCATCCAACCAAAGCCTTTGATCCAGATCGGCAAAATCTTCCTGCGCGGGAAAAGGATGGGCCCTTTTTCAAAAGGCCCATCCTTTTCATCGATATATTCTCCATTCGGGAGATTAAACTACAATTACAAAACCCTTCCGGGACGGTCCCCGCCCGGCAGCATCGTCCGGCAGAGATTGTCGATCCGGTAGACCTGCATCCAGGTCGGCATCCACTCAAACGCACTGTCCTCATAAGCGCGTCCAAAATTGAAGGCCTCGTTTTGGGAGCCGCGCGGCAGGACGGAACGGCCTGTGTAGAGCGTCCCGTCGGAGATCCCGATCGTCGCCTGCGCCCAGCCGGCCTGCGCCCGCTCGGCCCACTCTGTCTCGCCGGTCAATTCGGCAAGGTCGTAGAGCTCGTGTATATATGGGAGGATGTAAGGATCCATCCCGGAGCCAATCGAGACCAGCGTACCGCCGAAGGTGTCAAATCCAAACGCACCCAGCATGCTGTCCTTTTCGAAGGGATGGCTGTGCTGCCACTGCCAGGTGGAGAGATAGTAGGCCGCGTTTCTTGCACATTCGATATATCCTTCATCCCCAGTCAGCTCATAGAGCCGCATTGCGCCCTGGAGCATCGGGATGCCCGATTCCTTGTCGACCGAAAAATGATCCTGCGCGCCGCCCATCGCGTAGCCGTCACGAATAAACTGGCTGTAAAAATAATGATACCCGCGGATCGCCCCCTCCAGGTAATCAGGGCGGTGGGTGCGCTTCGCCCCTTCACAGAGGGCAAGCACCAAAAACGCACCGGGCAGGCCATTGTCGACCGCCGGGGTCAGATCGTCCTCATACCAGCTCTTGGCGAGCTTGCCGCTTTCATCCATCTGCTTTAGGGTGAAGTCGCAGAGCCAGCAAGCCATTTCAAAGTACTCCGGACGGGATTTTCCAAGAGCTTGGGCGTATTCCCAGGCTCTGAAATAGTTGATCGCCCCAAAAGAAAGGTTGCAGGCGTCGACGACGCGGCGGCCGTTATGCGGGAACTGCTGCCCCATGATATGGGTCGGGAGCATCCCGTTGGGGAGCCTGCACCGGAGCCAGGAATCCAGGGCGGCAAATCCCATTTCCTCCGCCTCTTTGTCCCCGGTCAGGATCGCATGCGCGAGCAGGTCTGTTCCCTGCCCGATCCCCTGCCCGGTCCAACCCATTTCAAAGGCGTAATAGGGGCGGTTGATCCACTCACCGTCGATGAACACCTTCCCCATCGAAAACCCTTGAAAGCCGTTTTCACCGTCGCGGAACATCGTTTTGATGTACTCCACCCCGAGATCCCACAGCTCCTGGTTGGAATACCAGGGGGCGAGATATTTATGATTCATCTTCCAGGACACCGACATCAATCTATGCCAAGCCTGGCGCGGTTTTTCCGCCGGCGCCAAAACCAGAATCACGGCAAAGACGCTCCGGGGCTCTATTGTCTCGCTGTAAGGCCCGCCCATTGCTGGAGGAGCAAAAAGCTCGCTCACGTTTTCATCCTTGTATGCGGGCGGGCGGACGTCCGGCCTTCCCTGCCTTTTTTCCCGGACGCGCGGCCCTTCGGCAAGCGGCCAATAATAGGTGTGTACCGTCTGCGTTTCCTTCGGCAGGATCGAAACGGAAGCGTCCTTCTGGTCGGAGGGCAGGAACATCCCTGCCGACACGCCGTTCCCTTCAGTGTAAACGGCGCCCGGGGCAGCCATCCGCCACCAGGCAATTTTACGAACCTCCCCGGTCACCGGATCGACACAGCCCACCGGATAGTGCGGCTCGTCGGTCTTTTCATGGCGCTCGATCTTCTCGAACTGGCCGTGCGCTACAATATCCTTGTTGCTGTTCTGGTTGTACATCAGCCCCGGCATCATCTGGTACTCCATCGGGTATTCCGCGGCAAAGACCATCTGCATCTGCGCGGTCGGCTCCGCAGTTTTCCGCTCCCAGCGGTAAACGCCGTCTTCCAGTTCGATCAAGTGGTCGATGCAGCCCTCACGCGAAAGAGCGTGTCCCACCAGCAAACCGTCGAGATAAAAAGCCATCCCTTTTTCTGTTTTTTGGAAAGTAAACATCTGCAAGCTCCTTTTCATTTGTTTCGATTTTATACTATTTGTATATAATATAAAATTTATTCCTCAATTATACTGCGATTCGTTGCAAAGAAAGGGCATTTCAACCGCGGCTGAAGATGTCGCCGCCTGCACAGTCATCGGCGACAATCAGCGGAAACTCCTCAAAGCAGAGGCGCTTAACCGATTCACAGCCCAGGTCTTCAAAGGCGATTACTTCACAGGAAGTGATGCATCGGCAAGCGAGTGCCCCCGCCCCACCGATTGCACAAAAATAAACAGCGCCGTTGCGGCAAACCGCATCCCGCACTGACTGGCTCCGCTCCCCTTTTCCCACCATAGCGATAAGGCCGAGATCGAGCAGCCGCGGCGCAAAACCATCCATCCGCCCCGAAGTCGTCGGCCCGCAGGAGCCAATCGCCAGCCCTTCCGGTGTAGGAGTGGGCCCTGCATAATAAATGACGGCGCCGTCCAGATCGAAGGGCAAAGGTTTTCCCGCATCCAGCAGTTCAAAGAAACGCTTATGCGCCGCATCCCGTGCGGTATAAACTGTCCCGCTGAGATAGACCTGATCGTTGACCCGCAGCTTTGAGGCGTATTGTTTCAGCTCATCCGTTTTAATATGATACGATGCTATTTTAACCACTCCTTGAATTTTCCAAAAAAGTCAACATTCCCACTCCGATGCACCGGCACGCTCCCAGACGTCTTTTTCGTCAGAGGAGCAGCCGGTTTTTCAGCTGGACTCTCTTCCCGAGGCGCTGGGGAATTCTGACCTGTGCCAAAAGAATCCAGAGCGCCGTTTACATCGTCGAACGACCGCTCAATCCGGCCGATCTCCTCGTGCAGGCTCCCGGTCAGCTGTTCGAGAGAGCGGCTGATCTGACCGATCCGGCGCTGGAACTGATCCAGGTCAGCCCGTACCTGGACTGCGGACTGCTTTGCATCCTCGACGATTCTTCCCGCTTCTTCCTCCGCTTCTTCCTTCAAATGAAGGGACATCTGCTGCGCTTCAAGCATGATATCGCTGATATCCTTTGTCAGCGCGTCATACTTTTCGACCTTGCTCTCCGCCTCGCCCAGCCGGCGGTTCAGCTCGTTGTTTTTCAAAACCAGCTCTGCATTTTGGTTGTTCTGGGCCGTGACTCTCTGCTTGAGCTGGGAAATCTCCATTTCATTGTCATTGCGGTTGTCGACCAGCCGGCGGACGACCGATTCTAACGCTTCCGTTTTTTTATCCGCTTCCTCAAGCTGGCGTTTCAGCTCCAAAAGGACGCTGTGCGCTTCCGAGAGCTTTTCCTCCCTCTCACGCTTTTCTGTTTCAGCCGCCCGGCCCTGCTCCTCCAGTTCTTCGATTGCCTCCTGGTGAGTTTCGTTGAGCTCTTTGATACACTTCACCACATCCTTTTTGGAAAACCCAAAAAGGGCGGATTTAAATTTATAACCAAATTCCATATTCATTCTCCCATATCCGGCCGGCGGACAGAATTTCTCATGATACTTTAAGGTATAGTATAGCATCCAATCCGGAAGGATTTCAATACCTGTTTTCCGATTCTGCCAAAATAGCTTCAGGCCATCTTTTTACAGGCGCAGGAATGCAAAGGTATCCCAAGGACACCCTCTCATAAAACATTAAGGGCAAGGCAGGCCACTCTGCCAGCTTTACCCCTTTACTATGGCAATCCACATAATAGACAAGGGCAGGCATGGTTTTGCAGGACGGTGCGGCGTGCCTCCGCTGTCAATGCGCGATTTGCAGGCAGTACCGAGATTCGTAACCCATGAGCTACATGTTTTGTATAACACGCCTCGTAGGTCTATTCTATTACCCAAAAACCGGCAAAACCTTGGTGTGCGAATTGCCCGGCCTTGGCACAGGCCCGCAGGGGTACCCTGCACTTGTCAATCGAGGGTATACTTTCGGGGAAAGCGTCTGCCCTTGTCTATTGAGAGAATCATTTCTTTTCTTTGATCCAAGTGCCAACTTCCGATGATTTTGTCATACCGAGATGTATGTAGAATTCTTGATCTGAAAGCACGATTGCCCTTTTTGCACCCCGTCCCTTTGCACGGGTGAGCGCTTCATAGACGACCGCCCTGCCAAGGCCCTTTCCCCGATGCTCTGGAACCGCTGCAACAGGCTCAATATATGCAGTATCACCGCTGTCATACCACACGCCGCAGTGAGCAGTGTATTCCCCATTCTTAATCGCAAAAACCCTGATATATTCTAAGACTTCGAGATGCTTTTCGGCATTTAGCAACTCTTCGTCCGGCTCCTGCGGAATTCCTTCGTGGTCAAAACCACGGTAGATCACCAAACGCCATTGCCGATCATCAATCTCCGAATCCGGGGCATTAAGGTAAAACTCTTGCGGTAATTGGAAAGAAAGATTACCCGACAGCCCGATCTCCAAAACACTCTCCGAATGCCGCCTTTCAAAACCTATATTCTCAAGCAGTTCGCAAAGTGCCGAGTCGTTGAGATTTGCCTTAATAGCTGCGGTGCCGGCATCAATTTTCATCACATATTCGATCATCTGCCGCAGAAGGTTTTCATCAGAATCTGAATGCAGAATATACCACCTGTCATTAAAACTCGTATCATACATTACCGTACCAACGAGTTCACCGCTTTTATTCCTAAACAGAGCATTTCTCGACAACATTTCAACATCGAGATATGCGTGTGCCATCATCCAATCAAAACGTCCCCAATGGAAATGCTCGTTATAACCCTTGTCGGTAATTTTTTTTAAAAAATTACGGATTTCGTCGTATTGTCTGTTAAACCGCAAGGTATCTTTATAGTTTTCTACTGAATACATTTACAGTCTCTCTTTCTCCGGCAACACAAAATTCGAGTTTATCTGTTTTCTATAAACCGACACCCGCCAAAAAGCGTTTACTTTTCGGCGGGTGTCGTTTTTCTTACAAAGCAACCCCTCAGGAGGCCTTCTTTACAAGATTCTGTCGACCCACAGGTTACGCGGAAATAATCCGGGCGCGGATAATTCCTTCAACCGCTTCCAGGCGCCCAACCAGTTCCTGCGGAACCTCTTTTTCTTTTAAGTCGATGATGGTGTATGCGTAATCGCCCTTCGAGCGATTCGTCATATTCTCGATATTGATGCCGATTTCCGCAAAGGAGCCGGAAATCCCGTGGAGCATCTTCGGGATGTTCTGGTGGATAATGCAGATCCGCGCGCCGCCGTTGCGGGGAGCGGAGACCACCGGCAGATTGACGGAATTCGCAATGTTCCCGTTTTCGAGGTAATCGATCACCTGAACGGCGGCCATGCTCGCACAGTTGTCCTCCGATTCGGGGGTGGAAGCCCCCAGGTGCGGGATCGCGACGACACCCTTTGCACCGACTGTTTTGCTGTTCGGGAAATCGGTTACATAACGGCCCACCTTTCCGCTCTCCAGTGCGGAAAGAATTGCATCGTCATCCACCAGCTCCCCGCGCGCAAAGTTCAAAATCCGCACGCCGTCCTTCATCATGGAAATAATATCGGCGTTGATCATCTGCTTGGTGTCGGCGTTATACGGAACATGGACCGTGATATAATCGCAGTTTTTGTAAATGTCATCCACATTCTTGGTGTGGATGATGCTGCGGGAAAGCGCCCAGGCGGCATCTACCGAAAGGTACGGGTCGTACCCCAAAACCGTCATTCCCATGCTTTTCGCCGCATTGCAGACCATGACGCCGATTGCACCAAGACCGATTACGCCAAGGGTTTTTCCCTTGATTTCAGGCCCGACAAACTGCCCTTTCCCCTTTTCCACCAGCTTCGGGATCGCGTCGCCCTCCCCGTTCAGAGACTGGGCAAAGCTCAGAGCGTCCGGAACATTTCGGGATGAGAGGAGCAGCCCGAGAATGACCAGCTCCTTTACCGCGTTTGCATTGGCGCCGGGGGTGTTGAAGACTACGATCCCCTCTTTTGCACAGCGGTCGAGCGGAATGTTGTTGACACCGGCGCCGGCGCGGGCAATGGCGAGCAGGTTCCGGCCGAACTCCATGTCGTGCATGGCGGCGGAGCGGACCAGGATCGCGTCGGGATCCTGAATATCCCCCCCGACATTGTATTTGGCGGGATCAAAATGCTTTAAGCCCGCCTTGGAAATTTGATTCAAAGTGTGAATTTGATACACGGATGTTCCCTCGTTTCATTCAGTTGTTGGCTTCAAACTCTTTCATAAAGGCAACCAGAGCCTCCACGCCCTCCAACGGCATGGCATTGTAAATCGAAGCGCGCATTCCGCCGACGGTGCGATGCCCCTTTAAGTTGATTAAGCCCCGTGCGGAGGATTCGGCGACAAATTTCTTATCCAGCTCGTCGCTCCCGGTGATAAACGGGATATTCATGATGGAACGGTCTTCCCTTGCCACCGTGCCCTTGAACAGCTTGCTGGAATCCAGAAAATCGTAGAGAAGCCGCGCCTTTTCCTCATTGCGCTCCTTCATTTTCTCCAACCCGCCGATTTCTTTAACCCACTCGAGAATCATCTTGCAGATGTAGATCGCATAGGTCGGAGGCGTGTTGTAGAGGGAATCGTTGTCCGCATGGGTTTTGTAATCGAACATCGTCGGAGTCGCCTTCATCGCTTTCCCGATTAAATCCTCCCGAATGATGACGACGGTGAGGCCGGCAGGACCCATATTTTTCTGAGCGCCCGCGTAAATCAAACCGAATTTCGACACATCGACCGGCTCGGAAAGGATGCAGGAGCTCATATCCGCCACCAATGGGACGTCACCCGTCTCCGGGATTTCGCTGAAGCGGGTTCCATAGATGGTGTTGTTCCAGCAGATGTGGAAATAATCGGCGTCCTTTGTAAAGGAGGACGGATCGAGCTTCGGAATATAAGAAAACGTCTTATCCGCGCTGGATGCGACGACATTTGCTTCGCCGTAACGCGCAGCCTCCTGATGCGCTTTTTTCGCCCACTGGCCGGTGATGACAAAATCCGCCTTGCCGGAGCCGGTCATGAGGTTCATCGGAACCATTGCAAACTGAGAGGATGCGCCCCCCTGCACAAACAGCACTTTATAGTTTTCCGGAATTCCCATCACCTCGCGAAGCAACGCCTCACATCCTTTGATGATGGCGTCATACTCTTTGGAGCGGTGGGACATTTCCATAACGGACTGGCCGCTTCCCTGATAATCGAGCATTTCTTCCGCAGCTTTGGCCAGCACAACCTCCGGCAGCATAGAAGGTCCCGCACTGAAATTGTAAACTCTACTCATTGTTCAATACCCTCCAAAAATTCTTCACTCGTAAAATAATGAAAACATTACCTTCTATTATATTTTTTATAAAAAAATTAGTCAATCCTTTTCCGTGCGCTTTTGATGTGAATTGTAGAAGCCTCCTAAATTTTGTGCTTTTTCAAGCGAATATCTGATGAATTTGTTTCCGGGAAAGGACTCCCTAAAGGGATCAATCGTCTTTAAAACCATTTTGCTCTCTAATTCAAAACCTAAACCATTGAATCCGGATTGACGATATGATACACTAAGGGCGGAACAACTCATGTCAGGAGGCTTCTCATGAAAAAGGGCCCGTTTCTATCCGTTATTTTACCGCTTTTTGTGTTTCTGCTGTCAGGATGCAGCGAATCAGCGCCGGAGGTCCCTTTAAAAACCGCAGTCGCTCAGATTTATTCCCAAGTCCTCGATCCCTATGGGGAAGGCTGGCTGTCGGAATTCGACGAACAGCAGACAGCGGAGAAGCTTGGGATCAACACTGCGCTATACACCGAATCAAGCGTATACGCATCTTTTAAATCCAGCCGCTGTACCCTTTTGGCCGGCTTCCGTCCGGCGGAAGGAAAAGCCGATGATCTTCGGGACGCCCTTGAAAAAGTCAAGGAGAGCACGATCACCGCCTTTGACGGTTACCTTCCCGATCAATGCCGGATCGCCCAAAACGCCGAAATCAAAGAATGCGGCGATTATTGTTTTCTCATCATGACTGAAGACAACGAAAAAACAGTTCAAGCCCTGGAGAAAGCGCTGAATGGGAAGTAATTTTTTCGGCTAAGCGAGCCTTAAAACGACAAATATGACCGTTTGCAGCCCCGCTTTATCTTCCATCTGCACGATACGGCAGAAAATCGCCGCAGCTAAAAGCAGTCGCCTTTTGACCGTCAGTCAGAAAAGAGGAATCGGTATGTTAAAAGAAATATCGGCACGGCGCAGCATCAGAAAATTTAAGAACTCCCCCGTTCCCAAAGCAATGATTGAAGAGATTCTGCGCGCAGGGCTTCTCGCCCCATCGTCCAAGAACCGGCAGCCCTGGAAATTCCTCGTCGTTTCGGGCAACGCAAAGGATGAAATGCTATCCGTTCTGAACAAGGGATTATCCAGAGAACGGGAGACGCCCATCCTGCCGGAAAGCGGCCGATATCTGACCGGCGCAGAGCAGACCTTTCGGATCATGGAAAAAGCGCCCGTTATCATTTTAATTGTCAACCTTCTGGGTTCCGGCCTGCACCGCTCCCTTTCCCCGGAGGAACGGGTTTACGAAATCTGCAATGCGCAGTCCATCGGCGCGGCAATTGAAAATATGTCGCTTCAGGCCACGGCGCTGGGCCTTGGGAGCCTTTGGATCTGCGACACCTATTTCTCCCATCAGGAGCTGTGCGGCTGGCTGAACGGAGAAGGGGAACCTTTCGCCGCGCTGGCTCTGGGATTTCCCGCAGAAGCGCCGTCCGCCCGGTCCCGGAAAGAAATAGACGAAGCGGTGGAATGGCGGGATTGAAAATTCTCCTCGTGTTTTAGTTTTAAAAGGCGGCTGCTTTTTTAAAATTCGTTATTTTCTATCGTCGAACAGGTAAAAACAATTTTGCTTTCACGTAAAAAACGGGACATAAAATGTCCCGTTTTTTCATCTTTCGCAGTTACTTCCGCCTGTTCAGCAGCGTCATAATATCGTCAAAATACTTGTCATCCTCGGCCGCTGTTCTCTCGCTGACCGCATTGTCTGAGACGGAGGAAATATCAGCCGCTGCATCCGGCCGACGGGCGCTCTCAAATCCAGTCGCAATAACCGTGATCTTCATCTCGTCCTCATAGCTTTCGTCAAAAGCGGCACCCCAGATAATATTCGCATCCGGGTGGGCGGCCTTCGCAATCATAGATGAAGCAAGGTCGACCTCGTCTAGGCCGATGTCGTTGGATGCCGTAATATTGATAATGACCCCACGCGCACCGTTGATCGAGGTTTCAAGCAAAGGACTGGAGATCGCCATCGTAGCTGCGGCCTCCGCCTTGTCTTTTCCCTGCGCACGTCCAACGCCCATATGAGCATAGCCTGCATTGCTCATAATCGTTGTGACATCCGCAAAGTCGAGATTGACAAGTCCGGGAACATTGATCAGGTCGGAAATGCTCTGAACACCCTGCCGCAGAACGTCATCGGCCGCCAGAAAGGCATTGGCCAGGGTGATTTTCGTATCGGGAATCAGCTTCAACCGCTCGTTCGGAATGACGACCAGGGAATCCACCTGACGGCTGAGGGCCGCAACACCGGACTCCGCCTGCGCCATCCGGCGCGGACCTTCAAACGCGAAGGGCTTTGTCACGATCCCGACGGTCAGAATGCCGAGCTCACGGGCAATCTCCGCAATGACAGGGGCTGCTCCAGTACCGGTGCCGCCGCCCATCCCCGCGGTGATGAAGACCATCTGCGTCCCCTTCAACGCCGCTTCGATCTCCTCGCGACTCTCCTCTGCGGCACGCTGCCCGCGCTCCGGGTCTCCTCCGGCTCCGCGGCCTTTCGTCAGCTTTTCTCCAATCTGGATTTTATTGACCGCCTTGGAATGGAAAAGCACCTGCTTGTCCGTATTGATGGTAATAAATTCAACGCTTTCCATCCCCGCGGCAATCATGCGGTTCACAGCGTTTCCACCACCGCCGCCGACGCCGATTACCTTAATGTTTACCGCTTTTTCCGCGTCATTATCCAACACAAAATTCACTTTAACGTTCCTCCAATTCGAGAGATCCTCACAGCCATTTCCGCGGATCCGATTTCAAGAGTACCCATCTATCACAACGAAAGTTATTCCATTCACTTCATAAATAATATCTTATCACATAACCGCACAGCTTTTCAAGCCCTTTAGATACTTTTTTAGCGCTTTCGTTCAGCTTTCTCTTCACCGCTTGAAGCGGATCAAAAAGGCTGTCAGGATGCGCTGCTTTGGGAAGAATTGGGCGCTGAAGCAGGATCGGATCCGCCGCTCTGGGAAGGCTCCGAGGCAGGAGAGGAAGAATTTGACAGGTTTTCCTCCGGACGAAAATAGATGCTCCCCGACTGCTTCGCATCGATAACGCCTTGATCGTCGCCGTCCAGCCGTCCATCTATCACCTCTTTCGCAAAGGTGAGCTTATATTGCAGATTGCCCACGCTGCCGATATCGATCCGGAACCGGTCTTCCACATAAATTCTGATATCGACCACGCTCCTCAAGTCGATCCTCGTCAGGTTTGTAAGCCCCAGATCGGTGCAGACGCTGTTGATAGTCTCCAGCGTCTCGATTTCCTGGCCGGAATCCGAATGGATGAACTCCCCGTTCTGATATCCCTGCAGATCGACGCCGGTTACGGTAAAGGTGTTCTCCCCCGGTTCTGAAAGGCCGGAGTCAAGGATCCTCCCCGCGGCGCTCACCAGATAATATCCGCCGCTGCCGGAAATGCTCATAACCGGCTCTGCTTCGGCAACCGTTATAATCAGCTTGTTGGGGAACGAACGCTTGATTTCAACCTGGTCGACGTACGCAAAGGCATTGATGATCCGGTCAGACGCATCCCCTGTGCTGATCCGGAAAAGATTGTCTCCGAGGCGCAGGCCGGACATCGCTTCGATCTCCTCTGCCGTATACCTCGAACTCCCTTCCACTTCGATTGCATCGATATTGAAAAAAACCGTCAGGGAAAGGATCACGCCCGCAACGATGATAAAAAGGGCGAGGATCATATAGTAAAGGGTGTGATTTCTTTTTCTCCTTTTCTTCTGCTTTACCGTGACGGCCTGACGGGTCCGCTGCCGGTCCTGGGTGGGAAAAGCCGCCTGTTCCCCGTACGGACGCCGTCCTACAGGATTTGATTTCCCGGCGGCAGAGGGGCGTTTTGCTGCGGCAGGACGCGGCGAGGCGCTTTTCGCCCTGGCCGATCCCTTGGACGGCTGTCTTTTTTTCTTTTTTTGCGTCCCGGCAGGCTGGATTCCGTTTCTCATATCCAGCTGCTGCCTTGCTTTTTTCACTTCGTTCATCGGTATTTCTTTTATGCCTCTCTGTGGATTCTCCCGCCAAGGCCGGCGAGATTTTGTTCAATCTTCTCATAGCCGCGGTCAATGTGATATAGATTGCCGATCGTCGTGGTACCCGCCGCTGCGAGCCCGGCGACGACGAGAGCGGCCCCGCCGCGCAGGTCGGTCGATTCCACGCTGGCCCCATAAAGCGAGCTCACGCCTTCTACCACCGCAACCTTGCCCTCTACCTTGATGTTCGCTCCCATCCGAACCAGTTCGCCGACGTGCTTGTAACGGTTTTCAAAAACGTTTTCGACAAACATTGAGGTGCCGGATGCCAGCGCCGTCACCGTCATAACGGGGGCCTGTGCGTCGGTCGGAAACCCGGGATAAGGCATCGTCCGGATTGGTTTGACCGCTTTCAGGCGCAGCGGCGCTTTTAAGTAAACAGACCGGTCGGTTATCCTGAGTTTACAGCCCATCTGGTCAAAAACCGGGAAGACGCTGTCGAGCTGATCGGTTAAAACATCGGTCAGCAGAACTTCGCCGCCGGTTGCCGCCGCCGCGCAGAGATAGGTAACCGCGACAATCCGGTCGGGGATCACCCGAAACTCGGTTTCAGAGAGCACCGGCACGCCTTCTATCACGATCGTGCTCTCGCCGGCGCCGTAAATCTGGGCGCCGCACTGGTTTAGAAATTCTGCCAGAGCGACGATCTCCGGCTCCTGTGCGGCGTTGGTGATCACCGTACGTCCCAAAGCGGTCGCGGCCGCAATTATGATATTCTCCGTCGCTCCGACGCTCGGGAAAGAAAAAGAGATGCGGCTGCCGACAAAACGTTTGCTGCGCAGCTCGCAGTCCAACAGCCCATAACCCTCTTTGATTCGAAGGCCGAGCTGCCGCAGCCCCATCAAGTGAAGGTCGATCGGCCTGGGTCCGAGCTCGCATCCGCCCGGAAACGACATCTGAGCGGCGTTCATTCTGGCAGCAATGGCTCCGAGAAAAACGATAGAAGAGCGCATCTCCCGCATCAGATCATCCGGCACATCGTACCGGTCGATCTGAGAAGCATCGATCTCAACCGTGCTGTCTTCTCTGCGGATGCGGCAGCCGAGATAACTCAAAATTTTACAGGCTGCATCTACGTCGGTCAAATCGGGACAATTATGTAAAACCGTTTTTCCTTTTACCAGCATAGCTGCGGCCAGAAGCGGCAAAGAACTGTTTTTCGCCCCCTGCACCGCCAGCTCTCCTACAAGGGGCACACCGCCTGTAACCGTCAATTTTTCCATTGAAACACCCTCCCTTGCCTATTGCACAGGCTCTGTAAAACCTGAAGGAGGCCTTACGGAGTATACTATGCCGGGAGAGGGCGTTTGGTGAAAAACAGGGACCTTTAACCGCCGGCCAGGGTGCGAACCTCGCGGTAGATGCGGTCGGCAGTGTCGAATACCGCGAGAGCAGATGCGTTCCGGGAAAGCTCTGAAAGCTTCTCCGGGTTCATACAGAGGTCTTTCACAATCGAGATAAACTCTTTTTTATCGTAATTCTTTTCTTCGATCACAACCGCCGCATTGTGGTTTTGAAGCACCATCGCGTTGTGGTACTGATGATTTTCACTGACGGTCGGGCAAGGGATCAGCACCGATGCCTTTCCCGCCACCTCCAGCTCGCTCAGGGTGATGGCGCCGGAGCGGCAGATGACTAAATCCGCCGCAGCAAGACAGGTGTCCATATCGTCGATATACTGCCTCGCGTCGATCCGCGGGCAGACCGACAGGTCGACGCCGCGGTCTTTGAGCATCTTCGGGAAAACCTCGGCCCCCAGCTGTCCATAGCCGTGGATATGGTTGACGGCATCGGTGTCTTTATGCCACTCCATCAAATCGGCGGCGATCCGGTTGATGGTGATGGCGCCCAGACTCCCGCCGAAGGAAAGGATGCAGACCTTGTCGTCCATCCCCAGCTCGCGCCGCGCCTCCGCCTTCGATTTATAGATGATGCTTTCCCGCACCGGATTGCCGGTAATCACCGTTTTTCCAGAAACCTTGAGGAGCTTTTTCGCCTCCTCTACCGCAAGGCAGACGACATCCGCCTTTTTAGCAAGGGTTTTGGTTGTGACACCCGGAAAGGCGTTCTGTTCGTGGATCAGGGTTTTATAGCCCAGCTTCCGGGCCATAAAGAGAACCGGGCCGCTGACATAGCCTCCTGTCCCGATCACGACATCCGGCTGAAATCCATTCAGGATTTTTTTCGCTGTTCCGGGAGAGGTCAGCATGTACTGGACGGTCTTGAGGTTGTGCTTGATATCCTCCGGTGCGAATCCCCGCCAAAAACCCTTGACCTGGATCGGGGTAAAATCGTAACCGGCATTTTTGACGAGCCTCGCCTCCATCCCGTCCGGCGTCCCGGCAAAGAGGATTTCCGCCCCGGGTTCATGGCGTTTGATACAGGCCGCAATGGCAAGGGCTGGGTTGATATGCCCCGCTGTGCCGCCGCCCGCCAGTAAAATTTTCATATCCCGCACCTTCATTCCGTTTTACTGATTGTCTTTTCAAAGCTCCTGCCCTTTTAAAAAAGAGCCTCACTGCTTCATAATCGCCGAACGCCTGGAGACGCTGAGCACAATCCCCATCTGGAAAAGCTGCATCATCAAAGCCGTGCCGCCGTAACTGAAAAACGGCAGGCTGATTCCCGTGTTCGGAACCGCGTTTGTGACAACGGCGATGTTGAGAACCGCCTGAATCCCGATCTGCACCGTCAGCCCGACCGCCAGCATCGCGCCGAATTTATCCGGCGCGCGGGATGCGATGATGAAGCCGCGGACTACGAACAGGATAAACAGGATGATGACCGCCATCGCGCCGATAAAACCGAGCTCCTCACAGACGATCGAAAAGATAAAGTCGTTCTGAGGCTCCGGCAGATAAAGGTACTTTTGCCGGGAGTTTCCAAGCCCCAGCCCGGTAAATCCGCCCGACCCGATGGCGAGAAGAGACTGCACCGTCTGGAAGGTGTCCCCCTGCGGGTCGGAAAAGGGGTCGAGCCAGCTTTTGAGGCGGGCCTCGACATACTCGATCCCGCCGAACGTGATGATGAGCAGCACCCCCGCGACCGCCAGCACAAGAATCCCAATATAGTAGCGGTATTTGACGCCGCCGACAAACATCATGACCAAGGCGATCGAAATCATCAGGGCAATGCCGGAAATATGCGGTTCAAAGAACATCAGCCCGCAGACAAGGCCGAGCGGGATGATAAAGGGGAGAATCCCGTACCGGAACGTCCCCATCTTTTCATAGTTGATCGAGATGAGATAGGCAAACAGGAGGATCAGGGCGAATTTCATAATCTCAGAGGGCTGGAAAGAAAAAAAGCCAAGGTTGATCCACCGGCGCGCGCCCTTAACCGGAGGAAAAGCGAAAACGAGAATCAAAAGGCCAATGCCTCCCGCAAAAATCCAGAAGACGAACTTTTGAAGAACGTGGTAGTCGATGCAGGAGATAAAGAGCATCCCCACCACGCCCGCAGCGGCAAAGAGCGCCTGTCTCTGGATGTAATGAAAACTGCTCCCATACTGGTAAAGAGCGTAGGCATAGCTCGCGGAGAAAAGCATGATTAAGCCGAAGGTGAGGAGCATCAGGACGATAATCAGGAAGGTTGCATCCATGTGCGGCATCCGCGCCGTTTTTCCTTTTATTTTTTTTGCCACAAACAGACCCCTCCAAAAATTAGATTAAATCTGAAACGCCAGAAAAACGGCAAACGCCCCAAACAAAAGCGCTGTCAGAGAAAACACCAGAACGATCTTCACTTCGCTCCAGCCGGACATTTCAAAGTGATGGTGGATCGGGCTCATTTTAAAAACCCGCTTCCCGGTGAGCTTGAAACTGGCGACTTGGATAACGACCGAAAGCTCTTCACAAATATATATGATGCCGACAGGGATTAAAAGAATCGGAAGGCCGATTCCCATCCCGAGCGCTACAACCATTCCCCCGAGGAACATCGACCCAAGGTCACCCATAAAGACCTTTGCAGGATAGAAATTCCAGGTCAGAAAACCCAGACAGGCTCCGGCAAGCGCAGTGGAAAGCACGGTGATCGTATCGAAGCGGAGAACCGCTGCAAGAACCATATAGACGATAGCCGCCACAAAGGTGACCGAAGCGGCAAGGCCGTCGATCCCGTCGGTCAGGTTGACCGCGTTGACAAAGCCGACGATTCCAACGACGATCAGCGGATAATAGAACAGCCCGAAGTCAAACTGGCCGAGCAATGGAAAGACCACAATGGTAGAACGATCCCCGCAGAGATAAAGGGTGACGATATAGGCGGCGGCGATCAAAAACTGCATGACCAGCTTCTGGCGGGCCTTCAGGCCGAGGTTTCTCTTTTTGACCACCTTGATATAGTCGTCGACAAACCCGACAAAGCCAAAGGCGAGCGCCATGAACAGCCCGGCAAAAAAGCGGCCGATCTGAATGGAGTCATAAGCGGATGCATCCGGTTTTTGAAACCAGAGGATCAAAAAGCCGACCAGCGCCGCCAAAACCACACCGACGGCCATCATGATACCGCCCATGGTCGGCGTTCCCTGTTTTTTAGCATGCCAGGTCGGTCCCACATCGTTAATGGTCTGACCGTATTTCACCTTGCGGAGAAAGGGTATCAGGTAAAAACCGAGCACAGCAGCCGCTGTAAATGCAATCACCGCTGTGAGCACACTGGTAAATCCTATCATTCTGTCCTACGCTCCTGTATTTTTATTCTTCCCCATAAAAGGCGGAAATAATTTCTTCAAATTTCATCCCGCGGCTCGCCTTGAATAAAACTGCATCACCGGGAAGGATGCTCCGCTTGAGCCACTCGGCGGCGTCCTCTTTCCGTTCGAAGCAGCGGACGCAGGGAACCCCGTTCCTCAGCGCTTCCTGCGCCGTAAAGACGGACGCCGCCCCGAGGCAGGCCACCGCGTCCAAATGATTTTCCGCGGCCATTCTCCCCACCTGGCGATGCGCTTCTTCGGAGTAATCCCCCAGCTCCAGCATATCTCCCAAAACAGCCACCCGCTTTCCTCCGTTCCCCAGCATGGACAAAACGGAAAGGGAGGCTTTCATCGAATCGGGGCTGGCGTTGTAGCAGTCCTCGACCACTATGATACCATGGAAGTCAACTGTTTTTTGTCGCATCCCGCTGGGCTGGTAGCCGGGAAGCGCCTTTGTAACTTCTTCGGGAGACATCCCCAGCTCGGTTCCCGCGGCAAAAGCGGCAAGCGCATTCAAAACATGATGATTTCCCAGTACCGGGATCCGGGCTGGGTATTCCTCTCCCCTGTAACGGATCTCGAAAACGGTTTCCAGCTTTTCTGTTCTGATCTTCACGGCGCGGGGCTCTGCCTCTGCGGACGAAATCCCGTAGCGGACGATCCTTCTCCCATCCAACGCAAGGCCCTGGAGGAGGTCGTCGTCCGCGTTGACGATCAAGGGGGCGTTCTCTTTCAATCCGTCGAGAATTTCGAGCTTTGCCTTCAAGATATTCTCCCGGCTCCCGAGCTTTTCGATGTGGGAAACGCCGATGTTGGTAATCACGCCCAAGTCTCCCTGCGCCGCCCGGGAAAGGCGGGAAATTTCGCCGAAGCCGGACATCCCCATCTCGATCACCGCGGCCTGGTAGCTGTGATCCAAACGAAAGAGCGTCTTTGGCAGGCCGATCTCGTTGTTGAGGTTGCCCTCCGTCTTCAGAGTCTTGAACCTGGAAGACAGGACGGCGTCGATCATCTCCTTGGTGGAGGTTTTCCCCACGCTTCCGGTGACAGCCGCTACCTTGACGCCGAAGCGCCGCCGGTACCAGCCGCTCAGCTCCAAAAAAGCTTTTCTGGTGTCGTCCACAAGCAGTACAGGTCCCTGCGCCTCCGGCACGGGACGGCTGGCAATAACGGCCGCCGCACCCAGTTCGAATGCTTTGGAGATAAAATCGTGCCCGTCGAACCGCTCCCCTTTGATCGCTGTAAAAAGCGACCCCTTCCGCACCTCACGGGTGTCGATGCAAATCTCATCGATCACCGCATCGGCCGGGCAGTCTGCCCCCAGCGCGGCGGCGATTTCCTTCAATGAAAGCTGTTCCAAATCAATGGCCTCCTCACAGCCTGGCTATGGCTTCCGCTACGATTTCCCGCTCGTCGAAGTGGATTTCTTCTTCCCCGACAACCTGATAATCCTCATGCCCCTTCCCCGCCAAAACGATCAGATCGTCTTTCTCCGCGTGGGAAACGGCGTAATAGATCGCCTCACGCCGGTCCGGGATCACCACATAAGGCGTTTTATATTTTTGAACGCCCGGCAGGATATCATCAATGATCTTTGCCGGGTCTTCGGTACGCGGGTTATCGGAGGTGACAATGACAAAGTCCGAAAAACGGGCGGCGGACTCCCCCATGAGCGGGCGCTTCGTCCGGTCACGGTCCCCGCCGCAGCCGAAAAGCGTCATCAACCGCCCGCCGGTATTTTCTTTCAAAGTGGGCAGGATGTTGTCCAGTCCGTCCGGGCTGTGGGCGTAATCGCAGACGACGGTGAAATCCTTCCCGGTCGGGATGACCTCGCTGCGGCCTTTGACCCCCTCGATTTCGCAGAGATGAAGCGCCGCTCTCTCCGGGCTGATCCCGAGCTCGATGCAGACGGCCGCCGCTGCCAGCGAATTGAGCACCGAAAAAGAGCCGGGCATCTTAAAATCGACCGGGTATTCCCCTTCGCTCCGCCGCAGCGTATAGTGGACGCTGCTCGCGGAATAGCGCGGCGCAGCGGCATAGTACTCCGCACCTGATTCCTTTGCGGAAAACCGGAGAACCGGGCAGGATATTTCGTCAGCCAGCCTTCGCCCATAGGCATCGTCGAAGTTGACAACCGCCTTTTTGGTCATCCGGAAGAGCAGTTTTTTGGCTTCGAAATACGCTTCCATCGTCTTATGATAGTCCAGGTGATCCTGGGTGAGGTTGGTGAACACGCCGATCTCAAAGGGAATCTCTCCCAGGCGATACTGATGGAGCGCGTGGGAAGAGACCTCCATCACGACGGTATCACAGTCGGCAGCCGCCATCCGGGCGAAAAGGTGATAGAGTTCGTAGGCATCCGGCGTCGTCCGATGCGCGTGAACCACCTCGTCGCCGATCTCGTTGCGGATCGTCCCGATCAGGCCGACTTTATGCCCTTCCCTGGTCAGGATGCTTTTGATGAGATTGGTAATGGTCGTCTTCCCGTTGGTTCCGGTCACGCCGACAAAAGTCATCCTCTGCTCCGGATGGCCGCAGAAGGCGGCGCACATCTTCGCATAGACGAGATGGGTGTTTTCCACGACGATTTCGCAGGAAAGGCCGACCGGATGTTCGCAGACGACTGCCGCGGCCCCCGCTTGAACCGCTTCAGCCGCGTGGCTGTGCCCGTCGAAACTCCCGCCTTTGATACAGACGAAGACACAGCCGGGCGTGATCTTTCTGGAATCCGAACAAATGTCGCTGATCTCACAATCCGGCAATACAGCTTGATACGGGATTCCCCGCAACAATTCGAAAAGTTTCATAGAAATCACCCTATGACGCCAAAAGCCGTAAGCAAACCGTTTTACGCCTGGTATCGTTCCTTTCTTTCTGTTTTTCACGCCATTATCACACCGGATGACATCGATCAGCCGGTCTCATCATTTTTGATGCAGGTGACGGAAATCACCGTTCCCTTTGGAACGACCGTCCCCTCCGCTATGGCCTGGGTCGCTACGACTGCCCCGGTTCGCTGCGTTGTACCTCCACCAAATTTGATGTTCAGCCCTCGGTTCGTCAGCTCCGTATTCGCCTGTGTGACCGTGAGACCGACCAGGTTCGGCACAGTTACCGTTTCCTCACTCGTGTCGTCCGTATACAGGATGACCGTGCTTCCCTTCGAGACACTGGTGCCTCTCGCCGGAACCTGCTTCACAACCTTATTCCCGGAACCGATTTTTTTGCTCCCAAGCCCTGAGGCGGACAACTTGCTCTCTGCGGACATGGGATCCATATCGATGACATTCGGGGTGGAGACTTCGAGCTTTGAAAGCTCATCCTCGCTGTATTTCGCTTCCACCCCAATATAGGGCAGGGTCTGCTTCAGGACTTCGGAAACCGCGGGCGCCGCGACAACGCTGCCGTAAATATTGCCGTCGCGCGGGGTATCTACGATAATCAGGACCGCGATCTGCGGATCGTCCGCAGGGGCAAAGCCGACGAAGGAGGAGATGTAGGATGTTTCGTCATCCGAGTCAAGCTTCTGAGCCGTGCCCGATTTCCCGCCGATTCTGAATCCGCTGATATAGGCGTTGCTGCCGCCGTTTGTCGTTACGACTTCCTCCAGCACCTGCCGCATGGTCTGCGACGTTTCGCCGGAGATCGCCTGGCGCTTCACCGTAGCGCCGACGGTTTCTACAACGTTGTCATTTTGGTCGAGAACCTGTTTGACTACATGAGGCTGAACGACATATCCGCCGTTGACAACGGCCGCCGTCGCCGTGATCATCTGAAGGGGGGTGATTTTATTCGACTGTCCGAACGAACAGCTGGCGAGTTCAACCGGCCCCATCTGCTCGGCCTGATAGACGATGCTCCCTGCCTCACCCGGAAGGTCGATCCCTGTCTTTTCCATAAAGCCGAAGGCGTTGACATACTCGCAGAACTTTGCGGCGCCAAGCGAGCTCCCGATCGCGACAAAAGCCGGGTTGCAGGAATGTACCATCGCCCCGACAAAGTCCTGTGTCCCGTGGCCGGAAAGCCGCCAGCAATGCATCGGCTTTTCGAGGCCGGGAACCTGGAACGAACCAGTACAAGTGAATTTCGTATCCAGGGTGATCGTCTTCTCTTCCAGTGCCGCTGAACCGGTCACGATCTTAAAGACCGATCCGGGTTCATACAACTCTGTTATTGCCTTATTCTTCCACTGTAATTCACGCGCATCCGAAAGCGCCTTCTCTTTTTCATCTCCGGTCAGGGTTTCGATATAGGCGGCGGTCTTTTCGTCCGCAATGACAAACGGCTCGTTGAGGTTGAAATCCGGCTTTGTCGCCATCGCGAGGATTTCCCCGGTGTTGACGTCCATCACGATCCCGGCGGCGCGGTTTTCGACCTTGTGAACCGAAACGGCATCCTCCAAGGCGTTTTCGAGAAAATGCTGGATCACCTCGTCGATCGTCAGCACCAGCCCGTAGCCGTCCACCGGCTCATAGCGCTTTTCATACTGAAAGGGCATGTCGTTGCCATGCGCATTTTTCGCCGCGACGATCCGCCCCGGCTCGCCGCCCAGGTATTCGTCGTAATAAGCCTCAATCCCATAAAGCCCCTGATTGTCCGTGCCGGTAAATCCGATCACGCTTGAGGCAAAGTTGTTGTAGGGGTAGTACCGCTTGCTGTCCTCAAACAGATAGATGCAGGTGGTCTTTTTCTCAGCGATAAATGTGCGGATCTCCTCCGCATTTTCGCTTTCGATCTTTCTCTGGATCACTTCATAAAAATTGTTTTTCAGAGTCTTTTGGTAAACATCGTCGTATTCCAGCCCTAAAATATCGGAAAGACCCCGCGCAACGGTCTCGCGCGTCTCATCCTTTGAGATGTCGCCGGGGGAGATCACGACCGTCCAAACCGTGGCGCTCTGGGCCAGAACTGTCATGTTCCGGTCGTAGATCGTCCCCCGTTTGGGATTGATCGTAATATCCCTGAGCTGCTGCTTCGACGCTTTTCCCTGATAAAAATCGCTGTCCACAATGGAAATCACTCCAATCCGGCCCAGCAAAACGCAGAAAGCGATTGCAACGATCGGAACCACTACGATAAAAATCCTCCGTCTCATCTTTCTGGTTGGCCCTTTAGCTGCCATAATCTATTACCTCCCGGGAAAATCAGCGTTTGATCCGGCATTGCAAAATAGCGAAAATGGGTTAAGACTCACATCCTAACCCGATCAGACGCTCACTGTATTATATCATAGCGCGCCGATCGCTATGACAACAAATTCTCAAAAAACTCCTTGACAGACTCCCAAAACCCTTGGGAAGTCTTCTCCGGCACCTCGATTTTATTCTCCTGTGTCAAGCGGATATATTCGACGTTATTCGCATCCTTTTTGACCATGCCAAGTTCTGTCTGCGCATAATCCTCCACGTTTTTGAGAGAAACCTTTCCCTCCAGCGCCAGGTTCAGCCGAACGCCCTCAGCTTCCAATTTTGTGTATTGCTCCTCAGCCTCGGAAATATCAGAAATCTGTTCCGTCAGCAAAACCCGGGTATAAAGAAGAGAAGATGTAACCGCTATGACCAACAGCATCAATACGATCGCCTTCAATGGGTTGACACGGGAAATCCGCCGTGGGACAGGCTTTACCCTTTTAATTTTTACACCCTCGACCTGTGCCTTTTGCTCTTTGGTCTGTGTTTCGAACCTGGACAGATCATAGGCTGAACTTGTATTGGCCACCGTTGCCACATCCTTTCGCTGTTACAGCTTTTCTAAAATCCTGAGCTTCGCGCTCTGGCTTCTTGTATTTTCCTCTAATTCCCGTTCAGAGGGCAAAATCGGTTTTTTGGAAACCAGCTTTGCCTTCGGCTGATTCCCGCAGACGCAGACCGGGAAATCAGGCGGGCAGGTGCATCCTCTGCACCAGGATGCAAAGCGCTGCTTCACCATCCGGTCTTCCAGAGAATGAAAGCTGATCACCGCCAGCCGTCCGCCTGGATTTAAAAGTTCAAAGGCCTGGTCTAACCCCTCCGACAAACTGTCCAACTCCCCGTTGACCTCGATCCTCAGCGCCTGAAAAGTCCGCTTGCTCGGGTTTTTATCCCTTCTGGCCTTGGCGGGCATGGATGCTTTGACGATTTCATTTAATTCAAAAGTGGTTTCAATCTCTTTCTTCTCTCGCGCTTTGAGAAGATTTCGGGCGATCTGGCGGGCGAATTTCTCTTCCCCATATTCCCGCAGAATCCGGGTGAGCTCTTCCTCCGAATAGCGGTTGACAACCTCTGCGGCGGTCAGCCCCTTCCGGCTCATCCGCATATCCAGCGGGGCGTCGTACCGGTAAGAAAATCCCCGGCTGGCGGTGTCCAGCTGAAAAGAGGAAACGCCCAGATCAAAAAGAACGCCGTCCGCCTGGTATACCCCCAACTCCGCAAGGGCCTGCTTCATCTCTCTGAAATTGCTTTGGACGATCTGTGCGCAGGAAAAGGGACAGAGCCTTTCCCCTGCGGCGGCGACTGCATCCGGATCCTGGTCGAAAGAGTAAAGCCGGCCGCTCTCCAGCCGTTTTGCAATTTCAACGGAATGTCCGGCGCCGCCCGCTGTTGCATCGATATACACGCCGTCCGGCCTGACCGCCAATCCATCCAGGCATTCGGAAAGAAGGACGGAATAATGTGAAAAGCTCATCCTTTTCCCTCCGTCAGAAGCCCAGCTCGTCCATCGCCTGCGCAATCGCGTCGGAATTCAGGTCACCGCAGGCAGCTTCCCACCTGCCCCTATTCCAAATTTCTGCGCGGTTGGATGCGCCGATGACCAGGATATCCTTCTCCAGCCCGGCAAATTCCCTCAAATTCGCCGGGATCAGGACTCTTCCCTGTTTATCCGGCTCCACCTCGCAGGCGCCGGAAAACAGATAACGCTGAATCGTGCGGGCTTTGGAGAGAGGCAGCTCCTTTATTTTCTGCTCAAGCCGTTCCCATTCATCCAGCGAGTAGACAAAGAGGCAATCGTCGAGCCCTTTGGTCACAATAAAGCGCTGACCCAAATCCTCCCGGAGTTTTGCCGGGAAATTCAGCCTGCCTTTTGCGTCTATATTATGCGCGTATTCGCCAATCAGCATCCCGGCACCCCCTTTTAAGGATTTATAAACCACTTTTAACCACTCTTCACCACTTTATTACCCATTATATACGATGTCATTTTAAATTTCAATCGTTTTTTTGAATTCTCCGCAGTTTTGATCTAGAAAATTTTGGGAAATCTGTTAAAATGCGTAATAATAACAGAATAAAAAGCGTTTCGGCAAAACAGCTGAAGCATCACAAAAAGCCAGCGCATTTAAGCGCTGGCTTTTGCTGTCTCCGTTTTATATTGCCTCCATCGGCTCCGTTTTGAACCGATTAAACAGCCCACTCCTTCAGCTTTTTGATGTTCAAGGATGCGACCGTCAGTCCGTCCGGATTCGGAGTGTCGTCTTCCACCAGGATATGCGGTATCCCGACCCGCCGCGCGCAGGAAACGATCCCTTTAATGTCGAGGACGCCCTGGCCGAAGGGGCAGGAATGGCCTTTCCCGTCGCCGTCCTTGATGTGGATGTTTTTGATTTTAGAGGCGTTTTTCTCCATAAAGCGGATAATATCCACACCGGAATCAAGCGCCCAATAGGTGTCGAGCTCCAGATAAAAGCTCTCTGCTTCAAAGGCTTTGAGAAGGGTGTAAATCGGCAGTTCGCCGTCTACCTCTACAAACTCGGGCGCATGATTGTGGTAAAGGAAATTAAGCCCCGCCTCGGTTGTCCGTCTGACCAACGGGCGGAGCTGCTCGATGGTATTCGCAAGCGCTTCTTTCGTTGAAACCTCCGCCACACAGGAAGCAATATTTGCAAGCCCAATCCCTTTCGCATAGGAAATAATCCCGTCCATGTTGGCGGCGATATCCGGGATCATCATCTGCGAGGACACCGGCTCCAGACCATCCCGCTCGAGTTCGCGCCGCAGCTCTTCGGCCGTCAGCCCGTAATAGCCGGTAAATTCCACTGCGGTGTAACCAAGTTCCGAAGCTTTTTTCAGCATTCCGCGGAAGTCCTTTTCGCATTCTTCATGTACCGTCCAAAGCTGTAGCGCATAGTTGTGTTCCATATCGGTTCCCTCCTGACGTTTGTTTTGTTCTTATCATACCTCTTTTTCATCCGTTTTGCAACGAATCGTTCCGCTTGCGGGGCTGGGAGCACACGGCAGAACGCTGTCGTCCCAGTCCCTTTCGTCCCTTTTGGAACGGCTGTAATAAATCGGCCATCCCCAAAATATCCTATTGATAGAACCGCGATGCAAAGTCTCCTGCTATTCGGGACAGAACAGTTTTATCCTTTGCCGGGGTTCACTCTTTTCACAAAAAAATTCGCAGGAGGACTTATGTCCATCTCTTTCGATGCGTTTTTATCCCAGCTGTCCTCCAGTCCAGCCCTTGCCGTCACCGTTTTGCTGACGCTGAGCGTGATTATGGTCAACGGATGGACCGACGCTCCCAACGCGATTGCCACCTGCGTTTCTACCAGGAGCATGGGCGTTTTCCCCGCGATCGTCATGGCCGCCGTTATGAACTTTGTCGGTGTGTTTGTAATGACCGCGGTCAACGCGACGGTTGCGGAAACCATCTATCATATGGTCGACTTCAAAGGGGAAAGCCATCAATCCCTGGTCGCGCTCTGCGCCGCCATGTCCGCCATCGTCGTCTGGGCCGTGGCAGCCTGGTATTTCGGCATCCCCACCAGCGAAAGCCACGCGCTGATCGCCGGATTGTCCGGGGCGGCGATCGCCCTTCAAAACGGCTGGGGAGGGATCAATGCCGGCGAATGGGTAAAGGTGGTTTACGGCCTAGCGCTCTCCACCCTCCTTGGATCCGGTTTAGGGTGGCTTTCCGCCAAATTGACGGAAACGGTCTTCCGCCGGGCAGACCGCCGGAAAGCCGGTTTGTTCTTTCGCTGGGCACAGATTATGGGCGGTGGGGCCATGGCCTTCATGCACGGCGCACAGGACGGGCAGAAATTTATGGGGATTTTTCTGCTCGGCGTCTTTTTGGCGCAGGGAAATACGAAAACGGAGAATTTTGTCATCCCCGTCTGGCTGATGATCCTTTGCAGCGCTGTCATGGCTTTGGGCACCAGCATCGGCGGATGCCGCATCATCAAGTCTGTGGGGATGGATCTGGTTAAACTCAATCAGCATCAGGGATTCTCCGCCGACCTGGCGGGCGCCGTCTGCCTGCTGATCGCATCCTGCTCTGGTCTTCCCGTCAGCACGACCCACACGAAAACCACAGCAATTATGGGAGTTGGTGCGGCGAGACGGCTGGGCAGCGTCAACTGGGGAATCGTCCGCGAAATGATGTTGGCCTGGATTTTCACCTTTCCGGGATGCGGGATCATTGGTTATCTGATGTCCAAACTTTTTATCGCCATCTTTTAGGAGGGATAAAATGGGGAGGCGGCAGCGCAATTATTTCAAGATTCTCAAAGAGCTGGCAGATGATTCGGTAACAGCCGCCCGAATGCTGCAAGATATCTTACAGCATTACGATGTTCAAAAGCTGCCCGGATGGATCGGCCGTATGCACGAAATTGAACACACCGCCGATCGGGCAAAACACGATATGATAAACCTTTTGGTCAGGGAGTTTCTCCCCCCGATCGACCGGGAAGATATCGTTCTGTTAAGCCAAAAAATCGACGATATCACCGACTCGGTTGAGCGCGTACTGCTTCGGCTGTACATGTTCAACATTCAGATCATACGCCCCGACGCCTTCCGCTTTGCGGAATTGATTGCCGCCTGCTGCAGCGGATTTGCAGGATTGCTGGACGAATTCGAAAACTATAAAAAAAGCGCTGCAATCCACGAAATGATTGCCGGGGTCAATTGTCTTGAGAGCGACGGAGTGAAGCTATACACGAGCGCAATCCGAAAGCTGTATACTTCTTCCTATTCGCCGACTGAAATCTACGCCTGGACAGCGGTTTTCGACCATATGGAAAAATGCTGCGACGCCTGTAAGCGGGCCGGCGAAAGCGTTCAGACGATCATCATGAAAAACAGCTGAGGAACGCTCCTACAAAGCCAGAAAAAGGAGGGCGCACGATGTTGTACCGAATCCGTTCCGGAGTTCTTCAGCTCTGCGGAAAGGAGGAACGATACAACCGCCAGGACTGCTATATTGCCGTCAGCCGCAGAGACGAAGAAGCAGACCTGATGGCCGGAAGCGCCGCCCGGGCCGTATTGGCGGAAATACTGGAAGACCGCTCGATCCGCTTTGAGAGCAGGGATGGGATCGCCCTGCTCTGTTTTGCCTGCCTGGATTTTGCCGGCCGCCGGTTTTTATTGAAGCAGATCCACATCATTCTCGGAAAGGGCTGGATGCAGCTGATCTGCGAAGACAATGGAGCCGCGCTGAATCTGATAGATTTCTTAATGGAGGAGCAAAACGGCAGATGGACATCCGGCCGTTTTTTGTACCGCCTGTTTGAGATGCTTTTGAGCGACGGAAGCGCGGCCTATCTCAAGTATCTGGAAAAACGGGCTGCAAAAGCGGAAAAAGGCATTAGAAGAGGAAGAAGATGCAGGATCTCCGCACGGGAAGTCTTTGATCTGCGGCGGCGTTTGATCGAGCTTCGGCAGATATTTGAAGAGACTTTGGAAATACTGCATGGTCTGTCCGAAGGCGGACTTCTGGATGAACCTTCGGTCAAATACATCGAAAGCTACGCCGGTAAGACCGAACGCCTGTTTCATCGAATCAGGTTTCTGGAAGAGTATACCGCGGAGCTCCGGGAAAGCTGCCGGATGCAGGAAAAGATCACACGGAACGCCATTCTGAAGCTTTTTACGGTCACTGTATCCGCCTTTCTTCCTCTTATCTCCATCATAGCCTGGTGCGATGCGGAGATTGAACTCCCGAACCATTTCAAAGGGTTGGAGATTCCCGGAGCAGCTGCCGCGGGTGTTCTGATTCTCTTAATCGAGCTGCTGTACTTTAAAGGGAACAGGCGGCTTTAGCCGATAGATCAAAGGCCGATAACGTTCCAACCCCTGGAAAAAGCTGAGATTTATCATCGTCTCGTTTGCCCTGCGGCCGGCAAACCGGTTAATTTCCGTTCTTTTCTATCCGCACCTAATTTTAAACTCTCTCCGGCAGCTTCTGTAATTCTTAGCTAGAGCGATGAGCAACGCAACCATCCGGCGGTTCAAGGTTTCCGCGAAAAATGCGTTGAACCCTGATTACTTCGTTTAATCATACAGAAAGCGCGGAGGGTTTCTCCCTCCGCGCCGACAGCGTATTATTCTATTGTTCCAGCTGCTCAATCCCCGCCCGGATTCGTTTGAGAGACTCCTCTTTTCCCAGAATGGCGCAGATTTCGATCCCGCCCCCCGGTGTAAACTGTTTCCCTGAAACTGCAACCCGAACCGGCCAGAGGATCAACCCATTTTTGACGCCCTTTTCTGCAATCAGCTCAAACAAAGCAGAATGAATCGTCTCCTCTGTCCACTCGCCCAGTCCTTCGAGTACCGGTAAAACCGATTTCAGACTTTCGAGCGAGTTTTCCTCGTTGGTTTTCATCTTCTTATGGCAGTAAAGAGCGTTGTCATAAATCGGAAGCTGATCGATAAAATCCACCTGCTCCGGAATATCGGTAAACAATTCGGTGCGGGACTGGAGAACCCGGGCAATCAGCCGGGTGTCCACATCCTCCCTCTTACAGGTCTGTCGGATATAGGGGAGAGCCAGCTTTTCAAACTCCTCCAGCGGCAGGCGGCGGATATACGCCCCGTTGATCGCTTTGAGCTTGACCGGGTCGAAAATCGCGGGGGACTTGGAAATACCGGAAATGTCGAATTCCCGCACCAGTTCCTCCAGGGTGAAAATCTCCTCTTCTCCCTTCGGGCTCCAGCCGAGCAGGGCGATGTAGTTGACGACCGCCTCAGTCAGAAATCCCTTCTCGATCAGATCCTCAAAGGAAGCGTCCCCGTTGCGTTTGGAGAGCTTTTCCGTCTGGTTTTTCATCACCGGCGGGCAGTGGACATAAATCGGCTTTTCCCAGCCGAACGCCTCATAGAGCAGATTGTACTTCGGGGCGGAGGAAAGATACTCGTTCCCCCGGATGACATGGGTGATTCCCATCGTGTGATCGTCCACGACGTTTGCGAAATTGTAGGTGGGCATTCCGTCGGTCTTGATTAAGATCTGGTCGTCCAGAACCGAATTGTCGACCGTGATGTCCCCGAAGACCTCATCGTGAAAGGTGGTTGTCCCCTCCTCCGGCATCTTCTGGCGGATGACATAAGGGATACCGGCCCTCAGCTTTTCCTCAATCTCCTCTTTGGTGAGATTTCGGCAGTGCCCGTCGTACTTGGACGCCATCCCCGAAGCCTGCTGGATCTTTTTGAGCTCCTCCAGACGGTCTTTATCGCAGAAGCAATAGTAGGCATCTCCGCTTTCGACCAGCTTCAAGGCGTATTCCTTGAACATCCCCATTCGCTCGCTCTGGACATACGGGCCGCAGGGGCCGCCGATATCCGGGCCCTCGTCCCAGTTGAGCCCTGCTTTGCGGAGGGTATTGTAAATGATGTCGACCGCACCTTCCACATAGCGTTCCCGGTCGGTATCCTCGATTCTCAAAATAAATTTTCCGTCCTTGTCCTTCCGGGCAAGCAGATAGGCGTAAAGAGCCGTGCGCAGATTGCCGACGTGCATATAGCCGGTCGGGCTGGGCGCAAATCTGGTTCGAACCGTTGACATTTCGGTACTTCCTTTCCTTTCCTGTATCTTTAATATACTACCGTTTTACACTGTTTTTGTCAATCGTTTTTCCCCTGCTCTTTTATGTAAAACTAGGTGGAAGGCAAAGCATCGGCTGCGCTGCCGCCTCATGTCAATTTATTGAAATAGAATGTTTAGAATCGGTTCGGCGAAGCGCCGGGCGCCTCTCAGCCTATTATTTCCAATTCGTCCGGGATATTTCGAACTGCAAGGGCACGGGTATCTGTCAGCCGCAAACGGTTTTTCAGCGGAAATGTCAACTTTCCCCGCGGTTCCCCTTCCGCGCAGTGTACATCCAGCCTCGCATTGAACAGCCCCAAATTACCTGGAATGTTATTGAAAAAAATAAGGCTTCCTGCGCTTACTCCCAGCACGACACCGTCTGCATCGATATACTCCATCAAGGTTTTATTAAATCCGGTTTCATTGATCCTGTCAAGTAAATAACGAGTGTCCCCGCCGCATAAATACACGATGTCATACTGCTGCAGCTCTTTGATGTCCATCCCCCTGTGCAGATCGTACACACTTATATTTTTATCCTGGATTCCGCATTTCAACAGATCGTTCATACATTTCGGCAATACGGCAATCGCATCCGCATTGACCGCGGCTACCGGGATAAACAGCGCTTTTGCAAAAGCCATATCCGTGTCTGCCAATTCCATAAAATATTTTTTGATTCCCTCTGTTTCCAGTCCCGCCGATGTGAGTAAAAGTTTCATTTTTTCATCCCCCTATTCCGGCCAATTCATTTGTCTATCCAGAATCCCCATCTTTCGGCATTCAGCGCACACAGCGTCTTTTTCCGCCTGATTGCCAATTCGATATTTTAAAATTTTATCTTTGAAAACAACATACTTTTTATTTCCCGCTTTAAAGTCGACAAACCAGGTTCCGCCCCGGCCCGAATCCGATAGCATGGCCTTTGAAATCCGTTCAGGAAAATCCTTGTTTGGGCAGGTAAAAAAGAGCGCTGTCCAATATTTTGGTTCCCCGTCCGTGCTCCATAATTCAACCTTATGTATGTTAAGGCAATCGATTATATTTTCATCGCTGATACTCTCCTTGATCAAAATTCCCTCATAAATTTCCGTTTTCTTTTCCTGACCCACATTGCCGCCGCAGCCATGCCCTTTCTTAACGCCGTCTACCATCAAGTCGTCTTTCAGCAAAATGTCCATGGAAACGTGAAGAACTTCTCCCAATATCAATAATTTTTCCACTTCCGGGAGCACGGCGCCAGATTCCCATTTAGAAACAGACTGCCTGCTTACATTGCAAATTGCAGCGAGCTCCTCCTGTGTCATTTGATTTATTTTTCTCAATTCAATGAGCTTCTCTGACAATTTCACCATTGAGTCCTCCTTTCTCGTAACCTATTATATCAAAAGCGAGATCGATTTCCACCAACCGAAACGTTCTTTTCTGCAACTTCCAGTTGCCTACAGATCAGTGCAGAGTTCGACTTCTATGTTTTTCATTGCATGAGGGATGACAGGCTTTTCACCTCCGGGAGTTCAAATGCGTTGTCGATTTTTACGCTCCAAACGCAATTCATCACTATTTTTCTATTCTGATACGGCAGATGCGTTAAAAAGCCAAATAAAACCGGGAAGAAAGATTGTGGAAGGCCTTGAAAAGAGAGAAGAAATATGGTAGGATAATAAGCGTTGTCACGGTGTGCCAGTGTCTGAAAGGCAAAGGGAAAGAAGAAAGCCTTTGCATAGCGTGATGTGAAAAGGATAAGAATATTGTGTGACAAAAGCGGTGTTCTTATGTAGGAGGAGGTGGAAAAAGGATGCCGAATATCAAATCAGCGAAAAAGAGAGTCAAGGTGCTGGAAACAAAAACGATGCGGAACAAAGCGATCAAGAGTAACTTAAAGACGGTGCTCAAGAAAGCGGAGGCAGCGAGCGGAGCGGAAAAGGAAGCGGCGGTACGGCTGGCGGTAAAGAAGGTAGACCAGGCGTGTGCGAAAGGGCTGCTTCATAAGAATACAGCGTCGAGGAAGAAGGCGCAGCTTACGAAGAAGCTGGGGGAAGCGAAAGGATAAAGGAAGAACGGAAGCTGATGCTGCCAGCCACCTCTCATGGCAGTAGAAGCGGAAGGAAGAAAGGGCGTATAGCGGGGTTATACGCCTTTTTTGTATCTATTTGTTTTACGATTAGTATATTGTATGGGTTTTATTTCTATATGGATATTAAAATATTCGGAATTGCTTTTAAGATCGCTCATGCCGTCTTTACAAAAGCTCTTTTTCGTGTTATGGTGACCCCAGGATACCACTTTGACCTTTATCAAAAAGCCCTGTTAAATCATCGCTCAAAAAGGATGATCCCTATGAAAAAACAGCTCCGTTTCCTTTTTGTGTTCCTTTTAACCTTCGCCGTTCTGCTTTCGGTTTCCGGCTGCTCAGCGGGCGGGCCTTCCGAGGAAGAGCGCCGGCAGCTTTATGCGGAAAACCGGGAATGCGCAAACTGGCTTTTGAAGCTTCCGATCAGAGGGCAGATTCTTTATTCCCCGCTGGATTTCATCGTAAGCACCTACCGAGATGCGCAGGCTCCGCCGCTCAGCGTCTTCCGGGTGGATTCTATTGAGGAATATGAGAGGGATCCGAATTGCCTTCAGGTTCGAGTGACCATTGAAGAGGTGCTGTGCGGGCGGGAGGACTATCAGGGAAAACAAATCTGTCTGCTGTATGGGATCAATCGGCTCGAGTATTATCCTTCTATTCAAGTAGACCCGCAGGTCATGGTCGGCAGAAGGGCGGTCGGCTGTTTCAGTGGAGAAGGAGAGAAATACGGTGTCTATCCCTATATGGCGTTCTATTTGACCGAAGACAACCGTCTGGTTCACTCTATCGGCGCCACAGAGGATGACGTGCTCTCTCTGATCCGGAACATTCCGGAAAATTATGCGGATTCCGAACGGCTCGGCTACCGCTATACCGGTAAAACGCTGGATGAATTCAAGGCCGATATTGCCGCCTGCCTGGCCGAACAGGAAGAATCAAATTCTTAACAGCCCCTTAAACATGCATCAAAAACAGCGCCGCCATTTTTATGGCGGCGCTGTTTTTGTAGATTCCTGTTTTTCAAAGCGACAAATTATTTCCCGGTTTCCTCCGCCTTGAAGTAATCGAACTCCGCGGCGGCGCCTACGGCGAACAGCCCGAAGAAGGTCCCGGTAAAGGTCATGGTGTGGGTGCCCTCCGTGCACAGGCCGGCCGTAATCCCCTGTCCGAGCAAGGTGTATTCCGTCCCTTTGGTTTTATAGTAAAAGCGGTAGTAACTGCTGTCTGCCTCGATTTTAAACTCGATTCCATCCTGATAATCCACCTTATGGCAGGCTGTAACCGCCTCCAGGTCATGAATCCTCCGGTTGAAGCAGACATAGTAGTCTCCGTCTTTGCGGGTCAGATACATCTCATAATGGTAACTGTCATTGTAATAGGCTGTAATTCCGGCGCACTGCCCTTCCTCCATGGCTCTGACGGTCATCTTAGTAGAGGCGCACATCTCGAACTCCGTTTGGCGGACTCCGACAAAGGTCGGGGAATCGTCCGGGCAGGAGAGCGCCCTGTCGCTGCCATACAGAACCAGCTTGCTGTTCGCCGCATCCAGTTTATAGCACTCCGGATAAGGGTTGCGGATATAGGCGAAGTTGAGATTCATTTTCTCGGAGTCGAAATCCTCGCAGATATCCCGGCAGACCGGGGTCGGCGCAGGCCCCGGCAGCGGGGCGTCGGTTACAGCCTGATGTGTGCCGTCCGTTCCGACAAGCGGCCAGCCGTTCTCCCACACGACCGGGGAAAGGAAGGTCTCGCGCCCCAGATTGTGGAGCAGGACACTCCTTCCATTGATGGTGAGCGGCCGGATGCCGAGAGAGATCATCCACCAGTTTCCGTTCTGGTCTTCCACCAGGTCGGCGTGGCCCGTGCATTTGATCGGAGTGAACATCACGTCGCGGTGGCTGAGGATCGGGTTGTGCGGACAGGCTTCCCACGGGCCCTTGACCGATGGGGCGCGGAAGATCGTCTCGTGGTGGCCGTATTCGGTGCCGCCCTCGGCCAGCATGAGGTAGTACATCCCGTTGATTTTATAAAGATGCGGGCCTTCGGCAAAAATACCGCCGCCGCCTTTTGTCAGAAGGGTGACGTCACTGAGGATCTCCCCAGTCTTCGGGTCGATTTCACAGGTGTAGATTCCATAGCCTTCCGGCCCCTCGCCGCCGGTTCCGGTGTAGTAGCAGGTTCCATCGTCGTCCCAGAAGAGATCCGGGTCGATCCCCTGGTGCTTGATCCAGATCGGGTCGGACCATTCCCCGAGAAGGTCGTCGGTGTAAACGATAAAGTTACCGCCGCCGGTGGTGTTGGTGGTAATCATGTAGAATAAGCCGTCGTGATACCGCAGGGTCGGCGCGTAAATGCCGCCGGAAGCGCGGCAGCCCTTGAGCGGATTGTGCTTTTCATCGTTGAGGCAGTAGCCCATCAGTTCCCAGTTCACCAGATTCTTGCTGTGGTAGATCGGAACGCCGGGGAAAAACTCAAAGGTAGAGGTCAAAAGGTAAAAATCCTCACCGACACGGCAGATGGTTGGGTCGGGATTAAACCCTCGGACAATCGGGTTTTCATATTTCATACGACATCCTCCTTTTAACAAATCATGTTTTTATTGTATAGCAGCGCCGCCGCTTTGGCAAGAGCATCTTCAGAAAAGATTTCACCGCACCTGTTTTACCTCCGGCTGAACAGGGCAGCGGTAGACCTCTACCGTCTTCCGCTCGCCCGGAAGGAGGTCGAAATAATTGTCGGAGCAGCGGTAATCCCCGGCAATGTAAACGCCGTGGGCATACTGACCGCTGGAAATCGTGACGCAGTAAGACGAGCCTTTCCGCTCGGCCTTTTCCACCTGGACCGGAGCCGTCTCAAACTCGAGGTTCCGCAGATCGTCCGTCCGCAGGAGAACGGCATCCATCCCCTCAGCCTGCGGGATCACGGCAATACTTCCCTTCCGGTAATCCCGCTCCGGCAGCGCCTCCCGGATCAGATAGGCCCGGCTGTGCGGCTCCAGTGTAAGCTCCGCCTTTTTCAGCTCCCGGACGGTTCCGTCAAAGGAGAGGTAGCCGTACTCCACGGGGACGGTGACCGGCTCTGCGGTATCGTTGATCCCCTGGATGACAAACTCCCCGCCGCACCGCCGGACAGTGAGTTTTTTATGCGCCAGCGCGCGCTTGACCGCATAATAGGAGATCTTCCGCCGCAGGTAGTAATCGATGACCGTCCAGCCGGATTCCCCCCACGCATCGTTATACATCCAGAAAATCGCGCCGTAGCAACGCTCCTTAAAGCGGAGTGCCTCCAGAGAATAGCCGAGCGCCGTTCCCTGCACCATCCCGCCGTAGAGGAGGTAATCCTCGATCCCGAGCTGTTCGGGGTGATCCAGGTAGTGCTTCCTGATCCCCGCGTCGGTGTTTCCCCGCTCAAAGACGTTCAGGTGCATCTGCCAGACAGGGCCTTCCCGCACGACTTCCGCCCCGTCCGCAAGGTCGAGGTATTCCCGCGTCGTCGCGAGACAGCAGGGGCCGACATAGCCGTACTCGCTGACGAACTTCGACCGGACATCGTCAAACGACGCGATGTCGAGCCGTTCTTCCAGCTTCTTGCTCATAAACGCGTCATGCCAGCGGTGGACATCTCCCACCGTGCCCGCGTTCGGCAGCTTCCCGCCATAAGGGGAGCTGTTCCAATAGGGAACCGAAGGGCAGTTTTTCCGAATCGCCTCTTTTGCCAGGACGTTGGGGATGGACAGCCCGAACTGGTAATTGTATTTCATCCTGATCTTCCAGCGCGGGTTGTCGACCTCGTTGAAAATCCAGTGGCACTCATTGGTTCCGCAGAAAAGCGCCAGGCAGGCGTAATTCCGCAGCCGTTTGGTCTGGTAGTCGAGCTCCTCGCGGATCAGGTCGCGGAACCACTCGTGATGGTCCGGGTAGGTCGCACAGGCAAACATGAAATCCTGCCAGATCAATAGCCCCTTTTCATCGCACATCTCATAGAAGCAGTCCCGCTCGTACAGGCCGCCGCCCCAGACCCGGATCATATTGAAGTTTGCCTCCGCGGCTTCGTCGATCAGCACGCGGTACTTTTCCTCCGGCACCCGGGCGTAGATCGAATCGTTCGGAATCCAGTCCCCGCCCTTGCAGAAGATTGGAAGGCCGTTTACGACCAGCTGAAACCGGCGGTCTTCCCCCTCCAAAGCCGAAGTGTCCAGCGCAATGGTGCGGATTCCGATCCGGAAGTCCGGATAGCGCTCTGTCCGGCCCTCGCATTCAGCCGAGACGCGAACGGTATAAAGCGGCTGTTCTCCGTAACCGGCGGGCCACCAAAGCTTTGGATGGTCAACCGCCAGTTCCGCTTTGATGTAATTCGGCCCGGAGGTGAGGAGAATATCCTTCAGTTTCGCCTCCGCGCAGACCGTTTCACCATCCAAAAGCTGGATGGTGAGGCCGCAGGACTCCGTCCCGATCAGGCTCAAATCCTCTGCGTTGACCTCTACTGTCAGCCGCGCCGTTTCACCGATCTCCTCGGTCACAACCGAAACATCGCGGAGGGCGACCTTCCTGAAGCTTCTCAGCTTCACATTCCCGGTGATTCCGCAGGTAATCACCTTCGGCCCCCAATCCCAGCCGACAGTGTACTGCGGACGGCGGACAAAGGCCCGGCGGGCATCTCCCCGGTAGAGACCGCCGTTGGCAGACTCGATACAGACCGCCCAGTTGAGCTCTGAAAGCTGCTTGTCATCCACCTTTTCAAGCCCGCTTGTCAGCCGGACGACCAGCTCGTTTTCTCCGGCTTTCAAAAGCTCCTTTACGTCGCGGACAAAGGGATAATGCACACTGTGATGCCGCCCTGCCAAACATCCGTTTAAAAAGACGGCCGCCTCGGTGTCCAATCCTTCCAAAACCAGCTCGACGATGTCCCCGTCCGGGATCTCGTCCAGATGAAAGGTTTTCTTAAACCACCAGGAGCGCTTTTCCGTCCATCCGCAGTCCAGCCAGTAGTCCGCTTTTGTCGGCTCCTTGATGACCCCGGCCTCGATCAGCGGGAGGTGGATATCGGTTGGAAGGCCGCAGGGCATCCAACCCTCCTCGAACGCCTGAACGGATGAAAGCCGGTCAGCCTCCCAGTCGAGAGGCGCCTCATGCAGCAGCCAGGATGAATTCAGCAAAATTTCCTCCACGATGATAACCCCCTTATTCAATTTGAACCGCCGGATAAATCAAAAAACAATTCCAATTTCGAGCAGCTTTCCGGACTTTGAAGACCGCTCAATGATAAAAAACTCCCTTTCAGCGCAAACGATATTCAATCAAAGATTCCATCGCCGTTGCTCAAAGGGAGTAAATGTCTGCCAGCAGGCAGGCTGTGATTCTATTGTACGGAAAAAACGGCGCAAAGTAAAGCGTTTTTTAAACGGCCGCTTCTTCCCGCTGGGACATGTAAAGCTCGTAGTATTTTCCCTTCCGGCGAAGAAGCTCGTCATGCGTCCCGCTTTCCTGGATCACCCCGCCGTCAATGTAGAGGATCCGGTCGCAGTGCTGGATGGTGGAAAGCCGGTGGGCGATGATGAAGGAAGTTCTCCCCTTCATCAGCTCGTTGAGCCCCTCCTGCATCAGCCGCTCCGTCCGGGTGTCGATGCTCGAGGTCGCTTCGTCCAAAATGAGGATTTTCGGGTCGGCAATCAGGGTGCGGGCAAAGGAGATCAGCTGCTTCTGGCCCTGTGAAAGCCTGCTGCCCCGCTCGTTTACCTCTGTGTAATACCCCTTTTCCATCGTCTCGATAAACTCATGCGCCTTCACCGTTTTCGCCGCCGCCACCACCTCTTCATAGGTCGCGTCAAGCTTGCCGTAACGGATGTTGTCGATGACGTTCCCCGAAAAGACGAAGCTGTCCTGGAGCATGACTCCCATCTGGCTGCGGAGGGAGTGGAGGGTCGCCTTGGAAACATCGTGGCCGTCGATCAGCACCTGGCCGGAGGAAATGTCGTAAAACCGGCTGATGAGGTTGATGACCGTCGTTTTCCCCGCCCCGGTCGGGCCGACCAGAGCAATGCTCTCCCCCGCCTTAACCTTGAAGCTCATATGGTCGAGGATCGGATGGCCCGGGTCGTATTCGAACACGACGTCTTTAAACTCCACCTCGCCGCGGATCGGCGGGAGGATTTTGGCGTCCGGGGCGTCCTTGATCTCGACCGGCTCGTCGATGGTTTCAAAAATCCGTTCGAGATAGGCGACGGTGTTGATCAGGTTGTTGTAGAGGTTCGCAAGGTTGGTAATCGGCCGCCAGAACCGCCAGGAGTAATCCCCCATCGCGACGATGGTGCCGAAGGTCGCCATCGGTTTGATAAAGAGAATCCCCGCGCCGTAAACAGACGCGCCGACAATCGCCGCGATGATCTCAACCGAAAACCAAATCCAGTTGGAGACGAAAACCGCGTGGAGGAAAGACTTCCGGCAGTTTTGGAACTGGGTGCCGGCGATCCCCGCGTTCACCTTTTCGCGGGTGAAAATCTGGGTGACGCCCGCGCCTAAAATGCTTTCGTGCAGGTAGGCGTTCATATTGGAATTCTTGTTGGAAAAGTTCTGCCAGGCACGCCTTTGAACCGGCATAATCAGCAGGACGATCAAAACGAGGACCGGGAGCCCTGCGAGGATGACGAGCGTCAGGCGGGCGTCGGCGATCAGCATGAAAACGGTAACGAAAATCAGGTTGAAAATTTCCAGAAAGAAGTTGATGATGCCGTTTGAGAGCATATCCGAAACATTGTTGACATACTGCACCACCCGGACGAGGATTTTTCCGTGCGGGCGGTTGTCATAGTAGGAAAACGGAAGCTGCTGCAAATGCTCAAACAAGTCCTGGCGGATATCGTAGATGATATTCTGCCCGACCCGCGCCGTGATCCGGGAGCGCAGGACGTTGAAAAGGATCGAAACGCCGATGCTCAGCGCCAGAAGCGCCACCAGAAGAATCAGATAAGGGGCGTCTCCCCCGGCGATGGCGACGTCGATCGCCTCTTGGATAATCAGCGGCCCGAACAGACCGGCGATGACGCTGAAGAGTGAGAGGCAGAGCGCCAGAATCATCTTTCCCTTGTACTTTTTGACGTAGATGAAGCTCCGCTTCAAATGCTGTATGTTAAAAGGGGACTCCAGCGATTCGTCAATGTCGAATTTATTCCGCGCCATCGATCCCACCTGCCTTTCCCGTCCCGTGCTGCAATTCATAGATTTCGCGGTAATATCCGTTCTGTCCGAGCAGCTCCTCATGGGTTCCGCTCTCCACGATTTTACCGCCGTCCAGGATGATGATCTTATCGGCCTGCTTGACCGAGGAGATCCGCTGCGCAATGATAAACTTGGTGCAGCTGAAATCCAGCTCCCTGAGCTGTTTTTGTATGTACTTTTCGGTTTCCATATCGACGGCCGAGGTGGTGTCGTCCAGGATGAGGATGGCCGGCCGGATGGCGAGGGCGCGCGCCAGGGCAATCCGCTGCTTCTGCCCGCCGGATAAGCCGACGCCCCGCTCGCCGACGATGGTCTCAAAGCCGTCCTCCATCCCGTCGATAAAGTCGGATGCGGTGATCTGAGCAAACCGCCGCACCTCTTCCTCCGGCATCTCCGGATCGCCGTAGGCGATGTTTCCGTCGACCGTTTCCGAAAAGAGGAAAACATCCTGCGTCGCCATCCCGATTCCGCCGCGGAGGGACTGGAGCTTCAGCTTCCGGACATCAATATCGTCCACATAAACGGCGCCGCCGGAGACGTCGTAAAACCGTTCGATCAGGTTGACGAGGGAGGTTTTTCCCGAGCCGGTCGAACCCATGACCGCCACCGTTTCACCGGGGTTTACCACAAACGAAATCCCGTCGAAGACCGTTTTCTCGCCGAACCGGAAGGAGACGTCTTTAAACTCCACCTTACCCCGCATCCGGCCGGGGATTTCCACCGCATCGGGCGAATCCACGATCCGCGGCTGCTGGTAATACATCTCGATCACCTTGTCCGCAGAGGCGAAGAAACGCTGTAAATCGTTGAGGAGCAGCCCGATGTTCCGCATGGGCTCGCTGATCGCCCAGTCGAGCGCCATGAACGCCGCAAGGTCACCGGCGGACATCCAGCCGTTGATGATAAAGAGCCCGCCCACCAAAAGGATGGTGATCGTTAAGGTGTTTGCCAGCACATGAACCGCCGGGAAATAGCGCAGCCAAGTAAACTGCGCGTCGATATTCGCCTTGCGGTAAGCGTCGTTTTTCTTAGAGAACTCGTCGATCTCGTACCGCTCCCGCGCAAAGGCCTTGATCACCCGGTTCCCGGAAATATCCTCCTGCGCCTTGGTGTTCATCTCGCTGAGCTTTTCCCGGAGAAAGACGTACTTAGAGCGGACCCGTTTGGAAAAAATTTTGGAGAGCACCAGCAAAAGCGGCGTCACCGCCAAAACCGCCAGGGTGAAAAGGGCGTTGATGGTGAAAAAGTAGACGGCGGTCGTCACGAACAGAAAGATATCGATGGTGAATTCACGGAACACAAAGGAAACCGCATTGCGCACCGTGTCGAGGTCGCCGGTCAGCCGGGTCATCAAATCGCCGGTGCGGTTGCGGTCATAGTAGGTTTTATCCTGCGCCTGGAGCCGGCTGTAGAGATGCTCCCTCATATTGATCAGCATCCCCTGCGAGGCGTAGTCACAGTTGTAGACGCCGGCGTTGAGCATACACATCCGGAACAGGTGGATTCCCACCATGCCGAGTAAGAGCGGGATCAGGATATCATAGTTGCGGAACACCGTCCCGTCCGGCAGAGTGACGCCCATCAGGACATCGTCAACGACGATCTGGGTGAGAAGCGGCCGGATAAAAACCAGAACCGAGCTGATGACCGTAAAGCTGAGCGCCATGATATACCGCCGCTTGTAGCCGGCGAGGTTCTGCCAGACCCATTTGATCTGAAACATCGGAAAAGCACCTCCTTGTGCGATGAAAATAAAAGCGAAAAACGGCCGCAGACAGAGAACATCCTGCGGCCGCTGAGCGTAAAAATTGATGAAACAACAAGAGGGAGCTTCAGCCGGGCTGGAGATCAGCCGATGCTGAGCTTCAGATTTTCGCCGGTGATGCCGGCATAAGCGCCATCCTTTGCCATACCGCTGTCCGGATGGGCGATGACCCACTTGTTTTTCATGAGCAGGAGTTTGTCTTCATTGTTTTTGACCGAAACAGACCCGTCAAGCGGGAAGTTGGTGCCGCGGGGAAGAACCACCACGCACTGGTAGCCGTTTTCGTCCACCATGCAGGGCGCAAAGTGGAGAGTTGGGCCGTAGAACTCAACAGCCGTACCGGCTTTCACATAAAACGCCTCGACCTTGTCCGAAGGATAAACATTATTCTGAATATCGCTGAGCGTCCCGAGCAGGACGACCAGATCGGTCACAGCGAGGTCGATCTCGCTGCCCTTGTGGTACTCAAGCGCATCCAGGCTGGATGTGCTGCCGTTGCAGTAGCCCACCTGAACCGGCATCTCCCCGTAAAAATCCGCAGAAACCTTCTCTGTCACGGCAAACGCTTCGAGCTTCTCGTCGGACGGGATATAGATATTCCCATCCTTCGGGGTTGGGGTATTCGCCTTCATGTAACTAAGATAATCCGAAAAATCGTATCCGGTGATGATCTGCCCGTACTTTTGAAAAGCGGCGTCCTCCACCGGCAAAATCTTGAGATTGGGATTTGCTTTCTGCATCTTCTCCAGCATTTTACATCACTCCAGTCCAGAATTTGGCCTTGTCGTTCCCAGAAAACGGAAAGCCTTTCTTTACAGTATAGCGGTCGGGGTTTTCCTTGTCAACTCAAAAAATCATGAAAAATAAAGAATCCGCCCGTGAATTTAAAAAGGGGACCCTTCGGTTCGAATTTCCCACTCTTTTATTTTGATCCAAGCGTTAAAACGGGGCGGTATCCGGGTCTTTTCCGATCCGCCCATAGGCTTCGAGCGAGCTGATCCGCTCCAAATCCTCCTCGTCGAGCGAAAAATCGAAGACATCTGCGTTTTCCTTCATCCGCTCATAATGGTTAGACTTCGGCAGCGGGAGGACGCCCCTGTCCAGCGCCCAGCGAACGCAGACCTGTGCAACGGTCTTTTTGTGCTTGTCCGCGACCTCCCTGAGCACCGGATACTGAAAAGCCTTCCCCTGGATCAGCGGGCCCCAGGACTCCACCTGGATCCCCAGCGACCGGCAGTAGTCTAACAGCTCCTGATGGGGAAACTGCGGATGGATTTCCAGCTGATTGACCATCGGTTTGACCTCGGCTGTTTCGAGAAGAGCGTCGAGATGGGGCTTCCAGAAATTGCTCAGGCCGATCGCCCGCACCTTTCCCGCGCGGTAGAGCTCCTCAAAGGCGCGCCAGGTCTCGGCGTTTTTTTCCTTGTAATTCTCCCGGCAGACCAGCGGCGCGGGCCAATGGATCAGGTACAAATCCAGGTAATCGAGGCCGAGCTTTTTCAGCGAGAGGTCAAACGCCGCCATTGCCTCGCGGTAGCCGTGGTGATGATTGCCGAGCTTGGATGTAATAAAAAGCTTCTCCCGCGGCACGCCGCAGCGGCGGATCGCCTCCCCCACCCCCTCCTCGTTGTCATAGCGGTGAGCGGTGTCGATGTGGCGGTATCCGGCCCGGACGGCATTTACGACAGAATCGATCACCGCGCCGCCATTCGGCGTTTTGAAGGTCCCGTAGCCGATGCAGGGAATCTTTACGCCGTTGTTAAGGGTATAGCAGTCCGACAATGTTTGCAGCATTTCCATCTCTCCTCTTTTATTGATCGAAAAACATTGAATGTTACAATTACTTCCTCTCTTTTTTCCATTTTACAAACAGGAAAATCTTAAAAAACAAGAGCAGAACTACAGCCGCAGCATAGACTGCGATGAACGCCGTTCGATCGGGGAAGAAAAACGATAGTCCATGAAACGGAAAATAAAACATCGCAGGAAAAACAGCAGCAAGAGGAAACGGGGAACAATCCACAGGGAAAAACTGAGCATATAGAATAAAAATCTCACAAACGACCGAAAAGCTGGAAACAACGAGCGAACCGTATAAAAAAGTCTTCTTTCGCCTCAGCACAAACAACAAAATCAGATATGAGGCCAAAAAAGCGACCGACAGCAACATGCTCGTCAGAGATGTCTTACGCGGGTACGGGCTTATGTAGAACACCGCATCGATCAAGTTGGCCGCATAGAGCAGTACTGTCAATGTTGAGAGCACAATCTTCAAAAGCAACGAAACTCTTTTCTTCATAGACTTCCTCCAGCCGCTGTTTTGCTCCGTCGGACTTTTTGCTCATTTTTACTGCTCCCCCATTTTATATTATTATTTTAACAAATATCTTCTATTTTGAGAAGATAATACGACAAATTATTTTCTCAAAAACTACAACATCTTTTTCAAATCCGCCCAGCCAGAAAACCCGCAAAAAGAAAAACCGCCCCATAAACAGGGCGGCGATCTGCGGCGCTGAATTGACCGTCTCAATATGCCCGGCTCTCTCGGCGGGAAAACGCAGACAATAGGATGTTACCGCTTGACAAAAAATTCCTGATACCAGAGGACAAAGGTAAAGACCGACCAGATTTTCAGGTAATTCTGATGCTTTCCCTCCCGGTAGCCGTCGAGCAGCTTCATCAGCTCGTCGGTGTTGAAAAGCTCCTCCGCAATCTCGCTGTGGAACGCGTCTTTGAGCATGTTATAGTATCGGTCCTCCTTGAGCCACCGGCGGACGGGAACCGGAAAGCCGAGCTTCCGCTTGTCGGCAGTCACCTTCGGCAGCCTGCTGGCCGACGCTTTCCGGAGCGCAACCTTGGTGTTTTCCTCGGTGACGCGGTAACGGCTCGGAATCTGCTGGGCGAGCTTCATCAGCTCGATGTCGAGGAACGGGACGCGCACCTCGAGGGAGTTGGCCATACTCATCTTGTCGCCCTTGAGGAGGATATCCCCTGCAAGCCACATGTGGAGGTCGACATATTGCATCTGGGTGACAGGGTCTTTGCCTTTTACCTTTTCGTAGAAGGGCGCGACCAGTTCCTTCGGGGAGGGGGCGTTCGTTTTCACCTTCAGGATCGCCTTGCGTTCCCGCTCGCTGAAGCCCGCGTTCGGGTTGCCGTTGAACCAGTCCTGCAAATCTCCGCGGTGGCGATAGAGGAAATTTTTCGCCTTAAAGGGCGGCAGATGGTCGACCGCCTTCCCGATCACGCCGCGCAGCCCCTTGGGCAGTCTGCGGTATTTTGCGCTCCGGATCGTCTCACTGTAGACGTTGTAGCCGCCGAATATTTCATCGGCGCCCTCGCCGGACAGGACGACCTTGACGTCCTTCGAAGCCTCTTTGGAGACAAAATAGAGCGCGATGGAAGCGGGGTCGCCGAGCGGTTCGTCCAGATGGTAGAGGACGGTGGGGATAATATCCCAGTACTCCTGTTCGGTGATCGCCTTGCTCCGGTTTTTGATCTTGATATACTCCGAACAGCGTTTCGCGTAACCGATTTCGTCGTACTGATCCCCTTCAAAGCCGACGGTAAAGGATTTATCCACCTTGGCGCAGGCTGTGACATAGCTGGAATCGATCCCGCTCGAAAGGAAGGATCCCACCTCCACGTCGCTGATCTTATGGGCTTCAACCGAATCCTCAAAGGTTTTTTTGATCTCCTCGACCCAGCTGTCGAGGGTTCTGTCTTCGTCGTTTTCGAAATTCGGCTCCCAGTAGCGGGTGATCTCCATTTTTCCGTCTTTATAAAGGAAATAATGGGCAGGCAGCAGTTTGTATACGTTTTGGAAAAAGGTATCGCTCAAAGGGGAATACTGGAAGGTCAGATAGTTTTCGAGGGTGGCGAGGTTGAGCTCCTTATGGAACTCCGGATGGGGCAGAAACGCCTTGATCTCCGAGCCGAACATCAGCGTGCCGTCCATCTCGGCATAATAAAGCGGCTTGATCCCAAAATAGTCGCGGGCGCCGAACAGCTCCTTTTTCTCTTTATCCCAGATGACGAAGGAGAACATGCCGCGCAGCTTTTTAACTAGGGCCGGGCCGTATTCCTCATAGCCGTGGAGAAGAACTTCCGAATCGGTATGGGTGGTAAAGGTGTGGCCCACCTGCAAAAGCTCCTCCCGCAGCTTGGGATAATTGTAAATCTCGCCGTTGAAGAGCAGCACCTTGCTGTGATCCTCGTTAAAAATCGGCTGATCCCCCTGTTTGAGGTCGATGATGCTCAAACGGCGGAAACCCAGCGCAATATCCTCGTCGACATATTTCCCCTCGGAGTCCGGACCGCGGTGACGGATGGTGTCCATCATCTCTCCCAGAATGGCATCCGCATTTTCTATCTTATTGGTAAACCCCACATAACCGCACATAAACCGCAAAACCTCCAGGCCGGTTCCGTCATTCCAATATGAAAACGAACCGAAATTTTTCTATCATTACATTGTATTATTATATGTTTCTTTTCTCCTTTGTGTCAAGTAAACGGCAGGATTCTCTCCTTTTCGAGAAAAAATCCACGATCTCACCTCGGCGCCCAGCGCTTGAGCGGAAAAAATCAGCTGCTAAACCGCAGCGGTTTATTTTATCCGTTCAAAATGCGGTTATGCGGCACCATTACACCAATTTTTAAATTGACAGTGTTTTTCTGCAATGTTACAATGACTTCATAAAGGAGCTGCTTCGTCATTCAGCTCAATTTCGGGGACGACAGTCTGCCTTCTCCCGCTCATCACGGCCGGAAAAGGGCGGCTGCCGCTGCAATAAATTTTAGGGAGACAAAGTCGTATGCATTACACAGCCGGGATCGACCTCGGGGGAACCAACATCGCGGTCGGGGTCGTCAATTCAGCGTTTGAAATCGTCTCGCGCGCCAGCCGCAAAACCGCTCTGCCCCGCCCGGCGGAGCTGATTTTGAAGGATGCGGCGGATGCGGTCGCAGAAGCCGCCCAGGCGGCAGGAATCGAAATAAAGGAGCTCGGCTGGGTCGGAATCGGCTCCCCGGGGATCGTGAACCGGGAGACAGGGGCTGTCGATTACTCCTGCAACCTGGATTTTTACGACCAAGACCTGCGGGAAACGCTGGGCGGCTTGCTGAACCGCCCCATCTATATGGACAACGACGCCAACGCCGCGGCATACGGCGAATTCGTCGCCGGAGGTGCAAAAGGGGTGAGCGATGCGGTCGTCATCACGCTGGGAACGGGGATCGGCGGCGGCATCATCATCGACAGGAAGATTTATTCCGGCTTCAACTTTGCGGGGGCGGAGATCGGTCACACCGTCATCCAGCGGGATGGGAGACCCTGCAACTGCGGGCGGCAGGGTTGCTTTGAGACTTATTGCTCCGCGACCGGGCTGATCGTCTCCACCAAGGATGCGATGCAGGCGCATCCCGAAAGCCTGATGTGGGCTCTCTGCGAAAACGATCTCGAAAAGGCGAGCGGCCGGACGGCCTTCGACGGGATGCGGAAAGGCGACCGGGCCGCAAAGGAGACGGTCGACACCTATATCCGCGACCTCGCCTGCGGCGTCACCAACCTCATCAACACCTTCGCCCCGGAAATCCTCTGCATCGGCGGCGGGATCAGCAAAGAGGGCGACACCCTGATCCGGCCCCTGGCTGAGCTGGTGAACCGGGAAGTTTACTCCCGCTTTTCCAAACGGCAGACCCGGATCGTCACCGCGGAGCTCGGAAACGATGCGGGGATCATCGGGGCAGCGGCCCTCGGGCTTCAATTCAGATAAAAACGTCGAAAAAATTGAAAGGGCTGGTGCGGCGGTTGGAATCTCTAAGTGATTTTCCATCCGCGCCGTGCCATATGGCAGTTCAGATGGATTCTTTTTTGATGATCGGACAATCCAACATGGCGGGCCGGGGGTTTTTACAGGACGTCTCCCCCATCATAAGCGAACACCTATTTATGCTGCGAAATGGGCGCTGGCAGCACTTGGCCGAACCGGTCAATTACGACCGCCCCTTTGCAGGGGTCGGACCGGGGCCCAGCTTTGCCGAGGAATACTGTAAGGCCTTCGGGCGCGACGTGGGGCTGATCCCCTGCGCGGACGGCGGGACGACCATATCGGAGTGGGCGCCCGGCGGCCTTCTCTACGACAACGCCGTTATGACGGCGCGCCTCGCCCTTCGAACCAGCGAGCTGAAGGGAATCCTCTGGCATCAGGGGGAAAGCGACAGCGACCGGAGGGAGGACGCAGAGCAGTACGCCGGACGGATTGCCCGGTTTTTCCAGTCCCTCCTGCGCGATTTGGGACTGTCGAACCGCATCCCGATCCTGATTGGGGAGCTTGGCCACTATCTGGGGGCTTATACCGGCGGCTGCGATTACTTCGAGACAGTCAACCGGGCGCTGCGGGATTTCGCCGGCGGCTGGGAGCAGTGTGGTTTTGTTTCGGCGGAGGGGCTGACCTCCAATCCCGATTTCCTGCACTTCAGCGCCGTATCACAGCGGGAGTTCGGAAGGCGGTATTTCAATGCTTACTGTGATGTAATCAATCGTTTTTCAAAAGATAAAAAGGAGGATTCCAAATGAATCAGGGCGCATTTTATACCGGAAGATACCGCAGTGTTTTTGAAGAACTGGGGTATGATAAAGAAGCTGTGCAAAAACGGCTGGAGGACACCTTCAACGAGATGTTCTACTCTGACACCCGCATCTTCGAAGCCGTGTCGGACGACAAGGGATACATTACCGACACCGGAAACGACGACGCGCGCAGCGAAGGGATGTCATACGGAATGATGTTCTGCGTTCAAATGGACAGGAAAAGGGAATTCGACCAGATCTGGAACTGGGCGAAAACCTACATGTACCAGACGGAGGGGCAGTACAAGGGCTATTTCTCCTGGTCGCACAACCTGGACGGCAGCCGCAGGGCGGAAGGACCCGCCCCGGACGGCGAGGAGTATTTCGCCATGGCGCTCCTCTTTGCCTCCGCCCGCTGGGGCGACGGAGAAGCCCCCTACGACTACAGCAGGCAGGCGAAGGAAATCCTGCACACCTGCGTTCACAAAGGGGAAAACGAGCCCGGATGTCCGATGTGGGATCCGCGGAACAGGCAGATCAAGTTTATTCCGGAGGCGGATTACACCGATCCTTCCTACCACCTCCCCCATTTTTACGAGCTTTTCTCCCTGCTGGGCAACCCGGAAGACCGTGTATTCTGGAAACGGGCGGCGCAGGCGAGCCGCGATTTTCTACACCTCGCCTGCCATCCCGAAACCGGACTCTGCGCAGAATATACCGAGTACGACGGCTCGCCCCGCCTGATGTTTGGAAAGGACTACTATTTCAGCGACGCCTACCGCACCGTTGCAAATATGAGCCTGGACAATTCCTGGTTTGATGCGGACGACTGGCAGAAAGAGAACGCGGAAAAGGTGCAGGCGTTTTTCTGTAAAAACGTCCCGGACCGCAACTACAAGACCTACGCCGTCGACGGCGCCGTCATCGAGCGGCCGGCTATGCATCCGGTCGCCGTCATCGCGACCAACGCGATGGCATCCCTGGCAAGCGGCGGAAAATATGTAAAAGAATGCGTCGACCTGTTCTGGAACACCCCGTTACGCAAAGACAAACGGCGGTATTACGACAACTGCCTCTACCTTTTCGCCATGCTCGCTTTGAGTGGGAATTACCGAATCTACCTTCCAGACCACATTGAAAACACATAAAATGGATTTGATTGCCAAAGGAATCCCGCGTAAATTCAGCAGGGATTCCTTTTTTGTTGTTTCCGCTTGACGGCAGAGTTTTTCACCCCGTATAATAGCTATAGACAGTCTTGATTGCTTGGAATTCAAGCGGCCGCCAGCAGATGGAAAAGGCTGTGGACACGTTTCCGTCAAATCCTGTTTATAAGAAAGGAACTTGGCATGAAGACAGATTACGAATTGATCCGGGAATACCTCAAAGCGCATCTTTCCCAGGTTTTAAAACAGCCTTATGGAAATTTCAAACACCCTTTTATTGATCCCGGTTCGGTCTACGACGGAAACCTGTGGGACTGGGACACTTTCTGGGCGGTTTTTTCGATGATTAACCTTGCGGAAAACGGAGCTATGGACGCCGAATTTAAAAAGACGCTGGAAAAACACGCGGAAGGGAATGTCCTGAACTTCCTCGATTTTCAGCTGGAGGACGGCTATATCCCGATGATGGTGGACACCAAGGCGGACGAAGTGCCCTATTTGATCGCCAAGCACCAGGAAGGGGCTATTTTGAACATGCACAAGCCCTTTCTTTGTCAGCAGGTCTGTCTGGTCAGCGGGTTAAAGGGCTCTTTCGGATGGGTCGAGGATCGAATCCCGAAGCTGGAGCAATATTTTGCGTGCTATGACCGCTATTACTACTTTGAAAACTGCGGCCTGTATGTCTGGGCGGACGATGTGATGATCGGGATGGACAACGATCCCGCCTCCTTCGGCCGTCCCCGCTTTTCGACCGCAAATATTTTCCTCAACAGCTTTATGGTCCGGGAGCTGCGCGCGATGGCAAAAATTCTGACGGCTTGCGGCAGTCCTGGGCGGAGCGGATACTATGAGGCGAAAGCGCTCCGGCTGGCAAAAGCGATCCAGGCAGAATGCTGGGACAAGCGGGACAAGTTTTTCTATTCTGTCGACGTCGACATCAAAACACGCGCTTATGACTGGTTCCACAAGGGGCTGGGCGTTTTTTGGAATACCCTATATATCAAGACGCGCGCCTGGTCGAGCTTTCTCCCGCTGCTCGCCGGAATTGCAACCGACGAGCAGGCGGCTTTCCTTGTCAAGCACATCACCGACCCGGAGACGTTCTGGAGTCCCTCCGGCATCCGCTCCCTCTCCTTCGACGAAAAGATGTACAACCTCGCCCCGACCAACAATCCGTCCAACTGGCTGGGCGGAATCTGGATCATCGTTCAATACGCCGTCTTCCGCGGGCTGATGAATTATGGGTACCGCGAGGATGCTTCCGCTCTGTGCGGCAATGTTATGAAGCTGCTGGGAGACGATCTGAGGAAAACCGGAACGCTCCACGAATACTATAATCCTGAAACCGGGGAGCCCATTGTCAACGGTGATTTCATCAACTGGAACATCCTCGCGCTCAACATGGCGGACGAGCTCGCCGGAAAACCGTCGGTCGACCGGTACCTCCCCTTTGACAGGCTGTTTGCCGAACGCCGTACGTGAATCATTTGCAAAATGTATATTTATTCTGTTTTATACTTTTAGTTAATATAGGCAGGTTGTTTTTTCAGGAGAGGGCGGATGGCAGCTACGGCAGAAATAATTTTACTGTTAGGAGCGATTTGCAGACGGTGCTGAGAACAGCGTTTGCTTTCCGCAAAATACATATTCTGTACAATGTACCCCCACAGGATAAAAATTTAGAGATTAATGTAAAACACTGGGATGCGAATTGCCCGGTTTGGTCACAGGCCGTGTCCCGCAGGACGATAACTTTAAAATCGGCGAATCGTCAGGATGCGCTTGTTCGATTCGAATTCGGGTGCGGAGATGTTTCGCCGTCTTTATCAATCGAGGACATCATCAAAATATAAATAAAAATCCACCCGCATAGCGGGTGGTATTTCATATGCGGGCAAAGCCCTA
>CAZSIV010000003.1:0-105643 GCA_964607135.1 uncultured Oscillospiraceae bacterium | reverse complement strand
AGGGCTTTGCCCGCATATGAAATACCACCCGCTATGCGGGTGGATTTTTATTTCTATTTCGCCGCCGGGCGGTTTTTGGCCTTGTCGGCCTCCGCCGCGTTTTTCCTCGCTTCCTCTTTGTTTTGCCGCATCTCCTCGATGGATTTTTCCTTGAGACGGATCCCTTTATAATCTTTGGCTGGGATTCTCCCAGGAGCACCGAGCCGCTCCTTGGCCCGCTCGATTTCCACCTCGTACTGCGGGAGCCATTCCGCCTCGGCAACCAGCATTTCGTCGGTCATCTGGAAGATTTCAGCCGGTGTGCAGACTGCGCCGGTGAGCGGATCCATCAGCATCGCCTGGCGGAGCAAAGTGATGTCGCCTGCGACCGCCGCTTCGACGGCCAACCGCTGCACCCAGGCGCTCTGGGAGCAGATCGCGGCGCAGCCCAGCGGAAGGTCGCCGACTTTGGGAATGTTGATCCCGTTGCGGTCGATATAGCCGGGGACTTCGACAACGCATTCATCCGGCAGGTTGGTGATGCAGCCGTTGTTCATGACGTTGAAGTGCCCGCGGTAGACCCGTCCGGTCTCCAATCCCTCGATGATATAAGAGCCGTGCTCGTTGCTCCGGTTTTCCGGGATGAACTGGAAAGCGGGTTCTTTCATCCAGTTGGGGAAATCCTCCTCGAACCAGTTGCGCCCTTCGCGGCAGACGCGGAGGTAGCCGCCGGTCTCGCCGTTGATCCAAACCCCGAGATCGATCCAATTTTCGAGCTCTTCCGGCCGCTTGCGGTACCACGAAACATACTCTGAAAGATGTCCGTTCGACTCAGTGGAGTAATACCCGAAGTTTTTGAGGATATCGATCCGCACCTTCTCTGTCTGGGAGAGATCTTCGTTTGCAAGATAAGCGGGGAGGATTTTCGGCAGCAGATCCTTGCCGTTGTGCTTGACCGAGATGTACCAAGTCTGGTGGTTGAGCCCGGCGCAGATGATATCGACCTCTTCGGGGCGGTAGCCGAGCGCCTCGGCAATCTGCTTGTGGCCGCCCTGCACCCCGTGGCAAAGGCCGAGTGTCCGTACGCCGCCGTATTTATTGGCGGCCCAGGTGAGCATGGCGTTTGGATTGGCGTAGTTGAGGAGCAAAGCCCCTGGTTCTGCAACTTCGCGGATGTCTTTGCACATGTCGAGCATGACGGCGATTCCGCGCTGGCCGTACATGATGCCGCCGGCGCAGAGCGTATCCCCCACGCACTGGTCGATGCCGTACTTTAAGGGAATTTCCACGTCCTTTTCAAATGCTTCCAGCATCCCGATCCGGAAACACGAAATGATGTAGCGGGCATTCTTGAGGGCTTCCCGGCGGTCAAGCGTCGCGTGAATCTGAATCGGCACCCCGTTTTCATCCAGATCGCGCTGGCAAAGTTTTGTGACCATCTCCAGATTGTGAGCGTTGATGTCCATAAAGGACACCTCGATGCCGCGAAATTCCGGGACGGTCATCAGGTCGGAGAAGAGCTTGCGGGTGAACCCGACGCTTCCCGCTCCGATGATTGCGAGTTTAAAAGACATTGCTATTCCTCCTTGTCTGAAATCGGTTTCGGTAATTTTATTTTACAGGAATTTTGGGGACGGATGGAAGGAAATAGACTGCCGATTGACAAAATGTAAGGGATCGTGCTATTGTTTTTAAAACGGAGGGGATGGCAGATGAACGGTGAAAGCTTGTATCGGGCGGAGCCCGTCGAGCGCTGGCCGGAAGTCCGGCGCTATTACGCAATCAATCACGCTTTCTACGAGATGGATTTTCACACCCACCCGGAGATGGAAATCATGTACGCCGCCGACGGGAGCTGTACGGTTTTCACAGCAGGACAAAACGACGGATGGAAAGAATACCCGCTTCGGGAGCGGGAATATATTTTCCTGGACAGCGGGATTCCACATCGCCTTTCCGTTGAACGGGGGGCGCCCTGCCGGGTATTGAACCTGGAAATCACCCTGGGCCCGGCGAGGGAGGGCTTCTCTTTGGGAATGCTGCAATCCTCTGCTCAATTTCGGAATTTGTGCAAAAGCGGCCTTCCTGTTTTTACCGGATATGATCTGTTTGGCGAGCTGCATCAGGCGGTCGTCTCTCTGCAAAAAACGCTTTATGCGGGGGAAAACAGCCTGGAATGCCGCTTTCGAACCGGCTTGTTCTTTTTGGAACTTGCGAAGCAGTTCGGGCATGGGAAACACTCTGCCGGGGAATTGGTTTATGTCAAACGGGCGACTGCTTTTTTGCAGGAGAATTTTGACCGAAAGATCACTGTCTCGGAGGTAGCTGCGGCGGCGGGGGCTTCGAAAGCGCATCTCCAGCGGCTCTTTAAGGCGGAGACCGGCCGCTCGATTGTCGATCGAATCCTGGAGATGAGAGTTGAAAAGGCAAAATACCTGCTTGAAACCAGCACTCTCCCGGTGATTGACGTCGCGGTTGGGGTGGGCTTTAACAGCCGTCAGCATTTTTCTCAGACATTTCGGCGGCTTGTGGGCTGTTCACCTGCCCTGTACAGGAAACGGAAGGGGAATCTCCGCCTTTGGGAAGGGTTTGACAGCCGGGGGTAAAAATGCTTTACATTCCGGGTAAGGTGTGGTATCATATCCGCAGAAAAATACAGAGAAAGGGGCGGCGCGCAGCGGAAGATGAGTTTTCGCCTTGAATGCTGTGCCGCACGGTGACGCAACATGAAACTGATGATCGCTTCCGACCTTCACGGTTCTGCTTTTTACTGTAAACAGATGCTCGAAGCCTACCGGCGTGAGGGGGCGGATAAGCTTTTATTCCTGGGGGATGTTCTGTACCACGGCCCCCGCAACGACCTGCCGGCAGACTATTCCCCAAAAGAGGCTGCCGCGCTTCTCAATGCAGCAGCAGGGGAACTCCTCTGCGTCCGGGGAAACTGCGATTCTGAGGTGGACCAGATGGTGCTCGATTTCCCGATCCTTGCGGAATCCTGCATCCTCTATTGCGGAGGCAAGATGATTTTTGCGACGCACGGGCATCAATTCAACGAAGAACATCTTCCCAAGCTGAAAAAGGGGGATATCCTGCTCAACGGGCATTTTCATCTGCCGAAGCTCGTTGAATACGAAGGCTATATTTATATGAATCCCGGCTCGGTTTCGATCCCGAAGGATGGGAGCAGGCACGGTTATATGATCCTTGATGACACCTCTTTTTATTGGAAGGACTTGGATGGGGAGTGCTATATGACCTATCAAATCTGAACGCCGTAAAAGGCAGGTGCGGAATTACCCGCACCTGCCTTTTGCTGTATAGAAGTGAAAGAGAATCCTTTAAATGCTCTCCCGCCGCATAAATCCATCCCATGCGGTCAGGAAGAATATCACCATATGCACGGCGATAACGCAAAGCGAGAAGCCGACCGTCATGTTGGGGAAGATGCCGGTTCCGGCCATGACGGCGTTTAAGTCGGTATTCGCGAAGATGAAAAAACGTGCCCAATCCTGCTGTAATACTGTGCCGAGAAAGGTTACCACGGTGTTGCCGGCCAGCATGGCGAAGACAGAAATACCGATGGCAACGGCAGAGTTGCGCATAAGCGAGGAAATCGCAAAAGCCAATGTCCCCATCACGATAAGGTTGACGCTGCCAATCAGGTATTGCCACAAAGCAAACAGGATTCCGGGAAATTCCTGTACGGTATCTCCTGAAAGGTAGAGGTAGGGCGCCGTGATATCGCCGAATCCGAACAGAATACAGGAAAGACATGTGTTGAGGAAAAAGAAACACAGCACCAGCATGACCGACATGGAAATAATGGTCACGTATTTGGAAAGGAAGATTTTCCAGCGCTTGACCGGATTTATCAAAAGAAATTTAATCGTTCCGGTTGAAAATTCGTTTGCGATAGAAGAACCGGCCATAATGATGACAATCATGCTGACAACGCCGATCAATACATTGGAAATTCCCATGACCGTCCAGAAGTCGATTTCAGCATAAGAATCAGCATTCATCTGTTTTGCCGTCGCTTTAAGATTATGCTTTAACCGGTACTCATTCAACAGGATCCTTTCCTGATAGCCTTTTGCCTGCTCCTGCTGCTCTCCGTTTAATATGGCGCCAACCTGCTCTATCTCCAGCAGACTCGTTTTATCGTTCTGTATCTGGTTGACGAGATTGATGCGCCAGTCCTTAGAATCCGGGTCGATGTTATGCTGCACCAGATAGCTGTAATAGTAATTGCTCGCTTCTTTTTGCGCCGCAGATAACGTTGGTTCCGCATTGTTTTGCGCAATCATCTGCTGATAGTAACTTTTCCAGTCTTTATCTGCAATTTGCTTGAGGCAGGCGTCTATCTCTTTCAACCCTGTTTCCAGCTCTGCCTCGGTGATTTCTCCAAGCTCGGCCTGTGACAGCAGAGCTGCCTTTTTATTAAACTGCGCGTCGGTCGCGTCGTATTGCCAGGTGCCATACCAGTTAATATCCTGTGCGATCAAAAACTCATACATTTCGATCTGCGTCTCATAGCCATCCGGCTTGTCGGACTTTAAATACTGTATTTCCCGCTCATAATTCTCTTTATAATCGTTTGTATAAATGACATTGTTGTTTTGATATTGTATCAATTTCATCAAACCGGTAAACCCGATAGAAACGACAGCCATCAGGATCACCAGTATCCACGTGCTGGTTCTGGTGAATATTTTAATATGCTCATTCTGCACCAGGCGGAAAAACTTACCCAATCTGATGACCTCCTTCTGTGCCCGTCAGCTCAATAAAGACTTCTTCAAGATTTTTTGTCGCTTCGGTTACGGTAATCAGCCTTACCTGATTGACAGCCAGCCGTGTGATAATATCGGAAATTTCCTCCTCGTTGTCTACCGTGACGGTGAAATGCCGGTCATCCTCTAAAGCGGTCGGACGGTTCTCTATCAGCGCCATGGCATTGGCGGCGTTTTCCTTGACTGCGATGTGGAACTGGCGCTGCCCCTGTGTTTCACTTGTTAAATCGGAAATATTTTTGACATCGATCAGCCTGCCGTTGGAGATGATGCCGACCCGGTCGCACATCAGCTGCATTTCAGACAGCAGATGGCTGGATACCATGACACAGGAGTTTTCCTCGTGTGCCAACCGTTTGAGCAGATCGCGCAGTTCCTTGATGCCGGAGGGATCCAGCCCGTTTGTCGGCTCGTCGAGGATCAGCAGATCGGGATGATGCATGATAGCCTGCGCAACGCCAAGCCGCTGCTTCATGCCGAGCGAATACTTCTTCACTTTTTCGTCGATCCGGTTTTCCAGACCGACAAACCGGATCACCTCTCGAATCCGTTCTTCGGTTATGCCGCTGCGCATCCGCGCATACTGTCTGAGATTTTGAAGCCCCGTCATGTAGTGGTAAGTTTCCGGATTTTCCACAATACCGCCGACACAGGCCATGGCCTTCTCAAACTGTCTGTCGATATCAAAGCCGTTTATGATAACCTTTCCGCCGTCGCGCTGCAACAGGCTCATCACCATTTTGATCGTGGTGGTTTTTCCCGCTCCGTTAGGGCCGAGAAAGCCGAATACTTCGCCGCGGTATAACTCCAGATTCAGGTTGTCCACGGCCTTTTTATGCCCGAAATATTTGTTAAGCCCCTGAATTTGCAGTACTGCTTCCATTATTCCTCGCCTCCTTCATAGATGGCCACCCCGCCGGCGCTGTAGGTTGACCACGCGAGACCGCTGATTTTCCAGCCGTTTCCTGTTTTTGTCAGGGTATAGACAGGATAACCTTCAAGGCTAAAGGTTCGGATTTTGTCATCTGTAACCGGTTCGCCGTCTGTCGGCAGTATGACGCTGCTTCCGGTATAAAGTAGCGGATTCCCTCTAAATTCGTAGGAAAGCGATATACTGGCCTCTGCCTGAACAACGCCCGGCGAAACTTTTTTGATGTCCGAGACATTTTTAACGACTACCTGGCAATCCAGTATGACACCGTTTGCTTTGACGTCTTTATCTATGGTGGAACGCAGAATGTTTTCGAAGCTGTTTTTAACATCCGACAGGCCTTGGGAAGTATAGTGGTTGCGGTCATCGACCGCTGCATTGACTGTCCAATATTGGCCGAACAGCTTATTGTTGTCCTCCAGCTTTTTATTGACAGCATCAGCGGAAACGTTTCGATACTTTTGTTCGCTTTCGGGCAGCATCATCATTTGGGGAAGCTGCGCAGAATATTCCTCTACCAGCGCTTCAATTTCCGGTTTTTCTTTGTTAAACATAATATTGTCATAAGTGACATAACCGGCAAAGCACACGGCGGCAGCAATCAGCAAAACGATGCCCCGGTTTACATTCCTGAGAAATTTGGAAAATTTCATAGTTGTATCCCGTGCCGTATCGTTCTGAAAAGAACCATGCGGACGTCCTTTCCTCCTGTTATTAATTTAATAAAAAGCGCTCCGGAATCTGCTTTTTATCCGATGAATTCATTATAGTACAGTTTCATTTGTCCGGCAAGTAACGTTCGTAATTCTTAAGAAAGATGCAATAGAATTGAACGATTTCTTACAAAAACGAATAAAAAACCGCCCGGCTTCTCATTTGATAAGAAGCCGGGCAGAGAAATTAGAGCGGCTTCTTCGGGATAAACCCGAGCGGCCGAACGGCCGTCTCCGCAGGGATTTCTTCCGAAAATGCCCACAGCGCCATACCGGCATTAATGCAGTGGCCTCTCCCTTTATATAAGATAAAACCGCTCCGACTGCGTCGGAGCGGTTTTAGAATCATATTTCCGGCGTAACTCTTCCGGTTTAAACAGCCTGAGAGCCGGCGATCCCAAACAGCCGGCAGGTGTTTTCGCGGGCCCGATCAACAACCTCCTGCACGGAAATCCCCTTCAATTCTGCGACTGCTGCTGCTGTGTATCGAATCATATCCGATGTACAGGTTTTCCCGCGGTGGGGAACCGGCGCCATATAGGGGGCGTCCGTCTCCAACAGAAGCCGGTTCATCGGAACTTCCAGGACAGCCTTTCTGGCCTTCTGCGCGTTTGAAAAGGTGACGACTCCCGTAAAGCCGATATAATACCCCATTCCGACCAGCTCTTTGGCCGTCTCAGCCGATCCGGAATAGCAGTGGACAACGCCTTTTGCCGGAAAATCCCGGAGAATTTCCAGCGTGTCGGCCGTCGCTTCGCGGGAATGGATGATCACCGGCAGACCGAGCGCTTGAGCAAGCTCCATCTGCCTGCGGAACGTATCCTTCTGCTCTGCTTTGTTGTCCTTTCTGTAGTGGTAATCCAGCCCGATTTCCCCGACCGCGACCATTTTGGGCAGGGAAAGGATTGCTTCGAGCTCCCCAAGGGAATCCGCGCCGCACTGTTCCGCATTTCCCGGATGAATCCCGGCGCTCGCGTAAAACCAATCGTAGCTTTGGGCGAGTTCCGCGGCAAAACGGGAGCTTTCGAGGTCGCAGCCGATGTTGACCACGCCGCAGACACCGTTTTGCCGGAGCCGTTCGATCGTCCCCGGCCGGTCCGGCGAAAAAGCTTCATCGTCGTAGTGGGCGTGGGAATCGAAAATACCGGTTATCGTTTCGAGCTTTTCCATCAGCGCACCTTGCTTCCCTGCGGGATGACATCGTCGGCGAAGATCACCTTTACTTCATCGCCCGCCTCCGCCGCGAGGATCATCCCGTTGCTCTCGACCCCGCGCAGCTTCGCCGGTTTGAGATTGGCGACTAAGATCACCTTCCGGCCGGTCAAGTCCTCCGGCGCATACCATTTCGCAATCCCCGAAACGACCTGGCGGCATCCTTCACCGTCGTCGAGGATCAGCTTCAGCAGCTTGTCGGACTTCGGAATCTTTTCGCATCCTTTGACAAGGGCGACTTTTAAGCTGACCTTGGCAAAATCTTCGATCCCGATCTGTGCGACTCCCACTGTTTTTTCGGACGCAGCTATTTGAGCCGCCTTCGCCTTTTCCTCCAGCTCTTTTTCGATTTCGGCCATCATCTTCGCCTCGTCGATCCGGTTGAAAAGGGGAGCGGGCGTGCCGACTGTTCCGCCCGCCTTGACGGCCCCGAAGGTTTTCAGAGAGTCAAAATCGCGGACGTTGCAATTGATCTGTTCCAAAATCGCATCACAGGTGGCGGGCATGAAGGGGGCGGTCATCACCGCAATGAAACGGATCGATTCCAAAAGGTTGTAGAGCACGGTGCCGAGGCGCGCCTTTTTCTCCTCGTCTTTGGCGAGGGCCCAGGGCATCGTTTCGTCGATATATTTGTTGGAGCGGCGCGCGAGAGCCATGATTTCATCGAGCGCATCCGCCACCCGGAATTCATCCATAAAGGCACAGTACCGCGGAAAAGCGGCCAGCGCGGCGCTGATGAGCTCTTTGTCCAGCTCCTCTGGCGCGGCCGGCGGCAGGATTTCACCGTCAAAGTATTTCCGGCTCATCGCCACCGTCCGGTTGACGAGGTTCCCGAGGGTGTTTGCGAGGTCGGAGTTAAAGCGGGCAATGATCGTTTCATAGCTGATGCTCCCGTCGGCGCCAAAGGGCATCTCGTGCAGGAGGTAGTACCGCACGGCATCGACCCCAAAACGGTTGGCCAGCTCGTCGGCGTAGATGACGTTTCCTTTGGATTTGCTCATCTTATCCTGTCCGAAGAGAAGCCAGGGATGTCCGAAAATCTTTTTGGGGAGGGGGAGACCGAGAGCCATCAGCATGATCGGCCAGTAGATGGTGTGGAAGCGCAGGATATCCTTCCCGATGATGTGGACGTCCGCAGGCCAGTACTGTTTAAAGCGCTCCGAGCTTCCGTCCGGATCGTAGCCGAGCCCGGTGATGTAGTTGCTCAGCGCGTCGATCCAGACATAGATCACATGCTTCGGGTCAAAGGTGACGGGGATTCCCCAAGTAAAGGTGGTGCGGGAAACGCAGAGGTCCTGCAATCCCGGCTTCAAGAAATTGTTGACCATTTCGCGCTTGCGTGACTCCGGCGCGATAAAATCCGGGTTTTCCTCGATGTGCTTCATCAGCCGGTCCTGGTACTTGCTCATCCGGAAAAAGTAAGCCTCTTCTTTCGCGGGTTTGACCGGGCGGCCGCAGTCGGGGCAACATCCGTCGGCCAGTTGGGATTCCGTAAAAAAGGATTCGCAGGGGACGCAGTACATCCCTTCGTATTCGCTCTTGTAAATATCCCCCTGGTCGTAAAGCTTTTTGAAAATCTTCTGGACAATCTCCTCGTGATCCTTGTCCGTCGTGCGGATAAACCGGTCGTAGGTGGCGCCCATCTGGTCCCAGATCGCCTTGACCTCGCCCGCGACCTGGTCTACATAGGCCTGCGGCGCGATTCCGGCCTCCTTCGCATTTTCTTCGATCTTCTGGCCGTGTTCGTCGGTTCCGGTTAAAAAGTATACGTCAAACCCCTGCATTCGCTTATATCGCGCAATGGCGTCGCTCAGCACGATTTCATAGGTGTTGCCGATGTGCGGCTTCCGCGAGGTGTAGGTGATGGCGGTCGTCAGATAGTACTTTTTGCGCATGATGCAATTCTCCTTTTCTTCCCCGCAAATGAGCGGGAAATCATCAAACTGATCGCATAGCAATCACTTTTATTATACCAAATTTTGACTGAAATGCAAAGAAAAAGGAAAAATTGATTTTAGGGGTAAATCACACCTGCCTAATTTTAAATATCCTTGACAAGAACATTTGTTCTGTTGTATACTATCGTTAGATTGAAATGGGGGGACACGCGTTGGATTTCATGGAAAAACTGAAAATACTGTCCGATTCCGCTAAATATGACGTGGCTTGTACCTCCAGCGGGGTAGACCGCGGCAACGGCGGCGACGGGATCGGCAGCGCGGTTTCCTGCGGGATCTGCCACAGCTTTGCCGCGGACGGGCGCTGCATTTCTTTACTGAAAGTGCTGATGACCAATTACTGCATCTACGACTGCAAATACTGTGTAAACCGTCGGTCGAACGATCTGCCCCGCGCTGCCTTTACGCCGCGGGAGCTCGCCGACCTGACCATTGAATTTTACCGGCGCAACTACATCGAGGGGCTGTTTGTCAGCTCCGGCATCATAAAAAACCCGGATTATACCTGCGAGCAGATGATCGAAGTGATCCGGATTCTGCGCGAAGAGTACCGCTTTTACGGATATATCCACGCCAAGGCGATCCCCGGGGCGGACGAGGCGCTGGTCGCCCGGCTCGGGATGCTGGCCGACCGGATGAGCGTCAACATCGAACTCCCGTCCCAGGCGAGCTTGAACCTGTTGGCGCCGGATAAATCGAAGGATTCGATTTTAAAGCCGATGGGGATGATCAAGCAGCGGATCCAGGAGAATTCCGCCGAGCTCGTCCGCTACCGCCACGCGCCCCGGTTCGTCCCGGCGGGGCAGAGCACCCAGATGATTATCGGGGCAACTCCGGACAGCGATTATCAGATCCTGAACCTGGCGGAGGGGCTCTACCGGAAATACAAGCTCAAACGGGTCTTTTTCTCCGCCTATATGCCAGTTGCGGAAAATCCTCTCCTGCCCGCACTAAACAGCAAGCCGCCCCTCCTGCGGGAGCACCGTCTTTACCAGGCGGACTGGCTGCTTCGCTTTTATGGGTTCAAAGCGGCGGAGCTTTTGGACGAATCCCACCAGAGCTTTAATCCGCTGGTCGATCCAAAATGTAACTGGGCGCTCAACCATATGGATCAGTTCCCGGTAGAGGTCAACCGCTGCTCCTATTCCATGCTCCTGCGCGTTCCGGGGATCGGCGTCAACAGCGCCAAGCGGATCGTAACCGCCCGGAAAGCGGGCCCTCTCGATTTTGCCGGGCTGAAACGGCTGGGGGTCGTTTTAAAACGGGCGCAGTATTTTATCACCTGCAAGGGAAAGCTCGCCGACGGCTTAAAGATCACGCAGGACGGGATGCTCCGGAGCCTGATCTCTCAGCAGGGGCTGGATTTCGTCCGGCAGGAACTGCCCCAGGATTATGAACAGCTCTCGCTTTTTTCTGCGGGAAAAATTACGTCGGAGGAGGTGCGGAAATGCCTGCCCGTGTCAACTTAGCCTATCAATATGACGGCTCCTTTGCAGGGTTTCTCTGCTGCGTATTTGAAAGCTTCTCGCGCAGGGAGATGCCGGCTGCAATTTATGGGGAGGAACCGGATCAGCTTTCGTTCTGTCCGGTGCGGTATATCGAAACCGACCAGTCGAAAGCCCTGCGGGTACTGGCTTCGATCCCCCGGAAGATTTCTCCGCGCGCTGAGGAAACTGTCCGAACCTGTTTCCTCAGCTGCCACCCGCAAAAAGACCTGCATCTGCTCGGGTTTCTGCGCCAGGGGTACCGTTACGGGGCGGCAGTTGAAAACCGGCTGGCCGACCCTACTGTCAACGCTGTGATGAAGGCGGTGAAATTTGTCCAGAATGAAAGCCACTTCATCAAAGAATTCCTCCGCTTTTCAGACTGCGGCGGGGTATTAACCAGCATCATCCACCCCAAAAACTTTGTTCTGCCGGTCATCCAGCCCCATTTTTGCGGCCGGTATCCCAACGAGCATTTTTTTATTTACGACGCAAACCATAAAACCGCCCTCGCTTACCATCCCCGCGAGTGGAAATACCTGGCGGTCGATTCGTTTTCCATGCCGGAAAAGGGGGAGGAAGAGCTGTTTTACCGCAGCCTCTGGAAAAAGTATTACAACACCGCCGCAGTGGAGGGGCGGGAGAATCCAAAATGCAGGATGGGGCATATGCCGAAACGCTATTGGGCGGATATGACCGAATTTGAGGACGATCCCGCTTCGCCGTTCACCAAGCCGGATGCCCTTGAGGATGATCCTGTTCAGACTGTTCCAAAGCTTCAGTAACGCGTGTGTTCCGCGGCGGGAAGTGCAACGCGGGTCGCTTTCTGTGGATTGACTTTTCCCCGACAGGCGACGGTTTGAAAAGACTGGAAAAAGTGTATTTTTTCTATATACAGCTTGGATGGTGTTGTGCTATCATAAAGAAAAAACAAAGCAGGTGATCGGATGACGCAAAGAGAGTATTTGAAAACAATCGATGAGGTCATTGAGAACGGAAAATACAGCGATGACTGGGCGTCGCTTTCCGGGCGCAAAACGCCGGACTGGTACTACAACGGCAAATTTGGAATCTTCATCCACTGGGGGATTTACTCTGTACCGGCGTATGGCAGCGAGTGGTATTCCCGCAACATGTATGTCAAAGGCAGCGGGGAATACGAGCATCACCTCAAAACCTACGGCCCCCATAAAGAGTTTGGGTATAAGGACTTTATCCCGATGTTTAAGGGCGAACGGTTTGACGGCGCCAAATGGATCGAGCTTTTCAAAAAAGCGGGTGCGAAGTTTGTCATGCCGGTGGCCGAGCATCACGACGGATTTGCGATGTATGACACCGAGTTTAACCGCTGGAATGCCAAAAACATGGGGCCGAAGCAGGACGTCATCGGCGTTTTGAAGGCGGAATGTGAAAAAAGCGGGCTTGTATTCTGCACTTCGTCTCACCGCGCGGAGCATTACTTCTTTATGAACGGCGGCAGAACCTTCGACAGCGATGTAAATGATCCGGAATATCAGGATTTTTACGGCCCGGCTTTTTACGATGAAAAGCTTTATGGCAATGCGATGCATCAGACCTGCGAAAACCCTGATGAAATCGGCCCGGATGAGGCTTACCTTAAAGACTGGCTTTGCAGAACCTGCGAGCTCGTCGACCGCTATCGCCCAAAGATCGTTTATTTCGACTGGTGGATCCACAACAAAGCGTTTAAACCCTACCTGAAAAAATTTGCAGCGTATTATTACAACCGGGCGGAAGAGTGGCAGGAGGAAGTGACCATCGACTATAAGCACAACGCCTATCCGCCGACGGCGGCGACTTATGACGTCGAACGCGGCGCTCTAGACGGCATCGCTCCGACGCCGTGGCAGACCGACACGGCGGTTGGAAATACGTCGTGGGGCTATACGGCAGACAACGATTTCAAGTCGTCTTATGAGATCGTCACGACGCTCATCGACGTTGTGAGCAAAAACGGGATGTTCCTTTTGAATGTCGGCCCGAAGCCGGACGGAACGATTACCGGTGAAGAAACGGCCGTCCTCCTCGAAACAGGGGAATGGCTTACTGTAAACGGAGAGGGGATATATGAAACGTCCCCGTGGAGGGTTTATCGGGAAGGCGATCACCAGGCCGACGGAGGCATGTTTTCAGAGGGGAAGGTCGACTACGACGAAAAAGATTTCCGCTTTACCTATAAAAAGGGCGTTGTCTACGCGTTCCAGATGAAGGCGCCTGCGGGAACAGCTGTCACGATCAACTCCTTCCACAGCGACCGATGCGGCTGCTGTGTCAAGAACGTATCGATGCTCGGAAACGGCAATGCCGTAAAAAGCTTTGCCGCCGACGGAAACGGTCTTCACATCACCCTCGGTGAAAAGACATCTTCAGAATTCCCGGTGTGCTACAAAATCGAACTCGAATAACGGTCTGACGGGTTGTTGTTTCGTTTAATAGAAAAGGGCTTCCCCCGCATAATGGGGGAGGCCCTTTTTATATACTGTAACAGAGTCCGCCGCCTTTGCGCCATAATTCTATGCGGATCCGAAAGATTCCGTGCATATCACGGACAGCTTTCGAATAGGTATAGGGTAGAAAAATCATAAAAGGAGTAGAAGCAGATATGGAATTGAAGCTTACCCATGATACCATAGAGGTCAATGAGGTAGTTTTTGACGCAAGAGTAGAGCAGTCTGTCGAGCTGGACTGCCTTCTGCCAGATTACTGCCCGAACGTGTTTAAAGTACTCAAATGCAAAATGGTTCCCAAAATGACGTCAGGCAGGGTGATGGGCAACGAGGTGGTGATCGACGGGATTGCAACTGTTTTTGTGGTCTATATCTGCGAGGAAACGAACCAGGTGCGCTCCTTCAGCCAGCGGCTTCCCTTCAGCAAGACGGTAGCGCTCAAGTCCGCCTGCGAAAACCCCTCCCTGAGCGTGTCCATGCAGTGTGAGTACCTCAACTGCCGCGGCGTCAATTCCCGGCGGTTCGATATCCGCGGGGCAATCGGGATTTCCCTGCGGGTTTCCGACCAGCGCCAGGAGACGGTGGTGAGCGATGCAGAGGGAGCCGGCGTTCAGAAACAGCAGTCGTCGATGAAGATGGACGGCGAATGCCGCCAGGCCTGCAAGTCGTTTACAGTCCGCGAAGAGCTGGAGCTGCCGAACGGAAACGACTCCATCGCCTCTGTCCTCTATCATCATGAGACCTCCCGGGTGGATGACGTTAAGGTGATCGCCAACAAAGTGATTGTCAAAGGCGAGATTCAGATCCATGTCGCCTATTGTCCTTTGGGGGATGAGGCCGACCCGCAGACGGTGGAGTATTCGGTACCCGTCAGCCAGATCATCGACCTGGCCGGTGTGGACGACCGATTCGCCTGCGACGTTCGATTTGAGGTCGCCTGTGCCGAGCTGGAACCGAAGACGACGATGGACGGGGAATCCAAGATCATCTCCGCAGAGCTCAGTGTAAACTGCATCTGCACCTGTGTTATGGAGACGGAAAAGGAGCTGATCCGCGACCTTTACTCCACGAATTATGAGTGTGAGCTGGAGTACAAAAAAATTGCCCTGAGAAGGAGCTTCGCTCTCCCGGCAATGACCTCAATGGTCCAGACTTCGATTGACACGCCGAACGAGGAGATCACGGCCGTCTATGACATCTGGTGCGATATCGCCCGGCTCACGGCAAAAAGAACCGAATCCGGCCTCTCCCTTGATGGGGAATTCGATATCTGCGCGATCTGTTCCGCTGTTTCCGGGATGCCGCTTTCGGTTGACAAACGGGTGGAATTCCACGACGACCTGGATCATAATCCGGGACTTCCCGGATGTGAAATCGAGGCGACGGCGCAGATACGCAGCATGTCGTTCCATTTGACGGGCGACCATAAAATCGACCTGCGGATCGAACTGTCGATCTTCGCCATGGCGGTTCAAATCATCAGCCAGCCCGTGGTTATCAACATGTCGCTGGACGAATCCAAAGCGACTTCAAAGACGGAGCAGGCCGCAGTCACCCTCTACTTCGCCGACGAAGGGGAACAGATCTGGGATATTGCGAAACGGTATCACACCTCGGTCGGGGCGATCCTGGAGGAAAACGACCTCGACACGGAAACGATGAAGCAGGGCGGAATGATCTTAATCCCGCTGATTGACTAATATACAGGAGGGCAGGCGTGTTTATGGAGACCAAAAGTATTTACAGCGACATTGCAAAAAGAACCGACGGCAATATCTATCTGGGAGTCGTCGGCCCGGTGAGAACCGGAAAATCCACCTTTATCAAGCGGTTTATGGAAACGCTGGTGATCCCGAATATCGACAGCGAATACCGCCGGGAGCGCGCCGTCGACGAGCTTCCGCAGTCCTCAGCGGGCCGCACGATCATGACGACCGAACCGAAGTTCATCCCGGAGGAAGCGGTCAAAATCACCCTGGACGGAGGCGCTTCCCTCAATGTCCGTCTGATCGACTGCGTCGGCTACATCGTACCGAGCTCCCTGGGGTATTTTGAAAACGAAGCCCCCCGGATGGTCGTCACACCGTGGTTCGATGAAGAAGTCCCCTTTATTATGGCAGCCGAAGTCGGGACGCAGAAAGTCATCACCGAGCATTCGACGATTGGGCTGGTGGTGACGACCGATGGGAGCATCGGCGAAATCCCGCGGGACGAATATGAGGAAGCGGAAGAGCGGGTCATCAACGAGCTCAAAGAGATCAACAAGCCCTTTACCGTTCTTTTGAACTGCCAGTATCCGGGCAGCGAAAGCGCCAGACAGCTTGCGGCCGAATTGGCCGAGAAGTACGGCGTGCCGGTGATGGCGCTCAACTGCCTCGAAATGTCCGAGGGGGACATCCGGGCCATTCTTTCTCAGATGCTCGAGCAGTTCCCGGTCAAGGAAGTTTCGGTCGACCTGCCGAAGTGGGTTTCCAGCCTTCAAAAAGATCACTGGCTCAAGTCGGCGGTCTTCGGAGCGGTCAGGGAATCCGGGCGGAGCCTCGAGCATATGAGCGAGATCGGGCAGATGGCTGAAAACATCTGCGCCTGCGAGCATATCGCCAAAACCGGCGTAGTTTCAATGGATATGGGGAGCGGGACGGCAAAGATCGAAGTGCTGCTCAAAAACGACCTCTTTTACAAAATTTTGGGAGAGGTTACCGGGCTCGAAATTGACGATGAATCCAAGCTGATGCCCTGTATGATCGAGCTGGCGTCGATGAAAAAACAGTTCGACAAGATCAGGGATGCGCTGGAAGAGGTCAACGTCACCGGTTATGGAATCGTCATGCCGTCGATGGATGAACTCAGCCTCGAGGAACCGGAAATCGTCAAACAGGGCGGGCGCTACGGGATCAGGCTCAAGGCGAGCGCGCCGTCAATCCACATGATGCGGGCCGATATTACCACCGAGGTCAACCCGATCGTTGGAAACGAGCGCCAGTCCGAAGAGCTGATGCAGAGCCTGCTCCAGGAATTTGAGGAGAACCCGCAAAAGGTTTGGGCTTCCAACATCTTTGGAAAATCCCTGCATGAGCTGGTCAACGACGGACTGCACAACAAACTTTACCGGATGCCGGCGGATGCGCGCCTCAAGCTCCAGGAAACCATTGAGCGGATCATCAACGAGGGCTGTACGGGTTTGATTTGTATCATTCTTTAAAGGTTTTCAAAAAACGCACGGAGAATTTCTCCGTGCGTTTTTGTGCAAATAGCACAAATTTGTGATCGAAATTTGTCTGGTTAAAGTGTAATCTCGCTTGACTTTAACCTGGCATCCTAATAGAATAGAAAAGAAAGACTTAACAGTTTAGTACAGGAGTGGAATCATGCATCATAAAAGATTGTGGAAAAAAGTTTTGGCGCTAACAGGAGTTCTGGTGTTGCTGAGCGGCTGCTCTATGCTTCCGGAAGAGGAGGAGGCACTCGCCCCGCCGTTGATTCAGCCCACAGAGGTTACATATGAGACAGAGGAAGCGGTGATCGGCACCCTTTCCGAGGTGCTCAACGAAAATTGTACGGTGGTCGCAAACCGTCAGTATGAGCTCTCCTTCGGGCAGCAAAGCGGTTACCTCAGCTCCAAGGAGGTTGCGGTCGGCACGACTGTCACCAAAGGGCAGGTGTTGGCGCGGCTGGACTGCGGCGATGCGCAAAGACAGCTCGAGGATGCAAAAATCAGCCTGGAAATTCAGAAGGTCAATCTGGAACAGGCGTTGTCCAAGGGACTTCCGGATACCGACACGAAAGGGAATCAGGTGAATTTTGCCGCACAGATCGCTCAGCTTCAGATCAATCAGACCCAGCTGAAGATCAACAGCCTGCAGGAGACAATCGACAATGCGACGATCTACTCTCCGGCAAACGGCGTTGTCACCTATATGACCGATACTGCGGTCGGCGGCTCTGTTCAGAACCGGGCGGCGGTCTGTCAGGTTGCGGATCTTTCCCGCCTGGAGTTTGAATACAACGGTCCAAAAGCTTCTAAATTTAAGCTCGGCATGGAAGTGACCCTGACAATAGACGGAAAAGAGTATACCGGGACGGTGAGCGCGACGCAGGACAGCGTTCCAAAGGATCAAAGGGATGCCTTCAGCGGCAAGGTGCGGATTTCTCTCAGCTCTATGCCGGAGGTTTCTCTGGGTGATTCCGTGCGTTTCACCGCTGTCACTTCTGTGAAGGAAAACGCGGTGATCGTGCCGAAAAACGCTGTGAGCGGGTATGTGAATTCCTATTCCGTCCAGATTTATCAGGACGGGGTCGTCACAGAGCGGACGGTCGAAGTCGGCATCAGCAATTCCACCCAAATTGAAATTTTGAAGGGTGTGGATGCCGGGGAACTGGTAGTGGTCAAATAGGGGAGGAAGCCGTTTGTTTATACATGTGTTGCGGAAAATGCTGCGCAATAAGTGGATGGTTCTTTGCCTGATCATCGGCTCAGTTCTCGCCGTCTCCACCATCAGCAGTATGCCGATCTATTCAAACAGCATTTATCAAAGGATGCTGATCAAGGATATGCAGGATTATCAAACCCAAAACAATAAATATCCCGGCCAGGTGACGGTTTATCATTCTTTGGGAAAGGCGAGCGGGGCGGCGGAGAAGCTGACAGGCTATCAGAGCGTAGCGGAAGTCATGGACGGCGGATGGATTTCAGAGCTGGGACTGCCGATTCAGGCTTATTCCCAAGCCTGGAGTACAATACCAATCCAAACCCTGCCCGACCGGTATGCCGATTTGGGCAGGGATGGAATCAGTTCCCAGGTGGTGGCGATTGAGGGAATCGAAGACCATGTGGAGATGATTTCAGGAAACTGTCCCAGCGCCGAGCCGGCAGACGGCTATTATGAGGTGATGATCGCGCAGAATGCCATGGGGTATTTCAGCCTGTCTACAGGCGATACTGCGCTGATCCTTCCTTATTCCAGCGAAGAGGAGATCATGGAGCCGATCAAGATCAAGGTGACCGGCGTCTTCAAATACCAGGATGCCTCTGATGTTTTTTGGAACGAAAAACAGAGCACCCTCGGAAAAAATCTGGTGATGAACAGCGAGCTTTATAAAAGCATTTTTCTGACTGAGGAAACTGTTCCCATGACTTCATATTCTAACTGGCATTATGCAGTCGATTACAGCCAGATGCGGGTTTCACAGTCCTCTTTTTACCGCTCTGTTTTGGAACGGCAGAACGGTGTATTCACCTCGGCGACCACGGTGTCGTCTCCGATGCTGGATTCGCTTAAGAGCTATTCATCCCGGATGGGTTCCCTTTCCGTAACCCTTTGGATTCTTCAGATTCCGGTGATCCTGATGCTCCTTCTCTACATCTTCATGGTCTCAAAGCTGATCGTAGATTATGACGGGAACGATATCGCCGTCCAGAAAAGCCGTGGCGCCAGCAATTTGCAGATCTTCAACGGCTATGTGGTGGAAGGGGTTTCAATTTCGGCGATTGCAGTTCTGATCGGTCCTTTTATTGGGTTTGGCATCTGCAAGGTGCTCGGGCTGTCCAATGGCTTTTTGGAGTTTGTCTCCCGCAAGGGTGTTCTGGTTGAGCTGACGCCCGACACTTATCTCTATTCGCTTCTGGCGATCGGGGCGTTCCTTTTAACCATGCTGATCCCGGTGCTGGCGGCGGCAAGGGGAAATATCGTCAAACACAAGCGGGCGAAAAGCCGCAATACCGACAAACCGTTCTGGAAAAAGTTTTATCTCGATTTCGTTTTGCTGGGAGTTGCCCTTTACGGGCTTTTCAGCTATAAGAACAGCGTCAAGCTTTTGGGTAATTCGGGCGCGTCCGGGACGGATTCTATCGATCCGCTCCTGTTTTTGATCAGCACCCTGTTTATTTTAGCGACGGCGTTGTTGTTCCTCCGCTTTTACCCGCTGATGGTCCGGCTGGTTTTTTGGATCGGCAGAAAACGCTGGGGTGCGTGCGCCTATGCGTCGCTGATCCAGGTTTCGAGGACGCGGAGCAGCCATTTTTTGATGGTGTTCCTGATTATGACGGTTTCACTCGGCATCTTCAGCAGCGTCTCGGCCCGTTCGCTCAACACCTTTGTGGAAGACCGGGTGAAATATCAGGATGCCGCAGATCTCGTCCTGGAGGAGACCTGGCCCTTCAAATCGATTAAAGTATATGTCGACGCCGCCGGGAATATGGTTCCCTACGACGAGGAGAGCGAAAGCTCCGATCCGGACAGCGCGGAAAATACGGCCAACGCCGTTAGCACGGTGTCCTACCGGGAGCCTTCCTTTTCGAAATTTTTACAGCTTGAGACCATCGAACTGGCTACAAAAGTGATGAAGGACACTGGCGCGGCGATTAAGGGAAACGCCTCTAATTCGTCCTCTTTGAAGGCGGAGCTGATGGGGATTATTCCTTATGAGTTCGGGCAGGTGGTCTGGTCCCGGGAAGATCTTCTCCCCGCGCATATCAACACCTATCTCAACATCATGACTCAAACGCCGGATGCGGTCTTTATCTCCCGCTCTGCGGCGGAGAAGGGAAACATCAAGCCGGGGGATACGATCAGCCTGAGCTGGTCGGGACAGTTAAAGTCCGTCGAAGTAACGGTCTACGGCGTGGTGGATTACTGGCCGAGCCTCAACCCGGAAAAGAAAAGCGCTGTGGACCCGGATCCGGTTTTCATCATCGGGAATCTTGATTACCTCAACGCCGGTATGCTGATCCGCCCCTATCAGATCTGGATGAAGCGGGCAGAGGGCGTGACGACAGAGGAAATTTATCAGGAATTTGAGGAAAAGGGAATTTCGTTTACCTCGCTCACCAATATGCAGCAGGATTTGGTCGGGGAGAAAAACGATCCGATGCTTCAGGGAACCAACGGCACCTTGACACTGAGCTTTATCATAACGATGGTGATTACGCTGATCGGCTTTTTGATCTATTGGATCTTCAATATCCGAAACAGGACGCTGCAATTCGGCATCCTGCGGGCGATGGGGCTTTCCAAGCGGAGCTTGATCGGGATGATCCTCTGGGAGCAGATCTTGATTTCGGGGGTTGCAATTCTGGCCGGCTTGTTGATTGGAACACTGGCAAGTTACCTGTTTGTCCCTCTGTTGCAGATGGTTTACAGCGTTGCAGAGCAGGTTCCGCCCTTCCGTGTGATTGTCTATCCGGGGGATTACCTGCGCATCTTCGTCATTCTCGGGCTGATGCTGGTTGTCGGTTCGGCTGTTTTGGGCTATATCATTTCAAAGATCAAGATGGATCAGGCGCTGAAGCTGGGGGAGGACTGACAGATGGATTCAATGATAAAAACACAGAATCTCTGCCGGGAATTCCGGTCGGGGCAGGAGATCGTCCATGCGCTGAACAATGTGTCGATCGAGGTTCCCGCCGGCAGGCTGACCATTCTGCGCGGCCGTTCCGGTTCCGGGAAGACCACCCTGCTCAATTCGCTGGGAGCGCTGGATCGCCCCACGTCGGGGGAAATCTGGATTGACGGGAAAGACATCGCCAGGCTCTCTGAAAAGGAGCGGGATGAATTTCGGCGGTTGCAAACCGGGTTCGTATTTCAGTCGGTCGCGCTGATGGCGACGATGTCGGCCTACGAAAATGTGGAATTTGGGATGCGGATCGCCGGCGTGCCGGCGGCGGAGCGAAAAAAACGGGCGGAGGAAAGCCTTGAGCTGGTCGGGCTGGCCAAGCGGATGACCCACCGTCCGCAGGAGATGTCGGGCGGCGAACAGCAGAGGGTGGCGATTGCGCGGGCGATTGCGCACCATCCTAAAATCATCTTTGCGGATGAGCCGACGGCAGAGCTCGACACGGCAATGGGGCTTTATGTTATGAAAGCCTTCAAGGATTTAATTGCCGCCGAGGGCATCACCATTGTGATGACGACGCACGATCCCAATATGATGGAGATCGCAGACCGGGTTTATACCTTGCAGGATGGGGTGATTATCGATGAGCGGTGAGACAAAGGAGATCGTCCTCTGTGAAAACCTCGTCAAAATTTATAAGACCGACGAGACTGAGGTCGTCGCCCTCCAGGGCTTGGATCTCAGTGTGGAATACGGAGAAATTACTGCGATTATCGGCAACAGCGGCAGCGGGAAATCAACCCTTCTCAACATGCTGGGCGGGTTGGATAAGCCCTCAGCCGGAACGATACTGGTCGACGGGCAGGATCTCGGCAAATTCACCGACCGGGATCTGATCCGGTACAAGCGGAAAACGGTGGGATTCGTCTGGCAGAACAACGCCAGGAATCTGATCCCTTATCTTTCTGCGGTCGAAAACATTGAGCTGCCGATGCGCCTTACGGGAAAAGCAGACCGGAACAGGGCATTGGAGCTTTTGGATGCAGTCGGGCTTTCCCACAGGAAAAACAACAAACTCCACGAAATGTCGGGCGGTGAGCAGCAGAGGGTGGCGATTGCGATCGCCTTGGCAAACCGGCCGAAGCTGCTTCTCGCCGACGAGCCGACCGGCGCGGTGGATACCCACACTTCGGATCAAATTCTCAACGTGTTTCGGGATGTGAACCAGGCCACCGGGGTGACGATTGTCATTGTCACCCACGATATGGCGCTTTCCCGCAAGGTCGACCGCGTCGTTGCGATCCGGGACGGGCGAACCAGCAGCGAGATTCTCCGTAAATCCTCTTATGCCGACGAGCTGGGGCATCTTTCTTCCTTAAAAGAAGAGGAAAGCCATCTGGAGCTCGCTGTGCTCGACCGGGCCGGGCGGCTCCAGATCCCGCGGGAATACCTGGATGCGATCGGGGTGAGCGGCTCGAATAAGCTTTTGGTGGAGATGGAGGACGGCAAGATCGTCATCCAGGCGCCGCATAGGGAGGAAATTCCTGATTCACAGGAAAGTTGACACGAGCAATTTGATAAAAGAGGTTTCCCCGCGTTCTACTCAGCGTAGGTTGTAATTTTTATATTGCTATGGTACGCTTCTGTCTGTAGGAGGCGTATGAAATGGATTCTTATATTACAGGCGGAGTGATCAAACAGCTCCGCGAACAAAAGAAATTGACGCAGGCAGAGCTGGCGGCGCTGTTGGGCGTCAGCGATAAGGCGGTCTCCAAGTGGGAAACGGGCCGGGGACTTCCGGACATCACATTGGTCGAGCCTCTTGGGAAGGCGCTGAATGTCTCGATGATGGAACTGCTTTCCGGCAGGCAGGTGACGAATCAAAACAAGGGCGGTAACTTTCTTCGCTCCAATTTTTATGTCTGTCCGGTTTGCGGAAATGTCATTTATACGATCGGAAAGGCGCCGATCAGCTGCTGTGGAATTACCCTGCCCCCATTGGAGCCGGAGAAACCGGACGAGGCGCATTCGATTCAATGCGAACGAATCGAGGACGAATATTTCGTGTCGGTTCCCCATAGTATGACCAAACAGCACTATCTCTCTTTTTTGGCATATGTCACTTCCGACCGGCTGGAAATGAAAAAGCTGTATGCGGAGGGAAATTCGGAAGCCAGATTTTTTATCCGGGGAAAAGGAATTTTGTACTGCTACTGCAATCAGCACGGCCTGTTTCAGTACAGAATTTAGGCGATCTGTACAGGGGCGGGTAAGAAATCGAGCCTTTATATTAAAAGTGGAAGCATTCCACGGAGCGAATGAGATTTTTGTAAGAAACACTTGACTTTTCCGCCGCCAGACGATATAATAGTCCAGTGATATTAAGAGGTGGCGTTATGAAAATTGATCTGCGGCAGCTTTTTGAGGTTGTCGGCGAGCAGATGCCGGTTGAATATGATATGGATCTGCGGGATTATGAGCTGCTTAACGGGAAGCCTTTTATCACGCCGGTTGCGGTTCGTGGTTGCTTGAAAAATATAGCTGGGATCGTGACGTTTGAGTATTCTGTTCGGTTTACGATGAGGCTTTTCTGTGACCGCTGCCTGGATGAATTTGAGCGCGGATTTTCAGAAAGCTTTGAACATGTTCTGGTAAACCGTTTGGAATCGGAGGCTGAAGATTTTATCCTCGTCGAAGATATGCTTTTGGATTTGGACGAGCTGGTTGTTTCGGACGTGTTGCTGTCGTTGCCGTCGAAGATACTCTGCTCGGAGGATTGCAAGGGCTTGTGTTTCAGATGTGGGAAGAATTTAAATCAAGGCAGCTGTGATTGTGTCGAACCCAAGGGAGACCCGAGGTTTGATGTTTTAAAGCAGCTGCTGACATAATTCAAAGTTTAAGGAGGTGCTGATTGTGGCGGTACCAAAGAGAAAAGTTTCGAAAGCGAGACGCGATAAAAGACGTTCCAACGTTTGGAAGCTGGACGCTCCGGCATTTTCAAAGTGCACGCAGTGCGGTGAGTTGAAAGTTCCTCACAGAGTATGTCCGAATTGCGGCTATTATAAGGGCGTAGAGGTCATCAAAAAAGAAGCGTAATCGACTTGAAAGCCTGCTTTGCTTTGAAGCAGGCTTTTGTTTTTACCTCGATGCTGCGGCAGGGCCTTTGAAGAATCAAAAAAAGAAGGGATGTCCCTTCTTTTTTTGCTGTATGACAGAACTTTTCCCTGTTTTCGGATCTTGTCTTTTTATGATGAGACCGTCTCAAGTGGGATTGTTTTTCGGTGCGGGTAATTGAGTAGAAATATGTCGTTTAGATGGAAGGTCGTTAAAATTTTGGAGGAGAGCGAAAATGGGTGTATTAATCACTGGGGTGCAGGAAAATTCTCCTGCCGGAAAAGCTGGAATCACCCCTGGGTCACAGTTGATTTCGGCAAATGGACATCCGGTCGAGGATGTGCTGGATTACCGTTTTTATACGATGGAGCGAAAACTCAAGCTTGTTGTTCTCCTTTCAGACGGAGAGAAAAAGGTTTTCCGAATCCGAAAGGAAGAGGAGGAAGACCTCGGCCTCGAATTTGAAAGCTATCTGATGTCAAAACAGACAGGCTGTAAAAACAAGTGCATTTTCTGTTTTATCGACCAGCTGCCAAAGGGGATGCGGGAGACCCTTTATTTCAAAGACGATGACGAACGCCTTTCTTTTCTCTTTGGGAATTATATCACCTTGACCAATCTCGACGAAGAACAGATCAACCGGATCATCAAGATGCGGATTTCGCCGGTCAATATTTCGGTTCATACCATAAACCCTGAGCTCCGGGTAAAGATGATGAAAAATCCGAATGCGGGAAAGGTACTCTCCTATCTGCCGCGGCTTGCCGACGCGGGGATTTTTATGAATGTCCAGCTGGTGCTCTGCCCGGGGTGGAACGACGGAGAGGAGCTGGTTCGCTCACTCAAAGAACTCTCAGCCTATTTTCCGCAGATTCAAAGCGTCGCCTGCGTGCCGGTCGGCCTGACGAGGTTTCGGAACGGATTGGAGCAGCTGGAGCCATACCGGGAGGAGACGGCCGGGGCGGTGATCGATACGATTGAACGCTTTTCCGCGGAATTTCTTGCGCAGTACGGTGAGCGGATGGTTTATCCGGCGGACGAGTTCTTTTTGCTTGCGAAGCGTCCAATTCCCGATGCATCCTATTATGGAGAATTTACACAGCTGGAAAATGGGGTGGGGATGTGCGCCCTGCTGCGTCAGGAGTTTATGGAGGCGCTGGAAGAACGTGCCGGAGATACGGCTCCGCACCGAAAGGTGGTCGCGACCTCTGTTGCGGCTTATCCGCTTCTTTGCGACCTGGTTGACGAAGCAAAGAAAAAATGGCATAATTTAAATTGTAAAATTATACCTGTTTCGAACCGCTTTTTCGGTGAAAAAATAACGGTTGCCGGGCTGGTGACAGGGCAGGATCTGTCGGCCGCCCTGAGAGAAGAGTCTGTGGAGGGAGAATCGGTTTTATTTCCTTCCAACATGCTTCGGGCGGAACAGGATGTCTTTTTAGATGATATGACGCCCGGGCAGATCGAACGGGAGCTGAATGTTCGGATGATCCCCGTTAAAAACGACGGGTGGGAGCTGCTGGAGCGTTTGCTGGAAGAATAAAAAAGAAATGCTGAGGTGATTGAATGGCAAAACCGGTTGTCGCGGTGGTCGGCCGCCCCAATGTCGGGAAATCCACGCTGTTTAATAAATTGATCGGAAAGCGCCTTTCCATTGTAGACGATACCCCCGGCGTCACCCGGGACAGGATTTACGGCGACTGCGAGTGGCGCGGAAAAGAATTCATGCTGGTGGACACCGGAGGAATCGAGCCGAAAACCAACGATATAATCCTCGCGCAGATGCGCCGTCAGGCGGAGCTTGCCATCAGCAGCGCGGAGGTCATCGTCCTCGTCACTGAGCTGAAGGCGGGCGTGACCGCTACCGACTATGACGTGGCGGCGATGCTCCAGAAAAGCGGAAAGCCGGTTGTTCTCTGCGTCAATAAATGCGATACGATCGGGGAGCCTCCTCCAGAGTTTTATGAGTTTTACAACCTCGGCCTGGGTGATCCGGTCGCAGTCTCCGCTGCGCACGGCCACGGGACGGGCGACCTGCTGGATGAAGTCTATCGCCATCTCAGCGATTTTCAGGGAGAAGGATACGGGGAAGAGTACATCAAGGTCGCTGTAATCGGGAAGCCGAATGTCGGAAAGTCCTCCCTCGTCAACAGAATTTCGGGCGAGGAGCGCGCGATCGTGTCCGATATCGCAGGGACGACCCGCGATGCGACCGACACGGTTGTCGACGACGAGCGCGGAAAATATGTTTTCATTGACACGGCGGGGATCCGCCGCAAGTCCAAAGTATTGGATCAAATCGAGAAATACAGCGTCCTGAGAGCGCATATGGCGGTTGACCGGGCCGATGTCTGTGTGATTATGATCGACGGGACAGAGGGCTTTACCGAGCAGGATTCCAAGGTGGCCGGTTACGCTCATGAACAGGGGAAGGGCTGCATCGTCGCGGTCAATAAATGGGATGCCGTCGAAAAAACCGACAAAACGATGAACGAGCTGCGCGGCAAGCTGGAACACGATTTCTCCTTTATGAAGTATGTTCCGATCCTTTTTATTTCGGCCAAGACGGGCCAGCGCCTGGATCAGCTGTTCGAGATGATCAAAAGCGTGAATGAGCAAAACTCCATCCGGATTTCGACCGGCGTGCTCAACGACATTTTAGCCCATGCGACAGCGCGGGTTCAGCCTCCTTCCGACAAGGGGAAACGGCTGAAGATCTATTATATGACCCAGCCTTCGACTAAGCCGCCGACCTTTGTAGCCTTTGTAAACGACAAAGAGCTGTTTCATTTTTCTTACCAGCGGTATCTGGAAAATCAGATCCGGGAAACCTTCGGCTTAATGGGAACGCCAGTCCGTTTTATCATCCGTGAGCGCGGAAATGAATGATTGACAGGGAGAATGAAAAATGTTTGAAAATCTGACGTTGAATTGGCAGTTTTTTGTCGCGGTTGTGGTGATTTTGGTCTCGGCTTATCTGATCGGCAGCATAAACTTTGCAATCATCACCACAAAGGTCAAATCGCATGAGGACATCCGGGATTACGGAAGTGGCAATGCCGGGATGACGAATGTTCTGCGCACCCAGGGGAAAGGGCCTGCGGCGGTCGTTTTAGCGGGCGACTTTTTAAAAGGGGTGGTCTCGGTGGGAATCGGCTACCTGTTCGCCTGGTGGCTGATGGGAGCGGATTCCCTCAAGCTGGGCGGATACATCGGCTTTCTGTTCGTCCTTCTCGGCCACCTGTTTCCCGTTTTTTATCAGTTCAAGGGTGGGAAAGGGATTCTTGCTTCGGCGGGCGCGATCATCGCGCTGGAGCCGATTGTCTTTGCGGCTATCCTTTTGACCTTTATCATCGTGGTGCTCTGCACTAAAATCGTGTCTCTCGCTTCGATCTGTGCGGCGGTCATGCTCCCGATCTCGATGTTTATCCTCCGGCTGCTGCAAAACGGGCAGGACATCGTTTTCGAGACGGTTTTCTGTTGTCTGGTTGCGGCGCTGGTGATCTTTATGCACCGCCAAAATATCGTCCGTTTGGCGCATGGGACAGAAAATAAATTCGGCAAAAAGAAATAGGAGTTGAACGGTTTGGCGGTTTTTACAATATTAGGAGCGGGTGGATTCGGCACCGCCCTCGCGGTCATATGCTGTCAAAAAGGGGATGAGGTTTTTCTCTGGTCGCCTTTTGAGGAACAGCTCGACGGCATCCGGAAAAACGGTGAGAATATCCCTCTGCTGCCGGGCGTTCCGGTGCCGCCGGAAATTCGTTTGACGTCGTCCCTTTCCCCCTGTGCGGAGAGCGATCTCGTTTTAATCGCAACCCCTTCGTTTGCGGTGAAGGAAACTGCGGAAAAAATCCGGCCGTATTTAAAGGCCGAAACGGTTGTGACAAGTGTGGCGAAGGGATTCCACCCAAAAGATCACCGCCGTTTATCCGAAGTCATCGAGGAAGCGCTTCCGGACCATCCGGTTGTGATCCTCTCCGGACCGTCCCATGCGGAAGAGATTGCGCGTGGTGTGCTCACCACCGTTGCGGCCGCTTCCAAAAGCCGTGAGAGTGCGGAGGAGGCGCAGACGCTGCTTTCCTCTGACAATCTGCGGATTTATGTCAACGACGACGTCGTCGGGGTAGAGCTCGGCGGCGCGCTGAAAAACGTGATTTCGATCTGTGCCGGCATCTGTGTCGGGCTGGGGCTCGGAGACAACACCCGCGCCGCTCTGATGACGCGCGGGATCACGGAAATTGCCCGCCTCGGCGTGGCGATGGGGGCGAGGACGGAGACCTTTGCAGGGCTGACCGGAATCGGCGACCTGATCGTCACCTGTACCAGTGAGCACAGCCGCAACCGGCGGGCCGGCGTTTTGATCGGGCAGGGAGTTCCCCCTGCGGAGGCGGTGAAACGGGTCGGCACGGTAGAAGGCTACACCGCTTCTAAAATTGCCTACGAGCTTTCTAAACAGTACCGGATCGACATGCCGATCGTCAAAGAAACTTATGCGGTTCTTTACCAAGACAAACCGATTCAGGATGCACTCCGTTCGTTAATGGAACGCCCGAATCGGCATGAAAGCGAAGAAATCTGGCTGAAAGAGACCAGATGAAAACAAGAGAGGGCATCCTAAAAACAGGATGCCCTCTCTTGTGATACAAAAAGAAAAAGCAGAGTCTCATTCCGCTTTCTTTGATCCAATTTAGACTGCTTTGGTCACTTTTCCGGAACGCAGGCAGCGGGTGCAAGCGTAAACGTGGCATGGTGTGCCGTTGACGATTGCTTTCACACGCTTGACATTCGGTTTCCAAGTCCGGTTGGAACGCCTATGAGAGTGGGAAACTTTGATGCCAAAGGTAACACCTTTTCCGCAGATATCGCATTTAGCCATTTTTCTGCACCTCCTTATGGTGACGGGAAGCACTGTATAAAGCTCCCCCAATAGTATTATTTAAAAAGAACGTTACTATATTATCACACGCGGGTCTTAAAATCAAGAGTTTTTTCTTTAAAATATGCAATTTTGTCTTGCTCGACAAAATTATACACGGTTTTGCTTGTAATTGAACTCTATTTTCGCTATAATAATGTCAAATTGTCTTTTTAAGATTGAGAAAACGAGGTAGGATAGAATTGCTTTTCAGTGCTGACCTGTTGATAAAATGGTTCGTCCGGCTGATCGTCGCTTTTACGGCGCTGCCGATCCATGAATTTGCCCACGGCTTTGTAGCGGATAAGCTCGGGGATCACACCGCCCGTTACCAGGGGCGGCTGAATATCAACCCCTTCACCCATATGGATTTGATTGGGACGGTCTGTCTCGTCCTCACCGGCTTCGGCTGGGGTAAGCCGGTTCAGATTGATCCGCGCAACTTTAAAAATCCAAAGGCCGGGATGGCGATTTCGGCGGCTGCGGGCCCGGTCTCCAACCTGCTGATGGCCTTTGTCACCATGATCCTCCAGAAAATTTTTGTTTATCTTCAGTTTTATGTGGCTCAGAATATGGCCTTTGAAACCCTTGCCAACGTTTTCTATATTATGACGGTCGTCAATATCTCCCTCGCGATTTTCAACCTGATCCCGATTCCCCCGCTGGACGGCTCGCGGATCCTCAACCTTTTCCTGCCCAGCCGGATCTACTTTGCCATTATGAAGTATGAGACGTTTATCTTTATCGGCTTGTTTTTGATCCTCTGGACGGGAATTTTAGACGGCCCGCTTTATTTTATAAACAACCTCGTTTACACCGGATTTAATTATCTGACCGGCTTTGTAGACCTCATCGCCCGTGCGCTTCTGTAGGTGAACCGGTTTGGAGCAGCTGAGTTTTAAATTGGAAGTATTTGAAGGGCCGCTGGACCTGCTTCTGCACCTGATTGCAAAGCATAAGCTCGATATTGCCGATATTGAGATCACCAGCCTGTTAGAGCAGTATTTGGCCTATATCGAGCAGATGAAGCTGGCCGACTTGGAGGTCGCCAGCGAATTTCTCGAAATGGCGGCGAGGCTGGTTTACATCAAAACGGTTTCCCTTCTTCCGAAGCATGAGGAAGCGGACGAGCTCAGGCGAGAACTGAGCGGGGAGCTTTTGGAGCTGTCTGCTATCAAGTATGTCGCCTCTAAGCTTTCCGAAATGAACCGCGATTATCAGGTCTTTGTCCGGGAGCCCCTGCCGATGCCGGTGGACGGCACCTATCGCCGGGAGCACCTGCCGGAAGAGCTTTTGTCCGCTTATTTTGCCGTTGCAGGCCGGAAGCAGCGCAGGCTTCCGCCGCCGGCCAGCGAATTCACCCCTTTGGTGAGTAAACGAATTGTTTCGGTCACCTCGCGGATTTTTTACCTGCTCCGAAGGCTTTATAAAGAGGGGCAGGCTCGTTTGGATGATTGCTATCGGTCCGCCGACCGTTCCGAGATGGTCGCGACTTTTCTGGCTGTTCTGGAGCTTGTCAAAAGCGGGCGGCTTTCCCTCAGCGAGGACAATGCGGTGATTTATTTTAATCGGGAAAGGGAACAAAGGACGTTAAAGGATGGAAATTAATCAGTACAAAGCGCGGATCGAGGCGGTTCTGTTCGCTTCGGGCGAGCCGGTTTCGGCCGCCCGCCTGGCAGAGCTTCTGGATGTAGAGGAAGACACCGTCTACCAGGTCGTCACCATGATGAAGGACGATTATGACGCCGAAGAACGGGGCATTCTTTTGGTGGAGCTGGGGGAGAGCTTTCAGCTGGCTACAAAGGACTGCTATGCCGGCTTGGTCCGTTCGGCGCTCGAAATCCGGCGGAATACGCCGCTTTCCCAGGCCGCGATGGAGGTTCTTTCGATTATCGCTTATAACCAGCCGGTTACCAAAAGCTTCGTCGAACAGGTGCGCGGAGTGGAAAGCGGGCAGATCGTCAACAATCTGGCGGAGAAAGGGTTGGTGGAGGAAGCCGGGCGGCTGGAAGTGCCCGGGCGGCCGATCTCTTATAGGACAACCCTTCAGTTCCTCCGCTGTTTTGGAATCTCATCCCTGGAGCAGCTGCCGCCCCTGCCGGATCAAAGCGGCCAGGTGATGCTTGATGAGTTTATCTCCTCAGATGCGGTTGGAGAAGAGGGGACAGGGCAATCGGAGTAAAGCGGAGTGAGGTGATGAACGTTGACAGGCTGGATCATTGCGGCGGCTGTGTTTGCGTTCTTTGCTTTGATTCTGGGAACCAGCGCTAAATGCAGGCTGTCATATCAGGACGGGGAATTCTGCGTGAAGGTGGGGTTCTGGTGCTTCTGGTTTACGGTTTTTCCGCAGCAGAAAAAGGAAAAACCGCCGAAAAAGCAGCCCGAAAAGAAAGTGGATTCCGATAAGACGCCGAAAGAGGAGCCGGAAAAAAAGAAGGAAAAGACCGATTTCAGCCTGATACGGAATTTGGTCGGCTCCGGTTTAAAAGGGCTCCAAACGATTTGGCGCCATCTCATTTTTTATAATCTCCATCTTCGCGTTGTCGTCGGGGATGAGGACGCGGCGGAATGTGCGCTGCAATATGGAAAATTATGCGGCGTCGTCTACGGAGGACTTGCCGCGGCCAAGAATCTGGCCAGATTGCGGGAAAAGGAGATTTCGCTGTCCTGCGATTTTTCAAAAAACAGGACGGAGTGTGATTTGCAGGCGCTTGTCCGAATCCGGATTCTTTTTGTCTTTGGCGCCGCATTTCGAATGCTTTTTCATCTTGCGGTTAATACTATGAAAAACGGTTAGAGTTAAAATGTCTGCGGGCGCAGGAGCGCAGCGGAGTGCTTTTGACTGTGGGAGGCCGTATTTTTTACAGCGGAAAAATGCAAAATAGTTTTTCTAATAACGATGAAACAGGAAGGTGTAATTTATGAGTGAGCATCCAATTCAGGGACTGATGTCAACTGCCATGCAGAAAATCCGGGAGATGATCGACGTCAACACCATCATCGGCGACCCGATTACCACGCCGGACGGTACGACGATCATCCCGGTTTCCAAGGTGTCCTTCGGCTTTGCTTCCGGCGGTTCCGATCTGCCGGCCAAGGTGCAGAAGGAGCTTTTCGGCGGGGGAAGCGGCGCCGGCATCACCATCAACCCAATCGCCTTTTTGGTCGTAGGCGGCGGGGACGTCAAACTCCTCCAGCTCAGCGACGGAAACACCGGGGCGGTCGGCAAGGCGGTGGAAATGGTGCCGGACGTCATCGACAAATTCAGCGAGCTCTTTTCGAAAAAGGATAAGTCATCCAAAAAGGGGAAGGGGCAGGAATCTGCCGCTGAGTAATCCCCGCCTCGCCTGAATAGGACTGGCCGCTGCCTGCATATAAATTGATCGAATGCAGGCGGCTGCAAAAGCCTCCTGACCTTGTGCTTTGGGGGCTTAATTGTTATGAAAAAACGGCTGACGGGATTTTTAACTGCTTTTTTCATCCTGCTTTGTTTCGCTGTCCCTGTTTCGGGGCAGGAATACGCCGGCGGGGTTTCGGCAAAGGCCGCGATTTTGATCGAGGCGACGACAGGGCGTGTTCTTTATGCAAAGAATGCGGACAGTAGGCTCCCGATGGCCAGTACGACGAAAATTATGTCCGCCCTGCTCACTTTAGAGCAGCCGAATCTGGATGAGTATTTTACAGTCGATCCGGATGCAATCCGGGTGGAAGGTTCTTCTATGGGTTTGGTCGAAGGGGACCAGGTGACCCTGCGTGCTTTAGCTTATGGAATGCTCCTTCCTTCGGGAAATGACGCTGCCAATGCCGCTGCGGTCAAAATCGGTGGGACGACGGAAAACTTCATTGCGACGATGAACGAGCGGGCAGAGCTTTTAGGGTTGTCGAACACCCACTTTGTCACCCCCTCCGGCCTTCACGACGATGCGCATTACTCCACTGCAAAGGACATGGCGATGCTAACCCGTGCGGCGCTGAAAAACCCGGATTTCCTCGCCATCTGTTCCTCTAAAAATGCGCAGCTGGAGTTTGGAAATCCGCCCTTTAAACGGTGGCTGAAAAACAGCAATAAAATGCTGCAAAACTATGAGGGCGCCATCGGCGTCAAAACCGGTTTTACCGACGAAGCGGGGCGCTGCCTCGTCTCGGCCGCCCGCCGCAGCGGCGTGACGCTGATCTGCGTCACCCTCAGCGACCCGAACGACTGGCAGGATACTGCCAACCTGTTCGACTATGGATTTACTCAGGTTTCGTCTCACGAAATTCCCGCTTCACTGGCCGGTGAGAAAACGGTGAAGGTTACCGGCGGGACTCAGCAGGAATGCAAGGTGGAACTGTACGGCGCAGCTACTACGGTGGTTGATCCCAGCCAGTTGACGGCCGAATTTCACCTTGACCGTTTTTATTATGCGCCGGTTCAGGCCGGAGACCTCGTCGGCCGTGTGGATTATCTTTACGAGGGTGAGGTTGTCGCTTCGCAGCAGCTGATGGCCTCTGAAACGGTCGGGCAAAAGGCGCCTTCCGAAGAAGAGGAAAATATGTTCAGCGCTTTTTTCAGTTCGATCATCGGTGCGTTTGAGGCAATCGTTTCGTTTTTACAGAGTTTTGGACAGAATTAGGAAAGGGTTTTGACGTGGAAAAAATCAGGATTCAGAAGGTGCTGTCTGATGCAGGATATTGCTCCCGCAGAAAGGCTGAGGAGTTAATCTCCAGAGGAATGATCAAGGTCAACGGCCATCCGGCGGAAATTGGAATGAAGGTCGACCCCGCCAGGGATTTGATCTCAGTAAACGGAGAGGCTCTCTATATCCCGCGGAAAAAGAGCTTCCGCTATTTGATGATGAATAAGCCCCGCGGTTACGTCACGACAGTGAGCGACGACCAGAACCGGCGCTGCGTGATGGATCTTCTCGGCGAAGTGGAGGAGCGGGTCTATCCGGTCGGGCGGCTGGATATGAACAGCGAGGGACTGCTGATCTTTACCAATGACGGCGCCTTTGCAAACGATTTGATGCACCCCAGCCGCCACGTGACCAAAACCTATCGGGTTACCGTCCGCCCGGATGTCGACGACGAACAGACCCTGGCTCTGTCGGATGGTGTCGTCATCGATGGGAGGAAAACGTCGCCTGCGGTCGTCCGGGTGCTGACGAAGGAGCCGGGGCGGGTGGTGCTCGAAATCGTGATCCGCGAGGGGCGCAACCGCCAGGTCCGCAAAATGTGCGAGGCAGTCGGCCTCGAGGTTGCCAGGCTCAAACGGACGGCGGTCGGCCCGCTTCGGCTGGGGATGCTCAAACCGGGCGCGGTTCGGGACCTGACGGCGGAAGAGCTGAAGGCGATCCGAAATGCAATCAAGAAGCCGGAGCGTAGATGAAATGCTGAAGATGAGAATTGTCGAGGACAAGCAGGAAATTGTCCGCTTTGCAGAAAATTACGGCGTCCCAACGGATAGGGATTTGCACCTCTACGTTGCCGAAAACCGCGGTGCACTGCTGGGTGTGTGCTTTTACAGGTTTACGGAGGACGGAATGGAAATCCTGTCCGTTGATGCACAGGGAGATACCGCCCTTTACGACGGGCTGATTCGCGCGGCAATGTCGGCGCTGTTCGACTGTGAAAACGACCGGGTGGACTTTGCGGAAACGATGGACCGGGACATGCTGGAGGCTTGCGGCTTTGTCACAAAGGACGAGCTTTGTATAAAATCGGCAAATGTGTTTTTTGAAACTTGTAAAAAATGTAAAAACTGATTTTAGCCTCTTGTTATTTAATTAACGATAGTGTATAATGATACTTAATGTTTCCTTGTGGCAAAAGGGTTATAAAAACTATATTTAAGGAGATTTGTGCAATGAGAAAATTTAATGTAGTAGTAAACGGCGAAAATTTTGATGTAACCGTCGACGAGATGGGCGGCGTTCCCGCTGCTGCTCCTGCGGCTGCCCCGGCTGCTGCTCCTGTTGCGGCCCCCGCTCCTGCGGCTGCTCCCGCTCCCGCTGGCGCTACCGACGTTAATTCTCCTATGCCGGGCACCATCCTGAAGGTCAATGTCGGCGTTGGCGATGTTGTAAAGGCCGGCCAGGCTCTCGTCATTCTCGAGGCGATGAAGATGGAAAACGACATTGTCGCTCCGGTTGACGGAAAGATCGCTGCAATTTATGTAAAGCAGGGCGACATGGTAGAGTCTAACAGCAAAATTCTCTCACTCGAATAAGGAAAGGGATTTGGACGAATGGCTAAAGTAAAAGTAACGGAAACTGTCCTGCGTGACGCGCATCAGTCCCTGCTTGCCACCAGAATGACGACCGACGAAATGCTCCCGATCCTCGGGAAGATGGACAAGGTCGGATTCTATTCGGCGGAAGTTTGGGGCGGCGCGACCTTCGACAGCTGCCTTCGGTTTTTGAATGAAGACCCGTGGGAGAGACTGCGGATCATCCGCCGGGAGATGCCCAATACCAAGCTGCAAATGTTGTTCCGCGGCCAGAATATGCTGGGCTACCGCCACTATGCGGACGACGTTCTGGAGTATTTTGTCCAGAAGTCGGTTGCAAACGGAATTGATATCATCCGTATCTTCGATGCGCTCAACGATATCCGCAACCTCAGAACCGCAATTAAAGCGGCGAAAAAGGAAAAGGCGCACGCACAGGTTGCGATTTCCTATACGCTGGGCGATGTGTTTACCGACGAGTACTTTGTAGAGTATGCCAAGCAGATCGAAGCGGAGGGCGCCGACTCCATCTGCATCAAGGATATGGCGGCGCTTTTGACCCCGTACCGCACCGCGACTTTGACTAAGGCGATCAAAGGGGCGGTCAGCATTCCGGTTCAGCTCCATACCCACTACACTTCCGGGCTTGCTTCCATGTGCCTGCTCAAAGGGATTGAAAACGGCGCCGATATGATCGACACCGCCATGTCCCCGCTGGCTCTGGGAACTTCCCACGCGCCGACCGAGTCGATGGTTGCGGCACTGCAGGGAACGGAGTACGACACCGGCCTCGACCTCGTGCTCCTCACCGAAATCCGTGAGTATTTCATGGGTCTGCGTGCAAAATACATCAAGTCCGGCCTGCTCGACCCGAAGATGCTTGCGGTCGATGCAAACGCTTTGATTTATCAGGTCCCGGGCGGAATGCTTTCAAACCTCCTCTCCCAGCTGAAACAGGCGGGAAAAGAGGATCAGCTCAACGACGTTCTCAACGAGGTGCCGCGTGTCCGCAAAGATGCCGGTATGCCCCCTCTGGTTACGCCGACCTCTCAGATCGTCGGTACCCAGGCGGTGTTCAACGTCATTATGGGCGAGCGCTATAAGATGGTGACGAAGGAATTCAAGGGTCTCGTCCGGGGCGAGTATGGTAAAACCCCGGTTGCCATCGACCCCGAATTCCGCAAAAAAATCATCGGCGATGCGGAGCCGATTGACTGCCGTCCGGCGGATCTCCTCGAGCCGGAGCTCGATAAGCTTCGCGCGGAGTGCGCCCAGTGGACTGAGCAGGAGGAGGACGTCCTCAGCTATGCGCAGTTTGGCCAGGTTGCGGTCAAGTTTTTCGAAGGCCGTCACAAGAAGCCTTTTAATGAAAACGAGCCGAATACCAAGATTCAGATCAGCTACAAATAAGCTGAAACCCGAAGCGCCGCGAATTCTCGCGGCGCTTTTTTCTGCGTCAAAATCAGAATACATCTGTAAAGCGGTTTAAAAAACGTTATTTTGAGGATTAAATGAAACGAGCTGCCGAAGGGAATTTTACAATAGCTGTAAGAGGGCGGCCCGCCAAAATAGGTATAGAAAAAAAGGGACAAAATAAATTTCGGCGGTTTTGGAATGTGCCTTATAAAGTTTTTCTGAATTTTACCGTATCCCAGTATATGGCCTCTTTGTGACTTTTAATCAAATGTAAATAAAATGAATATTTTGTGAATAAAACGATTTCTTCCGCTGGAAATGTGGTATGATGAAAAAAACGAGTTCATAAAGGAGTAAGGCCATGTTGAGAAGTATGACCGGTTATGGACGTTCCCAGCAGACGATCGGCGGGCGGGATATTTTGGTGGAGATCCGCTCGGTCAATCACCGGTATTTTGAGTTTTCGGCCCGGGTGCCGCGCGTTTACGGCTATCTGGAAGAAAAGATGAAGTCCTTTGTGCAGGGCTGGGTTTCCCGCGGGAAGGTCGATATCAATGTCATCGTTTTCACGGTGGAAGGCCAGGACGCAGTGGTTGAGCTGAACCGTTCCCTTGCGCAGGGGTATCTGTCGGCGCTCCGTTCCGTCTCGGAAGAATATCAGCTGCAAGACGACCTGTCCCTTTCCGTGCTGTCCCGTTTTCCCGATGTTTTCAGCGTCCGGAAGGCGGCTGAGGACGAGGAAGTCATCTGGGATGCGGTTCGGACGGTTGCAGAGGATGCGCTCAGCCGCTTTGTGGAGATGCGGGAAAAAGAGGGCGAAAAGATGCGCCAGGATATTTCAGGCCGCCTGGACGTTATTGAAGAATGGGTGGGTGAGATCGAGAGGCGTTCTCCCGAAACGACGAAGGCTTATCGAGAGAGGCTTTATGCGAAGCTCCGCGAGGTTTTGGAGGAGCGCGCGGTCGACGAAGCCCGGATTTTGACCGAGGCGGCCGTTTTTTCAGAACGGGTCGCGGTGGATGAAGAGACTGTTCGGCTCAGGAGCCATTTGAACCAGTACCGTTCTTTTCTCTCCTCAAAGGAACCGATCGGGAGAAAGCTCGATTTTCTGACGCAGGAGGTCAACCGCGAAATCAACACGATCGGCTCCAAGGCGCAGGATTTGGCTGTCACCAGGATCGTGGTCGACTTGAAAAGCGAAGTGGAGAAGATCAGGGAACAGATTCAAAATATCGAATAGAATCGAGGGAGAGGAAAAATGAAACTGATCAATATCGGATTCGGCAATATGGTCTCGGCAAACCGGCTGATCGCGATTGTCAGCCCGGAATCGGCCCCGATCAAGCGGATTATACAGGAAGCGCGCGACAAGGGGGTTCTCATCGATGCCACCTACGGCCGCCGCACCCGCGCGGTGATTGTCATGGACAGCGATCACGTCGTATTGTCCGCCGTCCAGCCTGAAACGGTGGCGAACCGGCTCTCTTATCAGGACGACGGCGAGGAGGAAGAGGATGATGAGTAGGCGCGGCCTTTTGGTGATCGTGTCCGGGCCGTCCGGCTGCGGGAAGGGAACGGTTCTGGGGCATCTGTTAAAGGAAGACCCCAACGTCTTTTACTCCGTTTCGGCTACGACCAGGCCACCTCGTCCTGGGGAAACCGATGGGGTCGAGTATTACTTTTTATCGAAGGAGCAGTTTGAGGAGAAGATCCGAACCGGCGGGATGCTGGAGTATGCAAATTACGTCGGCAATTATTACGGTACTCCCAGCCAGGCGGTGGAAGACCAATGCGCCGCCGGACATGACGTGATTCTGGAGATCGAGGTGCAGGGCGCAATGCAGGTCAAGGAGAAGCGCCCGGATGCCGTCTCTGTTTTTATTATGCCGCCGAGTATGGAGGAGCTTCGCAGCCGTCTTTGCGGCAGACAGACGGAAAATGAGGAAACGATAAACGACCGGATGAAGACAGCCGAAAAAGAAATGAAACTGGCCCCTCAGTACGACTACATCGTGGTAAATGATGTAGTGGAAGAGGCGGCGGGGCGCTTAAAGGCAATCCTGGAAGCGGAAAAATGCCGCACAGCCCGTATCGATCAATTTTAATAATGAGGTGTAATGAATATGCATAGACCATCTGCAACTGAGATGTTAAAGGACAATGAAAGCTATTATTCCCTGGTGGTCGGCGTGGCCAAACGCGCCCGCCAGATCGCGGAGAACGCAGAAGAACAGGGCGAGATGCTCTCAGAAAAGCCGGTTCAGCTTGCTGTAGAGGAATTTTCACAGGGGCGTTTTAAGATCGTCGAAGCCGAAACTTCGAAAGAAAGTGAATGAGTTTTGCCACAAAGCCTGTGACAAGGGGGATGTGCAATGGGAAAACAGGTTGTCGCCCGGGTGGCGGTAGAAAAATCCGCCCTTCGGTTTGACAAGCTTTTCGACTATCTCGTCCCGGAGGATCTGGCAGAGCGGATAAAGCCGGGATGCCGTGTGCTGGTCCCCTTTGGCCGCTCCAACCAGAAGATGCAGGCCCTTGTCTTTTCTTTGACGGACAGCTCGGAATACGGACGAAACTGCAAGGCGGTCTTTTCCCTTTTGGATGAAGAGCCTTTGATCGGGGAGGAAGGGTTTGAGCTGATCGAATTCCTCAAACAGAACACCTTCTGCACCTATTACGATGCGGTGCGGGTTCTTCTCCCGGCCGGTCTGAATGTCGACGTTGTCTCCTCTTTCCATCTCGCCAAAAGGATCGACGAAATTGAGCTTGATCGCTTTACTCTATCGGAACAGCATGTAATCGCTTTTTTAAAGACGGCGCGGAATAAAGGGGAGCTGGAGCAGTTTATCAAAACGTCCCTGGGGGGGGAGAAATCCTCAATCCTCCAGGCACTGATCGAAAAGGGCGTCGTCGTACCGGAAGAGCGGACAAGGCGCCGGGTCGGGGACGAGACGATCAGGATGATCCGTTTAACAGAGCGCAGTGATGCGCAGGAGCTCAAGCTGTCGCCCCGCCAGCAGACAGTGGTTGACCTTTTGACAGAGACCCAGGTCGCTTCAGTCAAGGAGTGCTGTTACCTTTGCGGCGTAACCGAAGCGGTGCTGAAAACGCTGTCAAAAAAAGGGGCGGTTGAATATTATGACAGACAGGTGTACCGCCGCCCGAAGGTCACCGCCGGTCCGTCCCGAAACGCGGCGTCCATCAAGCTGACGCCGGAGCAGCTGAAGGCCTTTTCCGGGCTGTATGAGCTTTACCGGCAGGAAGGGCCTTCCGCCGCCTTGCTCAACGGGATTACCGGGAGCGGGAAGACGCAGGTTTTTCTCAAACTGATCGATTTGGTGGTGGCGGAGGGGAAGCAGGTCATCATGATGGTGCCTGAAATTTCTTTGACACCCCAGATGGTCTCCCAGTTTATCTCGATGTTCGGGGACCAGGTGGCCGTTGTCCACAGCGGGCTCTCACTGGGTGAGCGGGTGGACGAATACCGGAGGATCAAAAGCGGCGCCGCCCGGATCGTAGTCGGTACCCGGAGCGCTGTTTTTGCGCCGTGCGACCAGATCGGGTTGATCGTGATGGACGAGGAGGGGGAGTATTCTTACAAGTCGGAATCCTCGCCGCGCTACCACGCAAGGGAGATTGCAAAGCTCCGCTGCGCCCGGCATAACGCCCTGCTGCTGCTCGCCTCGGCGACGCCGTCGATCGACAGCTATTACCGTGCAAAGCAGGGAAAGTACCATCTGTTCGAGCTGAAAAACCGTTATTCCGATGCCCTTCTGCCGGACGTCTATCTGGTCGATCTGAAGGGGCATCTCCGTCCGGATCAATCCGAGATTCTCAGCGACGTCTTAATCGACGAGCTTTACTATAATTTACAGCATAAAGAGCAGTCGATCCTGCTTTTAAACCGCCGCGGGTATCATACGATCGCTGCTTGTATGGAGTGCGGGGAGGTGGATTTATGCCCGCATTGCAGCGTTGCGCTGACCTACCACAAGGCAAACGGCCGGATGATGTGTCATTACTGCGGCTATTCTCACAAACAGGATTTTGTCTGCCAAAGCTGCGGTGGGCATCACATCAAGCTGACCGGCCTCGGCACCCAGAAGCTGGAGGACGAGGTGGCAAAGCTGTTCCCCGACGCGCGCATCCTGCGGATGGACACCGACACCACCTTTTCACGCTTTGCTTATGAGCAGGCTTTTGAGCGGTTCGGGGCGGGGGAATACGATATCATGCTCGGCACCCAGATGATTGCAAAAGGGCTCGACTTTCCCAACGTCACCCTGGTTGGGGTGCTTTCGGTGGATAAACTCCTTTATTCGACTGATTTCCGGAGCAACGAGCGAACCTTTTCGCTTGTCACGCAGGTCGTCGGCCGGAGCGGGCGGGGGCAGAAGGCCGGAAGGGCGTACATTCAAACCTATACGCCGGAAAATCCGGTTCTCAATTTTGCCGCCCACCAAAATTACGAGTCTTTTTACAACGATGAGATCGAGGCGCGGAAGGCGCTGCTCTATCCGCCTTTCTGCGATATCTGTGTGGTAGGGTTTGCGGCCCTTTTGGAAAAGGACGTCAAAAATGCCGCGATGGAATTTTTGGAAATGCTCAAAGATTTTTCCAAGAATGTGGGAAAGGCGGTTCCCATGCGGGTTCTCGGCCCGGTGGAGGCCAATATCCTCAAGCTCAACAACAAATACCGCTATCGGATCGTTATCAAGTGCAGGGCGAACCGGGCGTTTAAAACGATGATGCACTCCCTGCTGGAAAAAACGGCAGAGCGCCCCGCTTTTTCTAAAGTGACGGTTTTTGCCGACATAAATGGGGAAATTAATTGATAGAAATGGAGAGAAAATCAAATGGCCATCCGAAACATTGTGACAAAAGAGGATGAAATCCTGAAAAAGAAATGCCGTCCGGTGGAGAAATTCGACGAGCGGCTTTGGGAGCTCTTGGATGACATGGCGGAAACGATGTATCAAAACGACGGGGTGGGGCTTGCGGCGCCGCAGGTTGGGATTCTGCGCCGGGTCGTGGTGATCGATGCCGGGGATGGGCTGATTGAGCTTGTAAACCCGGCGATCGTTTCGAGCAGCGGACATCAGGAGGAATATGAAGGCTGCCTGTCCTGCCCCGGTGAATACGGCTTGACCAAGCGCCCGAAAAAGGTGACGGTCAAAGCGCAGGACCGCCATGGAAAGACCTTTACCAGGGAGGGTGAGGATTTGCTGGCCCGCGCGTTCTGCCATGAGCTGGACCATCTCGAGGGAATTTTGTTTCTGGATATCGCCGAAAAAATCGTGGAAGAGAAAGAATAGCCGGAAAGACAGGAGGATCATGGATGAGGATTGTTTTTATGGGGACGCCGGATTTCGCCGTCCCGTCCCTCGGCGCTCTTTTGGATTCCGGCGAGACGGTCGCAGCGGTCTTTACCCAGCCGGATAAACCGAAAGGGAGGGGGCATCGCCTCCAGCCGCCTCCGGTGAAAGTGGCGGCTGAAAAGAGGGGAATCCCCGTTTATCAGCCCGGAACCCTGCGGAGCGATGAAGCTTTTGAACAGCTCAAAGCGCTCGAGCCCGAGCTGATCGTCGTTGTCGCTTACGGAAAGCTCCTGCCCAAAGCGGTGCTGGAGCTGCCCCGGTACGGCTGCATCAACGTCCATGGCTCGCTTCTTCCGAAGTACCGCGGTGCGGCGCCGATCCAGTGGACGGTGCTCAACGGTGATCCGGTCGGCGGCGTGACGACGATGTTTATGGCCGAGGGGCTCGACACGGGGGATATGCTTTTAAAGGCGGAAACGCCGGTGGGGAAGAACGAGACCTCAAGCGAGCTTTACGAACGCCTTTCCCATCTGGGAGCGGAACTGCTTTTGAAAACGGTCTCAGAGCTCAAGGCGGGGGAACTTCGACCTGAACCGCAGGATGACCAGCTTGCAACCCGTGCGCCGATGCTGACAAAAGAGATGGGGGCGCTTGATTTCACCAAGCCGTCGGAGGAATTGCATCATCTGGTCTGCGGCTTGTCCGAATGGCCCTGTGCCTATACGGAATTTCAGGGGAAACGCCTGAAGGTTTACCGCTCCGTCCGCAGCAACCTCGCCGGAAGGCCGGGGGAGATTCTCGACTCGAAGCGGATGATTGTCGGCTGCGGTTCCGGTTCGCTCGAGCTGGTCGAAGTTCAGTATGAGGGCTCCAAACGGATGTCTGGCGGCGACTTTTTGCGGGGGCGCAGGCTGGCAGCCGGCGATTTTATCGGCAAAGGGGAGTAAAAACTTGCCATATTTTTATTTCGACACCTATTATCTTTTTTTGGTGATCCCGGCGGTCTTGATCGCTTTACTGGCCCAGATCAACGTCTCCGCCACCTTTAAAAAATACAACGCCGTCCGCAGCAGCAAAGGCTATACGGCTGATGAAGTAGCGCGGAAAATTCTGGACGACAACGGTCTTTACAATGTCCGGATCGAGCGGGTTTCGGGCAGCCTGTCCGATCACTACGACCCGCGTTCCAATGTCGTCCGGCTGTCCGACTCCACCTATGGGAGCAGTTCGGTCGGGGCGATCGGTGTAGCGGCGCATGAAGTAGGACATGCCGTTCAGCACGCGACCGGGTATTTTCCAATCAAGATCCGCCAAGCGGTCATTCCGGTGACTCAGATCGGTTCGAGCCTGGCGATCCCGCTTGCCATTTTCGGGATCATCATGTCCTGGAGCCTTCTGACGACGATCGGGATCCTTCTCTTCTGTGCGGTCGTCCTCTTCCAGCTGATTACCCTGCCGGTCGAGTTCAACGCGAGCCGCCGGGCAGTCAAAACGCTGGAGGCCCAGCGGATTCTCGAAGGAGGGGAGCTGGCGGGCGCCAAAAAGGTTTTGAGAGCTGCGGCGCTGACCTATGTGGCGGCGTTGCTGGTCGCAATCGCGAACCTGATTCGGCTGATCGCCCTTTCCAACAGAAGAAGGTAGTGCAAAATAGATTGAAAGGAAGGTGGCACAAGGGCGTTAGCGATTGAATGCGCCTTGTACCGCGTGGTGATATGGCCCTGAAAAACGCTAGGTCTGTTGTTTTGGATTCGCTTCTCCGGCTGGAAAAAGACTGCAGCTATTCAAACCTCGTCCTGGATGGTGCCCTTCAAAAAAGTGGTCTTTCCGACAGGGACAAGGGGTTTGCCTCCCGTCTTTTTTACGGGGTAGTCGAACGGAAGCTGACTCTCGATTATATCCTGTCCTGCTATTCTAAACAGCCGCTGGAGCGGCTGGATTTGAAAATCCGGATCATTTTGTGGATGGGGCTTTACCAGCTCCTCTTTCTGGATACGCCGGAATCCGCCGCTGTCAACGAAAGCGTGAAGCTGGCGGCAACGGTCAAACCGGGAGCGAAGGGGTTCGTCAACGCGCTCCTCCGCCAGTTTATCCGGGACGGCAGAACCTATCCCGAACCGGACGAGCCCTTACAGCGCCTCAGCGTCCGTTATTCCTGTCCCGCCTGGCTGATTGAACAGTACGAAAGGGATTACGGCACTGGGCGGATGGAAGTAATTCTGGAGGATTCCCTGGCCCCTCCGCCGGTCACGCTCCGGGTCAACCCTTTGAAAGTGTCCGACGAGGATTTGATTGCCTTTCTCCGGGAAGAGGGGGTTGAAACTGAAAAAACGCCGGAATTAAAGCACTGCCTCCATGTGGTGAAGGGGAATCCGGTTGGAAGCAGGGCGTTTGCAGAGGGGCTCTTTCATGTGCAGGACATTGCTTCTCAGCTGTGTGCCCTCGCCGCCGCTGCAAAAAAGCCCGAAAGGTTGTTCGATCTTTGTGCGGCGCCGGGTGGGAAAAGCTTTACCATTGCGCAGGAATTGGCTCCTCTGGGCGGGATGGTCTTCTCATTCGACCTGCATCCCAAGCGTGTCCGTCTGATTGAAAGCGGGGCGAAACGGCTGGGGATACAAAATATTTCCGCTTCGGCGGCGGATGCGTCGATGTTTGCTCCGGAGCTCGGGAAAGCGGACTGCGTTTTCTGCGATGTGCCCTGCGCCGGCTTGGGTGTAATCCGCCGCAAACCCGAAATCAAATACAAGCCAAAAGAATCCCTTGAAAATTTACCGGCGGTTCAGCTTAAAATCCTTCAAAATGCCGCCAATTACGTTTCGCTCGGCGGAACGCTTGTCTATTCCACCTGTTCTTTGTCAAAGCTGGAGAATGAACAGGTGGCGGAGGCCTTTTTGAAGAGACATCCTGCCTTTGTACCGGATCCGCTGCCAGAACTTCCTTTTTCAAAAATGGACGGTTTTCAGGCAACCTTTTTTCCGGGCGCAAAAAGGCCGGACGGGTTTTATCTCGCATCGTTTAAACGAGTGGAGTGGTGATTTGGAAAAGATCGATATCAAGTCGCTCACGTTAAAGGAATTGACTCAGCACATTGTCGAGCTGGGTGAGCCGAAATTCCGTGCAAAACAGATTTATGAATGGCTCCATCGGAAACATGCTTTTTCTTTCTCTGAAATGACCAACATTTCCGCTAAGTTTCAACAGCGTTTAGAGAGTATGTTTTACATAGATTCACTAAAAATTATAAAAAAGCTTGTCTCTCAGATAGATAATACGGTAAAATACCTTTATGAGTTGCGGGATGGAGAATTTGTGGAATGCGTGCTGATGGAATACCGCCACGGGACGAGCATCTGTATCTCCTCTCAGGTCGGCTGTAAAATGGGCTGCACCTTTTGCGCTTCGACGATTGCAGGATTTGTCAGGAACCTGACGCCGTCCGAAATGCTGGATCAGATTTACTGTTCCGCTCTTGACAGCGGCCGGAAAATATCCAGCGTCGTCATGATGGGAATCGGCGAGCCGCTGGACAATTACGACAACGTCCTCCGGTTCCTGGAGCTGGTTTCAGATGAAAACGGGATGAACCTGAGCCTGCGGCATCTATCCCTTTCCACCTGCGGTTTAGTGGAACGCATCTACGATTTAGCGGAGAAACATTTGGGGCTGACCTTGTCTGTCTCTCTCCACGCGCCAAACGATGCAGTCCGCTCAAAGACCATGCCGGTCAGCCGCAGATACTCGATGGATGAATTATTGAAAGCCTGCCGCTTTTATGCAGAGGAGACTCACCGCAGGATTTCGTTTGAATATGCATTGATCCGCGGGGTAAACGACAGCAAAAGGGATGCGGAGGAACTCGCCTCCCGCCTTCGCGGAATGCTCTGCCATGTGAACCTGATCCCGGTCAATCCGGTGGAGGAGGCCGGCTATCAGGCGGCGGCGCGGGAAGACGTATTTCGGTTCCAGAACCTGCTTCTTTCCATGGGAATCAACACAACAGTGCGGCGAACGCTTGGGGCCGATATTCATGCGGCCTGCGGTCAGTTGCGGAGAAACAGCCAGAATGTTAAGAGGTGATCCTATCATGATTGTAGGGAGAACGGATCCGGGCAGGATTCGTCCGACAAATCAGGACGTCTTCCGCTTTGGAGAGCTGGGAGAAGCCTCTTCTTACGCTGTCGTCTGCGACGGTATGGGAGGAGAAAAGGCGGGCAATGTGGCCAGCCGTTTGGCGTGTGATACGATTTGCAGCCGGATTGAATCCGGCTACCGTGACGATATTGATCAGAACAGGATTCGAAACCTGCTGATTACTGCGGTGACGGCGGCAAACAGCGAGGTTTACAGCGCAGCAAAAGGCAATTCCGACTATGACGGAATGGGAACGACGGCGGTTGCGGCTTTGCTGGAAAAAAGAACCCTCCATGTTGCGCATGTTGGAGACAGCCGGGCATACGTCGTCAGCAAAAATGAATTTACTCAGCTGACGAGGGATCATTCTTTGGTTCAGGAGCTCCTAGAACAGGGGAAAATCTCCGATGAAGACGCCAAAAACCACCCTCAGCGAAATTTGATCACACGGGCAGTCGGGGTAGGCAGTAAGGTTTGCATCGATTACCTCGAGACTGTTCTGAATCCGGGTGACAGAGTGCTGATCTGTACCGACGGCCTCACCAACAACTGTGACCCGTCGGTGATTTATAAAACGGCTTTGCAGGATCCGCCGGAGGAAGTTCCAGGACGCTTGATCGGCCTTGCCAACGATGCGGGCGGTCCTGATAATATAACAGCTGTTTTGCTGGTCGAATAAGCGATGGAGGGATAAAAACAGAATGGATAAGTATGTGGGAAAACGGCTGGATGGCCGATATGAAATTACAGAACTCATCGGCGTGGGCGGGATGGCGAACGTTTACAAAGCGAACGATATCCTCGAGGGCAGCGTCGTTGCGGTGAAAATTCTGAAAGACGAGTTTTCCAAAAACAGCGAGTTCTTAAGGCGCTTTAAAAATGAATCGAAAGCGATTGCATTGCTTTCTCACCCGAATATTGTCCGCGTAGTGGATGTCAGTTTTGGCGACCGGATCCAGTATATCGTCATGGAATATATCTCCGGAATCACTTTGAAACAGTATATCGAACAGCAGAAGGTTCTGACCTGGAAAGAGGCTATCCATTTTACTGTTCAGATCCTGCGCGCCCTGCAGCACGCCCATGACAATGGGATCGTCCACCGGGATGTAAAGCCGCAGAATATCATGCTGCTTCAGGACGGCACGATCAAAGTCATGGACTTCGGCATTGCACGGTTTGCCCGAGGAGACAGTAAGACGATGACGGACAAGGCCATCGGTTCCGTGCATTATATCAGCCCAGAGCAGGCCCGCGGCGACCAAATCGATGAAAAAACCGATATTTATTCGGTCGGTATCATGCTTTTTGAGATGCTGACCGGTCAGCTTCCCTTTGAGGCGGACAGCGCCGTTTCGGTCGCAATCATGCAGATGCAGGCGCCTGCCCGCAAGCCGCGCGCGATCAATGCGACCATTCCGGAAGGGCTGGAGGAAATTACAGTCCGCGCGATGCAGAAAGACCCGGCGAAGCGCTACCAGAGCGCGGCTGAGATGCTGCGCGATATCGATGAATTTAAGCGTAATCCCAGCATCTTATTTGAGTATAAATATTTTGGGGACGATGACACTACCAAGTACTTCGATGCTGTCACTGCTGAAAATGCAGAAGAGGACGAGGAAGTCAAAGAGAAAAAGTCCCATATGATCCCGATTCTCGCCGGTGTCGCCGCCGCTTTTGTAGTGGTTTCCGTCATCGTCTGTATTGTGATTTTCGGGTTCAGCGATATCTTCGAAAAGGTGCCGGAAATAGAAGTTCCCGACCTGCGGGGGAAGGTCTATACCGAAGTGATCAGCGACCCGCAGTACAGCAAAATTAAAATCGAGCAGAAAACGACTGCTTTTTCTGAGGAATACGAGGCAGGATATATCATTGACCAGGAAATAAAGGCCGGTATCAAGATTAAAGAGGGGCAGACCCTTTATGTGACGGTCAGCAGCGGACTCGATATGATCGATGTGCCGGATGTCGTCAACAGACCGTTGGTAGAAGCGGAAGATATCCTGACCAAAAAAGGATTAAAAGCAGACGTGATGCAGCAGTTTGATTCGACAGTCGCCAAGGGCAACGTCATTCGAACCAGTCCGGCTGCCGGAGAACAGGTGAACGCCAATTCTTCGGTTACCGTTTATGTCAGTATGGGCGCCGATCAGAAGCCTGTTATTATACCAAAAGTGCTCAATGAAATGCGCGATGCCGCGGAAGCTAAATTAAAAGGCTTAGGGCTGCGGTGCAGGATTCAGGAAGTCAACAGCGCTGAACCGGAGGGAACGGTTCTTTCGCAAAGCCTTGCGGAGGGCAGTTCTGCAAGTGTGGGCGATTTGATCGTCCTCGAGGTCAGCAACGGCGTACCGGATGAAAAGACGCTGAATTTCACTGTCAACATCCCGACGAATGCGGCCAACGTTTACCAGCGCTTCACCTTTAGGGTACTGATGGACGGAGTGGAGCAGAAGACGGATGTTGTCAATGTTTCCGCTACTTCTAATTATAAATTCTCTTTGACCGCACCTGCGACTGATTCCCATGATGTTCGCGTTATGGTCGTGCCGCAGGGTTCATCTGAAAGTGAAAAGCTGTTTGCGCAGTATGACGCCGATTTTGACACTGGCTCGATTCAGGTAGTCACCACCAAGTCTAATGTCTTTACCTCCTTTGCTCCGCCCAACACGGTCTCTGATAGCAGCAATAGTGATAGCAGCAGTGATAATAGCGGCAACAACCGGGACAATAGCTCTGATACGGAGTAAAAGGTTGAAAAGTCGGTTTGCACTGTGGTTAGTTCCGGTATCCGAGCTGCTGAGATAAAAGTGTATTTGCTTCTTTTAGAAGAACAATCCTCATCTGTTTTCAGATGGGGATTCGTTCTTATCTGCCGCATGAGAAGAGGGATAGATTGATAGGGATTATTTTAAAGGGAATTGGTGGCTTTTATTATGTAAAAACTGAAGATGGTTTGATTTACGAGTGCAAAGCTAAAGGGATTTTTCGCCGGGAAAACACCAAACCTTTGGCCGGAGACAAGGTAATAATAAGCTGCACGGGAGAGCTCCAGGGAGTGATCGACGAAATATTACCCAGAAAAAACGAGTGGCTTCGGCCGCCGCTTGCCAACCTGGATCAGCTTGTCATGGTGGTTTCCTGCTGTGAACCGCTCCCGAATCTCTTCAATTTGGATCAGCTTCTGACTGCCGCCGAAGCCAAAGGGATCGAACCGCTGATCGTTGTTACAAAAATTGATTTGTCGGCGGGTGAAGAACTGGAAGAAATTTATCGCAAAGCGGGGTTTATCACAGTTTCTGTCAACAATATGCAGACGGATTCCGGAAAGGTGCTGGCGCCTTACCTGCAAGGTAAAATCACTGCCCTGGCGGGGAATTCCGGCGTGGGGAAATCGAGCCTGCTCAACAACCTGTTTGGAGAATACAGGCTTGAAACCTCGCAGATCAGCCAAAAGCTGGGCCGTGGACGGCACACAACCCGCCACGTGGAGCTTTACCCCATTGACGGAGGTTATGTGGCGGATACGCCGGGCTTTTCGACGATCGCACTGTATCAATACGCTTCCATCAAAAAGGAAGAACTCCAGCATCTCTTCCGGGAATTTCTCCCGTTCCTCGGTGACTGTCGGTTTCAGGACTGTTCCCATACCGCAGAAAGCGGTTGTACAGTGAAACATGCGGTGGAGCAGGGAGAAATACCACTGTCACGATATCGCAGCTATTGCCAGCTTTATGAAGAAGCTAAATTGATGAAAGAGTGGGAAAACAAATGAGCGTTTGTTATATTATTGGGTCGGCGCCATTTTGCACCGAGTGGTTTCGCAGGCCGCAGCAGGGGGATTATGTCGTCTGTGCTGACGGCGGCTATGACCATCTGCTGCCGCTTGGAATTTCCCCCGACCTCGTAATAGGAGACTTCGATTCATCCTCCAAAATAGAAGATAACTGTTCCTGCGAGGTGATCCGACTTTTGCCGGAAAAGGACGATACCGACACGCTGAGTGCAATAAAGACCGCTCTCTCCCGCGGGTGGAGGGAGTTTTCACTCTACGGTATGCTGGGCGGTCGTTTGGATCACACCGTGGCGAACCTTCAGCTTCTGTCCTATCTGCTGGATCATCAGGCCCGGGGAATGCTGTTCGGCGGAAGGACACGAGTCACAATGCTCGGGACGGGCCGTTTGATTTTACCGAAAGAGGAAGGGTGTTATCTTTCCGTTTTCTCTTTTACCGATGTCTGTCCGGACGTCACGCTCCGCGGTGTGAAATATCCCCTCGAGCACGCAAGAGTAGATTCCTCCTACCCGATTGGAGTCAGCAATGAAATCGTCGCTCCCCAGGCCGAGATTTTGAATAACGGGGGAAAGCTTCTGGTGATTCAAACGCCGAAAGAGTCTCTGTAACACTTTTTGCCCCCGCCGTATATAATGAGAGTACATCAGGAAATGTTACGGCAGGGGGATGAGGTCGATGCGAAGGGAGTGCAAAAAACGCCCGCCCGGTTTGGTTGCGATTGCGGTCGGCGTGGTCATCCTCGCTTTGGCTTTTGGTTCGTATCGTTTGCTGATGATCCTTGCAGCAGTAGCCTTGATTTATTTAGGGTTGTGCTCTGCACGCAGGATGTAAAGCGAAATGCTTTTCATAGACGAATTTCAAACTGCGCTGTATGAACGGAGGAATGCATCGTGAAAATTGTCGTAGTAAAAAGCCCGAAATTCCTTACGGGTTTTCTGAAGTTCCTATTTAAAATAAAGGATGAGGAAAAACAGTCGTAGTACATAAAAATACACCGAAGGGGCGCTTTTTAAAAAGCGCCCCTTCGGTGTATGATAAGGAATCATCATTCTGGTTAAAATATCGATATCCGGTCTGCGTTAAAGCGTTATGGCTCTTTGCATCGACACAGCTTTTCCAGTTCAGAGGCGAGTTCGGTTTGATTTTTCCGATCTGTCAAAGCAACTAATAAGTCTCCGGGTAAAAGTATCGTGTCGCCTTTGGGAATTACCTCGGTGCTCCCGCGCTGAATTGACACCAGGAGGCAGTTTTTAGGCCATAAAACTCTGCCGATTTCACACTGCTCTAAAGGGGAGCCGACTTCCACCGCTATTTCTACAATAGAGCGCTTTCCGTCCGCCTGTTCAGCCCGGGGAATATCCCGCTTTTTCAGGATTCGTTCCAGCAGGCTTTCATAAATCGGTGCGGATTTAAGGGCCTCCGCAACCAGGTAGGCAACAATCGATACGGCCGCTAAAGAAAGCAGATGGTTCAGCGAACCTGACATTTCACAGACGAGAACGATCCCAGTAATCGGCGCCCGCACAATCGCGGTAAAATAACCGGCCATGGCCAAAATGATGAAATTGTTGACAAAGGCGGGATCGAGTCCAAGCCAAGAAACCGCAGTGGAACCAAAAGCACCGCCCAGATAGGCGCCGAGCACCATCAAAGGGAAAAAGATCCCTCCCGGCGCGCCGGAGCCGAAGCAGACGGCGGAAAAAAGGAATTTTACGAGAAAGAGAACCAGCATGGCGCCGATCATCAGCTTACCGTCTGCGAGCAGATCCATCATCACATGGCCGCCGCCCAGAACCTCCGGCATCAGGAAACCCAAAAGACCGGCGAGAAGGAATGGGATCAGCAGGCGGAACTGCGGCTTGAGCCATTTTACTTTTCCGTAAAGCTCCTGCGATTTCAAGATCACCTTGTTGTAAACCGCGCCCATCACACCCAGGGCGGCGCCGAGGAGGACGATCAGCCAGTAATGCTGGAGAGGCATCATCGACTCGACGTGAAAGTGAAAGATCGGGGAAAGGCCGAAGACATTTTTCGAGATAAAGTCGGCCGTGATCGACGCGGTCATGACCGATAGAAGCGCCTGAACGGAAAAGGTTTTATACAGCTCCTCAATGGCAAAGATGATGCCCGCGAGCGGCGCGTTGAAAGCAGCGGACAATCCCGCGCTTGCACCGCAGCCGATGAGGAAGCGCTCTTCGGTGGGAGAACGCTTCAACCCTTTGGAGATCCCTTTTCCCGCCATCGCCCCCAACTGGACGGACGGGCCCTCTCTTCCGAGGGAAAGCCCTCCGAAGATGCAGAGCACGCCGCCGACAAATTTTCCGAGGATGACCCGCCACCATTTCTGATCCAGATGCCCCGACATTTCGCCTTCTACCTGCGGAATACCGCTGCCGGAGATCATCGGCTCTTTTTTGACGAGCCAACCGGCCGTCAGAGCCATTAAAATCAGCGCTGCGATCCAAACCAGCGCGATCCACCAGTTGGTTTTTGCAGCCGACAATATGCCGTTCAAGCCCTTTTCCGCATAGTCCAGGACGAGCCGGTAAAGGACGGCTACCAACGACGCACAGATTCCAACGGAAAGGCCCTCCAGCGTCAGGCTGTATTTCATGTTCAGGGAGCGGGTGATCTGCTTTCCGGATTGATTTTTATCTGATGTGGTCACAAGTTTTGCCTCACTTCTCGTTTCAATTAACGGATAAAGTTGGTAAAAATCCGTTTTTCCTGTTCTGGAAGGGGGGTGGTTTGTTTCGCCTGGTCGACCGCTTTCATCAGCCAAGCCATGTTTTGGCCGAGCGTCCGCATCATCTGCACCCCTTCCAAATCCTGCATCGTCTCATCCGGAGAAGTTCCGTGGATGACGTTCCAGTAGGTGGACGGCACAGTGATCACCTGGGTGAGGCCAAAGAAGTTGTTGAGCTGATGGTAGGTATCCACCCCGCCGGAACGCCGCAGGGAGGTGACCGCCAAACCGACCTTGAACCGCAGGTCCGGCCCGGTGTAAAAGAAGCGGTCGAGAAAGGATTTCATCTGCCCTGAAATCCCGGAATAATATACCGGGGAACCGATGATGATTCCATCCGCTTTTTCCATCTTCTCGAGGCAGATGTTTACGACGTCGTCAAAGACGCAGCGCCCTGTGTCTTTGCATTTTCCGCAGGCGATGCAGCCTTGAACCGGTTTGGTTCCAACTGAAACGATCTCTGTCTCGATGCCCTGCTTTTTCAGTTCTTCCGCCACCAGGCTGATCGCGGTGTAGGTGCATCCTTTTTCATGCGGGCTCCCGTTGATTGCTAAAACGTTCATCTTTTTCCTCCTGTGTCGTCGTATGAATTAAAATTGGATGATTTTTCCTATCATAAATTTTATGCCGGCTATAAGATGTTTAAAAGCTCGGTTAAGGTCTTAAAGGTGTACAGCGCCTGCGAAGGGAAGTCCCTGTGGACTAAAACAGCCGGGATTCCAAACCGAACGGCGCCTTCGATATCTGCATGTGGGTTGTCGCCGATCATATAGCACTGATCCGGCTGCCCCGCAAGTTTTACAGCGTATTCGAAAATTTCCGGCTGCGGCTTGTCTAAGCCGATTTCCCCGGAAATGATAAAATCTGCAAAATAGTCCGTCAGCCCCAGCCGGCTGATTGTCTGCCGCAGCTCGGGGTAGTTGTTGGAAAGCAGGATCTGCCGCCAGCCCCGTTTTCCGGCTTCGTCCAGCACCGCCAGAGTATCGTCATAAAGGTAATATCTGGACGGGTCGAGGATAAGCTCCCGGGTGCGGGGCCCGAGCTTTTCCGAAAGGGCGGGGGAGAGGCCGAACGCGCGGTAAACCTCTGAAAACTTCCGGTAAAGATAAGGCCACCAGGCTTCGCCCTTGAGTTCCGGATGGCTTTGCGGAAGATCCCAGGGATAGCCGGAGGCCATATGCGGCCGGATATCGTCCAGCACAGCGGAAACACCGTTTTCCCGCAAGACCGTCAGCACGGAATTGCTCCAAAGGTGATGGCAGTAAACGAGGGTGCCGTCAAAATCCCAAAATAAAACGCGGTTCATCGTTTCCTCCACTTGGCTCTTGTTTGGCAGTTGATTCCACCGCTGAAAGTTTTATTAAAAAAGCAGCCTCCTTCCGGAGCGCTGCATTTTTAATTTGAGAATCGTTTATTCCGCCGAAATAGGCGGAAACCTTTTCATGAGCCTGTCCGGGCACAGTGCGAGCCTTTCTGAAATCCCCCGCCCTCCGACAGGAAAGGAGTCGGACAGACGGAGCCTTTTCCATAAGATCAAAGAACCAGAGAAGGCGCCGAATAGACCCGGCTGCCCAGCTCGGAATCGAGCATATAGAGGCTCTTCGGGTCGTCTCCGAATAACTCATATTTTTTGATCAGGCCGTCGGCGTTCGACTCTTCTTCGCCCTGCTCTTTTACGAACCAGTCGAGGAACTGCATCGTCCTGAAGTCCTTTACGAGGTAGGCTGCCTCGTAGATCGTATGGATCAAACCCGTGACATACCGCTCATGCTTTAATCCTTCTACCAGCGGGTCTTTGGCGTTTTCCAGAGCGATGCCGGGTTTGTCGACCGCTTCCAGCGTGACCTTTTCACCGTTGTTCTGGAGATACTGGATGAACAGCAGTGCGTGATCCCTTTCCTCCTGGGTTTGTACCTTGTACCAGTTTCCAAATCCGTTTAATCCGCGGTCATAATAAAAATTGGAAAAATCCAGATACAGGTAAGCGGAATAGAATTCTTTGTTGATTTGAGCGTTCAACAGTTCAGCAACTTTTTTGTCCAGCATGTTGCATCCTCCTTTAAAATGTCTTTTTATCCATTATAAACGCTTTTTTTCTGTTTTTCAATAGGATTCTCTTCCTGTGGAGGTTGAGAAATTCGACGAAAAAGGGTTGAGCTTTATTGAACACTGGGAATTACTTGACAGAAATACCGATCATGGTGGTTTCTCCACTGCCGCTGTTCCAAACGGAATGGGGCAGCCTTCCCTCAACGAGATAAGCCTCGTCTTTTTTTAAGATCACTTCTCTGTCTCCCAGCAGGATTTTCGCCTCTCCCTGTGTTACGATAAACAGATGGTTATGCTCATGGGTGTGGGGCCGAATCGGCCCGCCGCCGTTTAATTCAATGTAAGCGACCGAACCGTCGATGATTTCTCCCACCTTGCCAAACAGTTTTTTAGCTTGAAAGCCGACGTGCTCCGGCGGAGCAAAAAAGTCATTCATCATTGTCACCATGCGGTACATCCTCTATAAAAAGGCTGTCAAAGCAACCTTTTTCGTCAAATACCGCCCTTTCTGATTGAATCGTTTATGCGGAAGCGTTTCACTGTGATAAAGGCGCTTTCTTTCCGTTATTCTAAAACGTGCTTGAGCATCTCATACGCGGCAGATTTTTTTGCATCTTTTTTAGAGGACGACTTTGAGCAAAAATAAGTGTCGTATTCCCTGATATGGCATTCACACTTCCAAATTGAATTGCCGTTTCGATTGCGCTTTTGCTCAAATCCATAGGTCGGTATTGAAAAATACCCCCGTCTGGCAAGTGTTTCCAATTGATTGATCGCCTCCGCTTTGTTGGGATTTTTGATTTCGTTTTGGATAGAGAAGAGCAGGCCATGTCTTTTAAGATAGTCATACGCAAGTTTACAAGCGCCTTTCCGCGCCTCGTTTTTTGTTCTGCCGGAACCGGAGAATGTCCTGTCGATATTTTTGAGAGCCAGTTCACATTTAAAATAAATCTCCCGCTTCATTGGGGCGTTGACGGCCCTTGCATCGAAATTGCACTTTGACTTAGACTGCGCTTTGTTTGGACGCCGCAGAAGGTTTGTTCCGCTATAATCAGACGGCTGATATGCGCGGATTTGAGGCAATTCGTCGTATTTTTTAAGCGACCATTCCCGGATCAGCTCAACGTAATTTTCCTCATTGCCGGACAGATATACATCCGGCTCAAGCATGTATTCGACCGTGCCTTGAATCTCTTCCCAGTCCCATCCGGAGTCCAAAGCTACGGCGCCGACGATCGCCTCAAACAGGTCCTCTTTCACGGAATCTTCCTCATCGACCCTGTTTTTTTGATCGCCGTTTCCCATGATGAGATAGTCTGCCAGCCTGAGTCTGTCGATTCGACCCGCCAGCATCTTCTTCTCGACCAGCCCGCTTTTGAGCTCCGTCAGCTTGCCTTCCGAGTATTTACAGCAGAATTCATTGAAATCGATGGTCTCATCGTAACCGTCACATTCGCTGGTATAGAATCCGAACATCTCGGTGAGGATTTTTACGATCACGATGTCGAGCACCTTGTCGCCGATGAATTCCAGCACTTCGTTGTCTTCGCCGCCGTTTTCTTTCGCGTAAGACCGCCTCACAAACGCTTGCTGAAGCAGATCGAGATTTTTAAAGTTGTAACCGATTTGCTCCTGAATCAACCGTAAACTTTGGCTTTTCATGATAAAAAACACCTTTCAGTAAAATTGCCTTTAACAGATGTCATAGCGAAGTGGCAGAACGCCTCTCTCAAAAGACAACCGATGGGCTGCAAAAACAAAAACATTGAGAAACGGCGGCTCTGACTTGATCGTTCCTGTCTTAAAATACCTTGAGAAGCTCCTGTTTATCCGCTAAATTGATGATCTGAAGTCTGTTGTCCAAGGAAAAAGCCTTTCAACCGCGCCGCAGATTGGACTGCTATTTCTCAGGCGAGATCAAATACTTTCCGTTTGCGCGCAGCTCCGGCCTGCTCAGGATACCTTCCAGCTGTTCCAGCCCGCACACGTCATATACCATACTGCTGACGTCCAGCCGCCCGGAGTCGATTAAATCCAACGCCCGCTTCTGGGTGAGGGGATTGATGTAGGATGCTTTGAGCTCCAGCTCTTTTTCAAAGATCTGAAACGGCTTGACAGCGATGGTCTCTTCCGGCCCTGTCAGGCCGAACATCATGACGACCGCTTTGTTTCCGGCGAGCTCGATGGCCTGCTCGATCGTGGACGGGCGACCTACACATTCGATGACCGTGTTGATCCATGTCATTCCCGCATCCTTTAAAAGCGCTTTTGCATCCTCGTGAACAGGGTCGATGCAAAGATCCGCCCCCAATTTTTTTCCGACTGCGCGTTTGCTTTCCACCGGTTCCAGCAGGGCGATCTTGGCTGCTCCGGCGAGTCTTGCCAGCTGCACCATCAGCAGGCCGATCATGCCGCCGCCGATCACCACAACCTGATGCCCCGGCCGAATCCTGCATAAGTCGATTCCATGCAGGCAGCAGGCTGTCGGCTCCGCCATCGCCCCCTGTTCAAAAGAGGTGTGTTCTCCCAGCCTGTAAACCTGGCGCGCGTCGACGGCGCAGTATTCTGCGAACCCGCCGTCGACCGTTGTGCCGTAGCCGGTCATCTGCTCGCAGTAATGCACGGCTCCGCTGCGGCAGGGCTCACACTGCCCGCAGTAACGGTTCGGATCGATACAAACCCGGTCGCCCACTTGATAGCCGGTCGCCTGCGCGCCCGTTTTGACGATTACGCCGGAAAATTCATGGCCGAGGATAGTCGGAGGCGTCACATCCGCAGCCCCTTTGTCCCCTTCATAGATATGTACGTCTGTCCCGCATACGCCGCAGGCCTTCACCTGGATTAAAACATCCGTCGCTTTTACTTCCGGCAGAGGGCGATCCTCCACCTGCAGATCGTGTGTTCCGTAAAATACCACGCTTTTCATAACGGCGCCTTCCTTTCGCTTCACTGTCGTTGATTGATCCATTAAACTGATTTTTCCCTGTTTAAGACGATTTGACACGGATAGCCGATTTTATATTTTAAAGTAACGACGGCTTGTGGTTGTTCCAATGATCCTGCTGTAAAGCTTCTTCCCAATATACGGATCTTATCTGCGGTCAGACATCGTTTCATTCTCCATCAGAAAAGAAAATCCTTCCCTGATGATGATATCCATCCCTTTGACGCCTGGGCGGTGTGAGCTGCCGGGAACGGGAATGAATCTCAGGTTGGGGTTGTCGGATTCCCCGACCAGTTTTTCCACCAGCGCAAAGGGAGTGACCAGATCCTGCTCGCCTTGCAAAATCAGATAGGGCACCTGCGTGCAGCGGAGCTCCTCCCTCAAATCGCATCGGGTCAATTCCGGCATCAGTGTTTTGGATTTCACCGCTGCGTTCACCATAATCGCTTTAAAGTTTGCGAATGAGTAATCAGGGCTTGTCAGCAGTCCCCAGATTATGCTGTCGATCGGCATTTTATCGTCTTTCGACTGGACGCCGCCGGTATATTTCATCAGCCATTTCATAACTGCCGCAATTTCTTCGAGGGAATGCTCGGATTTTGCCGCGATGCTGCGCAGCCGCTCTTTCTTCTCATCCGGCAGGCTGGAACGCTCCAAAGCGCCGAACATCTCGTCGTTGAAAACCAAATCGGATACGACCTGCCCGTATGTGAAAACGCTGCTGATCTGCTCGGGGATGATCCTCGCGGCGCGCGCCGCAAGGTAAGACCCCCACGATACACCGAAAAGCGAAATCCGGTTTTGGGGAAAGCGTGCGCCGACCTCCCGGATCAGATCGACCGTCATATCGGCGTATCCGTCGATTGACGGGACTTCTTCCGGCTTGCAGTTGTTGATGCCGCAGCCCCATTGGTCCCAAAAGACAAAGGTGGCTTTTTCGGTGAGATCGGGGAAGAGCCCGCGGCATCCCGCCCCGAACGGGATGGGCGTTCCGGGACCGCCGTGCAGGAAGATCAAAATGGGGTTTTTGGCGCTTTTTCCTTCGATCAAGACCTTCTGGTCGGTCCCTCCGAGCCGGAACGTCACCATTTCTGACAGCTCGCACGTTTTAATGTACTTTTTCCGCTTTCTGTTCACGGTGTTTTCCCCCTTCAATCTTTTGGGCTCTGCCGGCAGTTTGAACTGCTTTCTGCCTTTTCACCTATTTTATCATAAACCTTATGATGATTCTATCTTTCTGCTGAAACTGAGGAGATTTTTACTGTTGGCCTTATGCCGGCTTTGTTCTTTTCGGTTTGTTCATTGGCTTTTTTGAAGAATCGTGTTATATTAAAATGAGCTGTATGATAACACCTTTCACGAAAGAGAGCGTCCTATGAAACTGATTCATCTGTCCGACCTCCACCTGGGAAAACGCGTCAATGAATTTTCTATGCTGGAGGATCAGAAATACATCCTCAAAGAGATTCTCAGGGTCATCGATGATGAAAAGCCGGACGGCGTCCTCATCGCCGGCGATATCTATGATAAATCGGTTCCTCCGGCGGAAGCGGTCGAACTGTTCGACGATTTTTTAGTCCGCCTTGCGGAGCGGAAGCTGCAGGTGTTCGCTGTCAGCGGCAACCACGATTCGCCCGAGCGGATTGCCTTCGGCAGCCGTTTGATGGATATGAGCGGGATTCATCTGTCCCCCGTTTACAGCGGAGAAGTCGCATCGTTTTCACTTTCCGATGAATACGGAAGCGTGACGGTTTATATGCTCCCTTTTGTAAAGCCCGCCCATATTCGGCGATATTTTCCCGAAGATGAAATCACGTCCTACACAGATGCGCTTCACTGCGCAGTGGATCAGATTCCGCTTGATCCCGCAGAAAGGAATATCCTCGTCACCCATCAATTTGTCACAGGCGCCCTGCGGGCAGAATCGGAGGAAGTCTCTGTCGGCGGTTCCGACAATGTCGACGCCGCCGTATTCGACCGGTTTGATTATGTGGCCCTCGGCCATCTCCATATCCCGCAAAACATCGGTTCCGAGCGGCTCAGATACGCGGGATCGCCTCTGAAGTACTCATTTTCAGAGATGAATCACGAAAAATCGGTTACAATCGTCGAGCTTGAAAAGAAGGGAACGCTCAGGCTGCGCACCGTGCCGCTGATTCCGCTGCATGACCTGGCCGAAATCAGAGGGGCTTACGCCGAACTGACCTTGAAAAGCTTTTATGCGGACAAGACGCTCCGGGACAATTATCTTCACATCACCCTTACCGATGAGGAGGACATTCCTGATGCGGTCGGAAAGCTCCGCGTCATCTACCGCAACTTGATGAAGCTCGACTACGACAACAAGCGCACCCGCCATCAGGCGGAGATCGACGAAACGGAAGAGGCGGAAAGCAAGCCGCCGCTCGAATTGTTCGCGGAGCTCTACGAACGGCAAAACGGTGCGCCGCTGTCGGACGAACAAACGGCGTTTATGACGGCGCTGATTGAAAAGGTGTGGGAGGCGGAGCAATGAGGCCGGTTAAACTTGTGATGTCCGCGTTTGGCCCTTATGCGGGAAGGGTGGAGCTGGATTTTGACGCACTCGGGAAAAAGGGGCTCTACCTGATTGCCGGGGACACCGGCGCTGGCAAAACGACCATCTTCGATGCGATCACCTTCGCCCTTTACGGGGAAGCGAGCGGCGACAACAGGAGCGCCAATATGTTCCGCTCGAAATATGCCTCTGCCGGTACGCCGACTGAGGTAGAACTCACCTTCGAATATGCCGGAAAACAGTATTACATCAAGCGGAACCCCGAATATGACCGCCCGAAGGCCCGGGGGAGCGGCATGACGGTGGAAAAGGCGGACGCGCAGCTGCGTTACCCGGACGGCAGGGTGGCCGCTAAGCTGAAAGAGGTCAACCAGGCCGTCGTTGAGATCATGGGGATCGATCGCGACCAGTTTACGCAGATTGCGATGGTCGCGCAGGGTGATTTTTTAAAGCTGCTTTTCGCCTCTACCGAGGATCGGAAGAAGATTTTTCAACGGATCTTCCGCACATATCGTTACAGCGTTTTGCAGGAAGAGCTCAAAAGCGAATCGGGAAGGCTCGGAAAGGAATACGAAGCTGTTTCGGCTGGGATCAGGCAATACCGCAGCGGAATTATCTGTGAGGAAAATGATGCATTATCGGCCGAAGTTGAAGCGGCGAAAGACGGCCTTCTCCCGATGGAAGAAGTTCTTGAACTCGTCGAAAAGCTGATCGAGCGGGATGAAAAATCCGAACGGGAATGCGGGGACGGGATCGAAAGAATCGAGGGGGAGCTCAAGGAAATCACGGAAAAGCTGGCGAAAGCGGCCGAACAGCAGAAATCCCGGGATTCGATCAGGGAATCTGAGGAAAAGCTGCTGATAGAATTTCCGAGACGCAGCGCCTTAAAAGAACAATGCGAGAGGTGGGAAGCGCAGCTGCCGGAAGCGAAAGCACTCGATCTTGCCGCTTCCGCTCAGCGCTTGGCGCTGCCCGATTATGATGAACTCGAGGAAAAGAGGGCGGCTCTTTCAAAGATCATACTTGAACTGGAAACTGTGAAGAAAACGGCCAAAGAAAAAATCGATGCACTCGGAAAATTGAAAGCGGAGATCGAAAAACTAAAGGCGGAGCAGCAACTTTTTGGAAACGCCGGCGAGAAATGCGTTAAACTCGAGGCGCAAAGGGATGCCGTCAGTAACGAGATAAAATCCCTTGCTGATTTGGAAAAGGCGTTATCCGATTTAAAGAAGCTGGAAAAGAGATTAAAAGAAGCGCAGACAGATTATAAGGATAAATCCGAGATTGCGCAGATTAAGGAATCGAAGTACAGTGCAAAGCAAAAGGCGTATCTGGACGAACAGGCCGGAATCATCGCAGAGGGATTAATCGAGGGCGAACCCTGCCCTGTCTGCGGATCGATCTCCCATCCGCACAAGGCGGGTAAGTCTGCTCAGGCTCCGACGAAAGCCGACCTAGACCGAGGCAGGCAAGCCGCCGATCGCGCTGCAAAAGAAGCAGTCGACGCCAGCCTCAAAGCGGGTGAGGCCAAAGCGGCTTTTGAAGAAAAAAAATCCGCCATTGAAGCCGCGGCCAGAGAGCTGTTTTTCTTCAACCGTTTTGAAGAAATCGAACCGAAGCTTGCCGAAAAGGAATCCGATGCCGCCGGTCGGCTGGCCAGGCTTGGGGAATCGCTCCAAATGGCCGAGGCGATGGCCGAGAGAAAGGCGGAGCTCGACCGGGCGGTTCCGGAGCTTGAGGCGAACCGGTCAGAGCTCGAAGCCACGGTTGCCGAGCTTGAGAAAAAAGCAGTTGAACAGCGAGCCGAAAAGAAATTCATAGAAGGCCGGACAGCCGCTCTTTCCCTCAAGCTGAAATTCGGGACCAAGCTGGAAGCGGAAAAAGAGATCGAAGCGTGCGAGGAGAAAAAAACCGCAATCGAAACAGCGTACAAAAGGGCCGTTGAGGATTTCAATGCCTGTGACAGAATCATTGCAGAGCTGAATGCGGCGGTTGAAGAAGCAAAAAAGAACCTGCGGGATCAAGTTGCGGTCGATATTAACGCTGAAAAAGACAGAGAAGCCGGATTAAACGTTCAAAAAAAGAAGTTAGTCGGCAAAAAACAGGTGATATCCACCAGGATCACAACAAATCGCGCTGTACTCGAAAAGATCCGTGAGATGTCTAAGGAAGCGGCGGCAATTGAGGCAAAATGGATCTGGGTAAAAGCGCTGTCCGATACTGCAAACGGCAATGTCGGCGGCAAGGAAAAGGTCATGCTGGAAACTTATGTCCAAACGGCTTATTTTGACCGGGTCATCGCCCGCGCCAACACCCGGTTTATGGTGATGTCCGGCGGTCAATATGAGTTAAAACGCCGCCGTACAGCGGAAAATAACCGTAGCCAGAGCGGGCTCGAACTGGACGTCGTCGACCATTACAACGGGAGTGAGCGCAGCGTTAAAACGTTGTCCGGCGGCGAATCGTTCAAAGCTTCTCTCTCCCTTGCCCTTGGGTTGTCCGACGAGGTTCAGTCCTCCGCCGGAGGGATCCGCCTTGACACCATGTTTGTCGACGAAGGCTTCGGTTCGCTGGACGAGGAATCTTTACAGCAGGCGGTAAGAGCGTTGTCAGGGCTGGCCGAAGGCAACCGTCTGGTCGGCATCATCTCTCATGTTGGGGAATTAAAGGAGAAGATCGACCGGCAGATTGTCGTAAAAAAGGAGAAAACGGGTGGGAGTACCGTTCAAATGATTGTGTAAAAAGTGTATTGCCGATCGTGGATTTGCGCTGTTGGCGAGGGCAAACAATGGGCTGTTAAGAAAAGGGGAAAAAATCCGATATATTATAGTGAAAGAAAATACTCCCCAGCTTATTGTTTTTTTAAGAGGAGACTTCTCGGATGCCAGATTTTATGTTAGAACCCGGCCGCCCGCAATCCGGCGGGATCCGGTTTGGAATAAAGCCGATTCCTTTGGACTCCGTCCTCCGACCCGAGGCATTGGAGACGGGGGATGTACAAAAGGCGGAAGGGATGGAAGGACAGGAGGAACCGGCTTCCGACGCCCCCTCGACGGATCAAATCTCCGAAGAACTTCAACAGGCTTTAGAGCATTGGACAGAGGGTTCTTTAAAGAAATTGGCGATGGAGGTGCAGGAACGTTTAACGGATGCTCTGCTGTCCTGGGAACCGGATCCCAAAAAGAGTGAAGAGGAAAATTTAAGAGAGATCCGGGAAACGGTTCGGCGGTACGGCGAAGTCCTCTCCTCTAAAGGGAGTGCCCTACAGATCAATAAGCCGTTGGAAGCTGCCCTGCTGGAAACGCTTTCCAAATGGCTGGAGCAGATCGCATCCCGGCTGCTGCATTTGCTGAGCTCTGCTGAATCGGCGGACGAGATAAAAGGACTTTTGGAAAAGCTCTTTCGACAGATTACGGGAATTTCTCCTTCAAAAAATAAAGTTTCCGCTCAGGCCGCAGCAGTGCTGCAAAGGGCCGCCGGCCACCGGCAGTTTTCCCAGACTCAGCAGTTCTCTCGGGCGAGCATCCAATTGCCGGAGGAGGGCGTTCTCTACCGGAGGGGGAAAGGCGGCATCCGGCTGGATTCCGGCTACAGCGGCCAGGCCCAGCGCGCCATAGAGCGGGAAGCTCGTTCAATGAAGTTGAACCGGGGAACCGCTCTTGAATTGGAAACGGAGCTTCAAAGCCTGAAACCGGGAGTGGCTTCGCCTCGTCTTTTTGCTGTTTCTCAGGAGCTCGAGATGGTTCGGGAACTGCGGTTTGTCGAAAATTTTGTAAAAAATATCTCAGGCCAGCCGGTTCTTCCCAGCGCGAAGGAACTTCCTTATGTCAGTGAAGAGCGTTTGGGGCTGGAAATAGGGCTGCTCTGGCTGAAAGGGGAAGCCGCCGCCCGGGAGCCCGGAGTTACATCCCATACAGCGGCGCTGATCCGGCAGGCAACAGAACAGCGGACGGAAAACTTTTTATATGAGGCGGGTCTTGCACTCCAGCTGTCTGCCCGAGGCTATCCGCCGGGACAATGCCCGAATTTGTGGCGAGAGGATGTATTTCGGGTGAGAGAGGAGCTGATCCGCCGTTACCGTCAGACAAAAGACCCGCAGCGGTCTCTGATGGATGCAATCGCCTATGCGGTGGAATTGTTTCGGGAAAAACAAGAAAAGGGGAAGTACCGCACTTGGCTGCGCTATCTTCCGGGCCGGGGACTATTCCTCGACCAATTCGGCTGGGAGGATATCAAACAGGGCTGGCAGGAATTCTGCCAGAGCTGGGAGAGGTTCCTTCAAGAGATGGGGCTCCGGAATACGCCTTTATTTCAGGGAACGGTTGCCCTGCAAAGCCTTTGGGGGATGATACTGCCGCCTTCCAAAAAAATGGAGACAGCGAATGCCGCCTCTCTTTGGTCGTTGGCTGGATGGCTGTTCACCGCCGCCGCTACCGCCGCTGTGGTATATGCCCTGTGGTCTGCTGTTTCTGTTTTGGCTCGGGTGGCCGCAATCGTCGCAGCCTGTTTTTTCTCCGGCTTCGCTTTTTTGCTGCTCCGCAAGAGCAGGAAAAGGTGAGAGAAAAAAGAGCAGGTTGATGTTTATCATTCGACAGTTGAATCAAATCTATAAAAGGCGGAAGCTTCGATTTCTCAAAAGCTTCCGCCTTTTATAGACTGCTTCGATTGCTTAGACGGGAGTGTGCAACCCTCGAACGATTGAGGCAGAGCAAATTTCTAGGACGTGCCGGACGGCCTCGGTGAGGTCGGCATGATATGTGAATCGAAAGCAGGGGCGTTTTGTCTCTTTTTTCAAAAGTTGGAGTTTATTTGTCCTCATTGTATGAGGATGCAGCGTGACAAGCGAGCAGTGAAATAAAAGAAATGACCTCTGATTTCGGTAGCTGAAAACGGTAAAAGGAGCCCCGATTGATTCATTGTAAAAATTGCCGCAATGTGGTATACTAAACCATTGACAAACCAAACGAAAAGAGGTAAAATAGCGGTTGGGAACATTTGTTCTTTTAACTGTTCTGCCTGATATTGCGTGATAATTTGGAGAGGATTTGCTTTATGGATGGACAGGGAGTATTCAAGCTCGAGTCCTCATACAAGCCGTCCGGTTCACAGCCGGAGGCGATTAAAAGTCTGGTGCAGGGGATTCAAAGCGGAGTGAAAGAGCAGACCCTTCTCGGGGTTACAGGTTCCGGTAAAACGTTTACAATGGCAAATGTCATCGAGCAGGTACAGAAGCCGACGCTGGTGCTGGCGCACAATAAGACGCTGGCCGCCCAGCTTTGCTCGGAGTTCAAAGAGTTCTTTCCACACAACGCGGTGGAATACTTTGTGTCCTACTACGATTACTACCAGCCGGAAGCCTACATTCCGAATACCGACACTTATATTGAAAAAGACAGCGCCATCAACGACGAAATCGATAAGCTCCGACATTCTGCGACTTCAGCATTATCCGAGCGGCGGGACGTCATCATTGTTTCGAGCGTGTCCTGCATCTATTCGCTCGGCAGCCCGATCGATTACCGCAGCATGGTCATCTCCCTCCGCACCGGGATGCAGAAGAGCCGGGACGAGCTCCTCCACAAGCTGGTCGATATCCAGTACGAGCGTAACGACATCAACTTTATCCGGAACAAGTTCCGCGTTCACGGCGACGTAGTTGAAATTTTCCCTGCCTATTCGGGGGAAAATGCCATCCGGGTGGAATTTTTCGGGGATGAGATCGACCGGATCAGCGAGATCAACGTCCTGACGGGAGAGGTGCTGAGTACGGTGGCGCATGTCGCCATCTACCCGGCGTCTCATTATATCGTCCCGCCGGAGAAGCTGCGTGTGGCGGTGCAGGAAATTGAGGATGAAATGATCGAACGGGTGAAGTATTTTAAAGAGCGCGACATGCTCTTAGAGGCCCAGCGGATTGAGCAGCGCACAAAATACGACGTCGAGATGCTCAGTGAGATCGGGTTCTGCAAGGGGATTGAAAACTATTCCCGGATTCTTTCCGGCCGTCCGGCGGGGAGTATGCCGTACACCCTTCTCGACCACTTTCCGGACGACTATCTCCTTTTCATCGACGAATCGCATGTCACGATTCCGCAGGTGCGCGGGATGTTCTTCGGCGATAAGGCGAGGAAGACAACCCTGATTGATTATGGGTTCCGTCTGCCCTCGGCCGCAGATAACCGGCCGCTGAATTTCGATGAATTTTACGGCCACATCAACCAGGCGGTCTATGTTAGCGCGACTCCGGGCGAATTCGAGCGGGAGCACAGTAAAAATATGGTGGAGCAGGTCATCCGCCCGACTGGTTTGGTCGATCCTGAGATCAGCGTCCGGCCGGTCGAAGGGCAGATCGAAGACCTGTTGTTTGAAATCAACGCCCGGGTGGCGAGGGAAGAACGAGTTTTGATCACCACACTGACCAAAAAGATGGCGGAGGACTTGACTGCCTTTTTTGAAAAGATGGACGTCAAGGTGCGGTACATGCACCATGATATCGACACCATCGAACGGATGGAGATCATCCGCGACCTCCGTCTGGGGGAGTTCGATGTGCTGGTCGGCATCAACCTGCTCCGTGAAGGGCTGGACATCCCGGAGGTTTCCTTAGTCTGCATCCTCGACGCGGACAAGGAAGGGTTTCTCCGCTCCGAAACCTCGCTGATCCAAACCATCGGCCGTGCGGCTCGAAATGCCGAGGGCAAGGTGATTATGTACGCGGACAGCGTCACTCCTTCGATGGAGCGGGCGATCCGTGAAACCGAGCGCCGCCGCGCCATCCAGATGGAGTATAACGAAAAAAACGGCATCGTGCCGAAAACCATCCGGAAGGATGTCCGTGAAATCATCGAGATTTCCAAAAAAGATACGGTCGACGGCAAGAAAAAGCGGCTGAATAAAAAAGAGCGTGAAGAGCTGATTTCCCAGCTTACTAAAGAAATGAAGGCGGCGGCTAAAATTCTGGAATTCGAACATGCGGCTTCGCTGCGGGATCAGATCGAGGAATTGAAAAAACAGCGGTAGACTGTTGCAGAAAAGGGGTGCGACGTTTTGTCAAAGGATAAAATCATTATTAAGGGTGCGCGGGAACACAACCTGAAAAATATCGATATCGAGCTTCCGCGCGAACAGTTTATCGTGTTTACCGGCCTTTCGGGTTCGGGCAAATCCTCTCTGGCCTTTGATACGATCTATGCGGACGGGCAGCGGCGGTATGTGGAAAGCCTCTCCTCTTATGCGCGGATGTTTCTGGGCCAGATGGACAAGCCGGATGTGGATTATATCGAAGGGCTTTCCCCTGCGATTTCGATCGACCAGAAAACGACCTCTAAGAATCCCCGTTCTACCGTTGGCACCGTCACGGAGATTTACGATTATCTCAGGCTCCTTTACGCGAGGATCGGCATTCCGCACTGCCCGGTCTGCGGGCGGGAGATCAAACAGCAGACCATCGACCAGATCGTCGACCGGGTGATGGCGCTGGAGGAAGGAACCCGGATTCAAATTTTGGCGCCGGTTGTCCGGGGGAGGAAGGGCGAGCATCAAAAGGAGCTGGAGGCCGCCCGGAAAAGCGGCTTCGTCCGGGTGCGGGCCGATGGGAATTTATACGACCTCTCTGAAAAAATCCCGCTGGAAAAGAATAGAAAACACAACATCGAGATTGTGATCGACCGGCTGGCCGTCAAGGAAGAAATCCGTTCCAGATTGGCGGATTCCCTCGAGACGGCGGTCGGGCTGACCGGCGGGCTCGCGTTGATCGACGTTGTCGGGGGGGAGGAAATCCTGTTCTCCCAGGATTACGCCTGCCCGGAACACGGGTTCAGCATGGAGGAGCTTTCCCCGCGGATGTTCTCCTTCAATAACCCTTACGGCGCCTGCGAGAAGTGCACCGGCCTCGGCACCTTTATGAAGGTCGACCCGGATTTGGTCATCCCGGACAAGTCGAAATCGATCCGGGACGGCGCGATCAAGGCGAGCGGCTGGTATTTCGGCCAGAGCGGCACGATCGCGCAGATGTATTACGAGGGCCTTGCGGCGCATTATCGTTTTTCGCTCGACACCCCGGTGGAAGAGCTTCCGAAAAAAATAGTAGACATTTTGCTGTACGGCACAAAGGGCGAGCGGATCCTGATGACCCGACAGAATGAGTACGGGACGGGCACCTATCAGACTGAATTCGAAGGGATCATCAACAACCTTGAACGCCGTTTCCGCGAGACACAGAGCGATTGGGCGCGGGATGAGATCACCGCCTGCATGAGCGAAGTGCCCTGCCCCGACTGCGGCGGGGAGCGGCTGAAGAAGGAAATCCTCGCCGTCACGGTAGCAGGAAAGAATATCAGCGAGTTCTGCCGCATGTCGATTTCAGAAGCGCTCGACTTTATCGATCACATTGAGCTCACCGAACGCGAGCTGCTGATCGGCGATCGTATCCTCAAGGAGATCAAGGAGCGCCTCGGCTTCCTCAACAATGTGGGTTTGGATTATCTGACCCTTTCCCGTTCTGCGGGGACGCTGTCCGGCGGTGAAAGCCAGCGGATCCGGCTGGCGACCCAGATCGGTTCCTACCTTGTAGGCGTCCTGTATATTCTGGACGAGCCCAGCATTGGGCTCCACCAGCGCGACAACGATAAACTGATCGCGACCCTCAAGCGGCTTCGCGACCTGGGGAATACCCTGATCGTCGTCGAGCACGACGAGGACACGATGTATGCCGCCGATTACGTCGTCGACATCGGCCCCGGGGCGGGCGTGCACGGCGGGGAAGTGGTCTGCGCCGGCCCGATTCAGGAGATACTTGCCTGCAAGGAGTCGATCACCGGCCAGTACCTGAGCGGCGCAAAAAAGATCGAGGTTCCCAAAACCCGCAGGGAGGGGAACGGAAAGTTTCTCACCATCAAAGGGGCGCGGGAGAACAACCTCAAAAAGATCGACGTCAAAATTCCGCTGGGCGAGTTCGTCTGTGTAACGGGTGTGTCGGGCTCCGGCAAATCTTCGCTGATTAACGAAGTCCTCTACAAGCAGCTGGCGGCCACCCTCAACGGCTCCAGAATCAAACCGGGCGCCCACGACGGCATCCTGGGGATCGAAAATGTCGACAAGATCATCGACATCGACCAGTCCCCGATCGGCCGGACGCCCCGTTCCAACCCGGCGACCTACACCGGCGTCTTTACCGATATTCGCAACCTGTTCGCCCAAACGCAGGATGCCAAAATGAAGGGCTACAGCAGCGGTCGCTTTTCGTTTAACGTAAAGGGCGGCCGGTGTGAAGCCTGTGAGGGCGACGGCATCATCAAGATCGAGATGCACTTTCTGCCCGACATTTTCGTCCCCTGCGAGGTCTGCAAGGGGAAGCGCTACAACCGCGAGACGCTGGAAATCAAGTATAAGGGGAAAAGCATCCACGATGTCCTCGAGATGACGGTGGAGGAAGCGCTGCTCTTTTTCGATTCGATCCCCAAAATCAAACGCAAGCTCGAAACCCTGTATGAAGTGGGGCTGGGATATGTCAAGGTGGGTCAGCCCGCCACCACCCTTTCGGGGGGGGAAGCCCAGCGGGTGAAGCTTGCAACCGAGCTGTCCAAACGCGGCACCGGAAAGACGCTTTATATCCTGGATGAGCCTACAACCGGTCTCCACACCGCCGATGTCCACAACCTGATCAACGTTTTGCAGAAGCTTGTCGACGCAGGGAATACTGTGGTGGTAATTGAGCATAATTTGGATGTGATCAAAACCGCCGACTATATCATCGACCTCGGCCCGGAGGGCGGAGACCGGGGCGGTACGGTCGTTGCAACTGGGACGCCGGAGGAGCTGCTCCGCTCGCGGAAATCCTATACGGCTAAATATCTTAAAAAATATTTGAAATAGGGGATTTACAAAATTATACAAATTTGGTATAATTGATTCAAAATAAAAAGGAGCTGAATGAAGATGTATGTATGTGATGTTTGCGGCTATGTTTACGACCCCGCGGCGGGATGCCCGGAGCAGGGTGTCGCGCCTGGAACTGCTTGGGCGGACGTCCCGGAAAGCTTTGTCTGCCCGCTCTGCGGCGTCGGTAAGGATATGTTCAGCGAGGAATAAGGCGCATTGACGGACGGCTCTTTCTAAAAGATTCCGCCTGTTATTTTCAAATCGATGAATTGCCGCGCTGACAATCTAAAATCAGTACAAGCCCGCAAAGCAGCGCTTTGCGGGCTTGTACTGATACAGAGAGGTAATTCTCTGAAATGCCCTTGCTCTGGGGCCGATATGCAGTTTGTTTAAGATTTAGACATTGATTCGGTTTTGAAAAAATGGTATACTTTATCTGTATTTTTATGGCGAAAATACAAATAATGAAGAAACAGAGGGAGTGCGGTTGAAGCGTTGTTTTTCCGGTGATCCGCCAATAGAAAATGAATGGGAAAGCTACAGCCTGAAGGCGGCGGAACATCTGCGCCGGGAGCGGCCGGCCGGCATCCCGCCGCTCGCCTATCTCCACTCTTTCGGCTGCCAGCAGAATGTGAACGACGGGGAAAAGCTGCGCGGAATGCTTGCCCAGATCGGCTATGGGTTTACCGATACGCCGGAGGATGCCGACCTGGTGATTTTCAACACCTGCGCTGTCCGGGAAAATGCGGAAGACCGGGTTTTCGGAAAGATCGGGCAGCTGAAAAAACTCAAAGAGCGCAACCGAAATCTGGTGATCGGCATCTGCGGCTGTATGGTGGAGCAAAGCCACATCTCTGAAAAAATAAAGAAAAGTTATCCTTATGTCGACTTGGTGTTCGGCACCCATGCGCTCCACCGCTTTCCGGAGCTCCTTTACCGGGAGCTTACCGCGCGGGAGCGCATCTTCGACGCGGAGCAAGAGGATGGAACGATTGTGGAGGGAATCCCGGTCAGCCGGGAGGATCCTTATAAAGCTTATGTTCCGGTGATGTACGGCTGCGACAATTTCTGTTCTTACTGTATTGTCCCCTATGTGCGGGGGAGAGAGCGCTCCCGCCGCTCCGCCGATGTCATTGCCGAGGTAAAAGACCTCGTGGCGGACGGCTACAAGGAGATCATGCTTTTGGGGCAGAATGTCAATTCTTATGGAAAGGGCCTGGAGGAAGCAATCACCTTTGCAGAGCTGCTGCGGCAGGTCAACGCGGTGGAGGGGGATTTCCGAATCCGCTTTATGACTTCCCATCCAAAGGATGCTACCCGCGAGCTGATCGACGCGATGGCCGACTGCGAAAAGGTCTGCAAACACCTGCATCTGCCGGTGCAGTGCGGCTCAGACCGGATTTTATCCCTGATGAACCGCCATTATACCAAGGCGGATTACCTTGAATTAATCCGTTATGCGAAAGAGCGAATTCCAGGCCTTGCGCTTTCGAGCGATATCATCGTCGGCTTCCCGGGGGAGACCTACGAGGATTTCAAAGAGACGCTGGAGCTTGTCAAAGAGGTGGACTACCACCTTCTTTACACCTTTATCTACTCCCGGCGCGAGGGAACGAAAGCGGCGGAGATGGACGATCCGGTTCCGGCGGAAGAAAAATCCCGCTGGTTTCAGGAGCTTTTGGACGTTCAGCGGGAATGCAGCACGGCGAATAACCGGCGTTATCTTGGGCAAACGCTCCGGGTTTTGGTCGATTCTGTCGGGAAGGCGGGGGACGGCCGCCTGTCCGGCAGGACGGAGCAGAATGTAATCGTCGATTTTAAGGGAGAGAAAGAACTGATCGGCTCTTTTGTATCCGTTAAAATAACCGGCGCCCTCACCTGGGCGCTGGTGGGAGAAAAAATATAATCAATCTATTTTGGAGGGCATTATGGACTTAATCAAACAAGCGCGCGAGATGGGTAAGGCGATTCAGGCTTCAGAGGAGTATGCAAAGCTCAAAAAAGCGCAGGAAGCAAATGACAACGACGAAGAGCTCCAGGATTTGATCGGGAAATTCAACCTCAAGCGGATGGAACTCAACAACCTCCTCGCAAAAGACGAAAAGGACGAAGAAAAGCTCGGCAAAATGAACCAGGAGCTCCGCGATCTCTACCAGAGTGTGATGAGCAACGTTCACATGGCGGAGTACAATGAGGCCAAAAACGCGATGGACATGCTGATGAATCAGGTCAATGCAATTCTCGTTCTGTCTGTCAACGGGGAAGATCCGGAAACCTGCGATCCGGCGCCGAGCTGCTCTGGAAGCTGCTCGACCTGCGGCGGCTGTCATTGACGGTATCCGCTTTTCAATGCGGCGGGGTTGATCGTTTGCCGCCGGCGGCAAAGTCCCGGCTGACGGCCGACCTGTGAAAGAACGGACAGATTTTTATGAAAGATTGGCGGTGAAAATGTTGGCTACCTTGTCTCCCATGATGCAGCAGTATCTCGAAATCAAAGAACAGCATCAGGATAAAATCCTCTTTTTCCGTTTGGGGGATTTTTACGAAATGTTCTTCGACGATGCAAAGCTCGCATCCAGGGAGCTGGAGCTGACCCTCACCGGGCGCGACTGTGGTTTGGAGGAACGCGCGCCGATGTGCGGCGTTCCTTACCACAGCTGCGATATTTACATCAAACGCCTGATCGACAAAGGCTATAAAGTCGCCATCTGCGAGCAGATGGAAAACCCGGCGGAGGCCAAAGGAATCGTCAAACGGGATATCATCCGGATTGTCACACCGGGTACAGTGATCGAAAACAATATGCTGGACGAGACGAAGAACAACTACATCGCCAGCATTTACATAAACGAAAAAAATTATGCGGTTTCCTTCGCCGATGTTTCAACCGGCGAGGTGCACGTGACCTTTGCGGAAAACGCGGATCCGCAGCGCGCGGTCATAGATGAGCTTTCGCGGTTTGCCCCTTCGGAGATCCTGATGAATCAGAGCTGCCTGGATTGTGGAGAGTTGACCGGGTTCATCAAAGAGAGGATTCGGTGCACCGCCGAAATCCGGGATGAGGGCGAGTATCACCGCGGCTTTGCGGCTGAGATTTTGAAACGGCATTTTGCATCCGACTTGACTCAGCTCTCAGCTGTGGACGGTTCACGGGAAGCGGTTATTTCGCTCGGCGTGCTGATCCATTATGTAAACGGCACCCAAAAAGAGGGGAGCAAACGGATCATCAGCGTATCGGTTTACCACAACGAGCAGTATATGATGCTTGACATGAACGCCAGGCGAAATCTGGAGCTGACCGAAACGATGCGGACGAAGGAAAAGAGAGGCTCGCTCCTCTGGGTGCTCGACCGGACACAGACCTCGATGGGGAAGCGTCGGCTCCGGAAGGTGATCGAGCAGCCGCTTTTGAGCATTGCCAAGATCACCAGGCGGCATGCAGCTGTGGAGGAGCTTTTTAAAAATGCGATTCTCCGCTCCCGGCTGCGGGAGCTTTTAAGCGGCGTTTACGACCTGGAGCGGCTGATGACCCGCGTCATCTTCCGCTCGGCAGGGCCTCGGGATCTGAAGGCTCTGAGCGCTTCCGCGGCGGGATTGCCGGAGATCAAGTCGCTTCTCTCCGGATGTGAGGCAGGGCTGTTAAAAGAGCTCAATGAAAACATCGATGCGATGCAGGACGTTCGCACCATTATCGACAACGCGGTAATCGACCAGCCGCCGGTCAACCTGAAGGAGGGCGGCGTCATCTGCGACGGCTTCAACGCAGAGCTGGACGAGCTCCGCGGGATCTACAACAACGCCCGGGCCTATATTTCCTCAATAGAGGAAAAGGAAAAGGAAGCGACCGGGATCAAAAACTTAAAGATCGGCTACAACCGCGTCTTTGGCTATTATATCGAGGTGACCAAGTCCAATATCGGCCTAGTGCCGGAGGATTATATCCGGAAACAGACTCTGACGAACTGCGAGCGTTATATCACCCAGGAGCTTAAGGAGATCGAAAGCAAAGTGCTCCACGCGGGTGAGCGGATCGTTGTCCTGGAACAGGGGATATTCGACGAGGTCTGCACCTATATTGCGGACAGGCTTTCCGCCGTACAGGCGACCGCTTCCGCCCTCGCGATGCTGGACGTGCTTTCTTCCTTTGCCGAGGTTTCGTTTCAAAACCGGTACGTCCGTCCGGAGTTTACTGCGGATGATAAAATCGAGATCAAGGACGGGCGGCATCCGGTGGTGGAACGGCTTTCTTCGGGTGTGTTTGTCCCAAACGATGCCTATTTTGACGCCTCATCCAATCGTATGCTTATCATTACGGGGCCGAATATGGCTGGGAAGTCCACCTATATGCGCCAGAATGCCTTGATCCTGCTGATGGCGCAGATCGGCTGCTTTGTCCCAGCCCGTTCAGCGGTTTTGACGGTAGTGGATAAAATTTTCACCCGGGTGGGTGCTTCGGATGACCTGGCTTCCGGGCAGTCTACCTTTATGGTCGAGATGAGCGAAGTATCGGATATCCTGCGCGGTGCGACGCCGCGGAGCTTTCTCGTCCTGGATGAAATCGGGCGTGGAACCTCCACCTTCGATGGGATGAGCATTGCCCGCGCGGTGGTCGAGTACATTATAAAAAATAAAGGGCTAGGCTGCAAAACCATGTTTGCGACCCATTACCATGAACTGACCGCCTTGGAGGAATTGTACCCGTCGGTAAAAAACTACAACATTGCGGTGAAAAAGCGGGGAGAGGATATCACCTTCCTGCGAAAGATTGTTCCGGGCGGGGCGGACGACAGCTATGGAATCGAGGTGGCGAAGCTCGCCGGGATTCCAAAAGGGGTTATCGGCCGCGCAAAAGAGGTACTGAAGGAATTGGAAGCAGGAGGTGTGCCCTACCGGTCAGCCGCCCCTGCCGCCGCAGAGGATGCGCCGCCTCAGATGACCTTTGGCCATTCTAACCAAAATAGGGTTGTGGAAAAGGTGCGGAATATCGAGCTGGATGCGCTGACGCCGATTGAGGCGCTGAATATTTTGTTTGAGCTGAAAAAGCTTCTGGATTAAAGGGGGTGGCACCTTGCCGAAAATTCATCTGCTTCCAAAAGAGATATCCGAGCTGATCGCCGCAGGCGAGGTGATTGACCGTCCCGCCTCGATCGTCAAGGAGCTGGTGGAGAATTCAATTGACGCCGGTGCGACCGAGATAACGGTCGAGATCAAAAAAGGCGGCATCGAGTACATAAGGATTACCGACAACGGCTGCGGCATCCCGCCGGAAGATGCGCCGACTGCGTTTCTGCGCCATGCGACCAGTAAAATACGCGACGAGGCTGACCTGAATACGATATCGACCCTTGGATTCCGCGGGGAGGCGCTGGCTTCGGTCTGCGCGGTCGCGCGGGTGGAGATGCTGACCAAAACGCCGGACAGCCCTCTCGGCGTTCAGCTCCGGGTAGAGGGCGGCGAGCAGCTGCTTCTGGAGGAAGCCGGATGCCCCGATGGAACGACGATCATCGTCCGGGATCTTTTTTACAATGTCCCTGCCCGGCTCAAGTTCCTTAAAAAGGATGTTTCAGAGGGGAATGCGGTTGCGAGCATCCTCAACAAGATTGCGCTTTCAAATCCTTCCATCTCTTTTTCGTTTATCCGCGACCAGACAAAACAGCTGCAAACGCCGGGGGACGGGGAGCTCTATTCCGCCATCTATGCGGTGTACGGCAAAAACTTTGCCGACGGGCTGATGAAGGTTGATTACTCTCTCGGCGATCTTTCGGTTTCAGGTTATTCCAGCACCCCTGCGAGCTCCCGTGCCAACCGTTCGATGCAGCATTTTTTTGTAAACGGGCGGTATGTCCGTTCCAGAACCTGTTCGGTCGCTTTGGAAGAGGGATATAAAAATGCGGTTATGGCGGGCAAATTCCCCGCCTGCGTCCTGAATATCACACTGCCCTTTGATTTTGTAGACGTCAACGTCCATCCCACCAAAACAGAAGTCCGTTTCGTCAACGAGCGAAGCGTTTTCGACTGTCTTTATTTTGCGGTAAAAACGGCGATTACAGCCAATGAGCTGGTCAGAACCGTTCCGTTTCCACCTAAAGAGAAGATGCCGTCTGTTTTTACGACCGACAGCGGCGCCGTGCAGGAATCATTCCGGGCTTCTGCCTTCAGCAGGGGGAAGGAACGGCCTTTTGAACGTCGGGAAACAGCCGGCCGGAAAAACTCCGACGCCGAGCGGATCGTGGCATCCCGCGGGACAGATTACCAGATCCATCTGGAAGAGCCTCCCCTCAAAGAGTCCTATCAGTTTCTCCGGCCCGAATCGTTTGTCAGAAAGGCTGAAGATGAGGCGCGCTTACGTCTGACAGATTCTGCGGCCGATCTTTCTTCTGCGGATGCGCCTTCAAATCAAGCTGTTCCGGTGCAGGAAGAGCTTCGGATCAGGTTGTTAGGCGAGCTGTTTGAAACCTATATCGTTGCTGAAATAAACGATTTTTTAGCGATTGTGGACAAGCACGCCGCCCATGAGCGGATTCTCTTTGAAAAGCTCAAGACGGAGCGCCGGCCGCTCGATCATCAGGTTTTGCTTTCCCCTTTTACGGTGATTCTTTCGGTGGAAGAATGCGACGTGGTTTTGGAAAATCCCAAAATTATGGACGAGCTCGGATTTCTGGTCGAAGGCTTTGGACTTACTATGGTGTTGGTGCGGGAAATTCCCGCGATATTGGATCAAAACGATGCCTCACAGCTCCTTGCAGAGATCGCGATCAATCTGAAAAACCACAAACAGGATCCTTCTCCTTCCCAGCTGGACGATCTTTATCATTCGATCGCCTGCAAAGCGGCGATCAAAGCGCACGATAAAAATTCGGAGCCGGAGCTTTTGGAACTCGTTCGGCGGGTTTACACCGACGAGGCGATTCGCTACTGCCCTCATGGCCGTCCGGTCCTTCAGATTTGGAGCAGGTCGAAGATCAATAAATTATTTGGCAGGTAAAATGATGGAACAGATACCGTTGGCTGTGGTTGTCGGCCCAACGGGGAGCGGAAAAACCGCTCTCTCCGTCCGGCTGGCCAAAAAATTCGGCGGAGAGGTTGTTTCAGCCGACTCGATGCAGGTCTATAAACAGATGCAGATCGCGACGGCAAGGCCGACAGCCGATGAAATGGATGGCGTGCCGCATCATTTGATCGGTTTTCTGGACTGCGGGCAGCCCTTCAGCGTTGCAGAATATGTCGGGCTTGCGAGAGAGGCCATTCGGAAAATATGGGAAAGAGGGACTCTTCCTTTTTTGGTGGGAGGGACAGGGCTTTATGTTTCGAGCTTGCTAGACAATCTCTCCTTTGAGGAAATTGCTTCAGACCCTGATCTGCGGAAAAGCCTCCTTCGGCGGCTGAAGGAAGAGAGCGGCGAGAGCCTGCTCGCGGAATTGCGGGAATTTGACCCGGAAACGGCGGATTTGCTCCACCCGAATAATGGGAACCGGATCGTCCGGGCGATAGAGGTCTACTGTTTAACCGGAGTCACAATGAGCGAGCATCGGCGCCGGAGCAGGAAGGCTCCTTCCCCTTATAAACCCTGTGTAATTGGCCTGACCGCTAGAAATCGACAGATTCTTTATGATAGAATTGACATGAGAGTGGATTGTATGATGGAAAGCGGTTTATTGGAAGAAGCGAGAGCGGTTTTGTCGCATCCTGAAATGAAAACGGCTTATCAGGCGATCGGTTATAAGGAACTCAAAGGATATTTTGAAGGCGTTTGTACGCTGGAAGAAGCGGTCGAAACGATGAAGCGGGAGACGAGGAGATATGCGAAGCGGCAGCTGACCTGGTTTCGCAGGGATTCGCGGATCCAATGGCTGTTTTTGGACGAGCTGTCCGGCGATGCGCTTTTTGAGGCGGCTTGCCGGAAAATAAACGAGGAATTGTTTGGCAAAGAAAGGTGAATGAAAATGGGAACGATTAATTTGCAGGATGTATTTTTAAACGCGGCTAGAAAAGACCGGAAACCGGTTACAGTTTACTTGATGAACGGGTTTCAGTTCCGGGGCGTCGTCAAGGGGTTTGACAATTATGTCATTGTCCTGGACAGCGACGGAAAGCAGAATCTTGTTTACAAACACGCTGTTTCTACCATTATTCCGACGCACAGCGTCAATATTTTCGACGTGGAGCAGGAAGAAGGATTTTCCGAAGAAACAGAGGAGTAAAAATGTTATCCAAATTGCCTAAAATCCTATTCGGCGCATTGGCTCTGGCGATCCTGCTGGTGGTTGGAGTTCAGCTTTACGTCGCTTATGGGAAACCTTATACGCTGGAGACGGTCGTTTCGTCGGAAGTTCAGGAATCGTTTGACGTGAAAGGGATCGTTTCCAGGGAGGAAACCGTTTTGGATTCGAGAAAATCCGGTGCGGTGGATTATCTGATCCACAATGGGGACAAGGTGGCAAAGAATTCGGTTGTGGCGCAGATGTATCCGAACGAGGAGGACATCTCCAACATGTCCAAGGTTGCACAGCTGGAAGCCGAACTGAAAGCGGTGCAGGAGTCTCAAACGCTGGGGGTTGCGGCGGGGACACAGGCCGCCTCTTTGACCCGGCAGATCAATTCTGTTAACGGCGAGTATGTCGGTGCGCTCCAGGGCCACGAGATCGAGGGAATTTATGAGCTGAAAAACAATTTTTTGAGCGCTTTTAACAGGAGCCAGATCGTCTTTGAAAGCGTCTCCGATTTTAATGCGCGGATTGATGAGCTGAAAAATGAGATTGCCGCTCTTCGTCAGAAAAGCGGCCAGTCTGTCTCCAGCGTGACGGCCCCGGTTTCCGGTTATTTTGTGAACGGCGCCGACGGATTCGAGACGCTGACCAACCTGGACAAGGCCGGCCAGCTGACTGAGCAGCAGATCGAAGAATTTTTCACGATGGAAAAACCGACGGTTGACGAGGCGCTGACCGGAAAGATCATCACAAACGCTAAATGGCGGTATACTGCGATTGTGGATGTATCGAAAGCCGTGCTGTTAAAGGAAGGGAAGAAATATAATCTGCTGTTCCAGTCTGCCGCGGACGAGATGGTTGCGGCCGAAGTGGTCTCCAACAGCTATAACGCCTCTCAGCCGACGGCGGTTGTTGTATTTGAGACAGATCTCCTCTCTGAAAAACTGGTGAAGCTCCGGCTCGAGGAAGCGCAGGTCGTCATGCAAACGCATGAGGGAATCAGGATTCCAAAGTCGGCGCTCCACATTGTGGAAGGGGAAGACGGGCCTGAAAAGGGTGTTTATATTAAATACGGACAGATTATGAAGTTTAAGCTTGTGGATATTATTTATGAGAATGAAGAGTATTTTGTCAGCGAGGATAAGGAAACAGAGCTTGAGCGCTCAAAATACGTCCGAATTTACGACGACGTCATCGTGAAAGGATCTGATTTGTACGATGGAAAACCGCTCAGTTGAACGAGTCAGGGAAAACTTGAAAGAAATCCGTTTTCGAGTCGAAGAAGCCTGTGTAAAATGCGGGCGGGATCCGTCTGAGGTAACGCTGATGGCGGTCACCAAAACTGTTCCGGCGGAGCTGGTCAATGCGGCGGTCTCAGAAGGGGTAACCTTGCTCGGCGAAAACCGGGCGCAGGAGCTTTTGGAAAAATTTGACTCCTATCTTCTCCCCCCGGAACAGATCCATTTTATCGGTCATCTTCAGACCAATAAAGTGCGTCAGATCATCGACAAGGTGGGGATGATCGAGTCGGTCGACTCGGTCAGGCTCGCCGATGAAATTGAGCGCTGCGCGGCGGCCCGCGGCCGAACGATGGAGGTTTTGATTGAGGTCAACCTCGCCAAAGAGGAGTCTAAAAGCGGTGCCCTTCCCGAGCAGCTCGATGAATTGATCGGCGAAATTGCGGAATTTGAACATCTGAGGCTCAGAGGGTTGATGGTGATCCCTCCAGCGGGGTCGGGGCCGCGTTATTTTGAGCAGGCGCAAAAGTTGCTTATTGACATACAGGGTAAAAAGTTAGATAATAGGAGCATGAGTGTTTTGTCAATGGGGATGTCGTCCGACTATCCGGAGGCGATTCAGTTTGGAAGTAATATTATTCGAATCGGACGAGGGCTTTTCGGTGAAAGGCACTGAATCCGCAGGGAGGAAAAAAGATGAGTTTAGCTGAAAGATTCAGAGGGATTTTTGTAATGGACGACGACGATTATGAAGATGAAGAGCAGCAGGAGGAAGTTATCGGCAAAGATCATTCCCGTTCTTCTGAGGCGTTTGATTATAATCATCCAAGCGACAGTGCGAGGAGTTCTGCAAATAAAAGCAATCGTGTAGTCAACATTCATGCGACGACGCAGCTTCAGGTGGTTTTGGTAAAGCCGGAGCATTTTGAAGACGCGAGCTCGATAGCGGATCATTTAAATGAAAAACGCACCGTCGTGCTGAACCTGGAATCCACCAATAAAGATACCGCAAGGCGTTTGGTCGACTTTTTGAGCGGCGTTGCTTACGCGAATAACGGTCAGATCAAGCGGGTTGCCAACAGCACTTTTATCATTACGCCATATAATGTGGACATCATGGGCGATCTCTTGGGAGAGCTTGAAAGCAACGGGCTGTATTTTTAATGGTTCTTTCGAAGGAAGATGAGCTTTTTACAGCTAGAATTTTAGATATTGCCGCACAGGCGGAACAGAAAATGTATCCAAAATATACAATGTTTCTGGATGAGCGCCAAATTTATCTCGCTGAACAGCAGCTGCGGAAACACCGCTGTTCTAACTATTTGTTTTTTGGCGGATATGAGGGCGCGCAGCGGCGGATGTTGGGCGTCTTTCCGTCTTATATGGAGCCGGATTTGTCGTCGTACCCGATTGTTGGGCTGGGATTGTCTTACCGGAAGGAAGAAGAATTGTCACATCGCGATTTTTTAGGTTCCTTTATGGCCCTTGGGGTGAAACGGGAAGTGATCGGTGATATTTTGGTAGAAGAAGGTCAAACTGTTGTTTGTCTTTATGAAAAACAGTTTGACTATTTTACTGATAATTTGGAAAAAATCGGTCGAGTAGGAGTGACGATAAAGCCGTATGATCTGAAAGAGGTTGCCTTTACGCCTTCTTTTCGGGAAATAACGGGGACTGTTGCGTCCCTGCGGCTTGATGCACTCGTGTCCCTGGCAGCGGGTATCAGCCGGGAAAAAGCGGCGGAACGGATTCGCGCAGGTATGGTGATGCTTAACTACGGTGTGGTTGAATCGGCCAGCTCTGCTGTGAAACCGGGAGATGTTTTTTCGGTCAGAGGCTGCGGAAAATTTATTTTGAAAGAGGAACTTCGGCAGACGAAAAAAGGACGGCTGTTTATCACGGTTAAACAGTATCTATAGGGGGATTTTCCATGAATGCAAAAGATATTTCCGAGCAGAAATTCGACAAGTCTGCGTTTGGTTATAAGGTGGATGAAGTAGACGCGTATCTGGATCAGGTTGCCAAAACGCTCGGCGAACTCACCGCCCAGAATGCGGAGCTTCAAAATAAGCTGGAGATTCTGGCGGCAAAGGTGGAAGAGTACCGTCAGGATGAAAACAGCATGAGGGAGGCGCTGATCGGCGCCCAGCGCCTTGGAAACAATATGCTGAAAGAGGCGAGGGAAAAAGCCGAACAGATTATAAGTGAAGCGCAGGAGAAAGGGGATGCCCTTCTCCGCGAAGCGACGGAAAGCTCGAAAAAGACGTTGGCCTCTATGAAAAAAGATATCGAAAGAGAGCAGCACACCCTTCTGCTGACCCAGCGGGAGGTCTCGAATTTCAAGTCGAAGCTGCTGGCCCTTTATAAGTCGCATCTCGATACTATTACCTCGATTCCCGAAATCAAGGAAAAGGATTCCGAAGCGGTGGAGAGTATTTCTTCCAAGCTCACCAACAGCACGCCTGAAGAGGAACCGGCGGTTTCGGAAACACCGGCAGCCGAACCGATGCCTGAAAGCCGGGCCGCAGAAGTGCCGGCGGAAACCGTTCCGGAATCGAGTGAGGAATCTGTTTCGATCCAGACCTCTTTTTCCGAGAGATTCGGCGGGCCTTTGGGAGCCGGTGAAAGCCAGAAAAGCAGTCTGGAGTCCAAATTCGGCGAGCTGCGGTTTGGGCGTAATGTAAAAAAATAGGCTGCTTAGTTTAAATGCGTTTAAAAATCAGATTGGTTGAGGGGGTAAACCTCTGTCATCTGTGGTTGATATCAGAAGAAACAAGGAGAGAAGCAAATGGCCCAGGATTACAACAAAACCTTGAATTTGACCAAAACCGATTTTCCGATGCGCGCAGGGCTGCCGCAGCGGGAGCCGGAGATGCTCAAAGACTTTGAGCAGCGCGGAGTTTATAAAAAACTGATGAAAAAAAATGAGGGGAAGCCGAATTACACCCTTCATGACGGCCCGCCTTACGCGAACGGGAATATCCATATGGGAACCGCGCTGAATAAGGTGCTGAAAGACATCATTATCCGTCATAAAAATATGTCCGGTTTTCAGGCTCCTTATATTCCGGGATGGGACACCCACGGCCTTCCAATTGAACTCAAAGCCCTGAAAAAGGATGGGGTTAACCCCGCGACCATCTCAGCAGTGGAACTCAGAAAGCTCTGCCGGGAATTTGCTGAATCCTTTATCGATACAATGACGGATCAGTTCAAGCGTCTGGGGGTAATCGGCGATTTTGAAGACCCTTATAAAACGCTCAAGCCTTCTTTTGAAGCCAAACAGATCGAAGTTTTCGGCGAGATGGCGAAGAAAGGCTATATCTATAAGGGGCTGAAGCCGGTTTATTGGTGTACCGAATGCGGTACGGCGCTGGCCGAGGCTGAAATCGAGTATGAAGACGATCCGTGTTATTCGATCTATGTGAAATTCAACGTCACCGACGACAAGGGCATTTTTTCCAGGGTGGGGATCGATCCTCGGAAGGTTTCGTTCGTCATCTGGACGACGACAACCTGGACGCTTCCGGGAAATGTGGCGATCTGTCTTGGCCCGAATTACGAATATACCCTTGTCAAAGCCGGGGATGAATATCTGGTTATGGCCAAAGACCTCATCGATTCGGCTATGAAGGATGCGAAGATCACAGAATACGAGACGGTCGGTTCCTTCCTTGGAAGTGAGCTGGAGTATATGAAAACCGCGCATCCGTTTCTGGAACGTGAGTCGCTGGTTATTGTCGGCGATCATGTCACGCTCGAAAGCGGTACCGGATGCGTTCACACGGCGCCGGGGCACGGCGTCGAGGACTTTGAGGTCTGCCAGAATTACAAGGATATCCCGGTGATCGTCCCGGTGGATTCCGAAGGGCGGCTGACTGAGCTTGCCGGGGAGTTTTCAGGCCTTTTGACCGATGATGCCAATAAGGCGATCGCGAAAAAGCTGGAGGAAACCGGCCATCTCTTTGCCCTCGTAAAAATTGTTCATCAGTACCCCCACTGCTGGCGCTGCAAAAAGCCGATCCTTTTCCGTGCGACAGAGCAGTGGTTCTGTTCGGTCGATGGCTTTAAAGAGGCCGCGGTCAAAGCGATTGAAACGGTCAACTGGATACCCGAGTGGGGCGAGGACCGGATCAAGGGGATGGTTCGCGACCGGAGCGACTGGTGCATCTCCCGTCAGCGCACCTGGGGTGTCCCGATTCCGATCCTTTACTGTAAAGACTGCGGAAAGCCCCTGGTAAACGATCAGACCATCCGCGCCATTTCGGATCTCTTCCGGGCGGAGGGCTCCGACGCGTGGTATATCAAGGAACCGTCCGAATTTCTGCCAAAGGATGTCGTATGCAGCTGCGGCTGTCATGAATTTACCAAAGAAACCGATATTATGGACGTTTGGTTTGACAGCGGCGTGTCTCACGCGGCGGTTATCGACGAACGGGAAGAGCTTTCTTTCCCGGCCGATCTGTATCTGGAGGGGGCCGATCAGTACCGCGGCTGGTTCCAGTCGTCGCTTCTCACCAGTGTCGCGTTCAAAGGCGTCGCGCCCTATAAAAATGTCTGTACCCATGGCTGGGTAGTGGATGGGGAAGGCAGAAAGATGTCCAAATCGCTGGGCAACGGTGTGGAACCGGCTGAAATTGTAAAGCAGTACGGGGCCGATATCCTCCGCCTCTGGGTCGCTTCGTCCGACTACCATGCGGATATCCGCATCTCTCCCGATATCATGAAGCAGCTTTCGGAAGGGTATCGTAAAATTCGCAACACGGCCCGTTATATTTTGAGCAACCTCGCCGATTTTGACCCGAATGCCGATCTGGTGCCAGCTGAAAAGATGCCGGAGCTCGACCTTTGGGCACTCCATGCCCTCGATGAGCTGATTTCAAAGGTGGAGGCGGGCTATAACAGCTTCGACTTCCATGTGGTTTACCACGCGATTCATAATTTCTGTGTGCTGGATATGTCGAACTTTTACCTCGATATCATCAAGGACCGGCTTTACTGCGAGAGGGCGGACAGTCCGCAGCGCCGCAGTGCCCAGTCGGTGATTTATTTGATCCTGAGCGCGCTGACCCGCTTGGTTGCGCCGATCCTCGCCTTTACGTCGGAGGAAATCTGGGCGGCGATGCCGCATCTGTCCTCGGATGACACAGAGTCGGTGCTTTTCAACGACATGCCGAAAGCAATTAAGCTCCCGACGGATGAAGGTTTTGTCGCAAAATGGGACCGGATCCATCAGATTCGGGACGAGGTCAACAAGGCGCTTGAGCTCAAGAGGAATGAAAAGGTGATCGGGAAATCTCTCGAGGCAAAGGTCAAGCTTTTTTGTACAGGCGAGCTTTACACTTTCCTCGACGCGGTAAAAGATGAGCTGAAGGATGCATTCATCGTCTCGCAGGTAGAGCTTGCGGAAGGGGCCGGGGAGGTCACGGCCGAACTCGACGGTCTTTCGATTACCGTTGTAAAAGCGGATGGAGAAAAGTGCGAGCGCTGCTGGAAGTACAGCACGACGGTCGGGAGTTGTGCAGAGCATTCAACTTTGTGTGAGCGCTGTGCCGGGGTTGTAGCCGGAAAATAAACCGTTTGGAGTTGATTCCCATTTCTTATATTGCTTTGGTGATCTCTGCGCTTTTGGTTGGGATCGACCAGCTTTTGAAGATGATCGTTCAGGCAAATCTCGAACTGTACGAATCGGTTCCGTTCATTCCGGGCGTTGTCAGTTTTACCTATGTGGAAAATACAGGTGCGGCTTTCAGCTTCTTTGAAGGGCAGCGTTGGCTGTTGGTCGGTTTAACAGGGCTTGCCGTGCTGCTGATGCTCTACCTTCTGGCTTTCAGAAGGCTGAAAAACCGTGTTATCATCTGGCATGTCGCAGTGATTTTGGCGGGTGGGGTCGGCAACTTGATCGACCGCATTTTTCGGGGCGGTTCGGTGATCGATTATGTCGAGTTTAAGTTCATTAACTTTGCCATCTTCAACTTTGCCGATTGCATGGTGGTTTTGGGTGTAATCAGTCTGCTCGTTTACCTTCTCTTTTTTGACCAGTCGGATTTATTCCGCCGGAAGGGGAAAAGGACAAGCGATGCCGGGTGACGAATATTTCGATTTTTTGGCCGACGGGGAAAATGATGGAACGAGGCTCGACCGTTTCCTTCAGGAAATGCTTCCCGGGCATTCGCGCTCTTTCCTGCAAAAAATAGTGGAGGAGGGGCGTGCCGAGGTCAACGGAAAAGCTGTTTCTAAAAATTTCAGGCTGTCGGTCGGCGACGCGGTTCATCTGGAGGTTCCCGCGCCGAAAGAGCTGGACGTTCTGCCGGAAGATATCCCGTTGGAGATCGTTTATGAAGACAGTGATCTTTTGGTGGTCAACAAGCCAAAGGGGATGGTGGTTCATCCGGCGCCTGGGAACCCGTCTGGAACCTTGGTCAACGCTCTTCTCTTTCACTGTAAAGGGAAACTGTCCGGGATTAACGGGGTTCTCCGCCCGGGGATTGTCCATCGGATTGATAAAGACACCAGCGGCCTTTTGATGGTCGCCAAAAGCGATCAGGCACATCTCGGCCTTGCAGAACAGATTCAGGTGCACTCTTTTGACCGCATTTATGAAACGGTCGTCTACGGCGGATTCAAGGAGGATGAGGGGACGGTAAATGCGCCGATCGGGCGGCATCCGGTCGACCGCAAAAAGATGGCGGTCACTGCATCCCATTCCAGAGAAGCGGTGACGCATTTTGAGGTGGTAGAGCGCTTTACGGGATTTACCCGGCTGCGCGTCAAACTGGAGACAGGGCGGACTCACCAAATTCGTGTCCACATGGCTTATATTGGACATCCGGTTGCGGGCGATTCGGTTTACGGCCCGAAGAAGGTCATCTCAGAGCTGGGCGGGCAGTGTTTGCACGCGGGCAGGATTGGCTTTACCCATCCTTTAACAGGGAAGCGGATGACCTTTGAAAGTGCCTTGCCGGAGTATTTTGTCCGGTTTATCAAAAAACTTAAAGGATAGAAAGCGAGAGAGCTCATGCAAAATTCTGTCAGCGGCTTGCTGCTTGTAACTGACATGGATGGCACCATGCTGACTACCGATAAACGGATTTCGGAGGAAAATATTAAGGCGATCCGGGCTTTTCAAAAGGCGGGCGGGCGTTTTTCTATCGCCACCGGGCGCTCAATTCCCTCGCTGGAACACTATATCCACCTGCTTCAGATTGATACGCCGGTGATTCTGTACAACGGTGGGGCGATCTATGATTACGGCAAACGGGAGATCGTCTGGCATTCCGTTTTAAGCGGCAGGGCGGTCGATTATACAAAGGATGTCTATGAAAAGTTCCCGGAGATCGGGATCGAAATCCTGCTCGACGATCAGATTTATGTGGTGCGCAGCAATCCGATTGTGAAAAAGCATCTGGATACCGAGCGTCTTTCCTATCTTTCCTGTGGATTTGATGAGGTGCCGGACGGATGGTTTAAGGTGCTGTTTGCGCTGGATCCTTCGCAGATGGATGAATTTGAGGCATATATGCTTTCAAAGGGGTACGGCGACGTTTGCTTTGTCCGCTCCTTTACCCATTATTTCGAGATGCTGCCACAGGGAAGCTCAAAGGGCGGAGCGCTTCTCCACCTCGCCGGGCTGACTGGGGTTCCGATTGAAAAGACAGTGGCGGTCGGGGACTACTTCAATGATTATGAGATGATTCAGAATGCGGGAATCGGCGTCGCGGTGGCAAACGCTCCGCAGGAGCTCAAACAGGCCGCCCAGCTCGTGGTCTGCGACAACGACCATCACGCTTTGGCGGAATTGATCCGCCTTTTGATGGAAACGTCAATTTTAGAGCGGCAACGCTCGGTTGAAATATAGGTCATTTGCCATGCAAAAATATATTTTTGGAGGTTTTATTATGGATTTGGCGACAAAAAAAGAGCTGATGAAAACTGCCTGCAAAGTGAGAATGGGCGTTATTGAAGCAGTTTTCAATGCAAAATCGGGGCATCCAGGCGGATCGCTTTCGATTTCCGATCTTCTCACCTATCTTTATTTTAAAGAGATGAAGATAGACCCGAAAAATCCGAAGTGCCCGGAAAGGGATCGTCTGGTGCTTTCCAAAGGCCATACTGCGCCGGGGCTTTACTCCGTTCTCGCGCAAAAGGGTTATTTCCCGGAGGATGAGCTCAAAGGCCTGCGTCAGGTTGGCAGGATGCTCCAGGGCCATCCGGATATGAAAACCATCCCGGGCGTTGATATGAGCAGCGGTTCTCTGGGCCAGGGGATTTCCGTGGCCTGCGGCATGGCCCTTTCCGCGAAGGTTTCCGGAGAGGCTTACCGGGTGTTTACCATCCTCGGCGACGGTGAAATCCAGGAAGGCCAGGTTTGGGAGGCCGCTATGTTTGCCGGTTTCCGTAAGCTGGACAACCTGATCGCGGTGGTTGACAACAACGGTCTTCAGATTGACGGTAAGATTGACGACGTCAACTCCCCTTATCCGATCGATGAAAAATTCAAAGCCTTCAACTGGCATGTGATCAATCTGGACAATGCGCATGATTTTGACAAGATCGAGGCTGCTTTTGAAGAGGCGAAAACCGTTAAGGGCAAACCGGTCGTCATCATCCAGAAAAGCGTCAAGGGCAAGGGCGTTTCCTTTATGGAGAACAATGCCGCTTGGCATGGAAGCGCCCCGAATGCGGAGCAGTATGAGCAGGCGATGTCTGAGCTGAAAGCCGCTTACGCCGCACTGTAAGCTGAATGACGTTCTGTTTTACTCCGAGCTTTAGCTGCCGGGGTGAAGTGAATTTTAAAAAATCATACCGAATAATGGAGGGCTTTTGAATGAGCGAAGTAGTAAAAAAAGCGACCAGACAGAGCTACGGTGAGGCGTTGGCAGAGCTGGCCGATAAATATGAAAATCTTGTCGTGCTCGACGCAGATCTTGCCCGTGCAACCCAGACTCAGGTTTTCTGGAAAAAGTGCCCGGAGCGTTTCTTCGACTGCGGAATTGCAGAGGCAAATATGATGGGGATTGCCGCCGGTATGGCTGCGACCGGGAAAATCCCGTTTGCCAGCACCTTTGCGATGTTCGCTGCCGGCCGCGCCTTTGAGATCGTGCGCAACTCGATCGGTTATCCCCATCTCAACGTCAAAATCGGTGCGACCCATGCCGGTATTTCGGTCGGCGAAGACGGCGCGACCCACCAGTGCAACGAGGATATCGCATTGATGCGCACCATCCCGGGAATGACGATCATCAATCCCGCTGACGACACCGAAGCAAAGGCCGCCGTAGCGGCTGCCTGCGAAATTGACGGCCCGGTTTACCTGCGTTTCGGCCGTCTCGCCACCCCGATTTTCAACGATCCGGCGACTTACAAGTTTGAACTCGGCAAGGGGATCGAACTCAAGGGCGGCAAGGATGTGACCATCATCGCCACCGGCCTGATGGTCAACGAGTCCGTTGAAGCGGCGAAGACCTTGGCAGAGGCGGGAATCGATGCCCGCGTCATCAACATCCATACCATTAAACCGATCGACAAGGAAATCATCATCAAGGCGGCAAAGGAAACCGGCCTGATCATCACGGCGGAAGAGCACAGTGTAATCGGTGGTCTCGGTTCTGCGGTTGCTGATGTTGTCACCGAGAATTGTCCGGTTCCGGTCATCAAGGTTGGTGTCAACGACGAATTCGGCAAATCCGGCCCGGCTGCTCAGCTGCTGAAGAAGTATGGGCTCAGCGCTGAAAACATCGCCGAGACGGTGAAAAAATCGATGGGACTGAAAAAATAAGCCTTTTGGCGGTGTTTAAAGAAAATGGAAACGAAAATTCCCCGGTGCGGTAAAATCGCGCCGGGGAATTTCTATATTTTAACTAGAGATAAATGACGGGGGCTGCTTGCCCCCGTTGCCGTGAAAAAAGAATTGTTATACAGGCCGATTTTGCGCCATTACTCCAACCAGCTTATGCGGTAGGTAAGCTTCTTCCAGGTAGCTGATCTCATCAGCGGTAAGGGTCAGTTCCGCCGCCTTGACTGCATCTTCGATATGCTGAACTTTGGTCGCGCCGACTACCGGGGCAGTCACTTTGGAAAGGAGCCAGGCCAGGGAAACTTCTGTCATGGAAACACCGCGCTTCGCAGCGGTTTCAGCCACGCGGCCGATGATAACGGCGTCCTGTTCTGCGGCATCGTTGTACTTAAACTGGGCGTAGCTGTCTTCTCTAAAACGTTTAGAGGTGTTTCCCGGCGGCCTTGACAGCCGTCCAGCTGCAAGTGCGCTGTACGGCGTCATGGCGATATGATCCTCCTTGCAGAGAAGTGCCATTTCCCGCTCCTCTTCTCGAAAAACCAGGTTATAGTGCCCCTGAACGGAAACAAACTTTGAAAATCCCTCTTTTTCAGCCAAAGCGTTTGCTTTCGCAAGCTGATAGGCGTAGCAGTTGGAGATACCGACGGCGCGCGCTTTTCCGGCTTTGACAGCGCGATTCAGGCCGTCCATAGTCTCAAAAAGCGGTGTGTTGTAATCCCACATATGACAGATGTACAGGTCTACATAGTCCATGCCGAGGTTTTTCAGACTTTGGTCCAGCATAGTTTCCACATGCTTTTGGCCGCTGATCCCCATTTCGATTTCCTCCTTTGTGCGGGGAGGAAACTTGGTGGCGAGGACGATTTCCTCGCGCTTTGCGAAGTCCCGCAGTGCCCGGCCTACGTACTGCTCGCTCGTACCGCCTTGATAAGAGACCGCTGTATCGTAAAAGTTCACGCCCAAATGCAGGCCGCGTTTGATGATTTCCCTGGATGATTCCTCATCCAGCGTCCAGCTGTGCTGACCGGATGCTGCACTCCCAAACCCCATGCAGCCCATACAGATGCGGGAGACGATCAAGTCCGAATTTCCGAGCGTTTGGTATTCCATCGTTCAATCTTCCTTTTCAGCTGCGCGTTTCGATCAGGCAGGTCGATTCCAAAATCGAATCTTCCAGGATAATCTCTCCGATTTGATCCGCGACAATTTTGCCGGACTTTGGGTTTTTTACAGAGAGAATCGCCCCTTTGACATCGGCTTCGACTTCGGAATATTCAAAGGAGAGGTCGGTATCCTCCATCGTGCAGTTGATGAGTTTGAGGTTTTTGCAGTAGCAAAGGGGCTGTGTGCCGATGATCTTACAGTTGATCAGGGTGAGCCCGTTCGAATACCAACCGAGGTATTCCCCCTTGACCGTGCTGTTTTCTACGATGACATTCTCGCTGTGCCAGAAAGCATCTTTTGTGTCGAGCTCCGAATGGTTGATATGTAGGTTTTTGACATATTGAAAGGAATATTTTCCCTTCATTTTCAGCCGGTTGACTTCGATATCTGAACTCTCAAAAAGGAAGTATTCCGATTCTATTTCGCAGTCGGTTATGGCAAGGTCGCGGCATCTCCATCCGAATTCCGGTGAGGACACCGTACAGCCTTCCAGTTCGATCTTCCTGCATTCGCGCAGACACTTCACCCCGTTGATTACAGTATCTGTAATTTTTCCATCGCTCGCGTACCAGATTGGGGCTCTCGTGTCCGTTTCCAATGTTGAGCTTTCGAGTCGAAAGACCTGGGTATGCCAAAAAGGATACCGCAAAGAAAAACGGCAGTTCTTTACTGTGACGTTCCTCGCTTCTTTCAAAGCGGATTCTCCGTCGGCAGGGCCGGAAAAATTACAGTTCAACACTTCCGCGTCCTGTAAATGATATAAAGCGCGTTCTTCATCAAATGTTTTGTTCTGAATCTGTAATGCCATTGTAAAATACCTCTCTTTTTGCTGATGTGTTTTTAGTAGGAAAAGAACAACTGTTTTCTATGGGAAAGCTTTTAGCAGACGGTCATATGAACTGCCCCCGATTATCGGCGCTGCTCTTCATCCGGTTGTACCCATATATCGAGCTTTCCCCATAACTGAAAAGTCTCCATTCATATTATAGCGAGGAATCATTCATATGTCTAATACTTATATTTTATAGATTACCATATTCAAAAAACATTCCTCTTTTGAAAGAGATAAAAATTTTGTCCTCATTCAATGGAGTCGGCTGCCGTCTGGGTAGCCGAGAGATACTTTCAGGATGGATACGACTTTGTAACCCCATCACGCCGCTAGTCTATTTTCCGTCTCATGCGAATAAAATATAGCATTCATTTGGTTAAAACGATATGGAAATAGAGGAGCTATTATGCTATGGAACATCAAACCGACTACGATTTTCATGAATTCCGCGGTAAGAAAAAAGAAGACCCGGAAAGGGAAGGCGGGCGAAGAACGGGGGCTGGAAGTCTCTTTTTAGCCCAGCTGATCATCTGCTTAATCACGGCGATTCTATTGCTGTTTGCAAACGTCCTTTTTCCAGAGCCGATCAAGGAGCTGAGAAGGTTTTATGAAATGCAGGTTCGGGACGATGCTGGAATTACACAGGATGTTTCCAACCTCTTTCACAACGTCGCTGAATTTTTGACTGCGCCGGCCGGGGACGATTCTTCTTCTCCTTCCTCCGGCACCTCTGTCGGCAGCTCCGATTCCGATCCTTTCAGCGCGGATGCCGGCGCGTCGGACGATTCCTCGGGAATTTCTTCCACATCGAAACCGGACGATTCTGATCCTTCCTCCGCTCCTACGACAGCGATGGGGATGGGCGGGGAAGAGAATCCGCTGCCGCTGTCACATGAATCCGCCGGGCTCGGGGAGATTGACACCGAGCCGCTGAAAACAGACTATGTGCTGCCGATCAGCGGAAAGATCAGCTCGGGCCACGGCTACCGCATCCATCCGATCACCGGGCTGCCGGATTTTCACAAAGGGATCGACGTTCCGGCGGAGGAGGGAACTGAGATCGCAGCTTTTCGTTCGGGGACAGTCATTCAGGCGCAAAGCTCGGTAAGCTTTGGAAATTTTGTTGCGATCCGGCACGAGGATGGCGTGATCACCCGGTACGGGCACTGCAGTAAACTCAATGTTGAGGTGGGGGATGCAGTCGAAGCGGGGGACATCGTCGGATATGTAGGGAATACGGGGTATTCCACGGGAAATCACTGCCATTTCGATATCTCGGTCAACGGTGTGTTTATCGACCCTTTAAAGGTGATCCCCGGCCATCTGGAAGACGGTTATGCTGCAATTTAAAGCTTTCGGGATCCAGGTGAAGCTGTCTTTTCTTTTTTTCGCCGTTGTCACAGTTTATCTAATTCTGGACCGTTCCGGGATGGGCTACTGCGGCGTTTTGGCCGCGGTGACCCATGAATTGGGCCATATGGTCGCCTATTTTATCGTGGGGGAACGTCCGAAAAGCGTCACCCTTTCGATCGAGGGGATGCGGATTACATCGTCAGACCGTTACCTGACGATAGGGAAGGATATTTTCGCCCTTTCTGCGGGGTGTTTTACCAATTTCGCCGTCTTTTTGTTTCTCTATTTCGGGATGGCGCCGAATCCGGAGATGACCCAGATCGCCCTGGTACAGCTTTCGATCGGCCTGTTTAATCTGGTTCCCGTAGGGGCTTTGGACGGCGGGATGATATTGAAGCGTTTCCTCAGCCAGCTGCTTCCGATAAAAGCCGCCGGTTTGATCTGTACCTTCCTCTCCTGGTTTATTGTACTGCCGGTTTTCGGCTACGGTGTTTTGCTTCTGTTCCGAGACCATAATATAACGTTGATGATCACCGCGGCATTTCTGATGATGTCGTTAGCCCAAGACCGCAGGGTTTGACATTTTGTTTGCATTTGTCCCTCGAATCAGGTACAATAAAGGTATCTTGTAATTGGGAGGGGCCTATGTCCGAACCGTTGAGAAAAAAAGTGGAGCAGGTTTTGCTGAAAGTCCAGAAGCCTGCCCGTTATGTGGGCGGTGAGCTTCATCAGGTTGTTAAAAACCCGGATGAAGTCAGCGTCCGCTTTGTATTTTGTTTTCCCGATACCTATGAGGTGGGGATGTCCCATTTGGGGATGAAGATCCTTTATTCGTCTCTCAATGCCAATAAAGAAGTTTGGTGTGAGCGTTGCTTTATGCCCTGGACGGATTTTAAAGAGCAGATGGAACAGCACGAGATTCCCCTTTATTCTCTGGAAAGCTTTACGCCGCTGAGCGAATTTGACGTCATTGGATTTACACTGCAATATGAGCTGAGCTATACCAATCTTCTTGCGATGCTCTCGCTCGGGAATGTCCCGGTGCTCGCCGCAGACAGAAAGGGTTTGAACAATCTTGTAATCGCCGGCGGTCCCTGTGCCTGCAATCCGGAGCCGCTCTGCGACTTTGTAGACCTCTTCTGTCTGGGCGAGGGGGAAAAGCAGCTGGACGATTTAATGGCGCTTTACCGCGAGGCAAAATCGTTCGGGTGGACAAAAAAGGAATTTTTGAAAAAGGCTTCCGAACAGGAAGGAATTTATGTGCCATCCCTCTATGATGTGGCGTATCGGGAGGACGGAACGGTTGCGGCGGTTCTTCCGAAGGAAGGGGCGCCTGCCGTCGTGCGGAAGAAGATTGAGCAGGATTTGAACCGATCCCATTATCCGGATACTTTCCTGGTACCTTATATGGAAATTGTCCACGACCGGGTGATGGCCGAACTGATGCGAGGCTGCATCCGCGGCTGCCGGTTCTGCCAGGCTGGATTTATCTACCGTCCGCTCCGGGAAAAGGATGCGGACGTCGTCTGCCGTCAGGCGAAATCGCTCTGCGATTCGACAGGATATGAAGAGATTTCTCTGTCGTCCCTTTCCACCAGTGATTACTCCGAACTCGAACCGCTGCTGGACGAGCTCCTCTCATTTACGGAGGGGGAGCACATCAACCTGTCGCTGCCGTCTTTGCGGATCGACAACTTTTCGGAGGAGCTGCTTGAACGGGTCAAACGGGTGCGGAAAAGCGGGCTGACCTTCGCACCGGAGGCAGGGACGCAGCGCCTGCGTGACGTGATCAACAAAAATGTGACCGAGGAAGAGGTGCTGAACACCTGCCGGATCGCTTTTGAAGGGGGCTATGCGTCGGTCAAGCTTTATTTTATGCTGGGGCTCCCGACCGAAACGATGGAAGATGTCGCTGGAATCATCGAGCTCGCCCATCGGATTCTCGATCTTTATTATGAGATGCCAAATCGCCCGAAAGGGAAGGGCGTTTCCATTTCGGTCAGCGTTTCTACCTTCGTGCCGAAGCCGTTTACCCCGTTCCAGTGGGAGGCACAGGATACGATGGAACTGATAAAGGCAAAACAAAAACATCTGATCGAAACGGTTCGCTCTAAAAAGATCAGCTGCAGCTGGCACAACGTCAAGACGAGCGTTCTGGAAGGCGTTTTGGCACGGGGCGACCGCCGCCTTGGAAAGGTGATCTATGACGCTTGGAAAAAGGGGTGTATCTTGGACAGCTGGGACGAGTGCTTCCGCTTTGATCTTTGGGAGGAAGCATTTGCGGAAAGTGAGATGACAATGGAATTTTACGCCACCCGCAAACGTCCGCTCAATGAGGTTTTGCCGTGGAGCCACCTGGATTTCGGCATCAGTGAAGCTTTTCTGAAAAGCGAACATCGAAAGGCCTATGAAGGGATCACGACCCCTCATTGCCGCGAGCAGTGTTCCGGCTGCGGTGCAAACCGTTTGATGGAAGGGGGGCGCTGCAGTGTTCATTGATTACCGCGTTTGCTATACGAAAACCGGGCGGTTAAAATATATCTCCCATCTGGATGTCAACCGCCTGATGCAGAGGGCGCTCAAACGGAGCGGCCTTCCGGTTTGGTATTCTGAGGGGTTCAACCCTCATATCTACCTCACTTTTGCCCTCCCGCTGGCTTTGGGGCTGGAAAGCCGCTGTGAGATGATGGACTTTCGCTTGACTGCCGAACTGCCGGACAAAGAGATCGTCCGCCGCCTTCAGTCATCCTTGCCGGAGGGTATGACCGTTCTTTCTATTTCGAAGCCTCTTTATAAGGCGCAGGATATTGGCCGCGCCGAGTTCCGGCTCGAGCTGTATTCAAAAAGGCCGGAAGGGCTTTTGCAGGCTTGGAACCGCTTTTTGGAGCAAAAGGAAATCATGGTCGAAAAGAAGACAAAAAAGGGGGTTCGAACAATCGATATCAAGCCGGATATCCATCTAAAAAATGTGAAACAGGCAGAGGATATTTTGACGGTTGATCTGTTCTTACCGGCTGGAATCGAAAAAAATATCAGTCCTTTTTTGGTTTTGGATGCGTTTAAAAGGGAACAGCCTTCCTTGATTGAAGACGCAAAGCTTTTGAAAATTGACGTATTGACCAAAGAAGGAGAACATTTTCGGTGAGGTTTTTCATATTGGATTTGGCATAGATGATTGATTCTGTACAGCGGATGCCGTATAATAGAAATAATTGTGATTCGCTAAAAGCGGGAATTTAATGTTAAGAGGAGTATGAGGATGGAATTTTCTGTTGAACCGATGGATTATTTGAAAAAGGGCGACGCCGAAGTTGCCGAAGCGATGTCGGCTGAGCTTGCCCGGCAGCGCCGCAACTTAGAATTGATTGCGAGCGAGAATATCGTCTCCAAAGAAGTTATGGCGGCAATGGGCAGCGTTTTGACCAATAAGTATGCCGAGGGCTATCCTGGAAAACGGTATTATGGCGGCTGTGAGTGTGTAGATGTTGTTGAAAACATAGCGATCGAACGGGCGAAGAAGCTGTTTGGAGCCGACCATGCCAATGTTCAGCCTCATTCCGGTGCACAGGCCAATCTGGCGGTCTATTTTGCGCTACTCAAACCCGGCGATACGATCCTCGGGATGAGCCTTGCAGACGGTGGACATCTGACACACGGTTCTCCGGTCAATATGTCCGGCGCTTATTTCAACTTCGTTCCCTACGGTGTCGACGACGAGATGCACACCATCGATTATAATAAGCTTTACGCTTTGGCGAAGGAACAGCGCCCGAAAATGATCGTGGCTGGTGCGAGCGCATATCCCCGCGTGATCGATTTTGCGAAGTTCTATGAAATTGCGAAGGAAGTTGGGGCCTATTTGATGGTCGACATGGCCCATATTGCCGGGCTGGTGGCGGCCGGGCTCCATCCCAACCCGGTGCCGTATGCCGATGTCGTCACGACGACCACCCATAAAACCCTGCGCGGCCCCCGCGGCGGGATGATTCTCTGCAAAGAGGAATATGCCAAAGCAATCAATAAAGCGATCTTCCCAGGTACGCAGGGCGGGCCGCTCATGCATATCATCGCGGCCAAGGCGGTCTGTTTGGGGGAAGCTCTGAAACCGGAGTTTAAAGCCTATCAGCAGCAGATTGTCAATAATGCGCAGGCGCTTTCCAAGGAGCTGCTGAAACGGGGCTTCGATCTCGTATCCGGCGGTACGGACAACCACCTGATGCTGGTTGATCTCCGCAATTTCAATGTCACCGGGAAAGAGCTGGAAAAACGCCTCGACGAGGTTTATATCACCGTCAACAAAAACGCGATTCCGAACGATCCGCAGAGCCCGTTTATCACCAGCGGCGTGCGGATCGGGACGCCGGCTGTCACCAGCAGGGGATTGGTGGAAAGCGATATGGAAAAGATCGGCGAGCTGATCTATCTCACCGCACAGCCCGATTTTGAGGAAAAGAAGGATTATATCCGCGGAGAAGTCAATAAAATCTGCGAAGCGTATCCGCTCTATTAAAAATATTTACGGAAAAGGCCGCCCTGTCCAAACAGGGCGGCCTTTTTGAGCATTTTAGGGACTCTTTTGAATGAGATCCGTTTTAGGAAACAACTGCGTGCTGGCGCCTGTAGGCGTCGTTGTCTTTTTGCCGCAGCTCATTTTCGACCCTGGAAAGCCGTTTTTTCAAATCTTCCGCTTTCTGAGGATCACTGGAAGAACGAATCTGCTGCTTTAACTTCTTTGCTTCTTCCTTGATCTTTTTAATCTCCCGGTCTACCTTGTCGGTGTCTGTAGTACAGCTCTCGGCTTTTTTATCAGGGGCGCTTTTTTTCGGGGCATCCGCTTTGAGGTCCTCTCCGATTGAATCCGGTACAGTGCTGTCCTTTGGCTTTTCTGGATTGTCATACCGGATTTTGAGGCCGTCTTCATCGTGTATGATTTCATAAAGGCCGATTGATTGATTGTTCTCTTCATCTTCGGGGACATACTCATCATAAACGGGAGCCTTCGGTGATTCCGACGCTGTGCCGTCGGCGCGGATTGCATCGGCGGCCGGCTCCTGCTTTCCCGCTTCTCTGATTTTCTGCGCAGTTTGCTGCAACTCACTTCTTTGGATGCCTTGGATTTCCATTGTCATTCTCCTTTCAATAAACCAGTCGATTATCAGATGATCTCCCGAAAAATCAATTTCAGCGCTGTATCATTGCAATTTTACGGCTCTTCGTCCTTTTTCTCCTTTTGGGGAGGCAGAACTTGAACCGTCAAACGAATGATCCGGTTTTCAGCAACCTCCTTGACTGTCACCTTGAGGACTTTGCAGAGGAACGATTCTCCAGCCTCGGGGATGTGCCCGAAGCTTTCGAGCGCCCAGCCGCCGGCGGAATTGCTGCTGGTTTCGATTTCCAATCCGTCGATTTTGAGCTCTTCGATCAGTTCGCTCACCCGAAGGTCGCCGCTGATCTCGAAGGTGTTTTCATCCAGCTGGATGAATTCCCGCTCCTCTTCGTCGTATTCGTCCCAGATTTCGCCGACCAGTTCCTCCAGAATGTCCTCCAGCGTGATAATGCCCATATTGCCGCCGTATTGGTCGGTGACGACCGCGATATGAGACTTGCTTTTCTGGAGCTCGGTAAACAGCTCGGAGATTTTTTTCTTGGGGGGAATAAAGATAACCCCCTGGAGCATTTCGCGGATGGAAAATTCGGCCCCTTTGATATAGGCGGTAAAGAAATCCTTGGAATAAAGGACGCCGATGATGTTGTCGATGCTGTCTTCATAGACGGGGATTCTGGAGTAATGTTCGTTTACAAAAATATCCCTGATCGATTCGAGGGGCTCGTTTACCTCAATTGAAACGACGTCGACGCGCGGGGTGAGGATTTCGTCGGCGGTGATTTCGTCAAAGTCTAAAGCACTGCGGACGAGTTCGCTTTCCTGCTGTTCCAAAACACCCTCGTCTTCGATCTCTTCAATGATGTATTTAAGCTCTTCTTCGGTTACCGACACCTGCTTTTTCTGGGGCTTGAAGATGCGCATAAACACCTGTTTGATCCCGATGAAAATAAAAACGACCGGTGTGAGGATCACCATGATCCAGTAAAGCGGATAAGAGATCATCAAGGCGAAAGAATCGGCATACTCTTTTGCGAGGCTTTTCGGCAGGATTTCTCCAAAGATCAAAACGACCACAGTCGCGACTATGGTGGCGATCCCCACGCCCGAAACGCCGAACCAGCTCGTGAAGAGCATCGTGCTCAACGAGGCAAACGCGATGTTGACGATATTGTTGCCGACTAAGATAGTCGACAGCGTTTTGTCGTAGTGATCGGCCATATGTAAGACTTTTTGCGCCTTTTTATTGCCGTCGTCCGCGTAGTTGCGCATACGAATCCGGTTGACAGTGGAAATAGATGTTTCGCTGGCTGAGAAGAACGCTGAAAGCAGAACCAACACAACCAGCACAAGTATAAGATAACCGTCCAAAGAAATAGTTTCCCCCTTAAATTCAAAATGTTTATTTTAAATCCGTCAGGCCTTTGCCCGATCCCGGATTTGTACCAGCATATCCCGGCCAAAGCTGTATTTCTTATTGCAGAAATGGCAGGATACTTCAATTTTCTCCTCTTCTTCAATCATGGAATCGAGTTCTTTTTTTCCAAGGCTGATAAGCGCCCTGGTAACCCGCTCCTCACTGCAGTCACAGCGGTAAGCCGGAAAAGAGTCGTCGAGGACGTTGGGTTCGAGCCCTTTTAACAGCCGGAAACAAACATCCTGAGGCGTTATCCCGTCTGCGTACATGGAAGAAACCGGCGGCATCTTTTTTAGATTTTCTTCCAAAATATCGATGCAGCTTTCATCGGCGAAGGGGAGAAGCTGAACCAGGTAGCCGCCGGCCCCTTTGACGGTGAGGTCCGGGTTGACCAAAACCCCTAAACCGCAGACCGTCGGCGTCTGCTCGCTCACGGCGAAATACTCGGTGATATCTTCCGCGATTTCACCGGATACGATGGGAACCTGCCCGGTATAAGGCTCCTTCATCCCCAAATCCTTGATGACCTGCAAAAAGCCCGTTTTCCCGACCGCACCGGAGACGTCCAGCTTCCCATATTGGTTGAGCGGCAGTTCCACCACCGTATTTTCGGCGTAGCATTTAACGTTGCCGTAGCTGTCCGCCACGGCGATCATACTGCCAACCGGCCCGTCACCCTTCATCCGCAGTGTGACGGATTGGTCGGAAGCCTTCAGCATAGCCCCCATCATGGAAGCGGCTGCGGCCAATCTGCCGAGTGCGGCCGAAACGACGGCGGACGTTTGATGAATCCGTTCGATTTCAGCTGCGATATCGGTGGCGTCGACAGCGCAGGCCATAACAGAACCGTCTTTAGACAGAGTGCGTACCAGCTTTCCCATATAATATCCTTTCAAATCTTCTTGGCAATATAGATGACCCGCTCGGAAGCTTCACGCGGCGGCACTTCACTGTCCTCATCGTAAACAGCCAGCACGGAGAAACCCGCTTTTCTGAGCATGGACTGAAGTGTTTCGTCTGCATAAGCCCGTTCCTGAAACTGCTCGACAGCCCGTCGGTAAAGCCCGTGTTCAGCTTCAATAAAGAAATCCAGGTCGATCTGTACCGTGTCCGGTTCAATAAAGGTGTTCTGCCAGACACAGGACGCGCCGGGCTCATCGTAAAAAAAGGTGTTGTTTCCCAGGATTTCCCGGTGCTTATACAGCGTATTGACGTCGAACAGGAACAATCCGCCGGGATTTGTGAAGAGTGAAACGCGCCGGAAAACTTCCTGCAAATCCTTCAGCTCAGTCAGGTGATTTAAGCTGTCCAGCGCGCAGACGGTGGCATCTATTGTCCCGTAGAGATCAAGCTCCTGCATCTGCTGGCACAGGAAGATGACCGAATCAATCCCGCTTTCGAGCTTTTTGTCCATTGCAGCCGAAAGCATCTCTTCCGACCCGTCTATCCCGATTACGTCATAGCCCAATTTGGCAAATTCGAAGCTCATCGAGCCGGTGCCGCAGGCGAGATCCAATAAAATTCCCTTTTTTCCGCCGAAAGCGGCGATCTGCCGGTCATAATATGCCGTCCGGCGGGGGTAATCTATATTGGAAGTAAAGGCGTCATAAACCGATGCAAAGTCGCAGTAACTGCTCATTTCTTCTGATCCAATCGGTCGAAAACGACGGAATATCCATCGTTTCCATACATCAGGGAACGGTTGACCCGGCTGATGGTGGCGGTGCTGGCCCCGGTTTTGGCTACGATGTCGTTGTACACTTTATGCTCACTCAGCATTTTTGCCACGACGATCCGCTGCGACATGGCTTTGAGTTCCTGCGCGGTGCAGAGGTCTTCAAAAAAATTATAGCATTCCTCCATGCTGTTTAGAGATAAAACCGCCTGGAAAAGAAAATCGACGTCTTCGTTTTTCAGTTTGCTGTTCATCTGGGCCGTCCTCCAAATCTCCAAAAAGGAAATTAAATTACTGTATCATTTTAACACACGAAAGAGAGGAAGTAAAGTTTTGCAAAAGAATGAATGAATACGCCTGATAACTTGCAAAAGCCCGCCGCATCCGGTATAATAAGCAGAGTATATGTCAACCGGATTTTCCTAGGTTTAAGGAGATTGTTATGCAGAAAAAAAATTTGGATATAAAAAAAGGAAATCGAACTGTTATTCTGCCGGCACTCGCCATGAGGGGAATCGTCATGCTCCCGGGCACCGTCATGCATTTCGACGTGGGGCGCATAAAGTCGATTAAGGCGCTCAACGCGGCGATCGGGGGGGATAAAACGATTTTCCTAGTCGCACAGAACGACCTTGCGGTGGACGATCCAGGGGAAAACGATCTTTATCAAATCGGCGTAGTGGTAAGGGTCAAGCAGCTTTTAAAGACGCAGGAAAACACCGTCCGCATCCTGGCGGAGGGGCTTTACCGTGCCAAAGTTGTGCGCTACACCTCGTTCGAGGGCTATATCGAATGCGAAGTGAAGCGGATGCCTTATCGCAGCGGCCAGAGGTCTCCCGATGAAATGGAAGCGGTGGTGCGCACCATTAAGTCGATCTTTGACGAATACACCGAAATCGTGCCGAAGCTCGCGGAAGAGCTGGTCGCATCCATTTTCGCGGAAGAAGACCCGCAGAAGCTTTTCGACATCATCGTCCAGAATATTATGCTCCGGTTTGAAGATAAGCAGCTGCTTTTGGAAAAGTCGGATCTTTACGGCCGTCTCCGCTTGCTTGCCGAATTCCTTGAAAAAGAGACCAACATCCTCACCATCGAGCGGGATATCTACGAGCAGGTCAAAGAGAATATGGACAAAAATCAGCGCGATTATTACCTGCGTGAACAGCTCCGTGTGATTTCAGACGAGCTCGGCGATGGGGAAAACGTTCAGGAAGAGGCGGAGGAATTTGCCGATGCGATCGATAAAATCAAAAATTTACCGGACGATTCCAGGGAAAGACTGCTCAAGGAGTGCGAGCGCCTTTATAAAATGCCTCCGAATTCCCACGAAGCATCCGTCATCCGCAACTATCTCGACCTGGCTGTCAGCCTGCCCTGGGATGAAAAGACAAAGGATAATCTGAATATCGTGCAGATCGGAAAACGGCTCGACCGGGATCATTACGGCCTGGAAAAGGTCAAGGAGCGGATCCTAGAAAGCCTTGCAGTCCGAAAGCTCGCCCCGGATATCAAAGGACAGATCCTCTGTCTGGAGGGCCCTCCGGGGGTTGGAAAGACCTCGATTGCCCGTTCGATCGCAGAAGCGCTCGGCCGGAAATTCGTCCGGATTTCTCTGGGCGGCGTTCGGGACGAGGCGGAAATCCGCGGTCACAGAAAAACCTATATCGGCGCGATGCCGGGGCGGATCATCACCGGGATGAAGCAGGCGAAGTCCCACAATCCGCTGATCCTCTTGGATGAAATCGACAAGATGGGAGCCGACTACAAGGGCGACCCTTCTGCGGCGATGCTCGAAATGCTCGACAGCGAGCAGAACTCGGCTTTTTATGACCACTACCTCGAAGTCCCTTTCGACCTGAGCGAAGTCCTGTTTATCACGACGGCGAACACCCTCGACACCATCCCCAGGCCGCTGCTCGACCGGATGGAGGTCATCTCCCTGCCGAGCTACACAAGGGAGGAAAAGTTCCAGATCGCAAAGCGTCATCTCGTCAAAAAGCAGATGGAGAAGCATGGGCTTACCCCGGCGCTCTTCCGAATTTCAGACGGCGCCCTTTACGGTCTGGTTGACGGTTATACCCGTGAGGCAGGCGTCCGCAGGCTGGAGCGCGAGATCGCATCCCTCTGCCGGAAGGGAGCGAAGAAGCTCGCCTCAAATGAGGCGGCGCGGGTGATTGTGACCCCTAAAAATCTGGAATCGCTTTTAGGGCCGAAGAAATACTACCCCGACTTAATGGAAGCGCAGGATATGGTCGGCTTGGTCACCGGCCTTGCCTGGACGTCGGTGGGCGGGGAAGTGCTGCCGATCGAGGTTGCAGTTTTAGACGGCTCCGGAAAGATGGAGCTCACCGGCAATCTCGGCGATGTAATGAAGGAATCGGCCCGGATTGCGGTGAGCTATGTCCGCTCGGTGACAGAAGAGTACGGGATTGCATCCGATTTTTATAAAACGAAGGATATCCACATCCACGCGCCGGAAGGTGCCGTTCCAAAAGACGGACCGTCTGCCGGGATTGCGCTGACGACGGCTTTGGTTTCCGCGCTGTCGGGGATGCCGGTGCGCCATGACGTCGCCATGACGGGGGAGATCACCCTTCGCGGCCGCGTTCTGCCGATCGGCGGACTGCGTGAAAAGACGATGGCCGCCTACCGCTACGGCGTCAAAACGGTGATCATCCCCAAAAGGAACGAACCTGATCTTTTTGAAGTGGAAAAGGTAGTAAAAGATTCGGTGGAATTCGTCGCTGCCGACCATGTTGAGACCGTCCTCAAAACCGCTTTGGTCCGGCCGGATGCGGCGTTTCAGAAAAAATCCTGTCCGCATCCTTCCGCAGTGCCGGAGACGGTAAAGGAAAACTGCCCTGCTGTTCCGTCATAATAAAATGGGAGAAAAGATGAATTTTAATTTAGCTAAATTTGTCTCCGCTTATGGGGTATCATCCCAGCTTCCGCCTTCTGAAAATCTTGAAATTGCCTTTGCGGGCCGTTCCAACGTTGGGAAATCCTCTCTGATTAACAAGGTGTTCAATCGAAAAAATCTTGCAAGGGTCAGTGCGGTTCCGGGGAAAACGGCGACAATCAACTTTTATCAGGTGGAGCGCACTGTTTTTGTCGATCTTCCCGGCTATGGCTACGCGAAGGTTGCAAAAAGCGAAAAACTGCGTTGGTCTGGGCTGATCGAGGGATATTTCAACCAGGACAGGCGGGTGGCGCTCGTCCTGCTGCTGATCGATATCAGGCATCCTCCTTCTCAGCTCGACCTCGATATGATCGAATATTTGGTGGAGATGGAGAAGCCGTTTTTAATTGTACTCACCAAGGCGGACAAGCTCTCGCGGCCGCAGAAGGAAAGGCGGCTGGATGCCTTTCGCATAGAGATTCCATACGGGGATCAAATCCATATGATGCCGGTTTCTTCTGTGACAGGCGAGGGGATTGAGGCGCTCCGCACTGTTTTGGAAGAAGTCGGTGAAGAATAATTTTTTGGAGGAACCGATGTTTGTTTCCAAAAACCTGGAAGTTAATGAAGAGGGGCATTTGACGATTGCAGGCAATGACGCCGTATCGCTCGCCCGGGAATACGGAACGCCCGTTTATGTGATGGATGAGGCGCTGATCCGTGAAAATTGCCGGAAGTTCCGCGAGTCCTTTGCGGCCTATTATGACGGCAATGGGATGGCGCTTTACGCCAGCAAGGCATTCAGCTGCAAAGAGATTTACCGAATCGTGGATCAGGAGGGAATGGGGGCCGACGTCGTCTCCCTTGGGGAGCTCTACACGGCTCTCAGCGCGGACTTCCCGGCTGAAAGGATTTATTTTCACGGCAACAATAAATCCCGCGAGGAATTAGAATATGCTTTGTCGCACGGTGTCGGCTGTATTGTGGTCGACAATCTGGAAGAACTCGAGCAGCTCGATCTTCTTGCCGGGCAGATGGGGAAGAAGCCGGGGATCATGTTCCGGATCAAACCGGGAATCGATGCGCACACCCACGATTTTATTCGAACCGGCCAGATTGATTCCAAATTTGGTCTCGCTCTTGAGACAGGGGAAGCGATGGCCGTATTAAAACGGGCGGCGGCAATGGAGCATCTGTGTTTAAAAGGAGTACACTGTCATATTGGTTCTCAAATTTTTGACCTCGAACCCTTTAAGGCGGCCGCCGAGGTCATGCTTCGTTTGATTGCACAGCTGAAAGAGGAAACCGGAACTGAGGTGGAGCAGCTCAATCTGGGCGGCGGATTCGGCATCAAATACACGCCTGAGGATCAGCCCGCCGCATATGAGAAGTATATGAAAGAGGTTTCCGTGACGGTCAATGAAGTTGTCAAGGAACTCGGGATGAACCGCCCTTTTATCCTGATCGAGCCGGGGCGCTCCATTGTGGGGCCGGCTGGAACGACCCTTTATACGGTCGGCGCCGTTAAAGAGATCCCGGGAATCCGCACCTATGTTTCGGTGGACGGCGGCATGACCGACAATCCGCGTTATGCGCTCTACCAAGCAAAATACGATATGTCGCTTGCGAATAAGGCCGGTGAGGGAAAAAATACGGTTGTCACAGTGGCCGGAAAGTGCTGTGAGAGCGGAGACCTTTTAGGAGAATCGATCCCGCTGCAGCAGGCGAAAGCCGGCGATATTCTGGCAGTCTTTGCGACCGGCGCTTACAATTATTCTATGGCCTCGCGGTATAACCGTACGCCGGTTCCGCCGGTTGTCATGGTGAAAGATGGGGAATCTCGGTTGATTGTCAAGCGGGAAACGCTTGAGGATTTAATCCGCAATGACTTATAAAATAGTTCGAAGCTTGGCAGAAAAATCCAAAAATATGCCTTGACTTTTCGGCGGCGTTATAGTATAATTTAAAACGTCGCTGAAAACGGGAGCATAGCTCAGCTGGGAGAGCATCTGCCTTACAAGCAGAGGGTCACAGGT
>CAZSIV010000002.1:35167-110360 GCA_964607135.1 uncultured Oscillospiraceae bacterium | reverse complement strand
CTTCTTTCTCCCAGAGTCTGCAAACTAATTTGCGAAAAACTCTTGACACTACCATTTCTTCAGCCGCCGCCCCCTTGTCCCTCATCGCGACGGCTTCCATAATCGCCAGGCCGTGGCCGGTAGAAAGGTTTTTCGAGTCGATCACCGTCACGTTTTCAAATTCGGCGGCGGCAATACAGGCGTTCTGGTAAGAGCTGGAAAACTTAGCGCTGATTGTAAAATGGATCAGCGCAACGTCCGGGGATGTCTGGCGTTCCCGGAAGAAGTCGAGGTAATCGGCCACCGAAGGCGCGGCGGTTTTGGGAAGCCGGCCCGTTTTGGCGACATAATCGAAAATCATCTGCGAGGTCACCTCGACCCCGTCTTTCATGGAATCGTCCCCCAGGCTGATGTAAAGCGGGATGATGCCGATATCGTTGCGGGAAAGCTGTTCCGGCGAGAGGTCGCAGGTGCTGTCTGCCGAAATGCGGATGGGTCCGGACATAGAAAAACCTCCTAGTTTAATTTTTTTAAAAAGTTCAATCGCGGGAAATACAAACTCATAAATCGATCCTTCTCTGCGGATACTACATTTTGTCTTGAAAAATCGGAGGGATCATTTATGGACATTTTCATGGATATCGGCGAGATTATCGTCCGCTCTGTCATCTCCGTCGCGGTTCTCTTTGTCCTTGCAAAGCTGATGGGGAGCAAACAGATTTCGCAGCTCACCTTTTTCGACTATGTAGTCGGCATCTCGATCGGCTCTATTGCAGCGGAGATGTCGGCCGATACGGAGCTTCCCTTCCATTTCCCGCTGATCGCCATGGGCGTTTACGCCGTCATTGCGGTCTCCATCTCGGTTGCCACCAATAAGTCGATCAAGATGCGCCGCTTTATGAACGGAACCCCGAGCATCCTCATCGACCGGGGACGGATTCTGCGGGAAAACCTCAAGCATGAAAAGATCGATTTGAACGAGCTCCTCTGCCAGTGCCGCGGCCAGGGCTATTTCAACTTAGCGGATATCGACTTCGCCATCCTGGAGACAAACGGAAAGCTCAGCATCCTGCCGAGGAGCGACAAGCGCCCGGCTACGCCGGAGGACATGAACCTGACCCCGCCGGAGGAGGGCTTGTGCGCCAACGTCGTCATCGATGGGCAGGTGATGGAAAAGCACCTTGAAGCCATCGGGAAAAACCGGGAGTGGCTGAGACATCAAATGAAGGAGCAGAAGATCAAAGACGTTTCGGACATCATCCTTGCGACCTGCGACACAAACGGGAACTTCAGCGCCTACCTGAAAAACGAGGCGAAGCCGAAAAACCTGTTCGACTGACCCTCCCTGTCCGATATTTTTACAAAAGGCGCCACAGCGCCTCTCAGAAGCGCGGAGGAAAGAAAATACAATTTTAAAAAGCTGGATGGGCTCGCTTCCATCCGGCTTTTTTCATTTGATCGGCCGGCAACCCCGAATGGATCGGGTCGCCGCCGAAAATCGTTTTTGAATCCGATCAAACCGTATGGGTGCGCAGATAATCGCACCAATTTTTATAGTACGCTTCATAAGGGTGGACGCCGTCCCTGCAATACGCGGCGGGCATCTCCCCGTTCTCGTCGGCATAGACGGAATAGAGGTCTAAAAGGTACGCGCCTTCCTCTTCCGCAAGCTGTTTCAGCCCCCGGTTTTTCTCGGTCACATTCCGGACGGAGAAAGCCGACGGACTCCAGGTCATCGAAGGATTGGTCGGCAGGAGGGTCTGAATATACACAATCGCATCGGGCTGGGCAGCGCGAATCTTCCGCAGAACACTTCTGTAATTGTCGAGATACCGCGCCAAATCGCCGCCCACCTCATTGATGCCAAGCAGGATATAAATTTTGCCGTAACGTTTCGACCGCAGCATCGAGTCGAGCGGGGTCGCGCTGAAAATCCCGGCTGTCGACGCGCTGGTCTCATAACAATACGCCGCCGTGCGGATGTCGCCGTAAAGATAAAGGCCGTTTGTCAAAGAATCCCCGATAAAGAGCGCATCGCTGAAATAGTCGTCCCCGGCCGCCGCAGATGCGGGAGCCGGAGCGGACGAACCGCCCTGGTGAACAGGCTGCGAAGGCTCAGAGGGCGGTTTGGGACTCGCCGAAGAGGAACTATTTGGCGCTGCTTGTGGAGCTTCTGAAACGGAAAAGGATGGTTCGGAACTCGTGGAAAAGGGCTCGCTTGACTCTGCCGACGAAAGCTCCGAAATCTCTGAAACAGAGGACAGGGCCCCAGAATCAGTTTTCTCCCGACTCGATCCGTCAAGATTACAGGCGGCAGACAAAGAAATCAGAATAGCCGCCGCGGCGATCCCCAACGCAAAGAGATCGAACAGCCGCTTCTTAAAAATTCTTCTCAATCCAAACTGTCGCCTCACTCTTTTTTCAACGGCGTTACATATTTTTCCATAAACATTTTCATCGCGTTTTCATAAACCGTGCCGCCCTCTTCATGCATCCGGTGCAGGAATGCGTGCTGGTTTACCTCTCCTTCGATCATCAGGCTGCGCTCGGCGCTGAGCCGATTGTCCCCGATGACGTAAACCGCGATGTTGGAGCAGTGGTCCGCCACACGCTCCAGGTCGGCGATGGTCTCCAAAAAGATGATCCCGGCGTCGACGGAGCATTTGCCCTTTTTGATCCTCTGGATATGCTTCGATTTCAGGGCTTCCTCCAGCACGTCGATGGTCTGCTCAAGCGGCTCGACCAACAGCGCGGACTTGACGTCGGTATTCTCCACGCTGGATGCCGTAATCGTGACGATCTCTTCGACGGCAGTGAACATCGTCTTCATCTCCGCCATACCCTTCTGCGAGAACTTGGTTCCACGGTTTTGGCACATGTCCGCCCGGTCGGCGATATTGACCGCATAGTCGCCGATCCGTTCAATTTCTGAAACCAGGTGAAGCAGGTAGGTGATCTGCCTGCTTTCGCTGTCGGTCAGTTCCCGCTCATCCGTCATCTTTTGCAGGTAGTTATCCAAACGGTCTTGGATCCGGTCGATGATTTCCTCCTGCTCCATCACCCGGTCAAAGCCTTTTTTGTCAAATTTGGGAAAAAGCGCCATCGCATCTAAAAGATTCTGCCTGGCAAAGCCGGCCATCCGTTTGAGAAGGGTCATACACTGGGCCAGCGCAAGGCCGGGGGAGACAAGCAGCCGTTCGTCGAGCAGGCTTGTTTCGCCGTCGGCGCCGTCTTCGTCGTCCCCGCGGATCGTAAACTTCGCCAGCTTCTCCAAAAGCCCGGCAAACGGGATGAACACCAGGGTGACGGAGACATTGAAGATGGTGTGGAAATTCGCGATCCCGCCTTTATCCACCGCGTCAAACCAGAAGGGGAACCCGATCGTAGACTGGATGGTGTAAACGACGGCTAAGAACAAAATCGAGCCGATGATATTGAAATAACAATGGACGATCGCCGTGCGCTTGGCGTTTTTTGAGGCGCCGATGCTCGCGAGCAGAGCCGTCGTCAGGCAGGTTCCGATATTCTGCCCCAGAATGATCGGGACAGCGGATGCGTATGTAATCGCCCCGGTTGCCGAAAGCGCCTGCAAAATACCGACGGATGCAGAAGAGCTCTGAATGATAACCGTGACGACGATGCCCGCCAGAATCCCCAAAAAGGGATTTTGCAGCGTTGCAAAGGCCTGCGAAAAGGCGGGAACCTCCGCCAGCGGCCCGACCGCCTCCTCCATTGTGAACATCCCGGTAAAGAGAACCGCAAACCCCAGCATGATGGTTCCGATGTCCTTGTATTTCGCCCGCTTCCCCGCCATGAGGAAGACGATGCCGATCACCGCGATGATCGGAGCGAGGGTGGTCGGCTTGAGCAGGTTCATAAAAAAGTTTGCATTCGCATCGCTTTCGAAGCCGCCGATCCGCAGAATCTGGGCGGTAATCGTCGTCCCGATGTTGGCGCCCATGATGACGCCGATGCAGGAACGGAGCTTTAAAATCCCCGCGTTGACCAGACCGACCACAATCATCGTGGTCGCCGTTGAGCTCTGAATCACCGCAGTGACCAGCGCCCCCAATAAAACGCCCTTCCAAACGCTGTTGGTCAGCTTTTCCAAAGTCTTTTCCATCCGGCCGCCGGAAAGCTTTTCCAGGCTGTTGCTCAAGACGTTCATTCCAAACAGGAAGAGGGCCAGCCCCCCGCCAAGCGAAACAATCAGGTTGAACCAGTCCATATACTACCCCCACCGATCGATTTTAGATGATTTAATCAAAAACGTTCTCTATTTTAACATCCGGAAATTGGGAAGTCCGCGATCCAACGACGGAATCTGCAAAGTGGAACCGCCGGCACTGTCCCGGATGACATCTTAATTCCGTTCCGCGCGTACGGCCGTGCAAAACAGGAACGATCAAGATTTCCTCCGCCTTTGCAGGCTCTGCCTGTACTCACGGCGCAGAAGCTTTGGCCATGAAACGAAACATCATAGCCGCTCTGCGGTTATTGTACCATAAAGCATGGATTTCGCCTAGGCTTTTTTTGAATTTTACATAAATTTGTCGAATCAATCCGCTCTCGATTGACGGAGGCAACGCCGGACAGTCCCGGTGAGCACAGCCGCGCACAAACGCTTTATCAGTGACCGGGCTATCGTCCTGCAAAGCAGTAAATCCGCCCTGCGGCACATCATGGTACTCCGATTGTTTTGTCTAAGCGGCGCTAAAATATTCGGCATCCGATTGCGCCTCTTTCACGGTTGTGATAGAATGAAAAATAAGAATTTTCCTCTTTAACAATAATAACAGTCTCGGAAAGGATGAAAGACATGCCAGCATTTACCGCCGATCCCGAAAAAATCCGTGACCCCCGCGAAATTCCCCTCGATACGAGCTACATTCGGAAAAAGTGGCTCGACATCCCTTATGTGGACGGCGTTCCGCACGAGCGCCAGGTTCTGGACATCTACCACCCCAACGGCAAAGAGGGGCCGTTCCCGGTCGCCTTCTGCATCTACGGCGGCGGGTTCCGCTCCGGCGACAAAACCTACGGCGAATTCAAGGCGGTTGTCAAAGCGCTGGATTACGGCTACGCCGTCGTTTCGATGAATTACCGCTACTCCCAGCAGGCCCCTCATCCGGCCCAGATCAACGACGTCAAGGCGGCCGTCCGGTTCGTCAAAGCCCACGCCGCCGAATACGGGCTCCTGCCGGATAAAATCGCGCTCTGGGGCGGTTCGGCTGGGGCCGCCCTTTCCTGCCTTGCGGCGACAACCGCCGACAAGGAAGTCCTGACCGACCGCACAATGGGGAACCCGGAGCAGTCCGAGCGGGTTGCAGCGGTGGTCGACTGGTACGGCGGGATCGATTTCAGCAAAACGGACGAACAGTTCGCAAAACCCGGGGCCTTCCCGCGGCGGGCATCCTTTGCGGCTGATCCGCACGCGCTTCACCGCCAGCTCTTTGGCTGTACCAACGAGGAACTCCCCGAAAAATTCCGCGAATTCTGCGCCAGCCGCTACATCACACCCGACTGCCCGCCCTTTTTGATCCAGCACGGCACCCGGGACGACCTGGTGCCGCTCGAGCAGGCGACCGATTTTGCCGCCGCCCTCCGCGCGGTCATCGGCCCGGAAAAGGTGGAGCTCGACATCCTGGAGGGGGCGGAGCACGGCGGGGACGCCTTCGGCTCGGATGAAAATTTACGGCGCGTCTTCCGTTTCCTGGACAAATACTTAAAATAAAGCGTCGATTATGATTTGATTAGGATGAAGCATCATGCCGAGAAAAAAACAGACCTTTCAAACCCCAGACGGCCCGATCACGGCAAACGTCCCGCTCAGCTACGAGTTTGAAAACTCTATGCGAATCCTCATCGATTCGTCCGACATCAAACGGAAATGGATCGACCTTCCCTACGGCCCCGATGCGAAAAATGAGGTTCTCGACCTCTACCTGCCGAACGAGGGGGATGGGCCCTTTCCGGTCGTCATCTTTGTCCACGGCGGCGGCTGGATCAACGGGGACAAGGATTACTGGGAGTTCCACAGCGGCTTTAAGGCCGTCCGGTTCGGGTTCGCCGTGGCTTCAGTTCGCTACCGGCTGGCGCCCGAGTTCCCCCATCCGGCCCAGATTCACGACGTCAAAGCCGCGATCCGTTTTATCAAAGCAAACGCGGAGAAGTACAATCTCGACGCCGGGAAGGTCGCCCTTTGGGGCGCGTCGGCGGGAGGGCACCTAGTCAGCCTGGCGGGCACCTCCGCGAACCGTTCCGAGCTGACCGATCGCTCGCTGGGCAACCCGGACGTCGACGAATCGGTGCAGGCGGTGGTCGACTGGTACGGCCCCACCCGGATCGACCTTATGAATCAGGATTTCGAGGCGCTGAACGTTTTTACCGACGCGCTCCAGGGGGACGCCGGCAGCGATTCGATCGCCTGCAAAGTGTTTCATTGCGCCCCGGAGGAGGTTCCGCTCCATGCGAAGGCGTTTTCTCCGATTTCGTACATCACCAAGGATTGTCCGCCCTTTCTGATCCAGCATGGGACGGCGGACACGATGGTGCCCATCCTCCAGTCGATCCGGTTTGACAAAGCCCTCACAGAGGTGGTCGGGGAGGAAAAGGTCACCCTCGACCTGCTCCATAACCAGGGGCATGGAAGCCTCGTCTTCGAAAGCTACGACAACATCAAGCGGATCACCGATTGGCTCAGAGAAGCCATGAAATAGAAAGGAGAAAAAACAATGCCGAGAAAAAAACAGACTTTTCAAACCCCGAACGGCCCGGTGACGGCGAACGTCCCGATCAGCATCGACTTCCAGAACACCCTCCGCGTCCAGTGCGACCGCTCCTGGATCAAACGGAAGATCATCGACCTCCCCTATGGGCCCCTCAAGGAGGAAGTACTGGATCTCTATTTCCCGAACGAAGGGGATGGCCCCTTCCCGGTCATCGTCATGATCCACGGCGGCGGCTGGTGCGACGGGGACAAGACCTACTGGGAGCCGAACGGCGGGATCAAGTCGGTCGCCTTCGGCTTTGCCGTCGCGTCGATCAACTACCGCCTCGGGCCGGAGCATCCCCACCCGGCCCAGATTCAGGACGTCAAGGCCGCCATCCGCTTCCTGCGGGCGAACGCCGAAAAGTACGGGCTCGACCCGAACCGGATCGCCACATGGGGCGGCTCCGCGGGCGGCCATCTGGCGGCCCTTGCCGGCACTGCACCCCATGTCCCGGAGCTGACCGACCGCTCGCTCGGCAACCCGGACGTCGATGAATCGGTGCAGGCGGTGGTCGACTGGTACGGGCCGATCTGGGTCGACCGGACGGCGAAAGACTTCGAGGCGCTGGGGGTTTACACCGACGCGCAGCAGGCGGCCTCTAGGGAGGAGTGGCTCTGCGCGCTGCTCCAGTGCACGCCGGAGGAGCTCCCGGAAAAGGCGGCCGCATTCTCCCCCGCGGCCTACATCACGAAAGACTGCCCGCCTTTTTTGATCCAGCACGGAACGGCGGACACCACGGTGCCCATCCTCCAGTCGATCGACTTCGACAAGGCGCTCTCCGACGTGATCGGGGAGGAAAAAGTCACCCTCGACCTGCTCCACAACCAGGGGCACGGGAGCCTCGTCTGTGAGAGCTTCGACAACATCAAACGGATCACCGACTGGCTCAGAGAAGCCATGAAATAGAAAGGAGAGAAAAGCAATGCCGAGAAAAAAGAAAACCTTTCAGACCGTCAACGGCCCGGTGACGGTTTACACTCCCCTTTCCGCCGAGATGGAGGCACAGCTCAAAATCGTAGTCGACCACTCCGAAATCAAGCGGAAATGGCTCGATGTCCCCTACGGCCCGCTCGAAGACGAGCTGGTGGACATCTACCTGCCGAACGAAGGGGATGGCCCCTTCCCGGTCATCGTCATGATCCACGGCGGCGGCTGGGTGGAGGGCGACAAAAACTACCTCGAGGTGCACAGCGGGATGCGGGCGCTCCCCTTTGGGTTCGCGGTCGCGTCGATCCGGTACCGGCTGGCGCCGGAGCATCCCCATCCGGCGCAGATCCACGACGTCAAGGCGGCCATCCGGTTTGTCCGGGCGAACGCCGGTAAATACTCTCTCGACCCGAACCGGATCGCTGTTTTCGGCGGCTCCGCGGGCGGCCATCTGGCGGCTCTTGCGGGAACCTCCGCAAACCGGCCCGAGTTGACCGACCGCGCGCTCGGCAATCCGGACGTCGACGAATCGGTGCAGGCGGTGGTCGACTGGTACGGGCCGATCTGGGTCGACCGCACGGCGAAAGACTTCGAGGCGCTGGGGGTTTACACCGACGCGCAGCAGGCCGGGCCTGTTTTTTCCGAGCACATGAAGGCGGTGTTCAACTGCACCCCGGAGGAATTTCCGGCCCTCGTCAAAGAGTTTTCCCCCGCGACCTATATCACCGAGGACTGCCCGCCCTTCCTGATCCAGCACGGGACGAAGGATCCCCTCGTCCCCGTTCTCCAGTCGATCGACTTCGACAAGGCGCTCTCCGACGTGATCGGGGAGGAAAAGGTCACCCTCGACCTGCTCCACAACCAGGGGCACGGGAGCTTTGTCTTCGAGAGCCTCGACAACATGAAGCGGGTGACCGACTGGCTTAAAGAGGTCATGAAATAATAAAAGAGACGGCGCCCGCCGAAGAAAACGGCGGGCGTTTTGTCCGGAAGGAGAAAGACCATGAAAAAAGAAGTGCAGTATAAATACATCACCCCCGCCGCCTTCAAGGAGCGGCTCGCCCAGGCGCCGGTCGCCTACCTGCCGCTGGGAACCATCGAATGGCACGGGGCGCATCTCCCGCTCGGGGCGGACGGCATCCAGTCGGAGGAGCTGTTCGGGATGCTGGCCGAGGATGTGGGCGGCATCGTTCTGCCGATGCTCTTCTGCGCGCCGGACGCCAAGAAGATCGAGCCGGACGGCACCGAATACTACGGGATGGATTTCTGGTTTGAAAAAGACCCCGAAAGCTTTATGGCCTACCCGACCCAGCAGCTCCCGGGGAGCATCTACTACATGGATGAAGAGCTGTTTTCCGCGATGGTCTTCTCCATCGTCAAGCAGCTCGCCCGCGCCGGGTTCAAGCTCGCCGTCATGCACGGCCACGGCCCGTCGATCATCTGGGCGGAAAAGAACAAGGAAAAGCTGGAGGAAGCCTACGGGATCAAGGTCATCACCTGCTATATGGAAAACACCCCCGAGATGAAGGGCTATATGTCCGATCACGCGGCGGGGAACGAGACGATGATCACCCGCGCCCTGTACCCGGAGCTGGTTCACATGGAAAACCTGCCGGAAGAGGGCTGGCCGCTCGGGATGTTCGGGGAAGACCCCCGGGTCGTCGGGACGGAGGAGAACGGCTGGAAGGTCATCAACTACCACCGGGAGCGGATGGGCAAGCTCATCCGGGAGCTCCTGGACGGGATGAAATAACGGAACCACCACAAGGCAGCGAGGAGCGGTAAAAATGGGAATCACCTATCAAACCTACGGCGAATGCCCCTACGTCAAACGCAACGCCTTTATCGGCCGGGCGCCGGAGAACGCCCCCATTCCTTCTTATGAGGAGAGCCGGGATAAGCTGCCCCGTCCGGTCTGGGACGGGCACGGTGACGCAATCGTCTGCTATGACTACGCCTGGCAGACGGCTTTCAGCAACCTGCGCAGGCCCAGCCCGGAGGCGGGATTTGTTTCGAACTTCATCGACACCGCCTTTAACGGCTGTCTCTTCATGTGGGATACGGCCTTTATTGCGATGTACGGTCGGTACGCGGCACGGGTCTTCAACTTCCAGAAGTCGCTCGACAACATGTATGCCCGCCAGTATCCGGACGGATTCATCTGCCGGGAGCTCTGGGAGGAGGAACTCGGCGAAAGCTTCCACCGGTACGACCCTTCCTCCACCGGGCCGAACATCCTCGCCTGGAGTGAATGGCAGTACTACGAGCAGACCAAAGACCTGGAACGGCTGGGACGGGTCTTCGACCCGATCCTCGCCTACCATCTCTGGATGAAGGAGAACCGCACCTGGCCCGACGGCTCCTATTATTCCTCCGGCTGGGGCTGCGGGATGGACAACATGCCAAGGCTCCAGCCCGGCTACAACGTCATGTTTTCCCACGGGCATATGGCCTGGGCGGACGCCTGCATCCAGGCGGTGATCTCGGCGAAATACCTCGTTAAAATGGCGGGGGTGCTCCGCCGGGAAAGCGATGTGGCTGAACTGGAGAAGGAAATCGATTCCCTGACCGCTTTTATCAACGGAACTCTCTGGGACGACCGGGACGCCTTTTATTTCGACAGGTGGCGGGACGGCTCCCTCAACCATGTCAAGACGATCGGCTCCTATTGGGCGCTGCTGGCCGACATCGTGCCGGCCGAACGGCTGGAGCCCTTCCTCGCCCACCTGAAAAATCCGGAAGAATTTTGGAGGCCCCACCTGATCCCCTCGATCTCGGCCGACACCGAAGGGTATGTCCCGGGCGGCGACTACTGGCGCGGCTCGGTCTGGGCCCCGACCAACTACATGCTGCTCAAGGGGCTTGTCCGGGTCGGGGAGGAAAAGCTCGCCTACGACATCGCGGTCAACCACCTTGAAAACGTCGTCCGCGTGTTTAACGAGACCGGCACCCTCTGGGAAAATTACGCGCCGGAGGACGCGGCCCGCGGCAGCCATTCCCGCCCGAAATTCGTCGGCTGGACAGGGCTTGCGCCGATTGCCGTCCTGTTCGAATACGTCCTGGGAATCCGGACGGATGACGAACATGAAAAAATCGTCTGGCATGTCAACCGGACGGAGCGCCACGGGATTGAAAACTATCCCTTCGGCGGCGCGTCGGTCGACCTGCTCTGCGCAGCGCGGGAAGAGGGGGAACGCCCTCAAATCACAGTCAGGAGCGACAAGCCGGTCACGGTGGAAATCCACTGGAATGGGGAAATTTTTAAGGCGGAGAGCCGGCACAAGCCGCCGGTCACTCCGCCAGGTTGATGATTCTGCGCCCCTTTTTGCGCGCGTACCGCACGGTATAGGCCGTACTGCCCTGATTTTTGGCGCAATAGCAAATGCAAACGGAACTCCCTTCCACCAGAAGGCGGTTCCGTTTTTGCATACAGCCCCGTACATATTGCTCCGACACGTATGTGACGTGATCCGCCTGGGACAGAATCTCCCGGTAGCGCTCTTTCTCCGCCTGCCTCCAGTACCGGTCCTGCGTCTTGCAGGGGAGGATCAGGGTCAATTCGAGCTCTGCGAAAAGCGCCTTCATCTGCAAGACCGCCAGGGCCGCGAGGGTGTCGAACCCCAGGGCGCCGCCCGCTGCAAACCGGGTCACGCCTTCGGGGATGAGGCGGACGATTTCCTCCGCAAGCCGCCGCCTGATTTCGGAGATTTTTTCCTCCGGCAGCTCCCGATGCCCGGTAAAGCAGCAGGTTGGGGCGGGCATAAAAGCACCTCTTTCTATTTTAATCTCTTGAAAGAGTCTATACGTTTCAGATTACCTTCATCTGTTTTCCGCTTCTTCCCTTAAATTGTCCAGCGCAGCCCTGACCGCTTCTACAACAAAGGCCGTAAAGGTGCATTCTTTTCCCCGAATGGCCTCTTCGACTTCCTCTATCGTATCGTTCGGAAACCGGATGCTTTTTGTTGTCGTCGGCGGAATTCTTGGAATTTTATATTTCCTCATTGCCACCACTTCCATACGCCGAATCCATACCGCAACTCATGTAAAGCTCTTTTTTGTATTGTTTGGGAATAAACATTAGGATCACCTCATGAAAAAGTATATACGTTATCGAATACGAAATATAGATTCATTATTCGAATACAAATAAGAATACATGAGCCCGATGCCGAACTTTACGTTCCCTCCTGAGAAAGAGGAATGAGGGGCGGTTTGAACGGGTCTAAAAAACACCTTATCGCCCCTTGCTGTCATTTTAAAGGAGATTTCGCTTGTATGTATACGCCCCTGCGTATATTTGAAAAAATAACAGCAAATTGATACCTTATATATTGGTAAAAACTTAATATATACCAATTATAACATAGCTCTTTTAAAAAGTCCATATATGGTCTACATTTTGTTCCGCGGTCGGTTAAACTATAGTTACCATATATGGACTGGGGTGAAAAGGATGAATATGCGCGAAGCCGTAGTCAAACGGCTGTTATTTCTGTGCAGGCAGAAGCAGCTTTCGCCGAATGCTTTAGCGCGTATTTCCGCCGTCCCCGCTTCCGCTTTAAAAAATATATTGAACGGAGTCAGCCGAAATCCCGGGGTCGTCACTTTGAAGATGCTCTGCGACGGGTTGGGGATTACCATCCCCGAATTTTTTGACTGTGAACTGTTCGAAAATCTGGAGCAGGAAATGAAATAATGCGTACCAGCGGCTCAAACACAGTGAGTCGCTTTGATCTAAAACGTTCTTTCTTGGTTCGCTGTCTTCCTCCTGAGAAAGAGGAACGAGGGGCGGTTTGAACGGGCCCAAAAAACACCTTACCGCCCCCTGCTGTCATGATAAATTAAGATTTCGTTTGGTCGTATACGCCCCTGCGTATATTTGAAAAAATCAATTAAGCTCTTTTCAACCCCGCCACTATGGCGGGCTTTTCCGATGACAAAAGAGGGGTGTCAATATTGACACCCCTCTTTTTTGTAATTTAAAATTTGTTGTTCTGCTACTCTAAAGAACTTCTTGCAGCGTAATTTTTAAATTACACTATTGAAACAAATCGCTGTGCGTTCCTGTTCTTGTCAAGTACAAAATAAGCTCATTATCGGAAATCTCATAGATCAGCAGCCAATCCGGGGTAATGTGACACTCTCGGCAACCGGCATAATTACCGGACAAACTATGATCCTTGTATTTCTCCGGGAGTTCCTCTCCCATAGCAAGTGTATCAACTACATTGCCAATTAAGGAAAGGTCATACCCTCGTTTTCTCGCAAGTTTTAAATCTTTCTTAAATCGTCCAGTCTGAACAATTTCGTATTTGTTATTCATTGTCCAGATCCTCCAAAAGTTCCGCAAAATTACCATAGGTCTTTTTATGAGGATCCTTCTTTAATTCTTTTACTTCATTAATTGCCGCCAACGTTTCCTCATTCGGAACATCCATTCCTATTTTAAAAGGAATAGCCTGTTCTCTCACCGCCTGAGCTAAAAAAATATTAACAGCCGTAGTAAGATTCATCCCCAATTTGCCAAATAAATCTTGAGCCTGTTTTTTTAACTCCGGGTCAATTTTAATTGTTGTACTTATTGGTGCCATGTGACCACTCCTTTCTGTACTATTATATTCTTTATCCCGTCTATTGTCAATACATCAGACGAAATATATTGTTTTCAATTATTCGTTTTTTATTCGTGCAGCACATCATTCACCGTGTATCATTTTTTCGGGCATCAAAAAATAGAGCATCGTATTTCCGTGTTTCGATTTATTGATCCTTTATTCATCAGTGAAAATACGGCGCGTACTGATTATAGCATAGTCTTTTTTTAAAAAATGCTCATATATGCTCTTTTTGTTTACAGCCGGTTCAATTTTACCGGCTTGACGATCTGTGATGTCTCTCTCAAAAAATGTAACAGACAGCTCACCTGCAAATAATAGCATGTATATAATCACAGATTGGTACGTCTCTTTCAATTATTTATACTGAAACAGTAAATAATTGAATCAGGAGAATGCCATGCTGACCTATATAACCGACTGGGGCAGGTGTGAAATTGTTCTGGACGAATATCTGTCGCAGCACAGCATCAGTAAGAGCCGTCTTTCCAGGATGGCGGAGCTTCAGTACACACAGCTGCAAGCGTACTGCAAAAATGAAATCCAACGGCCGGACCTCGGCGTGCTCGCGAGAATCTGCTGCGTTTTGGAGTGCGATATTTCGGACCTGATCCGCTATCTCCCGCCTGAGAAAGAGGAATGAGGGGCGGGCGGAGCGTGCCTCCCGCCTTGTATTATATGAGATGAACACAGCCCCGGCCGGACAAATGTCTGGCCGGGGCTGTTTGGATACCCGTTTCAGTTTTCTTTGATCCGCATGGCACGCAGCGCGTTGAGGATGGCTAAAAGGGCCACGCCGACGTCGGCGAAGATCGCGATCCACATCGAGGTGATCCCGAAGAGGCTGAGCAGGAGAACCAGCACCTTGACCCCCAGGGCGAAAACGATATTCTGGGTAATGATCCGCCGGGTTTTCCGCGCAATCCGGACGGCGAGGGGGAGCTTTGCGAGGTCGTCGGTCATCAGCACGACGTCGGCCGCTTCGATGGCGGCATCGGAACCGATTCCGCCCATTGCGACCCCGATATCCGCCCGGGCGATGACCGGCGCGTCGTTGATCCCGTCCCCGACAAAGATCAGTCTCTCGCTGGGGGGCTGCTGATCCAACAGCTCGTCGACAGCGGCGACTTTGTCCTGCGGGAGCAGTCCTGCCCGCCATTCGTCGACCCCGGCTTCGGCTGCGGTCTTCTCTGCGGCGGCAGGGGAATCTCCAGTCAGCATGACGACCCTTTTGACTCCGGTTTCCCGCAGGCGGCGCACCGCTTCTTTAGAAGTGGGCTTGAGGGTGTCGGCAATCAGGATGCTTCCGAGATATTCGCCGTTCTTGGAGACATGAACGGCTGTGCCTGCGGTGGGTTGATTTTTGGCGGAAATGCCGTTCTGTTCCATCAGCTTTCCGCTTCCGGCGAGGAGGACGGCGCCGTCTTTCAGCCGGACCGTAGTACCGAAGCCCGCGCTTTCTTCGCTTTGGGCGATCCGGGCGTCATCCGGCGCCTTCCCGTACCGGGCGAGAACCGACCTTGCGATCGGGTGGGAAGACCGCGCCTCAGCAAAGGCCGCCGCTTCCAGCAGGTCGGCTTCTGTGATCCCCTCCGCCGGGAAAAGGGCCTCTACGGAAAACTCCCCCCGGGTCAGGGTGCCGGTTTTATCCAGGACGACGGTGGAAGCCCGGCAGAGCCCTTCCAGATAGTTGCTCCCCTTGATTAAGACGCCCCGTTTGGATGCCCCGCCGATCCCGCCGAAAAACCCGAGCGGGATCGAAACGACCAGCGCACAGGGGCAGGAGATGACTAAGAAGATCAAGGCGCGGTAGAGCCAGTCGCCAAAGGTATCCCAGCCGAGAAAGGCAGGTGGGAGAACCGCGGTGAGAAGGGCGCAGAGCACGACGATGGGGGTGTAGATCCGGGCGAACCGGGTGATGAATTTTTCAGTATTCGCCTTGCGGGAGGATGCGTTTTGGGTGAGCTCCAGAATCTTTGACACGGTGGAATCGTGAAAGACCTTTGTCACCCGGATTTCCAGCGTGGCGTTTTGATTGATAGAACCGGAGAGGACTTCGCCCCCCTCGGAGATCGCACGCGGGGCGGATTCCCCGGTCAGCGCGGATGTGTCGAGGAAGGAACTGCCTTTGACGACCACCCCGTCGAGCGGGATCCGTTCGCCGGGGTTGACGACGATCACTTCATCTAAAGCAATTTCCTCCGGCTTGCAGGTGACCAGCGCTCCGTTTTCCCGCTTCCGGGCAAAATCGGGCCGGATGTCCATCAGCGCTGTGATGGAGCGGCGGGAACGGCTGACGGCGAGGTCTTGGAGCATCTCGCCGAACTGGTAGAAGAGCATGACGGCGATCCCTTCGGCGTAGTCGCCGATTCCGAAGGCCCCCACGGTGGCGATCGCCATTAAGAAGTTTTCGTCAAAGAGCTTTCCGCGCAGGATGTTCCGGAGCGCCCGCCACAAAACATCGGCCCCGGCGATCAGGTAAGAGAGGATGAAGAGGGAGAGGGAGAGCCAGGACTGCATCGGGACCAGCTTGGCGCAGAGAAGGAGCGCCAGGGAGAGGATCAGCCGAAGGGACATCAGCTTCCAGCCGGATTCGCTCCCATGCTCGTGGTCGTGCCCGCAGCCGCAGCTATCTTCCCCACCGTGGGGATGCCCATGTTCGTGGCGGCAGCCTTCTTCACAGCGGCGCCCGCGTTTTTCTTTCCCGAATAAACGCCGTTTCTTTTTTTGAGAACCCCCCGTTTTTTCAATCTCTTCGAACGGGTTGAAGGGCGGATAGAGAGAACCGCCGCAACCTGCACAGCCCCCGCATTCCCCGCCGCATCCGGATGGCTTAGAACCGGCGGAAAGGGGCTGCCCGGACGGCGCGTCTTCACAGCCGTTCCGGCTGAACTGCCTGTCGTCGTTCATAAAATCGCCTCCTGTCTATTGTTTGGTTACTTCAGCTTGGAAAACTGCTTGAAGATATCAATCAGATTTTCGAGGGTGTCCTGCACGTCCCCGGATTCGATTCCAGAGCGGACGCAGTGCTCAATGTGGTCCTCTACGATCAGGAGGGAGACGTTGGTAATCGCAGAACCGACCGCCGAAATCTGCATGAAGATGTCCTCACATTCCCGGCCGTTCTCGACCATTGTCTTGATCCCCCGGATCTGTCCTTCGATCCTGGAAAGACGGGAAAGAACCGCTTCGTTGTATTGGTGTTTGTTGACCATACCGTTTCCTCCTTATTTTATGTAAAAGGCTCTTCAAAATACCATATACCCCTATGGGGTATCTATAGGATACTGCAACGGTATACTTTTGTCAACCCCTGTAGGGGAGAAGAGAAAAGATGGTTAAAATTTTCACCCATTGTCCGGGCTGCAAAAAGCGGTTTGCGGTTCGGCGGACAAAAAACAAAGGAAAGGATTGCATGTCGAGCGGGAATGCGGTACAATTTTAGGGTATGAGAAATTTTTTCATCATCATGTGGAATGAAAAAAGACGGGGCTTTTCGCTGAAAAATTGCAGGATGGGGAAGGCCTTGGCAATTTGGGTAGGAGTGTCATTCATTGGCGGAGAGTTTTTTGGAAGTAGCACAGCAGGTGCTGATTTTATTTGTATTGGTGGCCGTGGGATTCGTCTGCGGAAAGGGGAAGCTGTTTCAGGAGAGCGCGGCCAAGGGGATCACCAACTTTGTCCTGACGATCGTCGTCCCCTGTGTCATCGTCCAGTCATTCCAACGCCCCTTTGACCCGGGGATGCTCGCGGGGCTCGGGATTGCGGCTGCTGCCGCTGTTGCCGCCCACCTGCTGGGGATTCTCCTCGCGCATCTGACCCTCCGCGACCGGAACCGGGCGCGGGAGCGGGTGCTCCGTTTTTCGGTGGTCTTTTCGAATGCGGGATTTATGGCGATCCCGCTCCAGCAAGCCCTGCTCGGGGAGGACGGTGTTTTCTACGGCGCCGCTTATATCGCGGTCTTCAATATGGTTCTTTGGAGCTACGGATTGGTCTCGATGAGTGGGAACAAAGAGGATATTTCCCCCAAAAAGCTGCTTTTGAATCCGGGGCTGCTGTCGGTCGCGGTGGGACTCGCCTTCTTTTTGGGGTCGATTACCCTCCCGGAGGTGCTGGCGGTTCCGGTCGGGCACCTTGCGGCGCTGAACACGCCGCTGCCGATGGTGATCGTCGGCTTCTATCTGGCGGACGCCCGCCTGCTCTCCGCTTTAAAGGACGGGAAGGTTTACTGGAGCCTTTTTCTCCGGCTGATCGTCGTCCCGCTCCTCACCCTCGGGGGACTCCTGCTCTGCGGCGTGAGGGATGTCCTGCTGATTTCGATCGTCATTGCGGCGAGCGCGCCGGTCGCGGCCGCGGCGACCATGTTTTCCGCCAAATTCGGGCAGGATGTGGAGCTTTCGGTCAATCTGGTGTCGCTCTCGACCCTTTTGTCGATTGCCACCATGCCGCTTGTGGTTAGTTTGGCCCAGCTGGGGGCTTGACGGTTTTCTGTGGAGCGGTTTTGCAGGAAGCGGCGGGTATAGACAGCACTGAAATTGATTGCTTTGCTGCGGACGGGTGAACTCCGTCCGTATTTTTTTATTTCGGAAACCGTCAGACAGAACAAATGCTAAAACGCATTTTGCGAAGACCTTGAACCACAGGAGTACTGCACTGCTTCACCGTGTGCCGGGTGGCCTCGGCGGGAAACCGCTGCAGGAAATCGCGCTCCTTAAATAGTACAGGCCTGTAAGTCCCTAACCCGCGAGATCCGTTGTGTCTATTTCGTTTAAGGTACACCAGGGGGTTCGGCGGGACGATTCGCACACAAAAGGTTTATCGGCCTTTAGACTTTTAACCTGTGGGGCACGTCGTATGAACGCCTGGCGTGCCGTGGGTTACGAGTGTTGTTATTTGCACTACCTGCGAATCGCGACTGTTCAGCTGGGATCACCCGGCCCGGCCGCGGGTCATTGACAACCCCTGTCAGATGCTGTAGAATCGAGGTGGTACACCGGTGTACCCTTTAAGGCTGCCATAACGGTAGGGCGGGGAGCCCCCCGCTGGCAGTTCGCACTCTGACGTTTTACTGGTTTTTGAGTTTTAGACCTGCGAGACGAGTAGAATAAAATAAATACGGCGCACCTCGCGGGACACAAGCCTAAAGCCTGAATCACTTTTGTGCGCGAATCGTCCTGCCCGGCCACGGGCTCAGTTCTGTATGCTGGTAATTAGTCTAATCAGCTTGATTGTAGCTCTAACGCATAAAAAGAAATAAACCGCCAACCCCTCAAAAGTTGCGGTTTATTTCTAACACTTTATGAGGGCTAACCGTCTATCGGCAGCCTTTCTGTTTTTATGATACTGTTTTTTACCGGGAATGTCAAGATCAGGTGATCCCGGGGCGGCGAACCGCCGCCGGTAATTCGCACACGAAGGTTTTACCAATTTTGGGGCAGCTGTCCTGGGATGGAAGCAAAACGAAATAAAATGAGGTCGGTAAAGGCACCTCGCGGGATATCATTGCCACTATTATCCACAAAACTTATGGATCGCGTCTGCCCAGTCCGCACTCATATAGGCGCCGATAGGTACCATGTGTTCAGGGGAAAAGGGGAAGTGAAAAATTCTGCTAAAAAGTAAAGAAAAACGCCTTGAAAATTTTTGGGTTTTGAGGTAGTATCTGTATAAATCGATCCGCCGGCTGCGCCGAAAGGGCTTTCCGGCTGAATCGAAAGAGTTCTTCCCGAAACGAGCCGTTTGCTGGCTGGATTCCAGCGGCGGCATCCCTCAATAAACCAAATAATTAAGAGGCTGGAGGTTTCAAAATGAGCAGAGAATTCCACGTTGCAAAAACCGGCTGCGATTACGCGGACGGCACCAGAGAACATCCTTTCCTGACCATTTCCAGGGCCGCTGAGCTGGCGAAGGCGGGGGATACCGTCGTCGTCCACGAGGGCGAATACCGCGAGTGGGTCAAGCCGAAAAACGGCGGCGAAAGCAATATTGGACGGATCACCTATCGGGCGGCCGAGGGCGAAAAGGTTGTCATCAAGGGCTCCGAACGGATTACAAGCTGGGAAAAGGTCGAGGGGACGGTCTGGAAGGCCGTTCTGCCCAACAGCTTTTTCGGGGTGTATAATCCTTACACCGAGCCGCTTTTCGGCGACTGGTTCGTCTATCCGGGCGATGCATCCCTCCACCCCGGCGACGTTTATTTAAACGGCGTCTCCTTCTTTGAGGCGAAAACCCTCGACGAAGTGAAGAAGGCCGAAAAGCGCACCCACGGGTATGCCCCGCCGTGGAGCAAACGGGTCGAGACGATCCTGCACCCGGAGCAGACGGTTTATCAGTGGTGCTGTGAAGCGGACAAAGAAAACACCACCCTCTACGCGAACTTCCAGGGCGCTGACCCGAACAAGGAGCTCGTCGAAATCAATGTCCGCAAATGCTGCTTCTACCCCGAGAAGCCCGGCGTAAACTACATCACCGTCCGCGGGTTTGAAATGGCGCAGGCCGCTTCCCCCTGGACGCCGCCGACCGCAGACCAGCCGGGGCTTCTGGGCGCGCACTGGAGCAAGGGCTGGATCATTGAGGACAACATCATCCACGATGCGAAATGCAGCGGGATCAGCCTCGGCAAAGAGGCTTCCACCGGCCACAACGAATTCACCGAGGGCCGCCGGAAGCCGGGCTACCAGTACCAGATGGAATCGGTCTTCCGCGCCCTCCAGATCGGCTGGAGCAAGGAAAAGATCGGCTCTCATATCGTGCGGAACAACAAGATCTACGACTGCGGCCAGAACGGGATCGTCGGCCACATGGGCGGCGCGTTCAGCGAAATCTATGGGAACCACATCTACAACATCGCCGTCAAGCATGAGTTCTTCGGCTACGAGATCGCCGGGATCAAGATGCACGCCGCGGTCGACACCTACATCCACGACAACCGGATCGACCACTGTACCCTCGGCACCTGGCTCGACTGGCAGGCGCAGGGCACCCGGGTGAGCAAGAACCTGTACTATGAAAACGACCGCGACCTGATGATCGAGGTCACCCACGGCCCCTGCCTGGTGGACGGCAACATCTTCGGCTCAGCCTACAACTTCGACAATGTGGCGCAGGGCACCGCTTTTGTCGGGAACCTCTGCGCCGGCGGGATGCGCCAGGTCGACGTTCTCGACCGCGCCACCCCCTACCACTTCCCGCACACCACCCAGGTTTTCGGCTACGCTTTCGTCTACGGCGGGGATGACCGGTTCTACAACAACATCTTTATCGGCGGGCGCCAGCCGGAGGAGATGGGCTGCGGCACGGCGGTCTACAACGGCCGCCCGGCCTCCTATGAGGAGTATATCGCCAAGGTGCGGGAATATGACTCAAGTCACGACCACGACCTCTTCTTCGAGGTTCCGCAGGCGGTTTACATCAACGCAAACGCCTACCTGAGCGGAGCGGAGGCCTTCGACCGCGAGCAGGATAAGGCGGTCTGCCCGGGCAGTGCGGATTATCGAATTGTCGAGGACGGGGATGACGTTTACCTCGAGCTGAAGCTCGACGAGGCGGCGCTCGCCCTGCCGACTGCGGTCATGCGGACGGAGACCTTGGGGAGCACCAGGATCGACGAGGGGATCTACGACGATCCGGACGGAAACCCGATTGTCCTCGACACCGATTACAGCGGCGCAAAACGCGGGGAGCACCCGACTGTCGGCCCGATCGAGGGACTCAAAGCCGGCCTCAACCGCGTGAAGGTTTGGGGGAAATAATTAAAGGTTTTTACGAGCTGTAAAGCCTGGAGTGAAAGATAGTCTGGGGGTGGGCTGTGCATTCAATGCACAGCCCACCTGCCGGAGAAGGGTGGAGAAAAGATGAATAGGGAATACCATGTTGCAAAGACCGGCTGCGACTTCGCGGCGGGCACAAAGGAAGCCCCTTTTTTGACGATCAACAAGGCGGCGCAGACCGCCGAAACCGGGGATACGGTCATCGTCCATGAGGGGGAATACCGCGAATGGGTCAAACCGGCCCACAGCGGCTACAGCGAGATCAGCCGGATCACCTACCGGGCGGCGGAAGGGGAAAAGGTCGTCATCAAGGGCTCCGAGCGGATTACGAGCTGGGAAAAGGTAGAAGGAACGGTCTGGAAGGCTGTCCTGCCGAACAGCTTTTTCGGGGAGTACAACCCCTATGCGGAGACGCTGGATGGGGACTGGTACGCCTGGCCGTATGACAAGTTTATCCACCCCGGGGACGTCTACCTCAACGGGAAGTCGTTTTACGAGGCGAGGACCCTGGACGAAGTGAAAAAGGCGGAGAAGCGTTTCGACATGACGCCGCCGTACCACAAGAAGCCTCAGAAAATCCTGGAGCCGGAGCAGACGGTTTACCAGTGGTGCTGTGAAACAGACGAAGAGAACACCACCATCTACGCGAACTTCCAGGGCGCCGACCCAAACAGGGAACTCGCCGAGATCAACGTCCGCAAATGCTGCTTCTACCCTGAAAAAACCGGAATGAATTACATTACCGTCCGCGGGTTCGAGATGGCGCAGGCCGCCACCCCCTGGACGCCGCCGACCGCCGACCAGCCGGGGCTTCTGGGCGCGCACTGGAGCAAGGGCTGGATCATTGAGGACAACATCATCCACGATGCGAAATGCAGCGGGATCAGCCTCGGCAAAGAGGCTTCCACCGGCCACAACGAATTCACCGAGGGCCGCCGGAAGCCGGGCTACCAGTACCAGATGGAATCGGTCTTCCGCGCCCTCCAGATCGGCTGGAGCAAGGAAAAGATCGGCTCTCATATCGTGCGGAACAACAAGATCTACGACTGCGGCCAGAACGGGATCGTCGGCCACATGGGCTGTGCGTTCAGCGAGATTTACGGGAACCACATCTACAACATCGCCGTCAAGCACGAATTCTACGGCTATGAAATCGCCGGGATCAAGCTCCATGCGCCGATCGACGTACAGATCCACGACAACTGCATCCACAACTGCACCCTCGGCACCTGGCTCGACTGGCAGGCGCAGGGCACCCGGGTGAGCAGGAACCTGTACTACAACAACAACGACGACCTCAGCGTCGAGGTCAGCCACGGCCCCTGCCTGGTTGAGAACAATATTATCACCGCGCCCTACAGCATCGCAGATTATTCGCAGGGCGTTGCCTATGTAAACAATCTGATCTGCGGAAAGACCCACGCCGAAAAGGTGCTGGACCGCTCCACCCCCTACCATTTTCCGCACACCACCCAGGCGGCGGGCACAGCTGTCGTCTACGGGCAGGATCACCGGTATTACAACAACATCTTTGTAGCGTATGACGGCTATGAGGGAACCAAGCCGGAGGGCCGGGGGATCGACGGGTGCGGCACGGCGGTCTACAACGGCAGCACCGCCTCTTACGAAGAGTACAACGAAAAGATTTTCTCCTATGGCATCGGGGATTTGGAGCTGTTCCAGAAAACCGAACAGCCGATTTACGCCTCGGCGAACGTCTACCTCAACGGGGCCGAAGCCTTTGACCGGGAAAAGGACAACTTTGTCTCAGAAATGGATCCGCAGGTGAAGGTCGTGGAGGAGGACGGGGCGGTTTACCTGGAGATCGAGCTCCCCGAAGAGGCGTTTTCCCTGCCGACGGCGATCCACTCTACAGCGACCCTCGGCACGGTGCGGATTGCCGATGCGGTCTACGACGACCCGGACGGAAACCCGATCGTCATAGACGCCGATCTCAACGGTGTGAAGCGGGGAGAGCACCCGACTGTCGGCCCGGTTGAGGGGCTGAAAGCCGGGTTCAACCGCGTGAAGGTTTGGGGATGAGGTCCCTTTGAAGCAATTCGAAACCGGGCTGTGTGCCGTTTGGCGCCGGCTCGGTTTTTGATCTTCTAAAATGAGGAGAAACGGGATGAAATTTCCTAATTTATTTGCGCCGATTCAAATCAACCGGCTGATCGTACAAAACCGTGTTATCATGGCCCCCGGCCTTTGTGGGGGTGAGTTGATGGCTGCGGCGGGCGCGGGTGTTGTTTTGGTGCGGGGAGACCTCTCCACTCCAGGTCCTGAGAGGGATGTTTTTGCAGAAGACCATGCCGTTCTGCGCAGGCAGGTCGACGATGCGCATGCCTCCGGCGCAGCCGCAAGCTGTCATGTGCATCATTTCGGGATCCACAGCAGGGAGGCCATCGGACCTTCCGACGGCATCCGGGAATCGGACGGCAAACCGTACCGGGGGATGGATGAAAAGGAGATGGCCGAATGCATTGAGAAGTATCTGAGCTTTGTCAAAAAAGCCAAGGCGTTCGGCTTTGATATGGTGGATTTGCACCTGGGCCACGGATGGCTGGGCGGGCAGTTCCTTTCCCCCCATTTCAACAAACGGACGGATGAATACGGCGGGAGCCTTGAAAACAGGGCGCGGTTCCCTCTGCGTCTGATCAAGGCGGTTCGGGATGCGCTGGGGCCGGATTACCCCATCGGGATGCGCTGGTCGGCCTCAGACTGTCTGGAAGGCGGCCTGGAGTTTGAGGAATCCCTGGCGTTTGTCAAAATGGCGGCGCCTTACCTCGACGGGATCGAAATCTCCTGCGGCACCGATTTTGACCCGGACGCTCATCAGCACAGCCATACCCTCTTCCTCAAGGAAAGGATGTCGAACCTGCAATATGCCCGCGCTGTGAAAGAGGCCTGCTCGAACCTGGCCGTAGCGGTGGTCGGCGCGGTTTTATATCCGCGGGAGGCTGAGGATGCCATTGCCAAAGGCTGGGTTGACATGGTTTCGATGTCCCGCGCATTCCTTGCGGATCCGCAGTGGGTCATTAAAGCACGGGATGGAAGGGACGACGATATTACCCCCTGCCTGCGCTGCAAATACTGTCAGTCGGACAGCAACAGGGGCTGCAGCGTCAATCCGCGCTATAACTTTGCCGGCGTCAAGGGTCCTCATGACTATCCCATATATGTTCCGGAAAAAATTGAAACGGCCGAAAAAACGAAAAAGGTCGTGATTGTCGGAGGCGGGCCGGGCGGGATGCAGGCGGCGGTCACGGCGAGGGAACGCGGGCATGAGGTCACCCTCCTCGAGAAAAACGGCTGGCTCGGCGGCGCTTTGCATTATGTGGCGATGAGCGGCTATAAATACGAAGTCGGAGAATACTTAAAATATCTCCGCCGACAGGTCGAAAAGTCCGGGGCTGAAATCCTGCTCGATACTGCCGCCGCGCCGGAGATGGTCAAAGCGATGGAGCCGGACGCGATCGTCCTCGCGATGGGGGCGCGTCTGGTAAAACCCCCAATCAAGGGGATTGACCATAAAAACGTCATGAACTGTTACCAAGCCCTTGAAAATCAGGATCAGTGGGGGAAACGGGTGGTAATTGTCGGCGGCGGAACAAACGGCGTTGAATTTGCCTTAGAACAGGGGATCAAAAAGGGAGGAAGCGCGGTGATTGTCGAGCCGACGGATGCCTTAGCCTCAAAAGGCAATCAAAATTTCCGGATTTATTCCAACCAGCTGCTTCGCAAAACCCCTTCCATCCAGGTCATGCTGAAAACGCAGTGCGTCGAAATCACGCCCGAGGGCGTCCGTGTCCGCGGAAAAGAGGGCCGGGAGGAATTTCTCCCGGCGGACAGCGTCATCTATTGCGTCGGGATGCGCCCGCCCGCACCGGAGGAGCTGCTGCCGTATTTCGGATACACGCCTCAAACTTACATCATCGGCGACTGCCGTTCCCCCCGGATCATCAAAGAAGCGGTAACGGAAGGCTTCCGCACGGCGCTCAACATTTGAGACGAGCTTCCGGCCTTTTCTTGAAAGAAACGACTTTTGAAAAGTGGAATCGTGAAGAAAAGACGAATAAGCCGTCCGGTATTTTAAACCGGACGGCTTATTTGATGCGCGCGATTATTCGTTAGATTGTTAAAAATAAAAATATCATATAATATCTTGATTTTTATTATAATAAATGTTATAATCTGTACAATATATTAACAAAGGTGGAGGATTCCAATGTGGCGATCATCGATGAGAACCAGATCAGCAAATAATTTATGATGTGGCAGCAGGGGGATTTACATCCCCCTGTTTGTGCCTGAGGGGTCGCTATGATGGAAAAAGGCCGTAAGGTTTTATTTTGGATTAGTTTAATCATTTATATAACGGGGCTTTTGTTTTTTTTATTGTCAACTCAAGAAAATCCGGTACAATTTTTCACGAATATCAATCCCCAAAAGCTTGTTTTTATCCTCTATCATTCTGTCATCATCTGCCTTTTGGCTGCCGTTAAGTTAAATTTAAAAGCACCGTCTAAAAATAAATGGTTTTACGCTGCTTCGGCAATATTTATTTTATTGCAGGTCTACGCTTTTGCAGTGAAGCTGAACACGGCACAGGTGATGTTCAACAATCAATTCAGCGATATGAAGCCCTCTGTCATCTATATGCTCATTGGGTGGAACGGATTGGCTGTTAATCTGGTATTTCTGTTTCTCATCTCAATGCCTCTTATGAAGATAGAATACAGAACGTATAAAAAAATATTGTTTGTCTTAATGTTGATTCAATTTGTATTCTGCCTTTATGGCGTCAGCGGCTTATATGGCGAGTTGCTTCATGTTTTTTCCGGCTTTAATCCCAGGGCCATTTTGTTTTTGCTTGTCAATCTCTACCTTCTGTGTTTTTTAGTTGTTTCATCCCTCAAAAAAACTGCGCATTCTAAATATCATACTGTTTTGCATCTGTCGGTATTTCTGGGCCTGCAAATTTCAGGCGCTGTATTGAGCACAGTGGAGCCTTTGTTGTTGATCGATCCGGATGCTGCTAAAACGACGCTGTTCAGCGTATTGATGAACCCGAACGGAGTGGTTCCAAACGTCGTTTTTCTATTCTCCCTAGTTCAATTAAAATGCGCCAAGAATAAAGCCTAACCCTTAAAAACAGGGCGGAGAAACTGATCTCCGCCCTGTTTTTACAGACGGCTGGAATATCAGGGGCATTTTTGTCGTTTTTACATATGATAAACCAGCGGAAGGTTTTTCATTTTCCGTTCCCCCGCGGTTTTTGGCTGTGAACCGTTCGAAAATCCGGAACGGGAAATGAATAAGCAAAAAGCGCCCTTTGCCTAGGCAGAGGGCGCTTTGAAATGGAGAGGAACTGACATCGGTTAAAAAACGGTCAGCAGGATATTTTACGCAGCCGGATTGCAATGTATTCCTTCCCCGGGAGCGGAACGCGGAACTTCCCGGTCTGGACGCCGAGGCCGGTCTCGGTCATCTCCCAGGTGTCGAGCACCGTGACCTCCCACTTCTCCTCCCCGAAGTCGAAATCGCGGAAGGAGGGGCGGAACCAGCTGAAATAGTAGAGCTTATAGCTTTCATCCTTCGAAACACCGCAGGTCTCGTCGAAGTTGTACCAGTACCGCTTCACCATTGGGGAAAGGCCGCAGCCCGGAATTTCGGCGTAAATCTTCCGGAGGAACTTGAGGCGGGCGGGGCAGTCGCCGTAGAGCTTCCCCCCGTGAGACCACCAGAGGACGTCGTCGTGCCCCAGATAGGTTTCGCCGTGTCCGGCGTAGCCGCCCCGGACGGCCGCCTCCCAGAACCGGCGGACGAGCTCCTGCCCGGAGATGTTCCCCCAGCACCAGTTGATGTTCCCCTCGTAGCAGATTTCATCCCAGACAATCGGCTTTTTATACCGTGTCCGCAGGTCGGCCGTCAGCTCGGTCGAGAGGTGGAGATCCTGCCGCTGAAGGCTGCAATGGGTGATCCAGGGGCGGGTGTGGTCGTAAAAGGGGATGCAGTTGTGGATGGAACGGAGCCGCCCGTACGGGTCGTTTTCACAGATCACCCCGGCGAGCCGCTCCCAGTCGGCGACGGTCTTCGCCTTCATCAGGTCGTACTCGTTGGCGAGCGCCCACCAGACGTTGCGGAAGGCCGCAATCCGGGCGATAAGATATTTGAAATACCGGTCGTCGTTTTCGGCCCCCATGTCGGAAAAGCCCCAGCGGTCATAGGGGTGGAGCATGATGATGTCGGCCTCGATCCCGAGGGCCTGCAGGTCGGCGATCCGGCGCTCCAGATGGCGGAAATAAGCGGGGTTGAAGCGGGTGAAGTCCCATCCGCTCTCCCGGGAGCCCTCAAAGGGGTAGCAGAACGGCTCGCTGAGATTATAATCGTAATGCTTGGGGAAAACGCAGAAACGAATTTTATTGAAGGCGCTCTCCCGGAGGGTTTCGAGGGTCTGCTCCTGCAATTCCTCCGACTGGAGATGCCAGACATAGCAGGTGGTGCCGATCGAGTAATGCGGCGTCCCGTCCTCGTAAGCGAAATGGTAGGTATCCGCCACCCGGACAGGGCCGTGATTTCCCGCGGTGGGCGGGGTGACGGTAAAGCTGCCGGCGGCTGTCTCGTCCGAAAAATTCCCGTAGATTTCGTACCGGTACTCCCCCTCGAACGAAGGCATGAACCGCACTTTATAGACGCCCTCCCCGTCGTAGAAGCCGCTCACCTCCACCTCCTGGCAGGGGTGGGTAAACCGCCCGCGGATCTCGCAGTCGGTGAAGGGGTTTCCGTCCGTCCTGCCGGTCAGGGCGATTTCGAATATCCCCCAGCGTTCCACCTGTTCCGTCTTGCTTTGTACCATATCGATCACCATGCGGCCCCGGCAATCCAGTGCCCGGCGCCGCCCTTTCTTTCCAGTTTTCTTTAGCATACCATCTGATTGGGATTCAAGCAAGGAACAAACTGCACAAAGCTTTTCTGGTATTTTGTATCAATGAGGAAAATCCGGTTTAAAATTGAAATACGGCTTTCCCTCTCCGATGCGGCAAAAACCCTTGCATCCGCATTTTCCCCATGCTATCATAGATTTATCCGGGCGGGGATGGATCAAACGGACAAGCCCCCCAAAAAAGACGCAATGATATGCCAACACAACAGGAGGAACGACCATGGAAAATTTCAGATTTTATGCGCCTACCTATTTTGCCTTCGGACAAGGCAGTGAAAAAAGCGTCGGCGAGCTGGTCAAACGGTTCGGCGGCAGCAAGGTTCTGCTCCATTACGGCGGCGGTTCGGTCAAACGCAACGGCGTTTTCGACGCGGTAACCGCTTCTTTAAAAGAATATGGCCTGCCCTATGTCGAGCTGGGCGGCGTTCTACCGAACCCCCGCAGCGGGCTGGTTTACCAGGGGATCGACCTCTGCCGCAAAGAGGAGATCGACTTCATCCTGGCGGTCGGCGGAGGCAGCACCATCGACTCGGCGAAGGCCATTGCGGCGGGCGTGCCCTACGACGGGGATTTCTGGGACTACTACTCCAAGGGGATTCCGGTGACCGAGGCCCTCCCGGTCGGAACGGTTCTCACCATCGCGGCGGCGGGGAGCGAGGGCTCGCCCGACACCGTGATCACCCATGAAAACGGGATGCTCAAACGGGGCGGCACTGGCGAGGCGCTCCGCCCGAAATTCTCAGTCCTCAACCCCGCATACACCTGCACCCTCCCGCCTTATCAGACCGCCTGCGGGATCACCGACATCATGGTTCACGTCATCGAGCGGTATTTCACCAACACCAAAGACGTCGAGATCACCGACCGGCTCTGTGAAGCCGTCCTCCAGACGATGATCGAGGAGGCGCCCAAGGTGGTCGCCGACCCGCAAAACTACCAGGCGCGGGCGAATATCATGTGGGCCGGGATGGTCGCCCACAACAACATCTGCGGCGTCGGCCGGGAGCAGGACTGGGCCAGCCACAACATCGAACACGAGCTCTCCGCCCTGTACGACTGCGCCCACGGCGCGGGCCTGGCGGTGATCTGCCCCGCCTGGATGTCCTACGTCTACAAGCACGATATCGACCGCTTTGCCCAGTTCGCCGTCCGGGTTTGGCACTGCGACATGAATTTTGCGAATCCGGAGGCCACCGCACTCGAAGGGATCGCCCGGTTTAAAGGGTTTTTAGCATCCATCGGGATGCCGCTCGACTTCGCCGGGCTCGGCGCGAAGGAGGAGGACATCCCCGCCATGGTCGAAACGCTGGGACTCGGCGCGGATGGGACGACCGGCGGCTTCGTCAAGCTCGGGAGCAAGGATGTCGAAGCAATCTACCACCTGGCGCTGTAGGATTTAAATTCCCGCCCCGTCAGCCTGGCGATAAAGCGAAAGGCGGCGCGTCCCGTTTTTTGAAACGGCGGGGCGCCGCTTCTTTCATTCAGCGGCAAAAATCAGGTTGACTAGGACGGAATACTGATATGATTCTCTGCAATGATCCAGAAAGGAGAAAATGAAGATGACACTGCGAATTAGTAACCCGGTGCGGTTACCACAAGCCTGACAGCAGGCCGTGCCGGGAATAAGCAGGTCTGACGTCCGTTAACTGCACCTGTCACCAATGAAGATTCCATACGATGAAAGGGCTTGATACCCTGATCGAAAAGGAGCAGTTATCATGAAACAATCAGCGGAATTCAAACGAATCTGGAAAGCGGAGGAGGAGCGGGTGCTCCGGGGGTGGGATTTCTCCTGCCTGGATGGGAGATGCGAAAGCACTCCTCTGCCCTGGGATTACAGGGAACAGGTTTCCTCTCACCTGAGGCCGGACAGCCGCCTGCTCGACATTGCGACGGGCGGCGGGGAGTTTCTCCTCTCTCTTGGACATCCATACCACCTCACCGCCGTCACCGAGGATTATCCCCCAAATGCCGCGCTTTGCAGGGAACGGCTCGCCCCCCTCGGGGTCACCGTTTCGCAGACCTCAAAGGGCGGCGGGCTCCCGTTCGGCGACGGCGGCTTCGATATCGTCATCAACCGGCACGGCAGCTTTCGCGCAGAGGAAGTTTTCCGCGTTCTGTCGGCCGGCGGCGTCTTCATCACCCAGCAGGTCGGCTCGGAAAACAACCGGGAGCTGTCAGAGCGGCTGATCGAGGGGTTCGTCCCTCCCTTCCCGGACCACAACCTCGCGGAATGCCTGGGCGAACTGCGGCAGGCAGGCTTTGTGGGCCTACAGGGGGAGGATGCATTCCCGACTCTGCGGTTCTACGACGTCGGGGCGCTGATCTGCTTTGCCAAAGCGATCGTCTGGGAATTCCCCGGATTTTCGGTGGAGCGGGATTTCGACCGCCTTTGTGCATGCCAGGAGGAGCTCGAGCAAAACGGATTCCTCCAAAGCAGAGAGCATCGGTTCCTGCTCCTCGCAAAAAAGCCGTAGACGGCGGGTTTATTCCTTCATTAAAAACAGCCAAGGGATTCGTTCCCTTGGCTGTTTCCGTTGATGACGATATGCTTGACTGTTTGCCTGTTTTACCGCCTTGAGGCAATCGATGCGAATTACAGCACCAGGCAGGTATCCTGCACCAGCTTCGCCATCTCATAGGCGAATTTCCGGATGGCGGGAAGGTCGCGCTTCTCATCCGGCTGGGCGCGCCAATCCGCAATCTTCGCGGAGGGCGGATCCCACATCGGGACGAGCTCGTTTGCCTCTAAAATATTGACACAGCGCTCCGCCGCCTCCAGGATGTCGTCGCTGGTGACCTCCTTGCTGTGGAAGAGGGTGATCTCCTCCGTGTTGAGGACGTCCTTGACGGCGGCGACCGCTTTAAAGGCATATCCTTCCTTGTTGGGGTTCGGGCGGATCCGTTCGGGCCCGCGGTTGCGGAAGAAGCCGAAAATCGCGGCGACGATAGCCGGGTCGCGGACTGTCCCATCCGGGTAGATGATCCCGTGGATATCCCCCCAGAACCCTTCGGCCACCAGGCAGAACAGGTACCAGCCGACGTGGTGCTTCCGGCAGATTTCCAGCTCGACGTCGTAAGGGTTGGAGCGGCCGATGCACCCGGTCTCGGTGTTGAGGAGAGGCTTTCCGGTTTGTTTGCTCATCTCCTCTGCCTTCTGGTAAACCGCCTCGATTTCGGCGCGGGTTTTCAGGTAGTCGTGGAAGCTGATGACGTCGACCAGATCGTTGGTCGTCTCACAATGCTGGATAAATTCGTGCCCGACCGTGAGAACACCGTCCGGGTCGAGCTTCCGAACGATGCCGCACATCCGGCGCACCAGTGCGGAAAGCTGCTCCATCCGCCCGGGGAGAAGGGCCGGGTCGGGGCAGTTGCGGATGTAATCGTTGCAGTAGGGCTCGTTCATCACATCCCACATCAGAAGGTTCGGCTCGTCTTGCAGGAGAGAAATCACCGCCGCGGCGTACTCCTCCATCTTTATCCACTCATTCTCCGTCGGCGGGCTGAACGTCTTGATCGGGTTGCCGTTCCAGAAGATCGGCATGACCGAGATTCCGTGCGCATCGCAGCGCCGGACAAAATCGAGCACCAGGCCGAAGTAGCCCTTCGGGTCTTTTTCCCATTTCTCCTGCTCGATCCAGAACCGCGTCGAATTGAGCTGGAGGCGCTCGGCGCAGGACAGTTCAAACTCGACCTGTTCCGGGGTTTTGTCCGGGTCAGGATTGTGGCAGATGCCCCGGATCTGGCTGTAATCGCTCAAAAGCTTCATCAAATCTTCCTCCTTTTATTCTTGCCCGTCCGGGCGGATCAGCCGCCCTGTTCCGGTGAGAAGGGCGGCTTTGAACTCCTGTTCGGTGCGAACCGGCCCCTGGAGCTCGATCCCGCCCCGTGCGAGATCCTGCGGCTGATGATAATCGCTCCCCGAGGTGCAGATCAGCCCATTCTCTTTTGCAAAGGCGGCGGCAAGGTCGTTGTGATTATCTTGGCGGGGGTTTCCGTTGTAAATTTCGACCCCGTCGAGGAATTCGGGTTCCCTGGGACGACAGGGCTCTCTGTAAGGATGCGCTTGAACGATGATCCCCCCGGCGCTGTGAACCGCATCCGAGAGCTCGGGAAGGGTGACGGTGTAGATGTCGGGGCGGTTTAGGAAAAACGCCGGGGACAACCCGTAGAGAAGCAGATCCTCCGGGCCCTCCTCCAGCCGGATTTCCACCCCGAACAGGACGGTGAGCCCCAGCCGCTCCCCTTCCTCTTTTGCATGGAGGTAACCGCTCATGGACTGATCGAGCCGCTCCTTCAGGGAACCGCTAAACCAATCGAGCGGATAGCTGCCGTAATGGTCGGTGACGACAATCCCGTCATACCCCGCCTTCAGATATTCCCGAACGGCGGTTTTGGCCTCTACCTGCCCGCAGGGGCTGGATTCCTGCGTGTGGAAATGCGTTTCAAATTTCAACAGTATCGATCCCCTTTCAGCAATCGGCCGCAAAGCTTCTGCGAAGAAACTCATCGACCAGCCCGATCACTTCGTCCGTCCAGAAGCCGGGCCCTCCGTGCTCTGCGCCCAGCATCTTGTAAAAATACGCCTCCTTGCCGTTTTCCAGCAGGGCGTCGTAAAGCCGGACGCTCTGGCGGAAGGGGACGATCGGGTCTTTATCCCCGTGAAAGATCAGCACCGGCGGAAGCGGACGCTCTTTTTCCAGATAGAGCACCGGGTCGGTTTTTTTGGCGCGCTCCAGATTCTCCTGAACGTCCAGCCCGCCGATGAGCATCCCCTCGGGCGAATCCGCGCCGTAATGATCCATCCCGGAAGGCGCCTCGTTCATCTCATAGATAGCGGTCGGCCCGTAAAAATCCACGCAGGCGGAGATATGGTCGGAATAGCCCGGGTATTTCTCGGATGCGAAGGCCCCCATCCCCTCGGTCACTGTGAGCATCAGGCTGGTGTGCCCGCCCGAAGAATCGCCCGAAACGGCAATCCTCGTTTCGTCGATGTTGTATTCCGCGGCGTTCTTCCGCAGGAACTTGATCGCCGTCCGGGTGTCGACCACCTGGGCGGGAAAGGGGGCCGCAGCGGAGTGCCGGTACTGGACGACGGCGGCCACATACCCCTTTTCCGCGAGCTTTGCAAGGGATGCGACGTTGGAATAAACATTCTGCACCCCCCAGCCGGAGCCCTGGACAAAGACCAGGCAGGGGAATTTTGCCGGGCGCGCGTCGGCGTAATAAGGATAGAGGATCTGCAAAGTGAGCGGCCCGCCCTCATAGCGGTCATACTCGACGTCGGCGCGGTAGGCGAGCTTGCGCTCGTCCCGTCTGGTCTGGATCACCTTCATCCCCGGGCAGGCTTCGGGCGCCGCCGGGAATTCCTCATAAGAACAGCTCTTGGGTTCAATCATCACAATCCTCCTCGTTTCGATTTTCCTGCTGGTTCCATTTTAACACATTCAGCCGGAAAAATCACGGGAATCGCCGTCATTTGCCGGATTTATCCCTGTTTTCGTTCAATTCCTGTGAGAACCCGTCCGGATTTTTTCGACGACCGCGCGGATAAATGCCTCTGTCCGCGGGAGGGTCCGGGCCGGATCATGCGGGCCCTTGTCCCGCTCCTCTCTCCAACGCAGGGCATCTGCCGTAATTTGCGCGGCTTCGGGCCAACGCTCCGCCAGCCATCCGGCGCTCTCGGCCTTCGATGCCTGCCGCCCGGTGACAAGAGTATAACAGGCGCGGCAAAGAGTGAGGACGGCGTACCCCTGATAGGAGCAGGAGTCCCTGATCTGTTCGATCCGTTCAGGCCACTCCAGTGCGGAGAAACGGACGGCCTCTAAAAACTCTGGGTGGGAAATTTCCGGGAAGGCCTCCTCTCGGGGAATCCCTGCGAGGACATGCCCGTATTCCCGCGCAAAATACCAGTTGGTCAGCCAGCCGGCGGTACAGGGCACCGGATGGAGCGGCTCCCCCGGGCTGATGTTGGCCATCCGCCCGTTTCCGTGCCGGAAATGAGCGAGCGTCTCCTTCCCCACATACTGCACTTCGATCCGATCCTCCCAGCGCGGGAACTCTTTTGCTAAAGCGGTGTGGAGCCGCTCCAAAGCGGAGAACTCCTCCGCAGAAACGTCCCGTTCCAGGACGGCGGCGAGGTCGATATCGCTTAGGGAGCGGTCGAATCCGCCCCAAACGAGACTGCCGTAACAATAAAGCCCCATCAGACAGGAACCGAACACCTGCCGCAGCCCATCCAGCAGCCGTTCGAGCAGATCGTCCAGCTCCGGATCCCCTGTAAAACGGACGCCGGTTCCCGCCGCCCGGCGAAGCGGATGGTTTTCCTGCAAGTAAACTCCTCCTTTAACCGTCCAGCGCCTGTATCAGCCGCAGAATGACGGCGTTCGAGACTAAAAAGCCCTCCGGCGTGAGGGCAATCCGTCCGTTGTCTGCCCGCAGAAGCCCCGCCTGCTCCAATGGGCGGGCGGCGGCGAGAAGCCTGCGCCCTGCATTTTCCTCGATGGGTAAGGAGCCAATCTCTACCCCTTCACAGAGCCGGAGCCGGAGCATCAGCTCCTCTTCGGCGGGGTCGGGGCATTCGTCGGTCGGAACGGCGTCCCGCCCCCCGGTGCGGAGATACCCTTCTAAATCCCGGGGATGGGCATATCGTTTCCCCTGAAAGAAGGAATGGGTCGCCGGGCCGAAGCCGAGATATTCCTCCCGCCGCCAGTATTTCAGATTGTGCCGACTTTCAAAGCCCGGTTTTGCGAAGTTCGAAATTTCGTATTGACGGAATCCGGCCTCTTCCAGAAGGGAGACCGCCACGAGGTAGAGCTCCGCCTGCTCCTCCTCCCCAGGACAGCGGGAAGCGATGCTCTGTGCGGCAAAAGGCGTCCCCTCTTCGATCTTCAAAAGGTAGGCGGAAAGATGCTGGATGCCGAGCGCTGCTAAAAAGGAAACGCTCTGTTTCAGCGAATCCACCGTCTGCCCGGGAATTCCCAGCATGAGGTCGGCGGACAGATTTCGAAAGCCCACCGCCTTTGCCCGTGAAACAGCGGTTTTCACCTGTTCCGGCCCCTGTAAGCGGCCCAGCTGCCGCAGCTCGCCGGGGATCGCCGACTGGACGCCGAAAGAAAGCCGGTTGACTCCGGCTTTCAGCAGCAGTTCATATTCCCGCTCCGGGGTGGAAAAGGGGTTGGTCTCCAGCGTGATTTCCGCGCTGTCCAGCAGAGAGAACCGCTCCCGCAGCTTTTCCATCACGGTGGTAATCCGCCCCGACCCGAACAAAGACGGCGTACCTCCGCCGAAATAGACCGTTTCAACAGGCAGGCAGGACGGAGCGTTTCCGATTTCGTTCAGGAGAGCGGCGAGACAGCTGTCCATCGACGCTGGGCGGGCGGGCAGAGAGTAGAAGTCGCAGTAGGGGCATTTCACCGCGCAGAACGGGATATGGAGATAGATACCCGCCATCCTTTCATCCTCCTTTGTTCGATCCGGTCCCGTTTCCGTTTAACGGCGGAAAGACTCTGCGCCGAGCGTCCAATTCGCGCCCTGTTTTTTCCAGTCTTTGGGTTTCAGGCCACCAGGGCATGGGCTGCCGGCCTCTTTTTCAGCACCGCCTGCGAAGCGTGATTCCCGGCAGAAACCGTCTGTCATCTTTGTCGGCCGGGGAAATGCTTTTTGCGAAAGACTGTCCCGCTACGGCTGCTTCGCCTGAATTTCAGCGACAACCGCCTGGTGTTCCGCACAGCCGAGCACCGACGGGTCGGTTAAGGCGCGGTTTCCAAATAAACCATATTGGTATTTCACCCTCAAAATGCGCAGGACGGATTCATCGATCCGCGCCTCCGAAAGCGTTCCGCTCCTAACAGCGGCCAGGACAGCCTGATAGGCCGCCACAGGGTTTTCCGGCATCAGCAGCAGGTCGGCGCCCGCCTGGAGCGCCTGAACCGCCGCTTCGCTGCCGTAGTGTTTGACAATCGCACCCATGGCGAGAGCGTCGGTGATCACAAGCCCGTTGTAGCCCATCTCGTTTCGGAGTAGATCGGTGATTACCCTCTTGGAAAGGGTGGCGGGCGTGTTGTCTCCATTGAGGGCGGGGAGGCTGATATGCGCAACCATGATCGCCGGGACACCCGCGGCGATCTGCGCCTGGAAGGGGATCAGCTCGGTCTGCCGAAGCTCCTCCAGCGTTTTATTGCTGACAGCGTACCCGACATGGGTGTCCGCGTCGGTATCCCCATGCCCGGGGAAGTGCTTGGCGACCGGGATCATATTTTTCTGCCGCAGCCCGTTCATCAGCGAAACGGACAGCTCCGCGACAGCCTGCGGGTCTGATGAAAAGGCGCGGTTGCCGATTACGGTATTGCTGGGATTCGAAAAAACGTCGCAGACAGGGGCGAAATCCATATTGAAGCCGAAGACGCCCAGCTCGCTCCCCAAAACCCTTCCCACCTTCTGGGCGAGGGCGGCGTCCCCCGTCCGTCCCACCTCGAACATGGGAGGAATGACAGTCGCGGGGATAGAATCCGTTTTCGTGACCCGCTGGACGATGCCGCCCTCCTGGTCGACCGAGACAAAAAGGGGGAGCCGCACAGCCTGATCCGCCGCCTGGACGAACTCGCGCACCTGCGCCACCGTCGAGATGTTTTCCCGGAAGAGGATGATCCCACCCGGCTGCACCCCGGCGAGCTCACTGACCGCCGCCTGGTCCAGCGCCGTGAGTTTCCGCCCGCTTCCGTCCCGGCGGTAAGCGAGGATAAAAAGCTGCCCGACCTTTTCCTCCAGCGTCATCCCGGCAAGTGTGCCCTCCGGCGAGGAAGGCCACTGCACGGAAGCTCCTGCCTGTACGGAAGAAGACGGCGATGCAGCCGTACTGGAAGAAGCAGAGGAGGACGAACTGGATGATTCCGAAAGATCGGAAAATTCAGAGCTTTCGGAAGATTCAGAGCTTTCCGGTTCGGACGGCTCCGAAGGGGCGGAGGAAACGGGAGAAGGTGAAAAATGGGCTGCAGCAAGAGAAACCGCCGGCAGAAACGATGATGAATCCAGCCGCTCACAGCCGGACAGACAGAACAGCACAGCAACCGCAAATGCGGCGATTCGGCGTTTCATCCCATCCTCCTATCAATAAGAGCTGCCGGCAATTCCGTCAGCCCTTTCAAAATGCAAAGTTTATTCATCCAGCTTGAGCACCGCCATAAACGCCTCCTGCGGCACCTCGACGCTGCCGAGCTGACGCATCCGCTTTTTGCCTTCCTTCTGCTTCTCCAAAAGCTTTTTCTTCCGGGTGATATCGCCCCCGTAACACTTGGCGAGGACGTCCTTGCGCATCGCCTTGACCGTTTCTCTGGCGATGATCTTCCCGCCGATCGCCGCCTGGATCGGCACCTCGAAGAGCTGGCGCGGGATGTGCTCCTTGAGCTTTTCCGCAATCCGGCGGGCACGCTCATAGGCTTTATCGGTGTGGACGATGAAGGAAAGGGCATCGACCACCTCGCCGTTGAGCATGATGTCGAGCTTGACCAGCTTGGAGGGCTTAAAGCCCATCATCTCGTAATCGAAGGATGCGTAGCCCCTCGTGCGGGACTTGAGCGCGTCGAAAAAGTCATAAACCACTTCATTGAGGGGGAGCTCGTAATGGAGTTCGACCCGTTTCGTGTCGATATACTTCATATCCTTGAAAACGCCCCGCCGGTTCTGACAGAGCTCCATGATGTTCCCGACGAATTCCTCCGGGGAGAGGATCGCCGCCTTGATCATCGGCTCCTCCGCCACCTGGATGCTCATCGCATCGGGGAAGTTGGTGGGGTTGTCGATCATTTTGACCTCCCCGCCGTTGAGCGTGACCCGATAGGCGACGGAGGGCGCCGTCGTCACCAGGTCGAGGTTGTATTCCCGCTCCAGCCGCTCCTCGATGATCTCCATATGGAGCAACCCCAAAAACCCGCAGCGGAACCCGAATCCCAAAGCGATCGAGGTTTCGGGCTCGAAGGTGAGGGAGGCGTCGTTGAGCCGAAGCTTTTCGAGGGCGTCCCGCAGGTCGCCGTATTTCGCACCGTCGGCCGGGTAAATCCCGCAGAACACCATCGGGTTTACCTGCCGGTAACCGGGCAGCGGTTCGGCGGCGGGGTTGTCCGCCAGTGTCACCGTATCGCCCACCTTGGTGTCGCCGATATTTTTGATCGAGGCCGCAATGTAGCCGACCTCCCCCGCCGCCAGTTCGCCGCAGGGCTGGATTGAGGTCGCTTCCAGATAACCGACCTCCACGACGTTGAACTCCGCGCCGGTCGCCATCATCCGGATGGTGTCGCCCGCCTTTACCCTTCCCTCCTTGACCCGGATATAGACGATGACGCCTTTATAGGCATCGTAATAAGAGTCGAAGATCAGCGCCTGGAGCGACGCATTCTCATCCCCCTTCGGCGCGGGGATGTCGGTGACAATCCGTTCGAGCACCGCGTGGATATTCTCCCCCGTCTTTGCAGAAACCCGGGGGGCGTCCAGCGCCGGGATGCCGATGACGTCCTCGATCTCCTGACAGACCAGCTCAGGATTTGCCGACGGCAGGTCGATTTTGTTCACGATCGGGACGACCTCCAGGTCGTGCTCGATAGCGAGATAGGTGTTGGCGAGGGTCTGCGCCTCGATCCCCTGGGAAGCGTCCACGACGAGGAGCGCCCCCTCGCAGGCCGCGAGGGAACGGGACACCTCATAATTGAAGTCGACATGCCCCGGCGTGTCGATGAGGTTGAACTCATAAATCTCGCCGTTGTCGGCCTTATAGCTCACCTTGACCGCGCGGGCCTTGATCGTGATCCCCCGCTCCCGTTCGATCTCCATGTTGTCGAGGAGCTGCTGTTCCATCTCCCGGTCTGAGACCGCGCTGGTATGCTCGAGGATCCGGTCGGCAAGGGTGGACTTCCCGTGGTCGATATGGGCAATGATGCAAAAATTGCGGATTTGCTCGCGGTTGAACGACAAAAAATCACCTCAGCTGACATTCTGTCCGCGGCTGTCTCTTTTTCTTAGGGATATGCCGCCGGACGTGAAAATAAAAAGCTAAAAATTTGGTCTTCACAGCGTTATGACTGCAAAAAACGGTGCGTTTCATCATGCAAAAAGCAAGGGATAAGGATCATATCACAACTGTTCTGCCGGTATTTTTATATCATATTATTGATATTATAGCATAATTTCGCAAACCCCTGCAACAATAATATGGGGCGTTCGCCAAAAGCGCCCTCAAGAAAAAAGGAAGGTTTTCCCGAAAAAAGTGTTGACAAAGAAGAAGGGATTATATATAATAAATAAGCATGTTATGGCATATGCCGATAAGAACCACTAGCTCAGTTGGCAGAGCATTTGACTTTTAATCAAAGGGTCCGGGGTTCGAATCCCCGGTGGTTCACCAGCGAATGATCTGCTCGATGCAGGTCGGGCAGATTGTTCGGTATATAAAGCTCTTTGATATACCCACGTTGGTTGTGCAACATGGGTATACGCAAAAAGTTTTATAAAAACCGGGAAACCGGTAAAAACCTTGTTGCTGAATTGGGATTCTGCAACGGCTGTTGATGAAGCAGCTCCATTAGTGAAAGCATTGCGCTTTCCTACCCCGTGGTTCTCACCGGGCCGTCCCCATTGCTTGTGTCTGTGGCTGGACGGAAGTATCATGATCCCTCTGTGTGGATCGTCGCCGAAAGGGTATCGTCCTTTCTTGCTGTAGGAACATTGTTCGCAGAGCGTGTTTACAGCTTGGCTTTCCCGATGGGGGACACACAGGGAACGTATTACAGAATCCTCTATTTTGTTTTCAAGGTGCGCGTATCGTGGAGTTTTTGGGTTTGTTGCTACGTCCACGATCCTGCTTTCTGTTGCGGGAACAAAAAGCAAGAGCCTGAACGTACGTTTTGAGTGTAGCACGTTCAAGCCCTTGACAATCTAACTCAACTTGTGTTATGGTAAGCACAAGGAAGTTACCCTGTTGGCTTTTGAAACGTGCTGGTTACACGGTTCAATTAGTGAGAACGGATTGCCGTCCGTTTCCCAGCTAATGGGGTTTTTCTTTTTCTATATCTATTATATCATATTTTGGAAGAATTTGCAAGGCATATTTATCAATTTATACAAAAAATATTATGCCGCTATACTCATAATCTCACAAATAACTTCGTGCAGAGTCTGCACGAAGTTGACCGCTAACATCAAAACGTCTGAACTGATTTTCTTTTCGTCACTTTATATGCTGGAGAGATGATAACCAGATAAATCTTAAGGTATCAAAGTTTCGTGATTAGTTTTGAGGTGTATTTATGTTGAATATAAAAGAGACTTACGATGCTTTGGTAGAATTGAAAGACGCTAACTATGAAACAAAGGTAATTGGACGTGCTCTGCGTCACGTTGGAAATCCGCTTTATAAGCTTAATATTTCATTTTGGCATAAGACAAGTGCGATGCTGGTTTTTCTGGTTGCCGTTATATTAGCGGTTTGCGCAGTTAATAAGTCTTGGGATTGGTTTAATAAAATCCTTTCAGGATTACTTTCAGCGGTTGTTTTTATTATTGCGCTTGAAATTTGCCTTGTAATTATCTGGGGCTTAGTTCACCTTGTGTTTCGTATAATTCAGTATGTACGCCGGAACGATGAGAAAGTATTACAACGTATGAGACTTCTTTCGGGTGAATGGCAGCAGGCGTTAGCGAAGGAGGATGCTATCAAAAGAAAGTTGAATAATTCTATTGTACCTCCGGCATATCGAAATCTATCGACGGTAGAAAAATTTTGTGAGTACGTCGATAACAGACGAGTGACGAACATCCAAGAAGCGGTTAATCTTTATGAATTTGAAAAAGCCCAGCAACAGATGATTCAAACTAATAAAGAACTGAACAAGGAAGTAGCAACGTTAGAACGTAAACTGAAAAAGTAGTTTGTTAGAGTAAATAATAAAGAAAAAAATAACTTCGTGCAGAGTCTGCACGAAGTTGAAAACAGAAAAGGGAAGCGCTTCTTGCTTCCCTTTTTGATTTTTGAGAACACCTGTAAAATTATAGCTCCACAAACTTTCCAGTATCCAGCCGCCGTACCTCTTCTTTTAAATGCTCCAAATCCGGAGTAACATACCGCTGCATCGTAAACGCCGGATTAGTATGTCCCAAAATTTTTGCCAGTGCCGTGTACTCAATATGTTGTTCAACCGCGCGGGTCGCATAAGTATGACGATAAACATGATTGGTAATCTCCCGAATCCCTGTTAATCTTCTCAATCGTTCATATAATCGCCGCATAACGGACTTTGTAATTTGATTCCCATTTTGTTGTAAAAAAATATATTCTGAAATACGGGGCTGTAAGGTTAATATGATCTCGGCAGGGTGGAGCAGGGGGATGATTCTAATGCCCGCCTCTGTTTTGCTTTGGGTAATCTTCAAACAACTGTTTGACTGATCATAATCATCCCATCTCAAATTGATAAACTCTGAAATCCGAAGTCCGGTACAGATGAGAAACAAGACATATTCGCCATACATCGTCTCATGACAAGCGTCTATTACCTGCTTTTGCTGGGGAACCGTCAGAGCTTCTATCTTTTTTTCCGGCGCGTTTTGAGGAACCGAAACCTTATAGGCAGGGTTGCGGGCTGCCGTTCCAGAGTCTACAGCGATATCAAAAGCGCTCTTGATACAGATATGAACCTTTGTTATCGTGCTTTTAGATAAGCCGTCGTTCATCAACTGATAAAGTAAACTTTTAAAATTCACGCTTCCAAACAGGCCAAGCGGCATATCTGTCTGGTATTCTTTGATTTTCTTCACCGCGCAAGCATAGCAGCGGTAAGTGGTTTCTTTTACCAGTCCAAGCTTGTATATCAGCAGCCAGGTATCCAGTAGTTCGTACAACATCCTGCATTCGGTAATTTCTTTTACGCTCATGTTTATCTTCTCCTTTGCTTTACGAAAAATTTGCTTCATACAAAACTTGTACAAAACGCTCTGGGGGCGGCGAAAGAGAAGAAACATTCACATAATATTATTCCAAAACTTTCCCAAGGTGAAAAGCAAAAGTATGCAGGTCGGAACAGTAATGATATATTTAATGGTTGATATAAACCGCTAAAATATATATCGTTTTTATTTGTGAAAATATAATAAATAACCAGCTTTTATACATTATTTACCTATATACCCATAATTAGGGCATATAGGATTCTGGGTTGTCCCGAATATATTATTCTTAAACACTTTACGACAAACTGTCGCGAAGTTACAAGCAAAAAAGGGAAGCGTTTTCGCTTCCCTTTGCTGTAGTATTATGAACGCGGAAGATGCAGCAGCCGCATCATATCTTTTTCGCTTTCCAATTCCTGTTCCGCAATAAAATTGATGAAATCCGTAGCGTCGGTATGGGCTTTTTCTAACAACCCGATATATTCCATGCGGAGTACAGGGGGGATGGTGACAATCATATAGCCGTCCTGAATCAAAGCGGCATTCATCAGCAGCCGGGCAACCCGACCGTTCCCATCAATAAAAGGATGGATAAACACAAACCGTTTGTGTAGTTCAGCCGCAAACTCGACCGGATGATAACGCCCACGCTCGCTGTCTATCCAGCGAAACAATCCCGTCATTTCTGCGCGAATGTGTCCCGCTTCGCAAACGGGAAAACTGGAACCGGTAATAAAGACGGGTTCGGTGCGGTATTGACCGGCCTGTGAATCGTCAATGCCGGTATAAAATAATCGGTGCAGCATCGTTGTATCCTGCTCTGTGATTTCATGCTTCCGCAGCAAAGAGAACATGAAATCATAGGCTCTCGCATGTCCGAGCGCTTCAAAGGTGTCTTTTAAGGGCTTGCCGTTTGCAGTCAACCCATCCTCCAACAGCACCTTTGTTTCGCTGATGGTGAGCGTATTTCCTTCCAACGCATTGCTGGAATAGGTTAAACCGATCCGGTAGTAATCCTGCAACTGCTTCAGGACAGGAGATTCAAACGGCCGTTTTTCATCCAGTATCGCTTTATACTGGTCGATTTTTTCATATAAGCTCAAAAAACAACCTCCTTATACAGAAAAGTAATTGTTATTATTATACCATGATTACGCGAAGCGCCTGCAACAAAACCGTGCACAGCCGCGGTTTTGCATGGAACAATGTTCTCTTAAGTCTCCGAAGGCTTGCACCGCAAGGCTTCGGCTCATGTCGTGAGGTTATTATACCATGATTGCGCGAAGCGCCTACAACAAAACCGTGCATAGCCACGGTTTTGCATGGAACAATGTTCTCTTAAGTCTCCGAAGGCTTGCACTGCAAGGCTTCGGCTCATGCCGTGAGGTTATTATATCACACTTTTACAGATGAAAACAACTTCACGACAACCTGTCATGAAGTTGCCGAAGACAAAAGAGGACGTAGTAAACTTTTCCTTAACCGAATTATCTAAGCTTTAGCTCCTCATGAAAATTTTATTGAATACATCATTCATTTTGAAAATCATCTACGAATCTCTAAAGATTGATAATATCTCATATCGCAAGATATAGATATTATCTTTCAATCTATCTTGTCCTTAAAAAGTAAGGGACTAAAAAAGGGCGCACGAATCCCACAGCTAAAAAACGGCAAAAAATGAAAGGGAGCTGCTACTTAAAGCTCAGCTTCTTTCAGCAAAACTCCCATCCCTGTTCCTCTGCCGCCGTCTGTTGGATAAAGTTATAGAGAGTCGTCTTCAGATACGCTTTCAGATTGCGGATATTTTTCACACAAATATTTTGCCGGAAATACTTGATAAAATCATAAAAGTAGGATGAATCATAACGCTCCAGCACCTTTTTCAGCTCATTCCAGGGAAGCATACAGCCGTTGATTTTCGTGTAAAACGCCGTCTGCATTTCCGCCATACTCAAAATAATAGTATCCACCCACGCAGGAGAGATATGTAACGACTCAGCGTTTGATATAAAGTAATGGTATTCGATCTGTTCCCGGATTTTCGAGACGGTTTGAGGGGTTACTTCAAGAGTCTGATCTACCGCCAGCTGGCGGCGCTTTTCCTGGATACGCAGAGACAAGCCATGCTCGATCTCCCTTTTTGCCTTGATCGACGCGTTCAGTCTTTTTAAGGTTTCCCGCGCTTTCTTTGTGCGCGTTTTCCTTTCTGCCTTCGCCCGTTTCCGGGACAGTTTATCTGGCTTTACGTCCTCCGGATACTTGACATAAATCTTATTGGCTTTCTTCTTTCCCTGCGGAATATCGTCGATCAGGCCGCAGGAGGATAATTCGCGGAAGATTTTAGTCGCCGTATTTTCTCCGCAGCCGATCAGCTCCTGAGCCTGCGCACGAGAGAAAAAGACGTAGGCTCGCCCATCCTGATCGGTAAGATGATTTTTTAACGATAAACCGGAAAGAGACAATAAATGACCATAGAGCAATTTGGCCTCGCTGCTCAGCTTAGAATAAACAGGGTTGGTAAACAGGCTACACGGGATAGTGAGAAATCCCCCCTTGTATTCTTTCGGGCAGGTAATGTAATTTCTGTTCATCGTTTTTCCTCCTGTAAATGCAAAAGCCGCCTGTAAATTACAGGCGGCATATACTTGACTTTTATGTTTTTTACGAATAAAATAAAAAGTGGATGGAGCATGTAGAATCAGAACGCCGAGACATGATCATGCTGGCTTAAGCAATAAGTTTCATCGGGCAGTTTGTTCTATCTGCAATCCCTTGGTAAAAAGCAGCCGTTACTTGTGGTAGGGTGGACGGTTGCTTTTTTGTTTTATCCTTTGTTCGGTTCTTTTACAGCTTTGGCGTAAATACCGTCTTCTGTCAGAAAAATCTCAAACATTTGGTCTGGTTTTATCTCCAAAGCGGCACGATATTCCGAAGGGATCACAAATCGTCCCAAGCCGTCAATACGGCGAATCACTCCTCTTATCTGATGTTTTTGAATTATAAAGGGCTGTTTGGCTAAGCTTTCTTTTTTCATCATCATTTTATTACCTCCTAATGTTCCATGTTGTAAATCATCTGTTCATATTCGTTTTGATTCTCACGTTTTTGCCGCAAGGTTGCGTCCAGACTGCGGCGCAGTCCTTTGATAGCGGTCGTTAAACGCATACCATCCAAGAACCGGGCATTCTTTTCCGGCTTCCGCGCAGCTTCCCATCGGCGGGACATCTGAAACAGGATATCGTGCTTAGAATATTCTCGCATTTCTGAAAGGATCGCGTTCCCCATCCGGGTCATGAGATCGTCCGTCTTGTTTTTGACATACTCCCGGTACTGGCTGTTTTCGCCGTAAACTTCCCGCATCACCTCTGATTCCTTCAATATTTCCTTTTGAAAGGCTGTAAATTCCTTTGCGCGGTAGGTCTTCAGGTAATACATCGACATCTGATCCAGTTCCGGTCGAAGATGGGCAACACCGTTCATCCTGTAAAACCACTGGCGGCGGTCATCGGGGAGTGCAGCATAAATCTTTTCAAACATTTTCCTCATAACCGGGTCATCAAAGGAATCCATATCCCTTTTCCCGCCGACCATCCGTTCCCGCACCAGCTCGTCGAGCAGACTGCGGTCGCGGTCTAAAAAAGTGTTTGCCACCTTGGATTTCATTGCCCGGATCGTTTTCCCTTTCACCGTGCCGCGCGGACGTTCTTTCCCTTCATAGATAAACCGTTTTCGGGTTGGGATTGGTTCGGACGCCGCAATATGGATATGAATGTTATCCGTATTGTAATGAATTGCCGCGCTCCAGACCGCAGTTTGTTCCATCTCCTCATTCCGCAAAAATTCCCGCATGGCGTTCCTGGCGCACTCCCGAAGCCGAGCCTCGTTCACCTTATGAGTCAATGGATCATAGATTCCCTGCTGTGCCAAAAAACGGTTATCAAAACTGATAACCGTCTGCCACATAATCCCATCATTGTCATACGCTTTTTGAAATGCCTGCTTTAAGGTGTTTTTTTCATCTGCTGTCAAAGCGTCCCGGTCAGCGGTGAATAGGCCGGAGGTTTTGGATGGGTTGTCCATATAATCGTTGTAAAGACTATATTTCTGGAACGCGGCGTTCCGCGCCGCTTCATCCCGGTTGATATAGTCGATATAGCCCTGAAAGGTTTCCGTCCTGTTTTTCCCGGAACGGCCATGCACCCCTTCAAATTGCTTATCAATAAACCGCGTCCGCAGGATCACTCCCGCTTTCATCGGTGGCATACGGTTTGCTCCTTTCTTTATTCATATCTCCGACCATAGCCTGCGAGCTGAGAAATCTTTTCCATAACGATTGTATTTTCACTGATAACGCCGGAAAGCATTTCGACAAGCCTGGCATATCGTTCCTCCTGATCGCGCAGCTCGTCGATCACGGACGCTGATTCGATCAGTCGTTTTAAATAGGTGTTTCGGGACAGCTCAGACCGCTTTGCCAACTCGTCGATCTTTTGTACGGCGTAGGGTTCAAGATCGCGGATCAATAAATTCATAATGCCCTCCTAAAAATGCAAAAAGCCCGGATATATATCCGGGCAAGGTTATTTCAGCAAAGCTTTATAATCTTTTCTTGCATAAATAACTCGTGATATCGTAACCAGCTTTTTTTCTTCGTCTATCCAGTAGAACATCAGGTAATTTCGCACAAGCAGTTTTCTGTATTCACGCTTTAGCGGCCTGATCGATACATGAGCCGGATTTGCATACGGAAATTCCGATATGCGATTTCCGGCCTCAATCAACTCCACCGCCAAATTCTCCGCCGCGGTTGGATTGTTTAATTCGCGGCTGACATATCCCACGATTTCTACCATATCCTGTCGGGCAACCGGCAGGTATTTCAACTCATACATTTTATTGCCTTTCAATAGAATCCCGCATAGCCTGCAAGACCTCTTTGGATGAATATCGCTTATCAGTCAGTCCTGCTTCTTTCTCCGCCTCCTGGAGCTTAAAATATATTTCGCTCTCAAACTGTAAATTTTCAAATGCCTCCATGCTCAAAACAACCATATCGCCGTATCCGTTTTTGGTGAGAAATACAGGCTGGGCAGTCTCATGGACAGTCTTTGAAATATCCGCAAAGTTATTCCTCAAATCGGAAACGGGACGAATCATTTTCATATCCACAGTAAAATCACCTCTTGTGACTATTTTATCATAATTACGCTAAAATATCAACTTGTATCAAATGATCCTATACAGGTATTCAGGAAAAGCCGCGAACGTTTATTCCACCGCCCCCTTAATCAACACAGCCGCTTATTCATATTCATAGCTGTCATCCAGACTATGGAGCTGTTTTTGAAGTTGAAGCTTTTCCTTTCGCAGTTCTACATTCTCCTGTTTCACCTTGTGCAGCTCCTGCTGACAGACAGAACATTCGTGCAGCAGTTCCGTAACCCTCTGGTTGAGCATTGCATTTTTTTCATAGAGATTATCAATCCCGGCAACGAAGTAATTACGATTTTCTATCGTATTTAACGCTTCCTGTCTGCACCGCTGCTGATAATTCAGCTCATCGACCAGTCGTTGAAGCTTTTCGGAATTTTCCTCTGAATTATCCTGCGCTGCAGAAACGGACGGATACACTTTTTCAATTACATAATCCCGGATTTTCTTTACATTTTCATCGGTATGGTTCAGAGTAGGTATCATAAGGTTCGCATCAGCCTTTACACCTCCCACGTCATTTTTTACGCCCCCTACATCATTTTTCACGTCGTTTACATCTGATCTGGCTTCCCCTATTTTGTCCTTTACATCATCGATCCTTCTTGCATCCTTTTTGAACTGAACCAGCTGTGTCCAGATTCCTCCGGCGATTCCTAGTAAAGCTACGGTAATTGCGATCCATCCCGATACGTCCATATTTTTCCCTCCTATTGCTGAGTCAAAACCAAGATAAGCAAGGCTTGTTAATACAGACATTATAATAATTGCAGACGATATATTCAAGCAATCCGCACCTCCTTTCTATCAAACCGGCGGCATAACTGCCGCCATTCACGCAGACCGCAATGCGGTCTGCGCTAAGGGTTTCCGTGTTGATCCGCGATTGCGGATCAACACGGAAAAAAGGGCATAAGGAAAACCGCTATCAAACATGTTGATAGTCTAGGCAGTGCCTAGCGTTTTCGTGATATCATAAAAAGTGTCAAATATGGGTGTTTTATGGGTTTGTTTTCCTGTGAAACGCAGGATTTACGGGTGTTTTATGGGTGCACTTATCCGTCAAATCCGTCCAATAATTCGCGGTCGCCCGTCCTGTTCCGAGTGAAAATCTCGTGCATATATTGCTTGAGATTCTTTCTGGCGTCGCTGTATGCCGTCCCATGATTCTGGGGGTCAGCGTGAGACGGGACGGATGAAATATCAAGGTGGATGCACAGAATGTTGAGCAGGTCAAGGAGGATAAATTCATTTCGGCGCAGCTCGTTCAGGTACCGTTTATTCAGCTTCAGATCGCGCTGGAACTCTCCGGTCAGCTCTTTGTTCTTCCCGTAAAAGGAAATCAGAAACCGTACAGCCGAAATCAAGGTCGGGCAATCCTGTTCTTCTCGGATCGTCTCAAGCTGTTCGATCTCCTCCTCAGAAAAATCAAAATTTTTTCGTATGATATTTCGCTGCTCTGCCATAAGCTTTTACTCACTCCATTTCGTAATCTTCGGCCTCTTGTTCCAGTCCTCTTTCCACACCTTGGAAGCAGTTGAGTAATTGTTCCGCCATCTGATCGGGGGGGAGTGCAGAGTCGAGACATTCTCCTTGCCATACGCCTTTGATGTGGTTGATTCCGTTCAAGAGCTTGATTCCTTTTTCCGGCCACTCCAATAGATTTTTCGTATAGTCGTCCAGCAGCACGTCGGTCTTACGAATCCCATACGGAACATACTCCGCCTTGTTTTCCCCGCATGGGATAAAGATACGGTGTTCCTCTGGTATCTCCGGCAGAAAGTGATCGAGCCACCGATTTTTTTCTGAGACTGCGTAAGGGCTGTCAACAGCCGCTGAAAGGATATATACTTCGCAGTCGCGACGATTGCAGATTTCGCGTACTGCGTCAACCGCATTTCGGATCGGCGGCAAATCCGCAAAATATCCTTTTTCATAAAGCTGCTCCAATCGATCGATCTGCTGAAATACCGCCAACGTCCCATCCATATCCACAAACAAACGCGGAGAGATCGTCTCATCTGCAAAGTTTAAAAATTCCCGCAGATCGCTTTGAGAGAAATGTACCGGTCTGCGGTCATGCGCTAAAACGTTTCCGATCATGACATAATACTGATCTCCCTGCGCACAAACGGCGTGCCATGACGGCACGCCGTTGTCAATCACCTTCGCCTGATAAACTCCATTATAAAGACGAAATCCCAATATTTCAGGCTCCCGCTTTGCTTTGACGCAATCCTGAAAGCGGATAGAATCATCGCCCAGTAAAAAGATCAGACCGTTTTCCAAATCCAGGCGTTCAATTTTCAGGGTATTTCCGGTATAGAGGGAGATCACTTCATCCTGATCCTGCCGGAGTGTTTCAAACTCACTGCGTTTCATTTTCTCCCGGCTCCCCTCCTGTCGTTTCCGCACGCTGTCGAATTGCTTCGGCTTCCTCCCCGATCAACGCAATTCGTTCTTCATTTTGGCGGATTGTTTTTTCCGAGGCGTTGACAGCGGATGTGTATTCCTCGATCCGTCCATTGGAGTGATCCAGTTCTTCGCCGGATTGATATCTTTGTTCCCCCCGAATCGCCTCAATCGACTGGTTATATTCTTTGATCCGGTCTTTCAGCGTTTCGTTTTCTTCCTGTAGTGTCCGCGCCTCCTGTTCCTTAATATCAGCCTTACTTAAAAGGTTCAGTTTCATATACTCCGCTTCTGTCTTATCCTTTTTAATGCTGGTTTGATTTGCTTGCTCCATATCACAGTAAAAATAGGTACCATAGGATTGACCGCCCATATCCAGACGCACCAAAAGAATCACTTCGCGGTATCTTGCCGCATCGGGTACCTGTACTGCAAAGAACGATTCCCCACTGTAGGTGATCTCCAGCGGAATCTGGTTCGTGTTTTGGTCTCCGTAGACATTCACAGCGTAAGAATAATCCCTTCCTGTTACACCAGCGTCCTTTTCGATCTCAACCTCCAGGAGATTTTGGCCTTGATCAAAGTCCCAGCGTTTAATCATAACAGAGGCATAGGAGGAAAGATTTGCCGATGTTCCTGGTAGCGTATGCGTAATTGCAATATTGACAGGCATCCACAGCTTTGAAGTCAGGAAAAATCCAAGCCCTAAAACTGCGAACGAAAGAAAAAGCCCAACCGTCATTTTTTGACGGCGGGCGCTCTGATGACTGCCCGCTGCCTCAGCCTTTTTCTGCACGGTGGCGAGCTTGTCTTTTACAGTTTTCAGTTTCAACGAAACACTCCTTTCAAAAATATAAGAACCTGACCCGTTACCGAAATCATAGATTTCGAACGGATCCTCGGAATCCTATCGATTGTATAACAAAAAGCCGCTGAAAATCAGCGGCTTTTTCTCATAAAATATCCCGGTAATCTCGTGCGCCATAAAGGATGCGCATCACGATTATTTTGCGGTCGATTTCATCAATCAGATAAAATATCAAGTAATTATCTACAAGCAGACGATGATATCCCTTCTCAGCTAAATAAGGATCGCTTAACTCCGCACCAAGGCCGGGAAATTCGCAAAGCAGATTCAGCTTGTTTTCAATTTCGTCAAGCATATGGTCTGCCGCTGCGGGAGCCACCAGCTTTTCTGAAACATATGTGTAGATTTCCTCCAAATCATCAGAAGCCAACGGCATAAAAAAGAGAGTATACAGCCTATTTTCCATGTCGTTCCCTCAGCCTTTGAAACACCTCTGAGCCTTTCAGAAGAGGGGCGCCGTCTGTAAGCTGTTTTTCCGCAGCCCCCAGCTTGCGATAAACGTCGAGCAAACCCATCTGCTTTTCATAGGCTTCCATGCTCATGATTACCAAATGACCTGTTCCATTTTTGGTTATAAATACAGGCTCGTCTTTCTGGTGGCAAAGCTCCGATATCTTTCCTGTATCCCGCAGGTCTGCAATCGGGCGGATTTCTGGCATAAAATCATCTCCTTGAATATATCATAGCATAATTATGCCCAAATTACAACACATATTATGCTAGAACAAGCTGGCATATTGATACTCATCCGGCAGCCTCGTGTCGATAAGAATATCGTTCACCAGCCAGCTTTCATCCGCCTGTTTCTTCATATCCAGAACGACAAGCTGCAATGTATAAGTCGGTTCGTTATCCTCCACACTGGTTGAAGTCCGCAGCAACGCTGCCGCCCTTGCCGAGGAACCGGAGGGTTCGGACACATAAACTGTTTTTTGTATGATTTCTGAAACATAGGAGATACTGTCTGTTTTATCAAGCTCTGGGTTCAAGGGAGCAAGCCGCGATTGTCCATACTCCGTCAGATACATTCTGTATCGCTCGTAAAACTCTGAAGAATTAAATCCATTTTCCGCTTTGACAGTAAAATACGCCTGTACAAAGGAGTTCGCAGCATCTAAAAGCTGATGATCCTGCCGCTGATTTTCGATCGAGCTTCCTTTTTCCCGAAGCCTCTCTATCTCGTCAACCAGCGCATTATATTCCGCCAGATCAATAGCAGGCTGTGTATTCTGCACATCGGCGCTGTTTCCCGGCAGAAGCCATATAGCTGTCAAACCGATCAGTAACCCGCTGAACAGAGAGAGTAAACACAGAAAAATCTTTCTCAATTAAATCATCCTTCCGATTTTGCTCATGGGGTCAATATAGCGGTTTCCTGGCATAATCATTTCGATATGAAGGTGATTTCCGGTAGAGTCACCCGTACTTCCCACCAACGCAATGGTCTGCCCTTTCGTAATATATGTATTTGCAGATACCAGCAGTTTTGAGCAGTGAGCGTAATGGGTAATAACCCCGTCTGCATGAAGAATCTTGATCCGGTAGCCGTAGCCTCCGCGGTTGTACTCGCTTGCAATCACTGTACCACCGGCTGACGCCAGAATCGGCGTTCCTGCCGGTGCGGGGAAATCTGTACCTTTATGAAATGCCGCGGGTCTGCCCTCCAGCTGCCGGTATCCGTATCCGGAAGATATGGTGTGATGATCGGCGAGAGGATAAATATATTCCGCGTCCATATCTTCCATATAATACTGGAGGACTTTCGGAACATAGTATGGATCGCCATATTTTTCCCAGCCAAACTCCTGCGCTTTCAGTTCAGAAAAGGCAGTCGCGTTTTCCTGTGTATATTTTCCATCTCGTTCCAGCGCCCAAGCAATGTATTCTGAACCGAAGTTGTACCCTTGAATTGCCAGAGACAGCAGGTCGGCGTCGTCAACGGAACTACAGCCGGATTGTTTCAAACATTCCGCAAAGTGTTTGACACCGACATCAATAGAATACTCCGGCTCCTTGATCGATCCGGGAATTTTCGGATACCGTTCATTAAATGGACTTTCGCTTGACCGCATCACGTCCGTCCCTTCTCCTGCGCTTTCTTGCTGCATGATCGCGAGTAAAACGTTTACATAGTCCTCTATTCCGTTTTCGACGGCATATTTGAGAACAACCTGCTCATATTTCCGCACGGCGGAAGCGACAGGCGTTGGATCGTATTCCTGTGAGGTGTTTCCGCCAAGCAGTGCGCCGATCACGCCCGCGATCAGGATCAATATTAGGAGACCGCCGCCCCAGGCAGGGGCAGTCCACTTTAAAATCTTTACAAGTAACCGTCCCGCCTTTTTCCCAGCGACTTTTCCTGCCTTATATGCTCCTTTTCCCAGCTCCTTTGCCATTCGCTTTGCCTGTGATGATTCTGCCATATGTTAAGCACCACCCGCGAACAGTTCAAGCTCCTGCGGCGTTACATCCACCTTGAAGCGCAGACTTTGCAGACCGGAGATAATCAATACGCACTCGCCCTGATCGAAAGTTGGCAAAGCCTCTAAATCCGCTTCCGGCAATTCGCCGCGGAACGCGTCGCGTAAAACGTTATGGCTTTCTGAGCCCTGGCGGAACAGATATTTATACTGCGCCAGCGAAAACAGATTTTTAATCGCATCTACACCGGCCGACGCGCTCCCTTCAGGAATAAAGTCAGTAATCCGCTGCGAGGCGAAAACAATGCCGCCGAAAAACTTAGGCGATTCCCGCATGTACTCGTTTAAGGTCGTCACCGCCGTGAGTTTTCTGGCATTGATAAAGTTGTGCGCCTCATCCATATAGATCATAAACTTTCTTGCTTCCGACGGTTGAAGCTGTCCCCGGTCAAAGCGTTCCTTTTGCTCCGCGCCCACTGCGATCAGATTATCCCACAGCAAGGAAAACGAACTGAAAAGCTGCGCGTCAAAGATATTGTCGCCATACTGCTTTAAGTTGGCGACATTGAAAAACACAAGTTGCTCTCCAGAGAAATCCCGGATGGAGGAGTGCCCATTAAAAATGTGTCCGTAAACGTCGATCAGGTTTGACAACACCAGTTCAATGTTTTCAACCCGTTTGAAATGCTCGTCAGACAAGCCCGATTTTACCTTTTTCTTTACCGGGTCGCTGTATAGCTCCTCCCGGACGATTTGCAGCAAATCGGATAAAATTGGGTATTCCTCTGGTGTAAGCCCGGTAATCTGCGTATCGCTGTTTTCGTCATATCCCATGTGGATTTTATAAAGCTTTTTAATCAGCTGCTCCAGTTCGGCAATATCATATGTGGTGCATTCCGGCACCAGGAAGCGGTAAAAGGTGCTTATCTTTGCGACGTGCTTCATAAAAGAAGCGGTTTCCGTTTCACTCGTCCGATAGACCTGAAGCAGATTGAGAAAGCCGTCTGAACCGTCTAGATTGATCGAAGTCCCGCCGTAATACTCGATCAGTGGATCAAACTCGTCATTGGTCGCGTAACCGCGCACAAAATTGCCTGAAATCGTATCTAGTTTTACGCAGCGTTTGAGCAGCGTCGATTTCCCGGAACGCATGTTGCCGACAACAACGCCGCTGTAAGACAGCCGGTTTCGGTCTTTCTGATAACGGTCAAGCCGTACTGCGCCCGCAGTCTTTGTCATGCCGAAATAATAACCGCATGGATCGTCCAACGAAGAAAAGTGGAACGGATGGCCCGCGGCGACGGATTCGGATGGAATTGATCGACCAGTGCGATGGTTATGCAGCTTTTTCTGCTCTTTAAAGGGCAGAAATAAGGAACGCCACTCGTATTCATTTTCATCCAGAAAGACCGCTGCGTGATATCCCTGATTCTCCAGCTCGTCTATGATTTCCCCCAGTCGTTTTTCAAGCTCGGCCTGTGCTCGGGCAAAAACGTAAATCCTTACGCTGGTCACCTTAATTACTTCGCCCATCGACTGCATCTCTCGATAGACCGCTTCAAGCTGTCCGTGGATCGTTTCGGCGTTAATCTGTTCCACGCGGTTGCGAGCGTCATAATATCGGGACATCTGTTCTCCCATACTCCGGTTGATATTCCGGATCGCGTCGTGTCGGTTGGCCGTTGATATATCCACCGTTGCGATAGTGTCCTCATATAGAGTTACCTCGGACAGCCAGTTAAATCCGACGCGATCCTTATAGTCGTAAACGTGGATACACGCCTCGTAGCCGTCGCCTTTTTTGGTAATGCGTGGATCGATGAAGCTCATATTCCCCTGCGGCTGGAGCTGGTAGACCAGCCATGGGTTGTACTTCATCCCCTTCGGGATTCCCTGTGGGATATAGTCCGGCTCTTTATCAACCGCAATATTCATGTTCATATTCGTCATCTTGCGGAGAATCTGAATTTTTTTGTTCAGCTCCATCTCCGCAACACAGCCGCCGCGCCCGATATATGTTTTGATCCTGGTTAAGTTCTGACGATAAACTTCCATATTCTTTGAGAAAAACATGAGGTAAAATTCACGTTCGTGGAAATTCTCATGAGCATATTCCAGTTTTTCGATCTCACCGTCAAGATCATCTCTGCACGCCGGATTTTCTGTTCGCTCCTGTAACCGGCGGCAATAGGATTCCTGGGAACGGACGTTGACCGGATAATTCATAGTAATGATTTTAATATCGTCGGCATAGGTCTTGTAAAGCCCTGAAAAGCCCATGATATCAAACTCCAGATCGTAGTCCTTGATTGAGTTTAGGTCTTTGCAGACAATTTGCAGTAAATCCAGATATCCTCCCCCACGTAGGGAAAACGCCCCGAAATCGGTGTAATCGGCAATCGGGATATATTCAACCACCTGCTGCTGTATTTTTGGTTTCGCTTTCATCGTTCTGATTCACCTCCAAAGGATCAGTAATAGAGTAAACGGTACCACGGTTTTTCATAACAATCAAAAGGATTTGATGGTAAAATCGTTTGTCTGGATTTCTAGAACCGGCGGGAATGATGAGAATTACGCCTGTAATAAAGATAAAACCAAGGTAAAAAAGAAACAGGCTTGAATGCACCAAATCCTTTACCAGAAACGCAGACATTAATACCGCCGCCAGAAACAGGAAATCGGATAGCGTCAAAGACGCTTTAATCTGCGTCTTGCTGTCCAGCTCCCGTGGGATGATATATTCAAGGTTTCGATTGATTGCCGCCACGCTTTTTACCTCCTTTTTTTGTTGCTTTAGGCTGTCGCTCTGGTAAACGTTTATCCTTCTCCACAGCTGGGCGGGGCGGTTGTGCCGGGGCGGACGGTTGTGGATGAGAAGGATTTACAGGGCGCTGCGGTTCATAGGCAGACGCAAATTTATTCTTGATCCGCCCTGCCACCTCATCGCGGTTCTGCATCCCTTTGATCGCCGTATTTCTTCCAATGTCATAGGACTTCTCCATAACACCCAGCATCTTGTCCCTTGAAGGTTCAAACTTTTGAGAAAGGCCGCCCTTTATCAAACCGCCAAGAGTTGTCGTCCGATCCGACACACGCCCTTTGTGCTCGTTTGGCCGTTCGTTTTTAGCCGCCGGCTGTCCCTGTGGTTCAGCCGCGCTCTGCCGTCCTGCGTCGTCTGGCGCACCAATCTTGGAGCTGTCATTCCCATTTACCTCCGGGTGTTCCGACGATTCGCCTACATTTTTCTGCCCTGCGCTGCTCGACGGATCTATCCTGAAATCATCATTATTCTTTATCTCCGGACTCTCCGATTGGTTCCCACCAATTTCCGGTGAAAACGTTCCAACGGGATTCCCACCATGTGGGCTGGTTCCCATATCGGCTGGCGGATTTCCGGCGGATTCCGGGAATTTTCCATCACCCAATTTCGGCGGCTGCTTGCCACCTTCTAACGAATTTCCGAAGGATGAATAACCGTATACTGGGCCGGCGCGTCCCTGACTTTTGGACGCTTCCTGTTTTCCTTTGACATATTCATGAAATCCTCGCGTTCTTCCTGCCGTATAGCCGCCAACTGCCGCTGCTGCATGGGCAGTGCCGCCAGCCGCTTTTGACAAACCATGAAACCCGGATTTCGCAACATGCGCCGCGCCTTTTGCAAGGCCAGTCGCCACTCTCGCACCCTGATAAACTCCCATGATTGTATGGAATGCGCTAGAAAGTCCTGCGTCGATTCCGAGTATTTTTTGAACGATATTCGGCCCGTCGATCAGCGCCCATGAAAAGCCAAGCATGGCAAACGCCTGGGCAAGCCCATCAAAGGTGCGGGATACCCATGAAACGCCTATAATATACACCCGGAATAAAAGGGCAATGGCAATCAGGACCAAAAACAGAGATAGAATTTCGGAACATACTCGTTTGGTACGCTCTCCGCTTGTCAAGTCGATTGCTGAGACAAAAAGCAGTACATACACGTTATATCCTAGCTCAAAAATGATCTTTCCTATTTTGATAGCAGAAAAAATCAGCGCAATCAACATCGCAAACAGGGAAATAAACAAGGGAATCCAGTCTACCTTATACCTGTAATAGTAACTGGCCAGAATCTCCCATCCAAACAGTCCGTCGCCAAGCTGGTTTAACTGATAGTTCCCGTTGCTGTCAAGACCGATCTGCTGCCCGACGACATCTGGGTTCCGCGCCTGATTTGGTCGCAGCAGCTCCACAGGATTGATATACTCGATCTTATCAGTTGGAATATTATTGCGCTGTTTCAGCGCCTCGGCTGAAAAGCTGTTCTGATCGTAATAATATAAATCCTGAATTCCGTTATCTAGCAGCGTCTGTGCCATACTTGCTTCTGATGTGTCTTTAAAGGTGTTGATCCCCGCACTCGTGAGCTGATTTAACTCAGAAAGAAAAGACGGCAGACCGATCATAATAATAAAAAAGCAGATAAAATTAAAGGGAATCTGTCCCTTCGATTTCACGCGGTTTGTCATCAAACCGTAAAACAGCAGGATCACGCCGACGATCATCAGCCCCCATGCGGCAGGCTTAAGCTGATCGACTAAAGACATAATCTCCGGGCTGTTTATAAAGTCAATATTTTGGAACAAGGCATTGACCGCCTGTTCCACTGCGGTAATCATCATCGTCAGGATGCGCAGAATCCACCAGCCGAGAAAACGAAGAATATACAGTGCAAAATTATTCGTTACAGTGAATAAGTCATCATACTGTAACAATGTTTCAAACGGATCGATTTTCATCCCCCTCCTTTCTATTCAATTAATTTTTTCATTGCGGTATAATCCATATCTGACAGAGTCCCAAATTGGTAAAATTCTTTCATCTGTTCCAGCAATTCCGGTATTGGAATAGTCTCTAAACTATCAAGATAAATACCGACCGCGTTCAGTTTCTTTGCTACAAATTTTAATTTTTCTCCATGCAGACAGGGCGCTTCCTGCTGTAACGCCGGAATTTCAGTGTCCGGGCGCTGTCCAGATTCTTGAGGTAAGTAAAAAAGCTCGTTTAAATCGATCTCCGTTAGAGGCTTGGAGTACGGCAGCGCCTCATAGGGGATATCAGCAGCGGGATCAAAATCTGTCAAATATTCATACCGGTACTTCATTGCCGTTTCTCCCGCCGCCTTGACCGGCCTTGCGATAATGCGTTCCCCTTTTAAGTTGCGACGCTTCATTAGCGGAACAACAATCATATCACCCTCCCTCATTTCGAGCAGTTCCTTCGTTGACATCAAAGGCCGTTCCTCATAACTTTCAGTGATATTTTTTCCGAGAGAAAACCGCCCGCCGCTTCGTGAAACGTTTTCGCTGGTGTAATTTCCAAGGCGTTCAGAAACCATTTTCCTTGTGTCCTCACCGGGGGAAATCAGGTAAACAAGGGTTGAGCAGTTATCTTCGATGATCTCGCCCGCTTCTTTCCCATACACCTTATAAATCTGCTGACGGGACTGCGCATATAAATCAAAGCTGATCTGATACCCCAAGCATACCGATAACATTCCATCCGCATCGAGCAGCGGCGGAAAGTTAAAGGCTTCATCCCCGATTACTTTAACAGGCCGTCTGCATTTTCCCTTGTTCTGGGACGACGCATAATCGGTCAGACGAAAATACATCTGATTGACAAAGATACTCACCAGCGGATAAAATGGCTTTTTGCTTTGCGGTACCCGCAAAAATACTGCCACCGGCTTATCGCCAAACCCGATTTTCAAAAGATCAATGGTGTTCAGCGCCGTCATTTTGGCGATGTTTTCATATCCAAAAATCGACAGCTCGCTGGCGAGGATAGAGAGAATCGACGCTCTGGTTTTCCCTTCGGAAAATTTAATGGTCGCATACTTAAGCCTGGCCCGATCTGTAGCCGGACGGCTCATAAAGAACTGATCCAAAGCGGATTCCTTGCTTTTCTCGTCTCTCATTGCTTCCAGGGTAACGATAAAGAGATAGACAGAATACATGTTGATCTTTTCCGGATGGCCGTCCCTCAGACAATCCTCGACATGCGCGATGGCGACGGCGGTAAACAGATCAATCGGCGCATTGACCCAAAATCGGTCTTTCGCATTCTTGTCCTCAAAAATTGACGAAGCAATTGTCCGGCAGGCTTCTTCGGCCATGCTCTTATCAGTCATATAATAGTCCACTACAATTTGCAGAAGATTCCAGTACATCGTGTGTTCCGGATCAATCAGGTCAAGGATAAAAATTTCGTATCCGCGCTCAATAAGCTTTGCGGATGAGGCGCGGGCAAGCTCCCCTTTAACGTCAAAAATGACCATACTGGATTGCTCTTTTGCCCTGGATAAAATATCAATCGTCGGAATAACAAGAATCTCACCCTTTCCGCCCCGCGTGATTGCCTCGATCAAATTGTTATTAATGCTGTCGTCAATATACAGCCTGTCTCCGCTGCGCGCAACCGGCAGACCGCCGCGTCCCGGAAAGGCCAAATCCTTTTCCGGTATTTCTTTATACGTCTCCCGAATCTCTGCAAAGGTCGCAAAACGGGCTTTCCCTTTTTGACCAACATTCATAGCGGTGAATGAGCTGCGAATCCGGTAAGCGAAAACAATGGCAAGCCCGGCGCCGATCAGGAACGCTAAAAAATACCACCCTATAAAATCAAGCGATGGAACCAACAGGGAGTGTGTCGGCTGTCCATGAAACATTGCAGGGAGGTTCGCGATACTCCGGCAGAGTATTTGCGCAGCGAACAGGCATAGCGCAACGATCCCTATTCCGACCGCCAGAAGAACCCGACGGTCGGACAACAAGTCGTTTTCCGGCAGGAGCTTCGTCCTTTTGTATTTCTCCCGCAGTGGCTGATCTTCTTTAAGAAGTCCTGTAAGCTTTTCACGGGCACTCATACAAAATCAGCCTCCTTGTGCCATCGACTGTACCGACATGACGATGCTGGGGGCAAGGATGATCCCAAGTATCGCCACAACTACCCAGAAAATGTGCGCTTTCGCCCACTGTTTTGCCTGTTGTGTTCCAACCAGAGCAAACAGTCCGATTACCAATGCAACCAGACCAACCGGGACGGCAAATCCCATCAAATAATCCCCGAAGCTGTAGATGCTGTTTTGCAATTGATCTGTACTGACTTCCCCGGCTGCGGACGCTGTAAACGGCAGCGAGGCAACGATTACTGTCACAGCAGCGGATAATGTGGTTTTCCATGTTTTTTTCATTGCAGGACACTCCTTCATAAATGTAATAGGGTTTGTATTTCCTGAACGGCGGCCTGTAAGCCGTCGGACAGTTCTTTATAAAAATAAATCCAGGCATACAGCCCGGACAGGGAGAGCAAAGCAATCGCAGCAATGGCAAGCCAACGGATAAACTGCCGCAGAATCTCGGCGATTGCTTTCACGGTGCTTCGCTTCTCAACGACGACGATATTTTCATCTTCAATGCCATACTGCTTTTTGTACCGGCTGCGCTGCTTCTGTTCTTCATCAAGCCGTTTTTGCAGTGTCGGCTTCATCTTCATCGGCTCTTTCTCCTTCCTTTGAAGCCGCGCGCCTTTTTGCCCTGCGGCATGATCTTCAGCTTTTCAAAAAGTGCGTCGTGCAGCGGTTTATCCACAGCGCACAAATTGAACATATTAGGACTATAATCGCAAAAAAACGTATTCCCCCGTTTGTCCTTCATGCTTTTAAGCAGATCCTCTCGGATTCCTTTTTCAGTAAAGCTGAAAACATACTGCACATCTTTTTCCTGAAGCTCCTTTAACACCTGCATAGTATCATTCAATTCCCACGGCTTTGATCCGCTGACAACTACTTTCATGTTCTTTTCCAGAAACGGCAGGATGTTGTTTTTCGGAAAAACTCCGAAGTCAAAAACATATACGTCATATTTCCGTTCGTAAATCTCTGCAATCCGGAAAACGTCATAATACAAATCAAGGTTTTCAAACCGGATCAGCGAAAGATGGTCGTCACGGTATTGGATTTCAAACAGGGACGGGATTTCCTCAACATGACGATTTTCATTTGCTTCAATATAACAGACCGAAAGGCCGCGAAGCTGCAAATATTTTGAAAATTGGATTGCCTGCGTCGTTGTCCCAACCCGCGCTTGTGTTCCGCAGAATGCGACCGTCCTTGACGTTTTAACTTCGGATACAGACGGCTGATCTGCAGCCTCGATCTGACGTATCTGCTGTACCCGGTCAAGTTCCAGCGCATTGTCCTTTCCGTCGAGACAGGCGGCAAGCTGCTCTTTTTGAACGCCGATGGTTCTCCCGGAAACATATTTAAGAAAACCTGCGTTTCGCAGCGCCTGGATCAGAATGCTGTCCAGAGAAAAACCTTTGGCAATAAAGATGCATTCGGCAGTCGAAACCTCCTTTAATTTACGGAACAGAGCCGCGATCTCCCGCGGCTCTGTTCCTAAAAATTCGAGATCAATAATATATTGTTCGTAATCCTCTGTTAAAAGAAGCGTTTGCAGATCGTCGAGCCGGATCATTTTGTCGGAAAGATCGTTAAACTCCAGTCCTTTTTCACTCAGCACCTCCGTAACAATATACCGGCTGTCTGATGCACCAACAAATGCTATCAACAAAATCACCCTTTCTTTTAAAACTTATCAAATCAGGGCTGAGATTTCTCAGCTTCCTTTGGCGCATCCTTCCTTTTCCGCTTTTTTGCAAACAGGGCAAGCAGAATTATAACGGCGGAAAGGAGTAGCAGCACTGCAACGGAAACCGACAGAGCAACTGTTGTAATAAAAGCGGTATCATCGCGCTGATATAACGCTTTAGCTGTAACGGTGTATTCCGTTTTGCCGCTGTGGATCGTACTCTCACCCTCATAGGTAACAGTGGCGATATATCCCGGTGCATCCGGCAAACCGATTTCGCCCTCGTAAAGAGCCTGATAGTTTGCAGCATATCGTCTGCCAGTCGCCAACGCGTCACGCGACGTCGTTTCACCCGTTTGGTATGGATCACCTACCCATACGGCTTTGTCGATCACATATTTTTCAGGATCAAGCCCTGCGGAAAGAAGGATTTCTTTCTCGGCTCCCTGAATCGCCGGAGCTTCCTCGTTATACGGAATCAGCTTATCGCTGATCGCATAGAACTGCGCCTCATAAATTGATACCTTGATCGGCAGTGAAAAGTCGCTGCGCCAAGCGTAACCGTCAAGCTCAACCAATTCTTTAAACGGCAACTCAACTTTTATCGTCTGTTCTGACTGTTCATCGTAATAATCCACGGTCGTAGTCGCAGCTGGATTTGGCGTGTCTACCTGCAAACCGTAATCTGTATGGGATAAAACTGTGTGTCGCCGCCCGGTAATTATTTTTGGCGTGTATTCGACGTTGGTTAATCTAACAGTTACTTCATTGTCGTCCTCTATGATGATTAATTCCTTCGGTGCATTTACACGCATCTCATATAAATTATCGTAAGTGACAATGTGTTGAATCGGTTTCAGCCTTTCTAAAGCCGTTTCCTTCGAGACAGTATAACTTACCTGGAGAAGATTCCATTTTTCCCCGTCTTGCTCGATAGATGTAGCAAAATCTTTGTCATACTGTCCTGCGAAGTCAGAATCAGTTGTGATGTATTCTTTGGTGAGCTCAAGTTGATTATCCGGTAGAGAATCGGCAGCAACGGCTAAAAATGGGCAGCAAAAAAGGACTGACGCCGTAATCAGTCCTGCAAATAATTTCTTCATTTTTCCTCCTTTAGATCACAAAGAATGAATATGACAACAACCTGTATTTTCTCATCCGTCGTATCCCGTTTCTCTGCTCCCTCCTTTGTTCTTCTGATTCAATAAATACTCGTAAATAATCCGGGTTATCTGATGCTCCGATTTGGCCTGTTGATATCCTGTCTCTTCGGCATAATACGATCCGATTTTCCGGAGAGAATATCCTTTCTCATACTGTTTTACAACCTCTGATTCCAGATATGACATCTTATCCATCCCTTTTCTTTCTAAATTTACCGCTCCATTTCTTCGTACTCCTGTTCTGTGAACTGTTCAGCTTTGATCGTCGGTTTTACCTCAATTTTACTCGTTATCTCCGGTAGGATATGATCTACATAATATTCGATTCCTTGGAACATATCTTCAAAGTATTCCCTATCTGGCTGTTTGAATACAAGATTGACCGCCCCATTCTGCTGAAATGCGGAAAAAGGGCGGCTAACTTTTAATTTCCCATCATGAATCTGCTCCTGCATATGCCGGTATTGATTGCTCGGCATCTCATAATATGAATTTAAGCCGGGAAGCTTTTTAAATTCAGAGTATGGATATTCGCCAACCTCGATCTTTAAACGCCCTTGTCTGGCAAGCTTCAGGTCTCGTTCAAAGTCCGGTTTTAAATCTGACATATCCAGTTTCACGTTGTATGCCCCGCTGCGGAGGATCAGATAGGACTTTTCATAATCGTCAAACGCCTGCTGAGCAGCCTCGCGACGAAGCGATAGCTCCAACGCATTTGCCTGCGCTTTCTTTTCCGCCGCAGACAGGTGGTCGAGCGCCTGATAATATCCTGTCCGAATTTCTTTGACAAAGGGAACAGCCACCGTTTCAAGAATCGACCTATACTGTTCGGGGGCCTTCTCCAACAGCTCGTTCATCGGCAAGCTCATCGCCTTTGTCAGCCTTATAGATTGCTCTTTTGTATAAGCATCAAACAGGTTATATGGGGTGTTCATCGGGTTTTGCGCATCCACTCCTATCATTTGAAAATCCTTGTTCGACAGCCAGTTAAATCGCTCTGCGCCAGCCGGAACATTTAGCTCGCGTATGCGATACTGTTTTCCCAGCCGCTGAATCGCTTCGCTTTTCTCGACGCCATCCAAAGCCATAACGAGTTGGATTGGCCCACCGCCTTGATGATCCCCGCCGCCAAAATCAAACCACGAATTGGTTTTAGGGTAATATTTAGCAGAAGCGGTATGTTCGTTCCGCAGCTTAAAAAAGCCGTTTTTCTGGATTTGAATCCCGTAATCCGACAAAATCTCCTGGATCGGAATATCTCTTATTGCATCCAGATCATATCTAACCCATTTCGGGCGTTTTGCAGATGAAACCTCTACAAAGACACGCTCGTCTGGTTTGATATCACGTTCCTGCAAAAATGCTTTGATCTGGTTTGAGTTTTCCGGCGTGCTATTTTCCTGAACCGGAGCAGGAGAATTGATACGCTCACAGGTTTTTTGAATATTTCCGGCAATCCTTTCAATATCATCGCGGTCATAGGCGATACAGAAAATTTTATGCGACCTTAAATAGTTCTGGATTTTATCATCGATTGCCAAGCTCTCAGCCTCGTTGTGAATCCGTCCTGTTTGATCAAAATTCCTGCCTCGGTTGACAAACAGATTAAAATGATTCTGCTTTAAAAAACGCTCTCTCACCTCTGCGTCAAATTCAGGGGAGGATTCCTTGATGTACAGGGAAGAAAGCAGGATCGGGCTATCGGTAATGATAACGTCTACTTTTCCGTCCAGCCGTCTGATACGGCGGCTTTGTTCCTCGAATATCATCCGTTGATGCTCCAAGGAGCCGTCCAGCAAATCCATACGGTTATCCCAAACCAGCTCTTTGGCATACTCCGGCACATATTCGACCCGAAGGCCCTGTCTTGCCAGTTCCCCAGCAAGCCGCCAGGCACAGGTGCTTTTCCCCGCACCCGGCCCGGCGAATAGATTAACGACTAACGTATTCGGCATGCCATAAGCACCTCCTTTCTAACTTCGTGCAGATTCTGCACAAAGTTGCAGACAACAAAAAGAGAAGCGATAACCGCTTCTCTTAACCGTTCAATCGCTCTTGCTTTCGAGTATGCTGATCCGCCTTTCTAGCTGCTCCGTTTGACGTATTCTTTCAATTTCTTCTGGAATTCTACGCAGGAAGATACAATATGCGGCCAGTGTTACCAAAAAGGCTCCGATCGAGACAGCCATCAAGCTGCCGCCGACGTTGTTTAACAGCCGATCTGCTTCTATATAGGTATCGTCTGTAACCCATAGGCATATGATCGGCGTTACAATACAGAAAAGCAGCGTAAACAACTCCACGCTGATGAAATATCCAGCTTTTTTTACGGCTCTTTCATATTCCATCTCTATCCCTCCTGTTCCCTTCGCCGGATGGATGTTTCTTTCTTCCTTTTTTCTTAATCCGTAAACCAACGATAATACTGCCGGTTACGGCAGCGGCGGCCAACCCGGCAACTACTGTCCATATTGGGAATTGATCTCCGGTTTTCGGCGTCCCTGGTTTCCAGAACCCTTTGATTCCTTCAGAGCCGAGTGCCGGGAGATACTGCGCAATCAGCGCCCCGATAATCGGCGCGTCCGATACGGTTGCATCAACAATCTCCCCGCCTTCTCCAACATTAAAATAATAACGGGTGTCGTCAATGTGATAATGCTCCGGCGCTCCCATCTCCTGTAGATAGTACCATCCATAAGGGATATCCTCTACCTCAGCGTCGCCATCCTCGCCGGTGGTTAAGATCGCCACCGCCTCAGCCTCATCCGGAAATTCTGCCTGCTCCAGCTTTCCGCTTTCCGGCACCTCGTTTTCTTCCGCCGCAAAAACGCCGTAGGTCGCATTGGACAGAATCCGCCCGTCAAAGGACGACAGCTTCCAGAAAGCAAACCGCCCGCGGATCACATTGTTTTTGATCTCCCCATACAGCTCGTTTAAGTCGATCCACAGCAATGGACTTTCCTGCGCCGGATATTCCAGAGTGAAGTTGTATTCTGTTTCCAGCAAACTCCAGCCCTCCGCAGTTTGCAGCTCCTTCAGGTAATATTCACCGGCGACGTAATCCCCTTTGGAAAGCACCTGTCCGCTTTCCGAAACCGGGAGGACTTCCAAAAGGCTGTCCTTTTTCAGCAGGATATTTCCCTTTTCGTCAGAAATATCCTCCCGGCTGAACACACCGAAATAAATATCTCTGTACGCCTCCGGATTTGGATGAATCTCGTTTTCTTCGATTTCTTTCTGGAAGGTAAGACGAAATCTCTGACGGTCGTTAAAGCTGGTGACCGGTGTGTCGAACACTTCAACCTCCTGGCCTTGATAGACAAGCTCGATTTCATACTCGTTTGCTCCGATAAAATATCCTTCTGGTGCAGTTATTTCTTTCACCTTGTATTTCCCTAAGTCCAGATTGTCAAACCGAGCATAAACATTGCCGTCCGGCTGTAATTCAGTTGCCGTTATCTGTACTGGCTCGCCCGCTTTATATTTGAGCGTTCCATCCGGCAGGACAACATCTTCAAGCGCAGTCAGCTCATAGACTGCGTTTTCCTTCGCCTGTATTTCAAAGACAGGCTCGTAAAGAGTTCCAAATTCTGTACCGCGGAAATCATAGCCGGTTAAAGTTTCGCCCTCTTTGGTGATAGTAATCGAAGCTTTCTGACGGATATTTGTCACAGTCCCTCCATTAATCTGGAACGCTTCGCCGCCTGTGATAATGGCAAGCTCGACGTTCAACTTCCGGTCGTTATAGTATCCGGTCGGGCTTCTAGTTTCGATAATTTTGAATTTCCCTCCGTTATCCAGCGTATAGGTCAGTATACCGGTCACATATTTCTGATCCGCTTCGCTCCAGGCCATCTCGCTGTGTTCCAGATAACCGCCCTGCTTATCACTCCATTCATACACGGTAAAAACACCATCGTGGTTTAAAATATGATTGTTGCTTTCGCCGTCCAGCTTGATAAGCTCGGCAACGGCGGTTTTTTGCTCGTTGTGAAAGCTGGCGGTAATGGTTTTATTAGTTTCCAATGTAACGGTAACCGGTTTTGGAACAATATACCGGTCAGGTGTTCCAGTTTCAGTTACCGTATATTTGATCAACTTGTTCTCGCTGTCGTAAACGGGCAGATTAGAAATACTCGCTTTCCCATCCTTTCCGGTTGTCATTGTTCCGGTGTAGCCGTTGCTTCCTTTCACGCTGAACGTCCGGCTGCCGTTCAGGTTATCATCCGAGGTTTTCAGAACAGCCAGCGTGCCGCGTTTCAAGCTGTTTTTGAAGTTTGCTGTAATCGTTTTATTCGTCTCCAAAGTCACTGTAACCGGGCTGGGTACGACATATCGGCTCGGCGTTCCAGTTTCAATCACCGTATATTGAATCAGCTTGTTCTCGCTGTCGTAAACGGGCAGATTAGAAATACTCGCTTTCCCATCCTTTCCGGTTGTCATTGTTCCGGTGTAGCCGTTGCTTCCTTTCACGCTGAACGTCCGGCTGCCGTTCAGATTATCATCCGAGGTTTTTAATACTGCAAGGGTACCGCGCCTCAAAGAGTTTGTAAAGTTGACCGTTGTCGTTCCGTTGGTCAGCTTGACCGTCTGATTGTCGGGGGTAGTATACCGTCCGGGAACGCTGGTCTCCTTGATGGTATAGGTGATCTTTGTCGTCCCGTCCTCCTTGTAGATGGGGAGTCCGGTAAGGCTCGCTTTCCCGTTTGAGCCGGTCGTTACCGTCTTATCGAATCCCGCGTCGCTTGTCACCTGGAAGCTGAAACCCGACTTCACGTTATCATCCGAATCTTTTTCGATTTCAAGTTCGCCAACCGCGGCTGTCTTTATTTTGAAATACGCGTTCACCGGATCGCTCGTTCCGTCGTAGTTGTAGGTACAGACCGGCTGCGCCCCTGACCCGTTTACGAGGAAATCAACGGCGCAGTTACGGATACTCATCGGGATCGCCTTGGTCGAAGAGGAAGTCGCCGCGGTATTGATCGCTTTGGTGGTATGGATAGTGAGGGTATTCCCGCTTTTTTCAAAGGTCACATCCGACATCGAAAAGCTGAAATCCCCCAGCACCCCATTGGTATCGGTCAGGCTTGTTTCATACCGGTTCTTCGCACTGTTCCACTGCAGTGTGTAGGTGGGAGCGGTAAGTGTATTAGCACCGGAAAAACTTGGTCGTTTTCGAAAGCTGGTGATCGTGCTTTTGAGGATGTTGTAATAGTTGAGAGCGTCGGCGCTTCCTGCGACCAGTTTATTGACGATTGCGCTTTCCCAGCTCGTTCCGAGCTGGCCGCTGGTGATCATCCAGATCATGATCTGCGTTCCGATGTATTTTGAGATATCCCGGTATTCTGCGCCTGGCAGGATTCCTACGTCATATCCAAACATCATGGCGTAGTTGATCAATCGTTTTTGATCGTCGGAGAGCGCCGTATACTGATCGGCACTCATGGCACTGTAGACCGTTCCGTTTGAGGTGTGAACGCCGTAGGACATACAATAACCGGAGGAAAAACCTCCTGTCCGATTGTTCTCCATCCGGAACTCGTGCCAGATTTGACTTGTGTTTCCGAACGGTGCGGGATAGCTCCCGTCAAAGCTGTAGGAGAGAGTTGAATAGTCGTAGTCCCGCAGCGTGTACTGGTCTCCCGAAACAGCTCCCGCCTTCGGCAAGCTTACAGTGATCGCCGAAATCGCCACGGCAACACTGGCAGCAAACGCCGCCATCCTTTTCCATATACTCATTCCGTATCTTCCTTTCCGGCAGTTTTGACCGTTTGTTTTTGCTTTTGATGGTTCTGCACGATGAAAGCACCGTAAGATATTCCCTGCCGTTCCGCTTCCGCCGCCAGCTCGATGATCTCCCGCATCCCCTGTGGGAGTTTTTTGTACTCCATAACGCTCCTTTCTGTTCAAAAACAAAAGCGTGTGCTTTATACACACGCTTTCCCGTTAATATGATTGATTAGCGATACAGCTTAAAGACATGTTTCTGTATCCCAAAAATATCCTGCTTCCCTAGATATTCGATGTAGAAATAGTTCTCTCCATCTCTGTGCTCTCCTTGATACAACTCTACTAAGCCATCTACAATACTATCCATACTGCGAGTTAATTCAAAATTGAATGTAAAATAGCCAGAACCATAAGTAGGATAACCTTCTTCATATTCCTGTTGTGTTATTTGACCATCCTCCAGCATTTCTTTTGCCAGATCAGGTAAATACGTCATAAACTCCTTAATTCTTGGAACGGCGGCATTGATGATCTTGTTCGCGTCGAACTCAGCAGGCGCTGCCGGTTTGCTGGGAGCTGTTCCAGCGCCGGTATTGCCGCTGTTCTGGTTTTGACTGCCCTGGTTCTGACCTGTGCCGGTGCTGCCGGTAGAACTTTCCGAACCAGGATTGTTCGGTTTGGTTGCTCCGCTGTTCTGGTTGGAACCGGAGTTTCCAGAGGAGCTGGACGCGCTGCTGCTCGGCTGGCTGTTGTTCTGGCTGGAACCAGAATTGTTAGAAGAACTGCCCAAGCCGGGGTTGTTTGGTTTAGTTGTTCCGCTGTTCTGGCTTGAATTACCCTGGCTCTGGTTTGCGCCGGAGCCACTAGAGGGGCTAGACGGCTGCTGTACTGGATGACTGCCGTTTTGGTTGGAACCAGAACTGTTAGAGGAACTTCCCAAACCGGAGTTGTTTGGTTTTGCCGTCCCGTTGTTCTGACTGAAACCGCTTTGACTCTGGCTAGAACCTGACGGCCTTACATCCGTGCTGGTATGTCCCTGCTCGTTTGTTACCGTTACGCTTTGGCTTCCGTCCTTATGGGTGGTCACTTCTGTCACTGTTCCGTCGGTATGGGTGATAACCTCCGTTACCGTTCCATCCTCGTTCGCGACCTGTTCCACCTTCGCCCCTTCTTCCACCGATAGGACTTCCGACATGTCGCTTTCCGTTTTTGTACCTGATACCGCCGCCGGGAACGACTGTTTTCCTTCTTCCACGGCAAGCCCGTTGTTTCCCTGCTGAGTTAATACCACCGCTGTGACCGATCCGCCGACTACGACGACCGCCGATGCGATCCCTGTTACAATCATTTTATGTCCTAAAACGAACATTCTCATTTTCTCAAACATGATTCTTACTCCCTTCACGGCAGTTCCTTTCTGCCTTCATTATATCACATTTTTGTTCCTTGAAACAACTTCGCGACAAACTGTCATGAAGTTCCGGATAACAAAAAAGGGAAGCAAAAAGCTCCCCCTAAAACTTTAACAAACTGACTCTGCCGATTATTTCTCTTTCCAAAAAGCGATCCCTTTTTCAAGGTCGAGCTGGTGCTGCCTGATCCGCGCCTGGCTTTCAAGGTTCATGCAATATCCCTCAAACAACGCGTCGATCTTCGGCTCGATTTTACTTTCGATCATCACCTGCGTTTTTACAATTTCTTTGTGGTTGTCCTCCACCTTTTGTTCTAATGAATCAAACCGTTTATCCATCTCGCCGATCTTCTTGTCCATCTCGCCGATCTTCTTGTCCATCTCGCCGATCTTGTCAATGATAACCCCGAACATTTCCTTCATTTCTGCGTCCATCACATTTTCCCCTTTCCCTTTCAGAATGACCGCCTTTATTCTACCAGCTTTCTCAGAGATTTGCAAACGTTAAAATTCGTATTCGTCTTCATCATTTTCATAGTGAGCATCCACATCAGGCTCCTTAAATTTTTCCCGCAGATTTTGGCGGAGTCTCATATTTTCATTTTTTAACGCTTTATTCTCTGTTTGAAGAACCTCCATTTGATGCTCCAAATTCATTAAATGCCGAATGCTTTGTTTTATATCACGCTGTTCCGATGTCAAATTTTCGTTATACCTTTCTTCGCGTTCGACGGCTACGGCAAGCTGCTTATCAATCGAAATCACGGTATGACTCATATCAGACAAGTTCTCCTGTAAATGAGTTTGTTTTTGTGATAAAGTTTCCTTTAAAGCAGCATTCTCTTTAGACAGTTTCTCTGACAAAGCGCTATGCTCTTTGGAGAGATTACTGTGCTCTTTAAAAAGCGCATCGTGTTCTTTGCTCAACGTCTTTTTTTCATTGATTCCGCGAATAATTTCTACTACCAACAATACAACTGCGCTGATCGCACTAACAACAGCCACCCAATCCATAACCTGCTCCAGCCCTTCCCATTTCCAATTAAACAACATCGTGCTAATTCACCTCCATTATATCAGCGCTATTATACTTTTACAACTGCCCTTCACTTCGCGCAGACTCTGCACGAAGTTGTTAACCTGCGTTTGTATTAAAATACCCGTCCAAAATTTCCATGAGCTTTTCCCCCGCCTCTTTTGGCTTTAAGTCTGGAAAATATTTTTGATAAAGCTCTGATGGGATTCTGACTGTCACAGGCTTTTCCACTACAGGCTGGCTCTTCATGTCGGGATGTTTTTCAGACGGAAGCTTCAGCGCTGCCCGCACGGCGGAACGGTTCCACCCCTTTATCTCTGAGATTCTATGCAGTTCTTCAGCTCCGGCAACCACCAATTCAGCGTCTGGATTGTCCTGCAAAAGCTCGTATACTTCGGCCTGTTCAGGTTTTTGGAGAAAAGACAGATGATATGCCGCAGTAAAAGGAATCTTTTTCTTTTCCAATAATTCAAAAAACGGAAGATGAAGTTTTGTCAAACGTGCAATTTGAAAAATCGTCCGCTTGCTTTTGCCCGCCGCTGTTTCCAGCCGCTTTACCCCTTCTTCATATTCCTCATCGCTTTGCAGATCAGTGCGTTTCCCCTGATGGGAAAGGGCTGCCAAATCCATTTGATAGGCAAAGGCCATCGTTTTCCATGAAAGATGTTTCCGCTGGTTCAAGTTAGTCTCTACAAAAATTGAAATAGCGATATCGTCGTCTGCCTTCCTGATTCGGCAGGGGATTGCTTTCAATCCTACACGTCTGGCTCCTTCCAGCCGATGATGTCCGGCAAGCAGTTCATAAAACCCCGGATTTTCTGTGCTGATCCGAAGCAAGACCGGCTGGAGCACCCCATGCTTTTTAATGCTCTCCGTCAGCTCCTCCATGTCTTCATCCGAATAATCGTCAAACATTTCCCTGCAATCCACCGGCAGCAGCTTTTGGGGGAACGGCAGAACCTTATCAATTTCCACCTCTGAAACCTCCTGCTGAGGGGAAATCGCCGTTTTTCCGAATAGGTTTTCCCTTGCCTGTGCCGATCCGATTCCCAATCCCTCAAACTTTTTAGAAAAATCAACTGCCATCCTTATTCTCCTCCCTCGATCACGCTTTGCAGCTCTGTTGCAAACGCGATATACTCTTTTCCCAGCTTGCTTCCTTTTGAAAAAATCAATGGTTTCTGCTCTTTTGTAGATTTCGAAGCCGACACCGAGCGATGGATTTCGGACTGGAACATCCACTCTGCAAACGCCTGATACAGCGCTTCCTTTGCTTCGGCGTATCCTTTGGTATTGGTCTGCACCATCGTGAGCAGGAATCCATAAACAGATAGGCTGGGATTTGTTGTATTCTGTATTCCTTGGATAGAAGAAAAAAGCTGTGTAATTCCATCCAACGCGAAGTTCTCACAGGTGACAGGGATCACCACTCCATCCGCAGCGGTTAAGTTGTTGAGTAAAAGAGTTCCCAAATACGGCGGGCTGTCTAAGAGGATGTAATCGTATTTGCCGTGAAGCTGGCCGATAATCATTTGGAGCGCCGTATTGCGGTTAAACTGTTCTAATGTACTTTCCGCCTTAATCAGCTCAATTTCCGCGCCCGGCAGCTCGTAATCAGAAGCAATAAAAGAAATGCCCATCCCGCTTTTCTGTACAGCCTGATGGACATATTCTGAAAAGGTATGATTGATTTCATCGAGCGCCTGTGTATCTCCGCTTTCCCGAACTTTCGCCACGGCGACAGAGGCATAGAACAGATTGGTTAGCGTGGCATGTTCTAAGCCGGTTAAATCCAGGTAGCTTCCTGCATTTCCTTGCGGGTCATTGTCGATTAACAGGACGCTCTTTCCGGCCTGCGCCAACGCACACCCTAAATTGACGGCGGTTACCGTTTTGCCAACGCCGCCTTTTTGATTCGCGATTGCGATAATTTTACTCATCTTCTTTTTTCCTTTCTGAATCAACTGTCACGTAAACCCGGATCAATGGACTGTTGCTGTTCTGATAGCTTTTTGAGATATCCGAGACAAAAAAACAGAGGCTGAGCTTCTCAACAAAAGCGTCAACCTCTTTCCGGGTTCCTGTTATTCTTATACGAATCATTTTTCTCCTTTCTAACTTCGTGCAGATTCTGCACGAAGTTACGAGTCGTCTTTATATGCTACTCTTTTCTGCAATGCGGGCGTCGTGCCTCAAGAATGGATTCCTTTGTTGTCATCGCTGTCATCTCCTTTAGTATATTATTAATATAATAGACATCTTATATGATGTCATTTGACTTTTAATCAAAGGGTCCGGGGTTCGAATCCCCGGTGGTTCACCACACCAATATTACACAAAGCTCCTCGGGAAAATAATTTTCTCGGGGAGCTTTGTCATTTTAAAACGTCTAAACCACATGAATAAAATGGCAGGATATTTCAGAGCCCGCCTCCAAAATTGAGAAGGAAACGGCTGCGTCCGCCTTTATTTTGTAATTCTATTGTAATAGGAAATAATGGAAAAGCCGGCCCGGACGTTTTATCTGTCCGGGCCGGCTTTACTTGCATTTCTGCCTTTACCGCTCCAAAACCTGCTCTCTGGACGGACCGACGCCGACCATTTTGATCGGGCAGCCGCAGAGCTCTTCCAGCCGTTCGATGTAGGCCTTGCAGGCCTGCGGGAGCTCGCCGAAGGTTTTACAGCCGGAAATATCCTCCGAAAAGCCTTTGACCTCCTCATAAACCGGGGCGGCGCCCTCCAGCTCATGGATGTCGCAGGGATACTCCGTCAAAACCGTGCCGTCCGGCTTTTGATAGGCGACACAGACCTTCAGGGTTTCGAGCCCGCTGAGGGTGTCGAATTTATTGACCGCCAGGCAGTCGAGGCCGTTGACCCGCACCGCATGCCGGATCAGCACCGCGTCGAACCAGCCGGTTCTGCGGGGCCGCCCGGTGGTGGTGCCGAACTCCTGCCCGCGGCTGCGGATCAAATCCCCGGTCTCGTCGAACAGCTCGGTCGGGAAAGGGCCTTCGCCCACCCGGGTGGTGTAGGCCTTCGCCACCCCGATGATCTCCCCGAGGCGGTTCGGCCCGACCCCCGCACCGATTGCCGCCCCGCCCGAAACCGGATGGGAGGATGTGACATAGGGGTAGGTGCCGAAGTCGATATCGAGCAGGGTGGCCTGTGCCCCTTCGAAAAGGATATTTTTACCTTCACGAACCGCCTGGTCGGTCAGGACGGAAACGTCCTCCACATAGGGAGCGAGGCGTTTTGCGTACTCCCGGTATTCCCCGACGATCGCCTCGACGTCGAGCGGCTCTCCCCCGTAAATTTTCGTGATGATCTCGTTTTTGAGCTGTCCGACCGCCTTCGCTTTCCGGGTGAAGACCTCGTCGTGGACGAGATCGTACAGCCGGATGCCGGAACGCTCATATTTATCCATGTAACAGGGGCCGATTCCCCGCCCGGTGGTGCCGATCTTACTACCGCCCAGCGCCTTTTCGCTCAGGCCGTCCAGCTTCCGGTGCCACGGCATGATAATGTGGGCGCGCGGGTCGATCCGCAGGTTGGAGCAATCCACCCCCCGTTCGGCAAGCCCGTCGATCTCACGGAGGAGATCCTGCGGGTCGATGACAACGCCGCAGCCGATATAGCATTTTACACCCTTGTAAAGGATGCCGGACGGAATCAGGTGGAGCTTGTAGACCTCACCGCCGCTTTTCACGGTGTGGCCCGCGTTGTTCCCGCCCTGGGAACGGACGACGACATCCGCCCGGGAAGCGAGAATGTCGATGACCTTGCCCTTTCCCTCATCGCCCCATTGCACGCCGACGACTACTTTAGATGGCATTTCAGTACCCCTTTTCCTAATCACTGTAATTTGATTCATCAGCCGAGGCCGGTTTAAATGGCCTCAGACCTTTCTATTGTATCAAAAAACGGGGGAAAACGCAATCGCTTTTCTCCGTTAGCGCCTTAAAATTTTATATTGTAATCCAGCCCCTTTCAGTCGGAATCTCCAACTTTTCCGCCTTGTCGAGGGGAAATCCGCTTGTTTTCCCTTCTTTTTTACGGTAGAATAACAGATATAGGGTTGTGTTTTCCACCGTACGGATGTTGAAAACAGTCGAAAACCGCTGCCCCGCCGGAGGCTTCCGCGCCCGTAACCGGGCGGGACAATGCCCGTGGCCGGGCGGGACAAACGCGATACTTAGGTAGTGCAGACCTGCAGGTCCGTAACCCGCGAGGCACATTTATTATACATAATTTGTAAAGCGCGCCTCGCGAGGCGGAGTACCCCCACCGGTAATTCGCACACAAATGTTCTGCCGGCCTCTAAGCTGCAATCCTGCGAGGTGGGTTGTATAAAAATATGCACCT
>CAZSIV010000002.1:0-35067 GCA_964607135.1 uncultured Oscillospiraceae bacterium | reverse complement strand
CCGGCCTCTAAGCTGCAATCCTGCGAGGTGGGTTGTATAAAAATATGCACCTTGCGGGTTACGGACCTATAAGTTCGGTATCACTTAGGGATCGCGGATCGTCCAACCGGGGTCACCCGGCGGAAGAAAGGAATGTTCCATGTTATTGTCCTGCAGCCAGCTCACCAAGAGCTTTGGAGATAAATTAATCTTAGACCAGGTTGGTTTTTCCATCAACGAAGGCGACCGGATCGGCCTGATCGGGGTCAACGGCGCAGGGAAGTCGACCCTGCTCAACCTGTTGACCGGGAAATACGAGCCGGACGGCGGGGAGATCGCCCGGGGAAGCGGCGCCGTCGGCTATCTGGAGCAGAACAGCGGCCTCGAAACCAGCCGCAGCATCCTGGATGAAATGCTCTCGGTCTTCTCTTCCCTGTTGGAGACGGAGGAGCGGCTCCGGGCGCTCGAGCAGGAAATCGCATCCCTGCCGCCCGATTCCCCGCTTTATGAGGAGCGTTCCGCCGAATATGCCCGCCTCACCGCCGAATTCGAGGCGGGGGACGGGTACCTGATCCGGGTGAAGATCGAGACAGTTCTGAACGGGATGGGGTTCCCGAAGGAGCTTTATGACCGCGGAATCGGTTCGCTGTCGGGCGGGGAGAAAACCCGGCTCGCCATGGCCAAGCTCCTTCTGGAGCAGCCGGCGCTCCTGATCCTGGACGAGCCGACCAACCACCTCGATTTCAAGACGGTGATGTGGCTGGAGGGGTATCTTTCCGGCTACAAAGGCGCTTTGCTGGTCGTCTCCCACGACCGGTACTTCCTCGACCGGCTGGTCACCCGGATCTGGGAGCTGGAGGAGCGCCGCCTCTTCGATTATCCGGGGAACTACACGAAGTATAAGCAGCTCAAGGCCGAACGGCGGGATGCCTGGCAGAAGGCTTACGACAAGCAGCAGGCGCAGATCGCCTCGATGCAGGAGTACGCCGAGAAAAACATCGTCCGCGCCTCCACCTCGAACCGGGCCAAGAGCAGGCTCCACCAGCTCGCCAACCTGGAGCGGATCGAAAAGCCCTTCGGTGAGCAGAAAACGCCGTCCTTCCGTTTCTCGGTTTCAACCGCCCCGGTCAAAGAGCTTCTGACGGTCAAGGGCCTCGAGCTGGCGGTCGGCGAAGGAGAAGGCCGGAAGGTTCTGGCGGACCGCCTCTCGCTCGAAATCCGGCGGAATGAGAAGGCCGCCGTCATCGGGGCGAACGGAATCGGCAAAACCACCCTGCTCAAGTCCCTTCTGGGGCTTCTCCCTCAAAAAGGGGAGATCCGGTGGGGCCGGGGCGCTACCAAAAGCTACTACGACCAGGAGAGCGGCCAGATGAACCCCGAAAACACCGCGCTGGAGGAGCTGTGGAGCCGCTTCCCCTCCCTGCCGGAGCATCAGGTGCGCGGTCTGCTCGGGCGGGTGCTGATCACCGGGGACAACTGCTATAAAAAGGTTTCGGTGCTGAGCGGCGGGGAGCGGGCCCGGCTGGGGCTCGCCATCCTGATGGCGGAGGGGCGGAACACCCTCCTCCTCGACGAGCCGACCAACCACCTCGACCTGGCGAGCCGGGAGGAGCTGGAACGGGCGCTCGCGGAGTATGAAGGGACGCTGATCTTCGTCTCCCACGACCGCTACTTTTTAAACGCGATCCCGACCAAAATCCTCGAGCTGGACGAAACCGGCATTTCGGTCTATCCGGGAAATTTCGAGGATTACCTCGCCGCCAAAGAGAAGGAGAAGGCGGGACAGCCCCCGGAGCCGCCCGCCCCTTCCGCCCCTCTCGGCGAAAAGGGGGAGGGGTATTACCGCTCCAAGCAGCAGCGGAGCGAAGACGCCAAACGCCGGAAACGGCTGGCTGAGCTGGAACAGCTCACAGAGGAGCTGGATGAAACAATCCTGCGGCTGGAGATCGAGATTTCCGACCCGGAAAACGGGGCGGACTATCAGCTTTTGCAGGACTTGTGCGCCGACCTGGATGAGGCCCGCGCCGCCCACGACGCGGCTTTGGAAGAATGGCTGGAGCTGAGCGGCGGATGAGAACGGAGCTCTGAAACGCGCCTGTCTTCATCCGCCGGGAAGCCGTAAATCAACCCGGAACCGGGAAAGGAGAATGACCCATGAAACAAGTGGAGGTTTATTTCGACTACCTCTGCCCCTACTGCTACGAGGGGCACAAAAACCTGAAGGAGCTGCTCCCGCGCCACCCCGAAACGGCGGTCGTCTGGATGCCCTGCGAGGCCCATCCCCGGCCGGAGCAGTCGAAAATTTACAGCGACGTCGCCATCATGGGGATGTACTTCCTCAGGGAGAGCGGCGGTGACGTCGACCGGTACAACGACCTCGTCTATGCGGCCCATTTTGAAAAGGGGCTGCGGATCGACGACCTGGATGTTCTCGGCGCCATTGCGGAAAAGTGCGGCGTCCAACCCGCCGCCTTCCGCGAAGCGGTCTCGAGCGGGCGGTACGCCGAAGCGGTTCTCGAGGGGAACCGGCGCGCTTGGGGCGAAAAGGGCTGGGAAGCGGTGCCGAGCTATTCCGGCGGCGGGAAGGATATCGGCTCCCGGGGCGGGATCCTGGTGCCGAAGAAGGAGCTCGACCGGTTTTTGTCGGAGCTGTAACCAAAAGACGGACGGCTTGGGCTGGTACGCCCGCCGTCCGTCTCCTTTTTCTCCGCACCCCGCGGGAGTAAAGCCCCCGGCGGGCGGAATCCGCCTGTCAAAGAGCAGAACCGCCCGTTTCAGCCGTCCGCCCGCCGCCATTCCCCCCGTAGGGCGGCATAGAGGGCGACGTCGCAGAATTCGCCGGCGTTGGTCTTCGCCGCCCGGCGGGAAACCCCTTCCAATGCCATCCCGGCTTTCCGCATCACCGCGCCGGATGCCGAATTTTTGGTGTTGTGCCGGGCGAAAACCCGCTCGTATTCCACCCGGTTGAGCAGGTGATCCAGCACAGCCGCCGCAGCTTCGGTCATGTATCCCTGCCCCCAGAGCCGCCGTGAGAGGCAGTACCCCAGCTCGGCCGCCGCGAGGAATTCGTCCGCGTGAACGACGTCGATCCCGCCGAGCGGCTCGTCTGCATCCCGCAAGGTGATGCACCAGTGGTAACCGTGGGGCTTCCGGTAATCCTTGAGCCAGGACGCCACCACCGCCCGGGTCACGCCGGCGTTCTGATGGGCCCGCCAGCTCAAGTACCGCGTCACCTCCGGGTCGGAGGCCCAGTTTTTGTAAACCGCCCCCGCATCCTCCAACCGGAAGGGGCGGAGGATCAGCCGCTCTGTCCGGAGCAGAACCGAGCCGGTGTGTTTCATCTGTGAACTCCCCCTCTGTGCGCTGTTTGGGACGGAGATAACTCCGTCCTCAATGACCTTATTATAGTCTTTTCTGGCAAAAAGCGCTTATTTTGTTCGACTACGCGGATATGGTTTCTTTTCGTCTGTCAGCCCCGCCAGGTAATCCATGCTGGTTTCGAGAGCCATCGCCAGCTTTTTGCACTGTTCAAAGGTGAGAAACCTTTTTCCATTTTCTATCTTTGAATAATCGCTCTGGTCGATGCCCGTCATGAGCTGTAATTTAACTTGCGTATACCCTTTTTCTTTACGAAGTTCTTTGATCCTATTCATTCAATCACCCATCCTTATTATGTCAATTTCCCCTATTGAAAATAGGGCTAAATTGACCTATAATAAGGTGAGATGTAAAATGGGGTTTCATTTATCTGTAAGGAAAGGGATGGGTTTGTGTTGTCTTTAGAAAAATATCTGGTTCAGAATATGAAGGTCTACAAAAGGATTGCCGACGATTTCCAGGGATTTTTAGAAAGCCAATTTGCGGAAATCGTGCTGGAAACCCAGGAGATTTTACAGAATAAAGGGGCAAGCGACATCCAAAAGATAGAAGCAATCGCCGACGTTTACCGGCGACATGGAATCCGCCTCGAAGCACGCCGCGGCTCGGGCTGAACCCGCGCCGTCCGGGTTCACCGGCAATCCACCAAAAAGCGCCCGGATTCCAAGGGATAATTTTAACGTTTTACCTATTGCCAGCTCTCCCGCAGAAGTGGTAGAATAGTAAAAATATCGATCGTTCTCTGTGCTGTATTGGAAGAAAGGATGTGCGGACATGCTGGAAACCGGATATGAAAAAAAATTTGTAAAAGAGGGGCTCACCTTCGACGACGTTCTGCTGATCCCCGCGAAATCGGACGTGCTGCCGGGCGAGGTCAAGCTCCGTTCCCGTCTGGCGCGGGACATTTACCTGAACACCCCCTTGCTCACCGCGGCGATGGACACCGTGACCGAGTCCGGGATGGCGATCGCCATTGCCAGGGAGGGCGGGATCGGCGTCATCCACAAAAACATGTCGATCGAGGCGCAGGCCGAAGAGGTCGACAAGGTCAAGCGCTCTGAAAACGGGGTCATCGTCAACCCGTTTTCCCTCGGGCCGGAGCATTTTGTCTACGATGCAAACGAGCTGATGGGGAAATTTAAAATATCCGGCGTGCCGATCGTCGAAAACGGAAAGCTGGTCGGCATCATCACCAACCGGGATCTCCGGTTCCTGACCGATTACAACACCAAGATCAAGGACGTCATGACCAGAGAGAACCTGGTCACCGCGCCGGTCGGCACCACCCTCGCGCAGGCGCAGGAAATCCTCCGCCGGCACAAGATCGAAAAGCTGCCGCTGGTGGACGACGAGGGAAACCTCAAGGGCCTGATCACCATCAAGGACATCGAAAAGGCCGTCCAGTACCCGAACTCCGCCCGTGATAAAAACGGCCGTCTCCTCTGCGCCGCCGCCATCGGCGTGACCGAAGACGTCCTGGAGCGCGCCGGGGCGCTGGTGGAGGCGCAGGCCGACGCGCTGGTGCTCGACTCCGCACACGGGCACAGCCGCGGCATCCTCCGATGCGTCGAGAAGGTCAAGAAGGCGTTCCCCGAGGTCGCGCTGATCGCGGGCAACATCGCCACCGCAGCCGCGGCGGAGGAACTGATCGCCGCCGGGGCGGACTGCCTCAAGGTCGGGATCGGGCCGGGGTCGATCTGCACCACCCGGGTCGTCGCCGGGATCGGCGTCCCGCAGATCACCGCCGTCTACGACGTGGCCTGTGTCGCGCAGAAATATGAAATCCCGGTCATTGCGGACGGCGGCATCAAATACTCCGGCGACATCGTGAAAGCCCTCGCGGCGGGCGCTTCGACCGTCATGCTGGGCTCCCTCCTCGCGGGCTGCGAGGAAGCGCCGGGCGAAAGCGAAATCTACCAGGGGCGGCAGTTCAAGGTCTACCGCGGGATGGGAAGTCTCGGGGCGATGGCCAAGGGCTCCAAAGACCGGTATTTCCAGCAGAACAACCAAAAGCTGGTGCCCGAAGGGGTCGAGGGCCGCGTCCCGTTCAAGGGCGCCCTTTCGGATACCGTTTACCAGCTGGTCGGCGGCATCCGCTCCGGGATGGGCTACTGCGGCTGCGAGACCATCCCCGACCTCCATCAAAAGGCGCAGTTTGTCAAAATCACCGGCGCGGGCCTCAAGGAAAGCCATCCGCACGATATCTACATCACCAAGGAAGCGCCGAACTATTCTGCCTCAAACGTATAATTTCAACATACAATACGTTTTGTATAAAGGCTGGGGAATTTTTCCCGGCCTTTCTTTTTGCCCGAGCGCAGAAGAAGGGGCCCTCACAGACGGCCCAAAAAGGATGCCGGCGGACAACGCGGGAAAGAATGCAGAGCAGCAAAAAGCCGGTTTCCCGCTCCGAATGTGAAGATCGGAGCGGGAAACCGGCGGGAAAGCCTAAAAGCGGCATTGATTCCAGAGGGGGCAGCCGCATTTCGAGCAGAGGGCTCGCCCCGCCATCCCAGCACGGCCGCAGCCCTTCCAAATGCCCGAAATGGAGACCGCTTCAAAGGCAGAAGGCATTTATTTGCGGATATAATCCGAAAAGTTACAGGTCAAATCCAGGGATGGCACCGTCAGGCTGAGCGGCGCCCCTGTCTTTTCATCCAGGCGGAGGGTAAAGCCGCCCGTCTGCCCTTTCGCGGTGTATTCCACGGCGCCGTCCTTCTTTTTGGCGCTGAAATTTTCATCCCTGAGGGCGGTATCAAAGGCGTCGACCAGTGCCGAGGCGAGGGAGGACGCCAGGAAGGATGAGGGCTCTACGTCGAGCCGCAGGCCCTTGAAATTCAGCGAAACACTGTCCTCTGAAAAATCGAACTGAAGCCCCTGGAGCGCTTCGGGGGAATTGAGGGTCACCCGGGTGCTGCCATCTAAGGAACGGGCGACGTCCGCTTCGGCTTCGAGGCCGTTGTAGCTGATGGTCGCCTTGCAGGTGAAGCTCAGAAGGGAGTCGAGAATGCTCCCCTGCGATGGGCTGCCGCGCGGAATCAGCACCCGGCAGAAGAGAAAGATAATAAGTCCCGCTAAAATGACGACCGGAATCCAGAATAGGGCGCGCCGCCGCATGAGTCATCGCTCCTTGCCGCCGGAGTTATTCCTCGGCGAAATGGTACAGCTCCGGCAGAACCCCGATCATGTCGCTGGGGAGCATCCCCAGCATGGAGCCCCTGGATGCGGCGAGATCGCCCGCCGCCCCGTGGAGGTAGACGCCGCAGGCCGCCGCGGTTTCCGGCGGAAGCCCCTGACAGACAAAGGCCGCAATGATCCCGGCCAACACATCCCCGCTCCCGCCCCGAGCCATCCCGGCGTTGCCGGTCGTATTGAGGCGGAGGGAGCCGTCCGGCGCCGCAACCACCGTGTCGGCGTCCTTTAAAACGGTGACTGCCCCGTACTCCTTTGCAAAGGCCCGGGCGATCCCGGCGGGGTCGGCCTTTAATTCGGCGATGCTCTTTCCGCAGAGGCGGGACATCTCCCCCATATGGGGCGTGACGATGATTCTTCCTTTTGCTGTTCGCAATATATCTATGCAGCCTGCAACAGCGTTTAGACCATCCGCGTCGAGGACGACCGGGCATTCCGCAGCCCCGAGCAGTGCCGAAACCACGGCGGAGGCGTCCTCCCCCTGTCCCATGCCGCAGCCGATCAGCAGGGCGGACGCGCTTTTCACCTGCTCGAGCAGAAGGGGAACCGCACAGGAGGAGATCATCCCTTCGCTGTTTTGGGGCAGAGGGAGATAGACCGGCTCGTACAGCTTGGCCGAAACTGCGTCGATCACCGGAGGAACCGACGCCAGCGTCACCACCCCTGCCCCGCTCCGCAGGGCGGAGGCGGTACAGAGGGCGGCCGCCCCCCGGTAACGGGTGCATCCCGCCAGGATCACCAACTTCCCATAGCTTCCTTTGTGGGAAAGGGGATCTCTCTTCGGAAAGACCGTTTTGACCCATTCGCGGCCAATCGGTGTACCGCCGGCAAGCTCCTCGCCGAACCGTTCTTTTAAGCGGTCGATCCGCCCCGGAGCGGCCGCCGGGAGCCCCGCCTTTTTTTCGCAGGCCGTCACCACAGCGCAGGCAATCCCCGCTTCATGAGTGAGGCTGAGGGAGAACTCCAGCCCCAATTCCTCCGCGACCCGCTTTGCCCGCCCGCTGAGCAGGAGGTAAGGCGCGCCGTTTTCCCGCCGCAGAACGCCGACTTCTTTGAGGGAAAACCCCCGGATCCCCGTTCCAAGCGCCTTAGAAAAGGCTTCCTTTGCAGCGAAATTCGCCGCGGCGGAGGCCGCCTTCCCCTTTCCGGAGCAGAGGAAGGCCCGCTCCTCTTCCGAAAAAACCCCCGTCAGAAAACGGGGGTTTTTTAAGCTTTTCTCCATCCGGCCGATCTCCACTAAGTCGATCCCGATCCTATTCATCTGTCTTCGCCGTCCTCGGAAGCGCCTCCCGGATGCTTTCCGCAATCGTTTCGTTTGGGTTGAAAACCACGAGGCATTTTTGCAGCTTGGGATGGTCGAGCACCGCATAGCAGGCGTCCGGGTCGGTCGGGGAGCTGCACGCAAAAAGCCGAGTATTGAAGTCGCGGCCCTCGAGCTTTTTGGGGTCGAAACGCCCGAACTCCTCAAAGGTACCTGCATCGATGGTCGCAAGGCGTTTGCGGGTCTGCTTCCCCATGATTTTGTCGATGTCGATCTCCCCGTTTGTAAAAATATATTCGTATTCGATGTAGAACAGGGGATAATATTTAAACAAGGCGTAGACGAGCACCCCGACGATCAGCACGGGGAAAAACCAGAGCTGCCCGGAAAAGGGGAGGATGGCAAAGCTGCCCAGGATCAAAATGCCGGCTGCCGCCAGGACGCCGATCCGCTTTCCCCAGTCGGAAGAAGTCGGCTTTTTAACGACGATCTGTTCTTTATAAGTATCCATCTGCAAGGACGCCTCCTAAATATGATCTCTTCATTAAAGAATACGGAAATATTATGAAAATGCAAGAGAGAGAATGTAAATTTTTCAAAACGCAACTGTTTATACTACCTTTATTGTAGCACAAAGTCGTGTGCCAAACAAGTGAGATCATCAAGCGTGTGCAAGGGGCAAGAAAGGAGGATCGGTTTGCGTCCTTGCATGCGTTTTTGAGGGGACTTTCCCGACTAAATCTGAAAGGTCGGGATTACATGAATATCTATTACGATTACGAAGGGATTATCGGGAAACCGCAGCAGGCGCATTTGCACAATACGCTGGAGGAGATTTTCGAGCTGGCAAGGGCCATCCGCCATCAGCTCGGCAAGCGGGGATATCTGCTGGACAAGTATCTGCACGACCTGCTGACCGCTATTAACAGCACGCTGGCCTATGAGGCTGCGGACAGCGGCTTCCAGCTATCTGGCGAGCTGCTTCACCTCTGCAATAAACTCACGCGGGGCGAGCCGGTGGAAAGAAATCATCCGATGTACGAGCTGGTTAAAGAGTATATCGATACGCATCCGCTGCCCTATCAGGAGCATGTGACCAAGGTAACCCTTTACTGTATCGGTCTCGCGGATACCTTTCTCGACTATGCGATTCCCGCGTTCACTGATGAGGGAACAGAGGCCATCCGCCGGGGAATCGATGTTGTCGCTTTACACGACCGGTATCGGCAGATCAGTAACCATCTCGGAAGCGAGGACCAGCTGGAAAAGCTAAACCTTCTGATCCGCCAGTGGTTTCAGGTGACGACCGTCATGACTGGATTTCTCCAAGGCGTGACGAATTCGCTGCTGTATGCACTGACGGAACGGGACACCGAAACAAACAAGACGATATTGCAGCTATGGCTGGATGGGCCGGAGGAATCAGCGTAGATGGAGGTAAACACAATGCGACCGGAGCTTATATTTGAAGGTACACTAGTGCTGGATATCTGCTCGGAAAGCAAAAAGATTCGAGAGGCTCTATGGCTTGAGGATGGTGGGGAGCCGCAAGCTCTTGCAATTTTTCATCACTTGGGCATGTTCGTGGATACCGTACTCATAGGGCCTCTGACATATGATTGTATCGACGTCCGGTTTTATAACTATCCGTACCGGATTGAATTTTATGACTGCAACGTCAAACAGATTAAAATTATCAACCACCTGAAGCATACTTTGGCCATAAGGAGGTTGACCACGCCGGTCGATCTCGAGCCGAACGAATCGGCGGTGCTCAAAGGAGAGCTTATTTGGTAGGGTATGTTTTAAGATGATGAACAAACCGGAATAAATGAGGCAAGGGACAGACACCAGCTTTTGAGCGGCGTCTGTCCCTTGTTTTTTCGATTATATCCCCCACACAGGCACAATCAAATTCTGACCGTCGAAGGCCGACAGCCGGTCCGTCGTGCAGATTACCGCGCCCGTGCCGCGTTCGAGCGTCGCCTTGTCGATCACGCCGAATACGCGGGTCAGGCGCTTATCCGGCATGGCGGTTTTCTTGATTTCCATGGGGTACAGCCTGCCGCTGTCCTCCAGCAGAATGTCGATCTCCTTGGTGTCCTTGTCGCGGTAATAATAAATAAACGGCTCCAAGCCGCAGTTGAGATAGCTCTTGACAATTTCGGAGACCGCGAAGTTTTCGAGAATCGCGCCGCTCATCGCGCCGTTCATCAGCGTGTCGCTGTCGCTCCATTTCGTAAGATAAGCCACCAGCCCGCTGTCGTAAAAGTAAAGCTTCGGCTTGGTCACCATACGCTTCAGCATATTGTTGGAATAGGGATGTAGGTAAAAGATGATGCCCAGCCGCTCCAGAATGCCCAACCAGTTTTTGGCTGATATCATATCGATCCCAGCAGTGTCCGCGATGGTCTTATAGTTGAGCATCTGGCCTGCCAATGCTGCTGCGGCTGTGACAAAGCTCATGAACTTAAGGGAATCAATCGTGCCGGAGATTTCTTTTACATCCCGGTCGATATAGGTGCTGACGTAGCTCGAATACACCATCCGACGGTCGGTATACTGCCCGCTGATAAGGGCGGGCATGCCGCCGCTAAAAATCCGCTCGTATATGGCAGGGGTATCGAGGGCTTTCCGCTCCCGCATTCGCAGGGACAGCTTGTCGAAGTCCAGTACAAAGGATTCCGTGACCGCGCCGCAGATTTCCGCCTGCGACAGGGAGGACATGTGCAGCAGGCAGATCCGCCCCGCCAGCGACTCCTGCACGCCGTCCATCAGTTTAAACACCTGCGAGCCGGTCAGCCAGAAATCACCGGGGGTATGGTTCTGGTCGATATGAATTTTGATATAGGTGAAAAGCTCGGGTGCGTACTGCACCTCGTCGATAAAAACAGGCGGCTTGTGAATTTGCAGGAACATTTTGGGGTCGTTTTTCGCCATTTCCCGTTCGGTCAGATCGTCCAGCGTGACGTATTCCCGCCCGATGTTCTCCTCCTCGGCCAGCTTTTGCAGCATGGTGGTCTTGCCCACCTGCCGGGGGCCGGTCAGCAGTAGGGCCGGAAATTCTTTGGACAGGCGCAGGAAGGTGTCTTCCATCGCCCTGCGGATATATCTCGTGCTCATAACTCATTCCTTTCCAGAGACTGGGGAGTTGTGCCGGTTTCGGCGAAGCCGAAATTCTGGCTGTTTAAGCCGGAAAGGCGCACCCGTTTGAAAGAACGGCGTCCGCCGTTCTTTCAAACTACCAACCTTTCACACAGACTGCGCTTGCTTTGGGCAAAAAGTTCATATTCAGCCTGTTTCGGGTACATAACTTCTCTATTTTAGTATAGCTGGAAATCCTGCTTGAGTCAAGATAATTTTCGGCTGTTTTGATAAATTAATATAATTTGGACGATATTCCTCGCTTGACATTGTGAGGATCATGCAGATGTGGTATGATGTGTTAAAATAGGAAATGCAGGTAAGTGTTTATGAACGGACAGAACAGAGCCGATGTCCAAATCGGCGCACAGGTGAAAATCATACTCAAAAAAGACCAGCCCACCGGCAAACTGACCGAGGGCGTGGTGGCGCGGATTTTGACCAAAAGCCCCCATCATCCCCACGGCATCAAGGTGATGCTGGAGGACGGGCAGGTCGGCCGGGTGCAGGAAATAGAATGAGCGTAAAAGCAGAAGCTATCATTAGCGGTGAATATTCCAAATGTTTGGCGCGAGGAGGCGGAGTGTATGATCTACATGACCGGCGACATGCATGGCGAATTTGAGCGGCTTGGGAGCAAGCATTTTTCCGGCAGTCCCGGCGACTATTTGATCATCTACGGCGACTTCGGCGGCGTCTGGGACGATTCTCATCAAGAGCAATACTGGCAGAAATGGCTTTCCCAAAAGCCGTTTACCACCGCTTTTTATCGACGGCAACCACGAGAACTATGATCGGTTGTCCGCCTATCCTATCACCGAATGGCACAGCGGAAAAGTACAAAGGATTGCGGATAATATCTTTCATCTGATGCGCGGGCGGGTTTTTGAGATCGACGGCGTGCGCTTCTTCACGTTCGGCGGCGCGTCCTCCCACGATATCGACGCCGGGATCCTCGAGCCGGACGATCCGGATTTTACAGCCAAACGCAAAAAACTTGACCGGGAAAGGGCGATGTACCGCGTCAATCATGTTTCGTGGTGGGCGGAAGAACTGCCGTCGGAAGAAGAACAGGAAGAGGGACTGCGCAATCTCGAAAAACACCACCATCAAGTGGACTGCATCCTCTCGCACTGCGCTCCGTCCTCCGTGCAGGATATTGTCAGCAGGGGCTTTTACAGGCACGACCGCCTGACCGATTATCTCGGCCGCGTCAAAGAGCTGTGCGATTTCAAGGTTTGGTTTTTCGGGCATTATCACGCCAACGAACGGATCGGGGAAAAGTTTGTACTGCTGTATGACAAGATCGCCGCGCTGGCAGATTTTTTGCGTGACGACAGCAACGTTTTCTCCTGAAACGGGCAGAGGTAGCGAACCGGAAAAACGCCCGCCTGTTTGCACAAGCGGGCCTCAAAAGAGATATTGACTTTAGTATTCCGCACTCAGCAGGAAATCCGCAACATGCATCGTCCGAATGCCCTCGTAGTTGCCGCCCGCAAATTCGTCGGTGCGCAGCATATACTTTGGATAATTGTCGCGGATTTCAAGCAGCCGATCGTATTCCCTCTGTTTGGTTTCTTCGCTTTCGATTTTCTGCGTCACCTGTACATAGAGCTTCTCGTTCTGCCGTACCGCCACAAAATCGATCTCTCCGTCGTTGGTTTTACCGACATGGACGGTATATCCCCGACGACAAAGCTCCAGATAGACGGCGTTTTCAAGACTGGACGCAACGCTGTCGGCGTTGTAGCCGAGAACGCTGTAGCGAAGCGCGGTATCGGCGAGATAAAACTTTTCCTGCGTTTTCAGGATTTCCTTCCCCTGCAGGTCGTAACGGGAGCAGCGGTGCAGCAAATAAGCCTTTTCAAGCTTTTCCAAATAACTGTATACCGTTTCGTTATCCAGCGCCCGGTGCTCCGATTTGAGATAATCGGAAATCGACTTGGCGGAGAAGGTGTTACCGACGTTATTGAAAGTGTATTTTACAACGCGTTCCAGCTGGTCGATCTTCCGTACCTGATTCCGTTTCACGATATCGGAAAAAATGGTGGAGTTATAGATGTCCCGGACAATCGTATAAATTTCGTCCCCAGAGTATTTCTGTAAATGTGTCGCCGGAAAACCGCCCAGACGGATATAGTCCGCAAGCTCCGCCTTCGGGTCGCCGACCGGCGCATACGTTGCCTTGAACGTGAGATATTCCTGAAACGAGAGGGTGAACACTCTGAAAGCAATATACCGTCCGGTCAGGTAGGTCGAAATTTCCGAGGACATCATGCGGGAGTTGGAGCCTGTGACATACAGGTCAACATCAAAATCGGACGCCAGCGAATTGACGACCTTTTCCCAACCTATGATTTCCTGCACCTCGTCGAGGAACAGATAGGTCTTCCCACCGGCGGAAAGCCGCTCTTTGAGCGCAGCATACATCTGTTTCGCCGTCATATCCTCGTATTCCATCGAATCAAATCGATAGCTCACGATGCGCTCGTCGGGAATATTTCGCTCTGTTTTCAGTTTCTCCATGATCATTTTTAGAATCGTGGACTTCCCGCAACGGCGCACTCCCGTGAGGATTTTGACAAAGGGTGTGTCCATATACGCCATGATGCGGTCCACATACATGGGCCTGTCAATCATAATAACCACCTCCGGTAGCCTTAAGCTTATGGGGTAAATATATGATATCGCAAAGCTTCAGTTAAGTCAATAAGTTTTGCGGTTATAAATCGCAAAATATCTAAAATTAGTGCGTAGGTAATAATCTACTGAGCCAATTGAAGATTGCCAATATCGGTCCAAAAGCCAAGGATTAAGCTGAAATCGACATGACTCTGATACTATCACGGCATAATCGGCCCTCATTTTGCACTGCCAAATGGCTCTTTTTTTGCCCAAAATCGGTCTTTTCTAACCGCAGTTCTAACCAGTTCGGTTGGAATTTCGTTAGAACTCGGAGGCGTCCTGCGCCCATCCGTGACATCGGAAACTCCCCGCTTTTCGCCCCTGTAACTGCGAAAAAGCCCGCAACTATGCGGGCTGCGGGCATCCATTATCGTCATTTAAGTTCTAATAAAATCCGCGAACATCCAAAATCCCGGTATCACTCGAAATGCAGTTGTCCTTTACTGGGCACGTGGGTTCGAATCCCACCGCTTCCGCCATCGGGAAGCCGCATAAACACTGGGTTTATGCGGCTTTTCCATACCCTAATAAGTTTTACGGCAGGAACAAAATTCCTGCCGTTTTGTTATTTTCGGACGATTGTTATCACAATTTTCAAGATAACACGGCGGTAAAATGCCCATTACTTGCAAATGCTTAAACCACAACAAAAGCCTGAATTGTTGTAAAAATGTTGTCAAATCGAGTAAAGCAATATAAAAGGACATAAGGAAATATGGGGTGTTACATAACCATCTAACAAGGGGCAGCTATACCTTTTACGGGTAGTGGTGCAGCGGTATTCACTTGTTCCCCCTCTCCACACCTCTCCCCTTCAAAACTACCTGTACTACCCGAAAAAGAGATATTACCGGGCGGCAACTTTCGTGCCTTTGCCACATTTTTTTCTTTTCGGGTTGTGCAAGTACGAACGAACCGGGAACACAATGCGATATACCAGCAAGCATCGCCTTTGTGATACCACAAAGGCACTTGTCAGGGAAAATCCCTGAAACCCCTGCACATCGCAAAAGACTTATGAGATATTGTGGTATCGTTTACCGCAGTATTAAAAGGAATACCAGAGAGTAATTTCTCCGGTATTCTTTCATTACATATATTTCTACAATTTTATCTCCACGGCAACCAAACCAACTCAATCTAAATCGCCGATAACTTCCGATAAACTTTTCATTGCCTTTGGAAGCTGTGTCAATGGTATCGCACCGAATCCGAGCAAAAGCTGATTTTGCGGACACAGAGCCTTATTGCTCCAAAAAGGCTCTGTGGGATATATCCGGATTCTTTTCCTTGCAAATTCTTCTATCAGCTCCGTCTGATTTCTTTTTGTTTGTATGGAAAGAACAAAGTGCAGACCGGAATCTTCACCGAGCAGAGCAGCTTTCCCGGACAAAATGTCTGTGACATATTTTCTTATGTAATCATGCTTTTTTCTGTAATGCGTTCTCATGGCGTTGATATGGCGCTGATATTCTCCGCTTTCAATGTATTCAGCAAGCGCTAATTGAACAAGCGCAGGAACGGTACAGTTTGCATATAAATACTTTTCCCGATAGGAAGCTAATAGGTGTACCGGGAGTACGATATAGGCAGTTCTCAGGTCGGGAGAAAGCGATTTTGAAAAAGTCCCAAGATAGATCGTACGATCACCGGAATCAATAGATTGCAACGAAGGTATGGGGCGATTATGATAACGCAGCTCGCTGTCATAGTCGTCTTCTATCATGTATCCGTCATTTTTTTCAGCCCATTCCAAAAGTTGTAACCGCTTCGATATAGGCAAAACGCTCCCCAAGGGGAATTGGTGGGAGGGCGTTACGCACAAAAGCGTATGAAAAAGGTTTTGAATGACATTTGTTGAAATTCCGTCATCCTCTACGGGGACGGGGGTTATATGGAAATTGTTCTGTTCCATAACATGTCTGGTTCCGGTGTAACCGGGGTCTTCCATAGCGAAGCCCCAATACGTATGCGAGAACAGGCTTGCTATGATATTCATGGATTGTTGATGACCGCTTGTAAATACGATCTGTTCCGCAGAACATTTTACTCCCCGTGACAGATACAAATAACCGCTGAGAATATGACGCAAATCAGAAAATCCCTGTGGTTCTTCATAGGCTATACTGCTTCTGAAAGAAAGATTGTCGTAAGCGTTCAACATACATTTTCTCCACGCTTTGGAACTGTAGCAATTATAGTCCAAGTCACCGTAGGCAAATGTATAGTCATAAGTCCTTTCTACTCGCTTCGGAGCAGCCGGAAGGGTATCGACCTTCGGAACATCAATTTTGAATGGGTTAAGATTTTCCACATAATATCCCGAACCGGCTATCGGCTTGATATATCCCTCTACTTCTAATTGCTGGTACGCATTGATTACTGTGTTTCTGCTTAATTGATATTCAGAAGCAAGTTCACGGGTAGCCGGCAGCCGTTGTCCGGCAACCATATTCCCGGAAAGGATTTGCTGCTTTAATTGTTCATACAGTTGCTCGTATAAAGAAGCGCCTGACTTTTTATCAACGATAAACATTTATACCATCCGTCCTTAAAATTGGAACTATAAAGATCATTAAAATCGGAATTTTAAGAAGAACCAATTTTATGATATTATAATATAAACCGCTGTAAAAAGCAAGAGAAAAGAAAAAACGAGGCAGATTGTTACATGCTAGAGAATATACAAATAAAGCAATATTTGCAACGGATCGGGTATAGTCAGACGGTTTCCCCTGATTTCGTTACATTATCCGAATTGCAATGGGCGCATATCACCCATATCCCTTATGAAAATCTTGACATATTGGCTGGTATTCCTTTGTCTTTGAGGGCAGAAGACTTATTTCAAAAAATTGTGACAAGAAAACGAGGGGGATATTGTTTTGAACTTCAGGGGCTCTATAAAGAACTCCTTGAAATCAGTGGATTTCATGTTACCCAATATTCCGCAAGATTCATGGATGAGCCGGACATTGTGCAGATGAGAAGATACAGGGTTTTGGTTGTTCAGATTGGAAACGAACGCTATCTCACCGATGTGGGAATACGGAGCGAATCTCCAAGAACTCCGATAAAACTTGTGAGTGATGAATTACAGTCAGACGGTATTTGCGAATACAGGTTTAGACGAGATCCCTTTTATGGTTGGGTACTCTGTCAGAAAGAACGGAGAAAAGCGTGGAAATCCATGTATGGATTTACGGAGGAACAGCAGATAGATGATGATTTTGTCATGCCCTCTTTTTACTGCGAGAAACACCCGGATTCCACATTTAATAAATTTATGAAAATATCCATTTTCAACGGAGAAAGCAATTTCACTTTGGTGAACGGCGTATTTCAGGAATACCGGAATGTAAAAGTACAGTTGAGGAAGAAACTTACAAGTCAATCCGAAACCAGCGATATTTTAAAAACATATTTTGGGTTAGATGAAGATTCCTATAATCCAATAGGGAGCGAAGGAGTAGCAAAATCATGCAGCAAAGAATGAAAACACATCAATTAACAGACAAAGAAACAGACAGCTTATTATTGAATTGTATGACAGGCATTTTGGCAACTGTCAATTCTGACGGCACACCCTATGCTGTGCCGGTACATTATGTTTTTCCGGATAATGCGATTTATATTCACGGTCTGCCGGTCGGACAGAAAATCAGCAACTTAAAAGCGAACCCTAACATTTGCTTTAACATATATGAAATGCGGGGGTTGCTGATGGATAAGGACGGAAAACCGTGTGATACCAATACGGCTTACGCCAGTGTTGTGATTCAGGGAAAGGCACAGGTTGTTGAAGACCTGAACGAAAAAAAGGCAGCATTATCAGCAGTTATTTTGAAGCACACACCGCATTTAGCGGAAAAAGAGATTCCATTCAATATGTTAAAAGGAACTGCGGTCATTAAACTTTCTATTTGCCAAATGACCGGAAAATATTATGCTTAATCAAAGAAAGGAAGAAAAGTTATGAGAAGAAAAGACAGAGAAGTTACCGATTTGAACAGGATTTTTGAAATTGTCCAAAATTGCAGCGTTGCTCATGTCGGCATGGTTGAAAATGGAAAGCCTTATGTAGTAGCCTTAAATTTTGGATATGAAAGACAGGGCGATGCACTGGTTTTGTATTTCCACAGTGCCTGTGAGGGGCATAAAATGGACATTTTGAAAGAAAATCCAAACATTTATTTTCAGATGGATTGCGTCAACGAGTTTATAACGGGAACGAAAGAAAACCCCTGCGCCTATTGCTGGCGGTATGACAGTGTAATGGGCAGCGGTCAGGTAGAATTTATTGAAGAACCGGCGGAAAAGGCACACGCCCTTAACTGCATGATTCGTCACTTGGGAAAAACGGAGGATACATTTCAATTCCCGGAAGCAAAATTGAAAAAGACCTGTGTTTACCGAGTGATCTCCACCGATATTACCGGAAAGCATCATGAGTAACCGGTAAAAACAATAATCAAATTGCCAGACGATGTTAGAATGATAATTGATTAAGGCGCACATATTGTATACGCTCAATTCAGCTCCTGCTCCCGTTGTTCTGGAGTCTTGTGCTGCGGGGATTCAAAATCATTCGCTGAAAACGTGAAAAAATCTTTTTCATGTGTCTCTTACACAAAGCCTTGAAAACATTATATTGTCAAGGCTTTTCTCTTGTGACAGGATATAAACGGGATTTTTATGTTCGATGAAGGAGATTGTTTTAATGATATTGTCAGATAAAACTTTGCTTAAAATGTTGGATGAAAAATCACTTGTTATTGAGCCGCTGGAGAAAGAACAGATTCAGCCTGCAAGTGTAGATATTCGTTTAGGAAATATATTTAGCGTTGTCGAAGATTCGTCGATAGGAATTATAAATTTGGAAAATGAAATGAAGTATAAAACAATAACAAGCGATGCATATATTCTTTTGCCTAATCAATTTGTTCTTGCGACAACGATGGAATATTTTGGTTTGCCAAACGATTTAACGGCTTTTGTAGAGGGAAGAAGTTCGCTTGGAAGAATGGGACTGTTCATACAAAATGCAGGTTGGGTTGATCCCGGTTTTAAAGGAGAAATTACGCTTGAACTTTATAATGCGAATCGGTGTGCCATTAAATTGAAAGCAGGCAGAAGAGTAGGACAGCTTGTTTTTACAAAAATGGATCGTGCTGCCTTGAACCCTTATAAAGGTAAATATCAAGGACAAAAAGGCGCGACAGGGTCAAGAGTTTTTCTGGACTATGAAATCGTTTAATTTTGCTGAATGAGCGTAAGCTTGATTGCGAAAGTGCAAATGTCCTCGAAAAATGGCAGGATGCTCTTTTCATCTCACCTTTACATGAGAGCAGCCTCGGCTGACAAAGGCGGATGCGGCCTTTTGGATAGAGCAGGCATCCATAGTCAAACACGATCCGCAGGGAGTGTCGGCCGCAGAGCCCTCGGCCCGAAGCTGCCGAATGCGAAAGCAGCCGCATCGTGCCTCATGGGGTTGAAATCCACGCGTTACAAATCGCCTGTGCATGAATTGACCGGTTCGGCCCGCCGGAGCCTTCGGTCGGTAAAGGCTTCTTCCACCCGGAAAAACCGTCTTGCTTTTGTCGGTCGGGGAGATAGAATTCGGCGGTATCCCTGTATGAGAAATAAGTATTTGATCTTTTATGATTCACCTGTTATACTGGCATCACAGAGCCCCACGCTGTAAGACAGGAGGAATTTTTGATGAAGTATTATGTATCGGCAGCCGCAAAATACATGGGGGACGGAACACAAGAGAACCCATTTTCCACCATTCAGGCAGCGGCACAGATTGCAAGGGCAGGGGATGAAATCATCGTGGCCCCCGGGATTTACCGGGAGGCGGTGAATCCCCAGTATCCGGGAACTGAAGAGGCCCGGATCGTATACCGCTCCGAAAAAAAGGGAGAAGCGGTTATCACCGGCGCAGAGCCGGTGGCGGAGTGGGAGCCGGCGGGGGACGGCGTTTGGAAATGTACCCTGCCGAACCGGTTCTTCGGCGGCTATAACCCCTTTACAACACGAGTCAGCGGGGACTGGTTCAACGCTTCCTTTATCGCGCACACCGGAGAAGTTTACCTGAATGACCGGGCGATGTACGAGGTCACTTCGCTGGAACAGGTGCGCCGGCCGGTTCGCTCCAAAACTTCCTGGGATCCTGACTTTTCGGTCTACACCTGGTACTCTGAGCAGGACGAAAGCAATCGTTCGACGGTGCTTTACGCGAATTTTCATGAATTTGACCCGCGCAAAGAATGTGTGGAGATCAACGTCCGCCGGAACTGTTTTTATCCCGAAAAGGAAGGGATCGGATACATCACGCTCTCCGGCTTCAAGGTGACAAAGGCTGCGACGCAGTGGGCGCCGCCGACCGCCTATCAGGAGGGAATGGTGGGCCCGCACTGGTCCAAGGGCTGGATCATTGAGGACTGCGAGATTTCACATTCCAAATGCAGCGGAATCTCGCTCGGAAAATATCTTCAGCCGAACAACGACAACAAATGGCTCAGGTGGAAATACAAGGACGGCACCCAGACAGAGCGCGACTGTATCTGCCAGGCGCAGACAGAGGGCTGGACAAAGGAACGGATCGGTTCCCACGTCATCCGCCGCTGCAATATCCACGACTGCGGCCAGACAGGGATTGTCGGTCATCTGGGCGGGGTATTCTCCGTCATCGAAGACAACCACATCCACCATATCAACAACCACCAGAATCTGGCCGGAGCGGAGATCGGCGGGATTAAGATGCACGCGGCGATCGACGTCGTCATCCAAAGGAACCATATCCATCACTGCACCCGCGGGCTGTGGCTGGACTGGCAGGCGCAGGGCACTCGGGTAACCCGCAACCTGTTCCACGACAACGCGCTTCCCTTCGATCACCTCATGACCGAGGAAGCGATGGAAGGCCTTGGGGAAGATATCTTCGTAGAGGTGTCCCACGGCCCGACACTGATCGACCACAACATCCTGCTTTCCCGGCGGTCGTTCAAATTTCCGACCCAGGGCGTCGCGGTGGTTCATAATTTGATCGGCGGCGCGATATCGGGGGTTGGAACCGGCGTAAACAACGGCGCCAAGACACTGTCTTCGCCGCGTTACACCCCATATCATGTCCCGCATCGGACAGAAATTGCAGGATTTATGACCATCCTGCACGGCGATATGCGTTTTTACAACAACATCTTTGTTCAGCCGGAAGTCCATCCCTTTATGCGGCGCGCGGCGGAAAACAACCCGTCTAAACAATGGGACGATCTGAACACCATTGCAGGAACCAAGCCGTATGACGGGTACCAAACCCTTGAGGAGTGGGAGAAGGAGTTCGAGGGCTACTGCGGTATGGGCTCTGCCCCGAGCGACCGGTATTACATCCCGCTTCCGGTCTGGACAGGCGGAAACCGATATTTTAACGGGGCTCAGCCCTGTGACCGGGAAAAGGATTTCACCGCGGACGTCGAGCACAGCATCCGTTTGGAGCTGCGTGAAGAAAACGGCGCATGGGTGCTTCACACCAATTTGAGTGAATATCTCCCCGCAGGAAAAGAAAAACTGATTACGACCGAAACGCTCGGCATGGCGTTTGAACCCGAACAGCGTTTTGAAAATCCGGACGGAACTGAAATCACCTTCGATAAAGATTATTTCGGCGAACCTCAGGAAGACGTCACGGCAGGGCCCTTTGCGCGGATGACAGACGCAATGAAGCTGTGCGATTAACACTTTCAACGGATCAATGCGTATACGGATTTGATTGGGGAACTGCGGCATGATCAATTAGAAATTAGAGGCTATCTTTCTTCCGGCCATCTGATTCGGCGGACATATACATCGATCGGAATATCGGATACGCAGCGATAAAAAACGCCTGCATATGCAGGCGTTTTTTATTTTGGAGAAAGGGGATCCGGCTGAAAAGGTCAGCGGCTTCCGGCTTCGGGTTTATTCTTCCTCCTCTTTTCAAGGATGCCGAGCACCAATAGAGTAACCTTGAAAAGAAACAGCAGGGATACGACGACCGTTAAAACCCAGGCGGAGCCTCCGTTTTGCACAAAGGGGAAAAAGGTCAAGCCGTAAAAAGGAACGATAACGATAAAATCGAGCATCACCACCTGCGGCAGAGAAGAAGCGACAGCCGGAACCCAAGCGTAGACGACGGCAAAGGCCGAAACAATCGATATCATCAGCGAAACGATCAGCAATTTCCGGCTTTTTCGGAACATCCAAAGAAGAGAGCCGTACGAAATAAAGAACAGGATGGAAAGCATCATACTAAAAGCCGTCGTCGAAGGCGGAGAGGGGACAACGTACTTGAGCGCCTCGGACAGATTGACGAGATACAGGGCGATCGTCAAGATCGGGAGCAGTTTTTTTATCATGCGAAGGATCGTCTTTTTCATAAAAATCACGATACTGACCAAAGGCCGCGCAAACCCGGTCAAAACGGCTCTTTAGTCCGGCGTCATTCCTTTCTTTCCAATTTGCCGCCCTTATGTATGAGCTGAGGGCGGATTTTCTATGCCGCTGCGATTCAGCATCCCCTGCTTCCCGGACGACTGCGGGCTTTCTGCCGGTTCGGCTGAAACTGTAACAATATTACCGCATATTTGTCGTGTCTGCAATCCCAATTCGGAGCTGTTTCCAAATAATTTTCAAAAACTGGTTGACAGATATATCGTCTTCCGATATAATATATATCGGAAGACGATATATCGGATAACGTAATAATTCTGCTTTCCGGAAAGGAGGAGAGGACGCTGCCAAGTTTTGCGCTGACCGAAGCGGTCTATTACATCCTTTTGTCGCTGACCGCACCCATGCACGGGTATGGCATTATGCAGAATGTGGAGCGGCTGTCGAACGGCCGCGTTAAGCTCGCCGCGGGCACGCTCTACGGGGCGATCAGTACGCTGCTTGAAAAGGGATGGATTGCGGCCCTTCCCGGAGAAAGAGAGAGCAGGAAAAAAGAGTATCATCTCACGGCGCAGGGCAAACAGGTCCTTTTGGATGAGCTGGCCCGTTTAAGGGAACTGCTCAAAAACGGAACTCATATACTGGAGGTGGATGCAAATGAGGAGACTCGTTCATAAATTCATTTGGGTCTGGAATTTTGATAAAGAGGAAGCCTGGCTTAACGAAATGGCGGCAAAGGGTTTCTGCCTCGTTTCGGTCGGCTTTGGGCGATATCTTTTTGAAGAATCGGAACCCGGCGAATACCAGATTCGCATGCAGCTTCTGGAATACAGCCCGAGGCACCCTGAAAGTGAGAAATACATCGAATTTCTTGAAAGCACCGGGGCGGAATGGGTCGGTTCCTTCGGAAGATGGGGATATTTCCGAAAAAAGTCTGCCGAAGGCCCGTTTGAACTGTTTTCGGATCACGCATCTCGCGTTCGGTACCTCACACGGGTGATTCGCTTCATCCTGATCCTCATCGCTGCAAATCTGGTGATTGAGCTCAACGGCCTGGTCACCGCCTTTCACCATCAAAGCTGGATCAATTTCCTGGGCTTTCTCAATCTCGCGATTGCCGTCGCGGGATTATTCGGAACATATAGGATTTATAAAAAGCGGAAACGGATCGAGCAGGAGGGGCAGCTGTTTGAGTAGGCTGCGGAACGGATGAATTCCTTTCTTCCTCCGGTAATCTTTGGCGGAGAAAGAAACGGCCCCCTCGGATGAGGGGGCCGTTTTGCGGCATCTCTATGTAATGCTGCCGCCGTGGTTCATTTCATTCGGCAAACCGAAGCTGATGGAAAGGGCGCTGTTGATCCGGTTCATCAGGCCGGAATCCACCTCTCCCATCCGCTCCTTCAGCCTTCTTTTATCGATGGTGCGGATCTGTTCGAGCAGGACGACCGAATTCTTAGACAATCCGGTGCGGGCTGCGTCAATTTCAATATGGGTGGGAAGCTTTGCCTTATCTTTTTGGCTCGTAATCGCCGCGGCGATGACCGTCGGGCTGTAGCGGTTGCCAACGTCGTTCTGGACGATCAGAACCGGGCGGATTCCCCCCTGTTCCGATCCGACGACCGGGCTCAAGTCGGCGTAATAAATTTCTCCCCTTTTGATCGGCATGGATCCTTCACTCTCCCTGGATATTCTGCGCTGTTTTCAGCTGCATCTTTATTCTGTACCGTTTTTCTCATCTTTAAACACAGAAGATCAAAAACCGCGGGGGAACGGAAAATGAAAAACCTTCCGCTGGTTTATCATATGTAAAAACGACAAAAATGCCCCTGATATTCCAGCCGTCTGTAAAAACAGGGCGGAGATCAGTTTCTCCGCCCTGTTTTTAGGGATTAAGATTTATTCCCGACACAATTTTAACTAAACCAAAGAGGATAGAAAAGCCATGTTTGCACTTTATTCGGGTTCGTTGATATGCTGAACAGAATTGCTTTAGCGGCATCCGGATCGATCAATAATAATTGAAGCTCCCCACCCTTATCGATATATGATACAAAGTATCCCTCGATTGACAAGGGCATGGGCGCCCACTGCATTGTCCTATCCATCCCTTTCAGCTTCCAAAGGGCAGCCTGCGGGAAAGGGTTTTCCGGGAAGGGGAGAAAAGCTTTGCCCCTGCCGGTTCGCCGTGATAGCGCCGCATGAGGAGGTCGGCGGCGATTTCGGCAGTTAAGGCGTTCTCCGGCCCGCTGTCCAGGCAGAAATAGACGCCTCGATAATCCTCTGTCTCCCCGATCACGGGCAGGAGATCGGCGGTGCAGCCATAGCTTCCCGCTGAACAGTAAGCCGGGGTGATCCGATCGATGCCGCAGAACATCCGGCGCAGCTTCTCGGTCAGTCGTTCATACCGCAGGGATTCCAGTCTGCCGCCTCCCGCCAGCTTTAAAAGGCGGCGGTCCGCGCCGGAAAAAAGACTGTCCGACCCGGTGATCATCAGGCGATTGTCCGGCGTGGTGCGGACATGAAATCCGCTCCCCTCATCGTTGCGGAGGAGAATCCGGTTTTCATAGCCTGCAAAATGATCGACCGGTTCGGTGACGATCGTGTAAACGGTCCGCCACCCCGACAGGAGCCTGAGGTAATCATTCTGCCCCAATCCGGTCGCGAGAATCAGCCTGTCCGCATAAACGGTGCGGCCTGTCGAAGTCCGCGCCGTGACCCTGCCGCTCGAAAGGTCGATTGAGACGGCCTCGGTGTTCTCATAGCAGCGCAAGCCGTACTCCTGGGCTGCCCGGTCCATCAGCGCCTGGGTAAAACGGTAGGGATCGAGCTCTGCGCCCATCCCGGCGGAGAGGATTCCATCCTCGACCGGGAAGGAGTAGTGGTCGCGGGTCGCCGCCCGGTCGAGGTATTCGATTTCAAAACCGTTATGCCGCCGGACGAGGTATTCTGTGTGGAAAAAATCGCCGTGGCTCCCATCGGACGTGTAGCTCAAAACATCCCTTCTCTGGAAGCCGACGTCTGTCGACAGCTCTTCGCAGAGCGCTTCAATGCTGTCGAGCGCGTCGCGGCAGCGCTCCAGATACTCTACAGCCGCCGGCCGCCCGATGCTCTTTCCAAGCTGGACCAGCGACAGGTTGCCGTCGTATTCCAAAATTCCGCTGCCAAAGGCTGTGGCTCCGTAGCCGACCGGAAGCCTCGAAATCACGCAGACGTCGTTCCCATCCCCGGCGAAGCGGTAACCGAGCAGCGCCCCCGTCAGCCCTCCGCCCAAAACCAGCACCTCGCAGCGCTCATCAGATGCAAGCCAAGGGTACTGCCGGACAGGAGACGTCTGGTTTGTCCAATAAGAATACCCTGTTGTTTGCCTCATAAAATTCCTCCTCCGTTTTGTCACGTCCTGATCTGTTGCTATTACAATCAGTATACGCAAAACAAAGGAGAAATATACCGGTAAGCATCTACCCCGTTGAGGATGTCGACCGGCCTGCTCTTTCTGAAGCTGCGGGGCATATTTACCCTTGACTACCAAGCCGAATTATGATATATTTCTTATAAAGCTAAGTAAAATAGTATGAATTGGGAAGAGAGATGATCGTATGCTGAGAAAAAGCTATAAAAACGTGGTGGCTTTCCTTGTGATGACGCTTATTTTTTTGGGTGCTCTGCCACTGGCCCAGGTTTTTGCCAACGCAGCCGAACTCTCTCTAACGGTTTCATACGATGCAAAATGCGGCGCGCCCTCCACTTTTACGGTGCAGGCTACCGGCGGGTCGGGAGATCCTAAGAATTATTGGTATTATCTGGGCAACATCACTAGAAACGGGGAAGACGGCCAATATTTTGTAGTGGATCCGAGCCGGCTGCTTGAAGAAAAATATAAACCTGTATATGGATATAAACAAGACAATACGTTTCAATTTACCTTTTGCGCATCCGGCGTTTACTATCTCCATTTTTATGTGATGGATAAGGGCACAAGCCCGATTACGACGAAAAGGGAGATTGTCCAGGTTACGCTGAACGATCCGGCATATCCCACCATAGAGGCGATTGCAGATCGTGTCGCCGCGCAGTGCAAAGCGAGCTGTAAAACAGAATATGAGCGCGCTTTGTGGCTCCACGACTGGCTGGTGGATCACTGCACCTATGACTACTCGCTCCTTTACTGCGGGTCGGAAGGCGCTCTGGCAAGAGGAAAAGGCACTTGTGAATCCTACCACCGCGCGTATACGATGCTTCTCAACCGTGTGGGTATTGCCAACGGACGGATGGAGGGGAACGGCCATGTCTGGACAGCCGTGCGAATGGATGGGGATTGGTATCAGGTCGACGTCACCTGGGACGACGGATACAGCAACCATACCTATGAAAACTATCTCTATTTCGGGCTCAACGATTCGATTATGAAGATGGTGCATTCCGACCATTCCCCGCACAGCGGCTATGTCTCGAATGCGCTTGCCAATCACTATTTGATCCGGAGCGGCATCATCCGCCGTTGGTCCGACCCGCTGACGGATCCGATTCAGCAGAATTTGCAGGCGGGGAAAACGTCGTTTGCCGTCCCTGTTTCTGTCAGCCTGCCGGGCAGCAACCAGGATGTCGTTTACAATCTGGCAGCCTACCAGCTTTCTTCACAGAAATGGTCGACGGCTACGCATACGGTTCAGCTTCAGGCGAGCTACTCCGCAGGGCAGATGCAGGTTCAGGCAGTCTATACGCCGATTTCTTCTACAAGTATACCGTCAACCGGGACAGGTTCATCCTCCTCGCAGGGGAGCGGCAGGCCTTCCGGCGGCACGCCGTCAACCGGGACGGGTTCATCGTCTTCACAGGGAAGCGGCAGGCCTTCCGGCGGCACGCCGTCAACCGGGGCGGGTTCATCGTCCTCACAGGGAAACGGCAGTCCTTCTTCCGGCGGCACGTCGTCCGCAGGGATCGGTTCTTTTTTCTCACAGGGAAGCGGTTCTTCATCTGTTTCCACCGGTTCCATGTCGGAAAATGCTTCGTCCGGTGAAACAACCGTTCCCCCCGTCATTCTGCCGCCGGTAGAGGAACAGCCGGTGGTGCTCATCGACGAGGAGACCGGCCTCAAGCTGGGCGCGGCAGCGGAGACTGTGCCTTCAGATACCGTGTTGGTGGTGAAACCTTCGGATTTTGTGCTGGAGGACGCCGCCGGAAAGTTTACCGCCTTTGATATTTCGCTGGAAAATGGCGGTGTGAGGATTCAGCCGGACGGTAAGGTACAGGTGTCTATCCCCATCCCAGCCGGCTATGATAAGAAGCGGCTGACGGTTTATCATATCGATGGCGACGTCAAAACCGAGCTTCCCTGTATGGTGGCGGAGGATAGCGTTACCTTTGAAACCGACCATTTCAGCCTATACGTGCTGGCGGAAAAAGCCGTGGTACAGACGCCTGTAGAGGGCACGGTGCAGCAGCCGGGCGAGAGGTCGAGCCCAAAGGGTGACGGCCCGGTAGTGTGGCTTGCGCTGGGCGTTGCGGTTGTCGTGGCAGCTGGAGGCGGGGTTGTCTTCTGGCGGTCTAAGTCCCGCAAAAAGCCGGAGAATGATGCAGAAGCATAATTTCAAGTAGTCCCCGCATAACGACAATTCTACAATGGAATCTACTCCTTATACGTCCGTATGGCTGAATGCTGTGCGGACGTTTTTTTAAGTGAAAAAAGCCCGAACGCGAGGTGTATCCAGCTCCAATCATGGGATGTGTTGACAAAATAGATCCCCACCACAAGCACGAGTGAAAAAGCAAAATAAAAAACTGGGCCCGGAACGCGATTTGCGTCCAGGCTCAGCCTGGTGGCACGCCCGGAGGGATTCGAACCCACGACCTTTTGGTTCGTAGCCAAACACTCTATCCAACTGAGCTACGGGCGCAAATATAAAATTGTTCCTTTTGCATTTACAGAGAGCATATGGCCACAGCTAAATACTCTTTAAAACGCTTAAATATAATACCACAAATAAGACGGCTTGTCAACAGTCTTGTTTCGCGTCTTCGCTTTTTCTTGCTCCGCCAAACCGGAAAATGAGAACCGCCGCCGGCAGAAGTGCGAGGCTGATCCACTGCGAAGTAGAAAGCCCCCAGAAACCGCCCCGCTCCGCATCATAGCGGAAGAATTCCAAAATGAACCGAATGACGGCATAGCCGGCCAGATAAACTCCCGTCAGCATCCCTTGGCGGCGGCAGAAGCGCCTGAGAAGAAGGAGCAGTCCGAACAGCAGCAGGTTACAGGCTGCCTCAAGCAGTTGAATGGGGAATAGCTTTACCCCGTGCGGCGCCACCTCGGATGCGTTGAATTCCACCCCGAAGGAAGAGGGAAGCCCATAGCAGCATCCGGCGCAGAAACACCCCAGACGCCCGAAAAGATGAGCCAGCGGCACAGAAGGAACCAGCCTGTCGAAAAGGAGGAGGACAGAAATTTTATAAGACCTTGCATACCACCAGACCATCAACAAGGCGCCGATGAGGCCGCCGTAAAAAACGAAGCCCCCCTGGAACAGGGACAGCCATCCCTCTTGCGTAGAAAAGATTTCGGGATGTTCGATCAAAAAGGGTATTATGGTGATCAAATACAGCGCCTTGCTGCCCACGATCAGGCCGATTACCGCAAAAAGGCAGGAATAAAAAACGTCGTCCCGCTTCAATCCCGTCCGGTCTGGCCAAAACACCGCGAGCAGGATTCCCAGAGTCAGACCGACCAAAATACAAACCGCATACATCGAAATTTGAAACCCAAAGAGATCAAAGTAAGGGAACATGACGCCTCCATATCATCTGCAAGTTAAAACTGTAAGCTTTTCAAATTCCAGCAAAAAAGGCAGAACCACACTTGGCTCTGCCTTTTGTCCGTTGGGTTTCTTTTACATCGAGGCAGCGGCGATGCCAAGCAGCCCTGCGCAGGCGACAAAGATGAGGAACATAATGCCGCAGAAGATCAAGCCGATGATCGAAGTGACCAATCCGCCGGTTGCAACGCCGGAGGGCGCCTCTTTCTTGCCTTTGACACCGAGGATGATACCGACGATCCCGGTGATTACACCGATTATGGTGCCGTAGAAGAAGGTCCAACCGAAGCAACCCATAACAATGGTGAAGATGCCGAGGATCAAGGAGCCTATTGCAAGGCCATTCGTTTTGTTTTCCATTCCAAACTCTCCCATCATAAAAATCTATTTCCTATTGTAGCAAAAGAAAAGCATACGCCCCTTCAGCCGACAACAAAAAATACACTGCTCATTTCCACGTCCACAAACGTGATTTTTACTATCTTCTATTATAAAGAGAGTGTGAACAAAAGTCAATTATTTTTTTAAAGCTCCGGAAAATGGTGGCCATTCCCGGAGCTTTATCGGCGGTCAATCGTTCAAATAGGCTTTTACCATGGCGCGGAGCAGCTCGTCCCGGTCAACCCGGCGGATCAGGCTGCGCGCATTGTTGTGTGTGGTGATGTATGTGGGATCTTCCGATAAAATGTACCCGACAATCTGGTTGATGGGATTATACCCCTTTTCCTTCAGCGCATCGTAAACGGTGGTGAGGATGGCTTTCATTTCCTTTTCCTTATCCTCGTAAACGGAAAAGGTCATCGTCTTATCGTACATTTTGCTCCCCTCCTTTGACGGGTGGTAAATAGTTGTAGTTTAATTGGGGTTCGGCATTGACGGTGGAGAATCCTGCCCGGCCGAAAAGAATAAGGCCCCGCCGGCTGGCATTTTGCGGAGAATCATCTGTCTCCGAGCAGGCAAGCCATGTCGCTTTTAGTACTATCCTGTCCCGGTAAAACGCCTTTATTCTATCCGCGCAGGACAATCCCCATTTCCCCGAGCGCCTTGAGCACCCGGCGGATCGAGTTGTCGGCTTCCTCGTCGGTGAGGGTGCGTTCATAAGAACGCATTGAGATGGCAAACGAAAGGCTTTTTTTGCCCTCTTCGATCTGCTCGCCCCGGTAGACGTCGAAAAGTGAAATGCTCTCGAGCGATTTTCCAACCGCTTTTTTGATCGCCTTTTCCACTTCCATCATCGGCGTCGATTCATCGCAGACGACGCTGATATCCCGGGTGGCCGCCGGGAATTTCGGCAGCGGCCGATAACGGCGCTCCGGCATCAAGGCCCGGTACATTCCGGCCACCGAAAGCTTGGCGGCGAAGCATTTCACCCCCATGCCGTAGCTGTCGAGCACCTTGGGATGAATTTCTCCCAGTACGCCGATCTCTTCCTCTCCCACGAAAACTTTAGCGCAGCGGCCGGGGTGAAAGGACGGATCGTCCTTGCAGGGGACGAAATCCGGCTCGCTGAGGCCGAGCTCGTCAAAGAGCGTCTCCACGATTCCTTTTATGGTGTAAAAGTCGGCTTTGGGACCATACAGCCCGGCGCAGAGCACCTTGTTCTCATCCGGGAGCCGATCGGGCTCGGTGGGGATGTATTCAATCCCGTTTTCAAAAAGATAAGCCTGCGGCAAACGGTTGTTGTAGTTGCGGGCCAGCACATCCATCATCGAAGGGAGCAGGGTCGTCCGCATGACGCTGGTGTCCTCCCCGAGCGGGTTGGTGATTTCGATCGACTTCCGCAGAGCGCTGTCCGCCGGGAGAGCGATTTTATCATAATACTTCGGGCTGATGAAGGAGTAGGTCTGGATTTCGTTGCAGCCCATCGCCAGCATGGAGCGGTTCATCTTCCTCTCAAAGACCTGCTCCCGGGTCAGGCGGCCCTGGGCGGTTCCGCGGATCGCTGTGACCGGGATCCGGTCATAACCGTAAAAACGCGCAATCTCCTCGGCGATGTCGGCTTTGTGCTCGATGTCGATCCGGAAGAAGGGGGAGACGACGTCGTCCCCGTCCATGACGAAACCGAGCGGCTCCAGAATTTTTACCATCTCTTCCCGGCTGAGCTCGATCCCGAGGAAACGGTTGATCCACTCCGGCTCCAGCTTGACCCGGACCGGGGTTTCCGCGCTGTTGTCCACGTCGATGGTTCCGCCGACAACCTCGCCCGCGCCGAGCTGTTCGACCAGCTCGCAGGCGCGCAGCAGGGCATCTTCACAGAGCTTTGCGCTCAGGCCCTTTTCAAAGCGGGAAGAGGATTCCGTCCGCAGGCCCAGCTTCTTTGCGGTGGTGCGGACAGAGGCCCCCTTAAAGCTGGCGGACTCGAAGACAACGACGTTTGTATCCTCCATGATGCCGCTGTATTCGCCGCCCATCACGCCGGCGACTGCGGCGGGTTTTTTTCCGTCGCAGATAACCAGCATCTCTTCGGATAGATTGTGGACCGTACCGTCCAGCGTTTCGATGGTTTCGCCCGCCTTCGCATTGCGGACGACGATCTGATTGCCCTCCACGTATTTTAAGTCAAACGCGTGCATCGGCTGGCCGTACTCCAGCATGACGTAGTTGGTGATGTCGACCAGGTTGTTGATCGGCCGCACGCCCGAAGCGCGGAGCCGCTCCCGCATCCAGCGGGGGGATGGGCCGATCTTGACGTTTTTGACGACCTTGGCCATATAGCGTCTGCAAAGCTCGGGATTCTCCACCCGAACCGTCAGGTAATCCTCGATCTTCCCATCGGCGCCTTTGACCTCAGGCTTCGGCAGGACAAAAGGCTTGCCGAAGGTCGCCGCCGCCTCTCTCGCAAGGCCGGTGACCGAGAGGCAGTCGGGGCGGTTGGAGGTGATCTCAAACTCGACCGAGGTGTCGTTGAGTCCGATAGCCGAGCGGATGTCCTGCCCGATTTCACACTCCTCCTCCATGATGAAGATGCCGTCCTCGATCGCGTAGGGGAAATCGTGAACCGTCAGGTTCAGCTCATTGAGGGAGCAGAGCATCCCGTTGCTTTCCACCCCGCGGAGCTTTCCTCTTTTGATCTTCACGCCGCCCGGCAGGACGGAGCCGTCGAGCGCGACCGGGACAACTGCGCCGGGGAAGACGTTGTCCGCGCCGGTGACGATCTGGATCGGGGCGCCTTGTCCGACGTCCAGCATACAGACGACCAGCTTGTCCGCATCCGGGTGCTTTTCCACCGAGAGGATCTTTCCGACGACGACGTTCGAAATCTCTTCGCCTTCTGTTTCATACCCCTCGACCTTCGAACCGCTCATCGTCATCCGGTGGGCGAATTCGTGAGGGGGGACATCTATTTTAACATAATCGTTGAGCCATTTCATTGACAGGTTCATCGGGTGAACCCTCCTTCGCTTTAAATATACAGACGGGTGGGGAAAACGGCCTTTAGAACTGCTTTAAGAAGCGCAGGTCGTTTTCAAAAAAGAGCCGCAGGTCGTCGATCCCAAACCGGCGCATGACCACCCGCTCCAGCCCCATGCCGAAAGCGAAGCCGCTGTATACCTCCGGGTCGATGCCGCAGTTTTTCAAAACCTTTGGATGAACCATCCCGCAGCCGAGCAGCTCGATCCAGCCCTCGCCCTTGCAAAGCCGACATCCCTTCCCGCCGCAGGCAAAACACTGGGTGTCCATCTCGGCAGAGGGTTCGGTGAAGGGGAAGTGATGGGGGCGGAACCGGGTTTTGGCGTCATCCCCGTAAAGGCGTTTTGCAAAAATTTCAAGGGTTCCCTTAAGGTCGGCCATCGTGACCCCTTTGTCGACGATCAGCCCCTCGATCTGGTGGAAGACCGGGGAGTGGGTGGCATCCACCGCATCGGAGCGGTAAACCCGCCCCGGGGAGATGACCCGGATCGGCGGCTTCTGCTTTTCCATCACCCGAACCTGCACCGGAGAGGTCTGGGTGCGCAGAAGGACGTTGTCGGTGATGTAAAAGGTGTCCTGCGTGTCCCGCGCAGGGTGGTCTTTGGGGAGATTGAGCGCCTCAAAGTTGTAGTAGTCGTACTCCACTTCGGGGCCTTCGGCGATGTCGAAGCCCATCCCCAGGAAGATCTCCTCAATCTCCTCGAGAACCAGGGAAAGCGGATGCATCGAGCCGAGCTCAAAGGGCCTGCCGGGCATCGTGACATCAAGCCGCTCCGCTTCGAGCTGTGCCGCGAGCTGGCGTTCTTTCAAAACCCCCCGGCACTCCTCGATCTTTCCCTCCAGCTCCTGGCGGACTTCATTGGCGAGCTGCCCGATCACCGGGCGCTCCTCGGCCGAAAGCTTTCCCATCTGCTTCAGGATCCCGGTGAGCTCCCCCTTTTTGCCCAGGACTTTCACCCGCAGATCTTCCAGCTCCTTTATCGTCTGGCAGGCGTCCAGGCTGTCCATCGCCTGGTTCCTGATCTGTAAAAGCTGTTCCTTCATCTGTTATCATCACCTCATGTGGTTTATTTTAAAGAAAATCAGTGCCGAGCGGCCGATGTACACGCCGGCAACTGCCGCGCTTTGAATTTTAATCCTGCAAGCCGCCTCTTGCAGCTGTGAAACGAGCGGCGTGTCCCACGGGGCAGAACTGTTTTGACTGCCGTCACTTACGCATTGCGATTGTCCGGCCTGGACACAGACTGCGCGGGTTACGGACTTGTAAGTCAGATTCCGCCTGCGAATCGCGCATTGACAGCGGAAGCATTCCGCCCTGCGAAGTTCATTTCGCAATAAATTAACGCGGCTCGCGGGCTGCGAAACTATAAGCATTGCACCGCCTAGGAATCGCGTCTGCCAGCGGGGGCTCTCCGCCGCGAATAAAAAATCCCGTCACCTACCGCCGAAGGGGTATGGACGAGATAGACAGCGGTTGTTTTAGGAGTCGGCCGCAGCGCTCAGGTATAGAATCCCGGTCCACTGGCGGTGGTTTCATTATAACAAATCTTTTTTGGGGTTGCAAGGCCTATCTATTTGTATTTGCAGTTTTTTATGTTACAATAATCTTGTTCATGGTGCCGAGCGAACCGTTGGTTCGCATACGGTTGTGCAGGGTGCTAGTACCACCTTGTCGCAGGGCTGTTGTGTTGGTAGCACAGCAGCCTGCCATGACGTTTTTTATTGCTCCGTGGTTTCCACGGCGCGGGAAACCTCCCCGTCGTGTGTTAGTAACGCTCTGAAACGGGGAAAAGTCAAGTCATTTCTGCGGAATCGACCAAATCCTCCAAATGGCGCAGCAGGCGTGCCTGTTCTTCCTCCGACAGGCTGAGAAAGCGCAGGAAAAACGCCTTTTCGATACTGGCGGCAGGCGTGTCCTTGCCCAGCAGGAAATCCACCGACACGCCGTACAGCTTGGCTATGTTCACCAGCGTCTCGTACTCCGGTCGCGTTCTTCCGGTTTCATAATAAGCGTAGGTGCTGCGATTGATATGCAGCCGCTCGGCCACCTCCCGCTGGGACCAACCATTGGCGCGGCGCAGGAGCCGCAGCATGTCTCGAAATGAACTACGCACCATATCACTTGCCTTTCCGTTAACAGGATGTTTTGTCCGGTTTTCCATTGGAAAATTTGCGCCATTCTTTACGGCGCAAAAGGATAAAACTCCGGCTGCAAAGAAAGGAAATCCTTTCTTTGCAGTACCACCATCCCGAGTTGGGTGGTATGGTAACTCTGTTCCAGACGGTTAGCAAGTCATTTCTGAAAAATATTTTCCGCTCAAACCCCTTACTTTTCGCCATGAAAAGCGAGGAGGAAAATACCAAAATAATTAGTATGTCCTCAATAATGAATTTCATACTGGAAATTATTTACAATCACTTTTTTCTGTGTTATACTTACTCCAACATAAAAATTGAATACACATATTTTGCAAAAACCTTTACATAAAAAGATTGGGCGCTTTGGCGCTCTGTCTTGTTATGTAAAGGTTTTTTATTGTCTTCGGTGAAATACATAGCCGACAGAAAAGAAAAGGGAGCATAACAGCTTCGCCATGATGTGCGAAAGCACGAAGCGAGCAAACGACGCTGCGAACCATATGCCAAGAGCTTGCCATGACCGTCCCAGACGAGAGCGAGCCGGTCGTTTTTACCTTGCATTTTTCTTCTTTTTCTGCCGGTGAAAAGGTACTGTAAAGTAAAGATGAAAAAATAGGGCCCGAAAACAGCGAATATGGT
>CAZSIV010000001.1:96696-153870 GCA_964607135.1 uncultured Oscillospiraceae bacterium | reverse complement strand
CCAACTTGGGGAGCCATTTAGTACCTCAAATGCTTTTGCATTTGGGGTGCTTTTTATTTGCTGCTTTAGCGAAAAAAGCTGTCGACTAAGCCGGTGGAAATAAAAATCTTCAGATAAAAGAATTCCTCCTTTTGCTAAAATAGATGTGGGTTTGGCGACCGCATTACGAAGAAAAAGGAGGAATTGTCATGAATGATATAAACAATTTAGTACATTCAAAATGGAGATGCAAGTATCATATCGTATTTGCGCCAAAGTATCGAAGGCAAGAGATATATGGGAAACTCAAGGCAGATATAGGAAAAATTCTTAGAGAGTTGAGTGAACGAATGGGAGTAGAAATCATAGAAGCAGAATGTTGCCCAGATCATATTCATATGCTCGTAGCAATACCACTGCACATGAGTGTGGCACAATACATGGGATACCTGAAAGGGAAGAGCAGTCTGATGATATTCGACCGACATGCCAACCTGAAGTACAAATACGGGAATCGACATTTTTGGTGCAGAGGGTATTTATGTAGACACAGTTGGGCGGAACAAAAAGACGATTGTAGAGTAGATCAAAAAATCAGTTGGAAGAGATGCAGCAGATCAAATTTCTCTCAAAGAGTATATAGACCCGTTTACGGGTAGTAAGAATGCAAAGACATAAAAACAGGTCGCTTTAGCGACGGCCTGTGATAGTAATGCGGTTGTTAATCCTGTTGTACCCTTTTAGGCCTTGTACATACCACCCGTTCAACGGGTGATTTTGATTATCCTAAAATTTAAAACTCTCTCGTGCTTCATTTGTGAGGAAATTTTATTTTTTCTAAATCTTCCAGCTAATCTTTTATATTGGTGAATCCTACAAAACAATTACAAAGATTTTAGAATTGTAATGGTAAAATTCATAAATAAATTCTTTCTTTTTTGTTTAAGATGTGAATTGAGGTAGATGCTCTGATAGAATGAGATAAAAGGATGAGAGAAGGATGTGACTCTTTTAAAACCGTTTATGACAGTGAAAGGAGAGACTTGATGTGAAAACAAAAAGGAAATGTCTAAAAACGATCTTAGCAGTGTTAACCTTGACCTTCCTGTTTCAAGGGGTTTCTGTCCATGCACAGGAGCCGGCCGCCGATCAGGAACCTCAACTCCCGGAGGGGGAGCTGTTATCCGTTACCGAGGTGACGGTCGGCGAGGATTTTCAAGTGACGGCCACCCAGCCTGATCTGCAACTGCCAGAGGAGCCGGAAGGCGCTCTCTCACATGACCAGCTCGTTTCCCGGGCTGCATTGCAGGGAGTTACCGGGCAGGTGGACGGTGTAAACGGTTCGGTAATCCGCGGCTGGGCTTGGGACAGCTCCCGGCCGAACACCGCCCTTGAAGTGCACATTTACATCAAAAATTCGTCGGGGACAACGGTAAACGCCATTCCAGGTGTGATGGCCAACAAGTACCGCGCCGATTTGAAAAATGCGGGCTATGGCAACGGTTATCACGGGTATGAGTACGCCTACAATTTTTACGCTCATCCGTTGGGGAAATACACTGTGACGGTTTATGCAATCTCCGGGACGGGGAACAATCCCGCCATTGGGACCAAAACCTTCACCCATGAGGCGAGGGGGATGCTGGAAGAGGTCTCCTCTACCCGGATTAAAGGCTGGGCCTGGCTGAGCGCAAAGCCGAACGAAGCGGCACAGGTGCATATCTATGTCAAGAACAGTGCGGGAACGACAGTCAATGCAATTCCTAATGTGATGGCGAATATTTACCGTTCCGACCTTCCAGGCAACGGAAAGCATGGATTTTCGCGCAATTACGAATGGAAGCTATACCAAAGGAGCGCTGGAAAGCGTGACTTCGTCCAAGATAACGGGCTGGGCGTATAAAAGCTCCACGCCAAATACTGCGCTCACAGTAGACCTGCGAATTTGGAAACCGGATGGGACATTTGACTTAAAGCACACGACGGCGAACATCTATAGAAGCGATCTTTCTTCCTATGGCAATGGAAAACACGGGTTCAGCTATACAATGGACTGGTCGGGTTACCCTGACGGTGTTTATACAGTGGTTGCTTATGCGATGGACGGTGGTTCCAATCCGGAGATTGGAAGGAAAAGGTATGTTACACGGCTTGCTGAATATGCTGATGACGATAATAAACCACAGGTAAAGGTGCGCTGGGTTTATAAAGAAGGCTCAAAGTATACCCTGAATGTCCGCAACTATCTGCCAGAGGACCACATTGCGTACGACAGTGTTTACAAGGCCGTTGCTTTGATGAACAAGCAAACGCCGAGCAATATTCAGGTGACCAAAGAGGTCGGAAATGTCTTTTATATACAAGGTTCACAGAGTGTTTGGGATGAACATAATATATCGCCATACGCGATAGCCACTACTGTTCCCAAGGCGACAGATGGAACAGTGTATTATGGTTATGCTCAATTAAAGGATGGTACAACTAAAATCGATGGCGCCACTATAATATACCCACCAGAAGGATATGGGGCTACCAAGAAGGATCATAATTATATTGCGATGCACGAAATGTTACATGTATTTGGATTAGGTCATAAAACGTCACTACCTTCTATGACAGATTTCGACTGGGGTATACCTTTGGTCTTAACGGAATATGACATCGCTGCGCTGGAAATGGTTTGTCCATAAGGAGGATCAAAAATGTTGAGAATCAAAGATCGCACCTCGATGATATGGTTAACGATTATTTCGGTACTTATCTTGGGGCTTATCAGCGCTTTTACAGGGCCGGAACACAAAGCCCCTTCCAAAAGATCGGATTTTCCGGTGCTTCAGCCCTCTTCTGCCTATATCATACTGCACGATATGCCCTTTGAAGAACAGATCGATATGTCTGAGATCGTGGTCGATGCGACTGTAAACAAGGTATATCCAATGGAAACCCGGAGGTACATACCGGAACCGGGTTCAGCCGAAGCGAGAGCGTATGAGGAGATGGGTGTCAAGGCCGCCTACTATGGCGCTTTAAAGGTCGAGATGAAGGCGGAGGAGTATGTAAAAGGAGATGCGGGTGAAACGTTTATGATGTCGATCGTCTCTGTCAATCTCGACAGCGCTCCGGATTTCAAGGTTGGCGACCGTTTTCTGCTGACGCTGAAACGCTACATCGACGGCACCTATACCAACGTCTCCCCCGTTTCCAGTTACTTCTTTATCGCGCACGATGAAAAAGCCTATCCCGCCGGGGACGATGCGCCGACCCAGCGGTTCAGCGGAATGGATTTGAACGCAGTGAAACAGGAGATCAAGGAGATCGCTTAATATGAAAAAGAAGGCTTTTTTTAAAAAAAGCAAAAAGTTTCTTGCGATCATCCTAGCTTTGTCTAGCCTTATTCTATTATGCACCTCCTGCAAAAACGCCGAACATCTTGAACTGACGCCCAAGGAAACGCATCACTTCTGTGAGACCTATGAGGAAGACGTCATATTTTGGAAAGGAGCATTACATTGCGTCCGCCCCGTGTCGCCGTCTTTAGAAGATACTGTTAGAATTTCTGTGCAACATCCCCACATGCCGTTGTGCCTTTTTGAAATCAAGTCGGTGGAAAAAGGTAAAAATGAAGGATATTTTTTCCCTGTGATTGAGATCAAAAAAGTGTATAGTGGAGATACATCGCTCGAAGGGACAGAGGATCAGCAGGGTGTTGTTTTTATGGGAGAAGGAGATCTCTCTCATATCGTTGGAAAAAAGTATCTGGGATGGGTACAGCCAGGTGAAGCAAAAGGCGAAATAATCCTTGAACAGTGGACATTCCTGGTGACAGAGGACAACAGGCTGGTCAGCACATATGGGTGCCAGGTTGAGGAAGCGCAGGCAGAAGCCGGGACCATACAGATGATGCCTGGAGAACACTATTCCGATGTGAAACAGGAAAGCCGGGAATACACAGGGCAGACACTGGAGTACTTCGTTGAAAAGGTGAAAAGCCTGGAAGAAGAGCTCCAAAAAGAAGAGAGCTTGAGTGCCGTTCAATAGAGAGGCGTCAATCCAAAACGCACAATATAGACTGCCCTTTTTATCGGGGAAAAAGCATGGCAAAAGGATTCTATTCCTTGATTTTTTTGCTGGCTTTCGGTATAATGTTTTTATTTGAAATGAAAGCGGGTGGCCTGATGAACGCCGATTACCTAGTAAAATTGTACGAACTTCCTTCTTCTGAACCGGCTTGCCGGAAAGCGGCGGAAGAGGGAATTACGATCCACCGCGCCATGGGGTTGGACCGCGCGCGGATCCTCGACTTTATCGCCGAAAATTTCAGCTCTGCCTGGGTTGGAGAGGCCTCGCTTGCGCTGTCCTGTCAGCCTACGACCTGCCTGATTGCGGTCAGGGAGAAAAAGGTCGTCGGCTTTGCCTGCTATGATGCGACTGCCAAAGGCTTTTTTGGTCCTACCGGCGTCCTGGAGGATTGCCGCGGCAAGGGGGTTGGCTCCGCCCTTTTATATCGGACGCTGGAAGCGATGCGGGAAGCTGGCTACGGCTACGCCGTCATCGGCTGGGTGAGCGATGCGGTGGAGTTTTACCGCAAATCGCTGGAGATCCTGGAGATTCCCGGCTCCTTCCCCGGTGTCTATCGTCATATGATCGACCAGAATTGAACCCGCCTTGCTGAACTGTTGTACGCTTAAACCGTTACTTTTCTGTTGAGCGGGAAAAGGGAAAAGCCGGTTGACGTGTGATGGAAAAACATTCGATGCTGCCAATCACTGTATTTACGGCGAATGTCCCGGCACAGAGGGACATTTTATTACAACAAAAACACCCCTGCTGAGCCAAATTCAGCAGGGGTGTTTATCTTTTTTAAAATCAGTCTTCGAACTCGTAACCGAGCTTTAACGCTTTGAGGTTTGCATCCAGCAGATGTGCCTTGGAGGGGGGAACACATTTTTTGATCGCCGCCTCCATCGAGTCATAGCTGGTCATCCCGGTCTGCTTGAGCATCGCGCCCAGGCAGATGATGTTGGCAAGCCCTTGCAGGTTGTTGTCATTCGCCATTTCGGTGGCGGGGATGTAGACGCAGCGGATCTTTTCGTTGTCGGTTTTCTTGTTGATCAGGGTGCTGTTGACCACCGCGGCGCCGCCGTCGACCACGGTGTCGATGAACCGGTCGTAGGACTGGATGTTCATGACGATCAGGATATTCGGGTCCAGCACACGAGGAGAACCGATCTCGTTCTCCGAGATACAGACCGAGCAGTTCGCGGTGCCGCCGCGCATCTCCGGGCCGTAGGAAGGCAGCCAGGAAACATGGAGCTCGTCGATCATGCCGGTGTAGGCGAGAACCTTGCCCGCAAAGAGGATGCCCTGCCCGCCAAAGCCAGCCAGTACGATATTCTTATCCATTATTTGGTTCCCTCCTTGTCTTTATCCTTGTAGACGCCCAGGGGATAATAAGGCAGCATGTTGTCGCGCAGCCACTGCATCGACTCAGCAGGGGAAAGCCCCCAGTTGGTGGGGCAGTTGGAGACGACCTCGACGATCGAAAAGCCTTTTCCGTCGATCTGGTTCTGGAATGCTTTTTTGATCGCCGCCTTCGCCGCGTTGATGTGGGGAACGGAATCCACCGTGACGCGCTCCGCATAGTAAACGCCGTCCAGGGTGGAAAGCATCTCACAAACCCGCACCGGATACCCTGCGGTCTTGACGTCGCGTCCATAAGGGGTGGTCTGCGTCACCTGCCCGGGAAGGGTGGTGGGCGCCATCTGGCCGCCGGTCATCCCGTAGATTGCGTTGTTGATAAAGATGATGGTGATATTCTCTCCGCGGGTCGCAGAATGGACGGTTTCCGCCGTTCCGATCGCCGCGAGGTCGCCGTCTCCCTGATAGGTGAAGACGATGTTTTTATCCCCCAGAACCCGCTTGGCGCCGGTGGCGACCGCCGGGGCCCTGCCGTGGGGCGCTTCGATAAAATCACAGTTGAAATAGTCGTAGGCCATAACCGAACAGCCGACCGGGCAGACGCCGACCGTTTTTTCCAAAACGTCGAGCTCTACCAGCGACTCCGCAACCAGGCGGTGGACGATGCCGTGTCCGCAGCCGGGGCAGTAATGGGTGATGGCATCGGTCAAGCCCCTTGTTTTTTCAAATACAACCGCCATTATTTGTCACCTCCTGCCGAAGCTAAAACATCCTTAGCGGCTTCGAAAATCTCATCCGGCGTGGGGATGACCCCGCCGGTGCGGCCGAAGAAGCGAACCGGGCATTTCCCGTTGACCGCCAGGCGGACGTCGTCCACCATCTGGCCCATGCTCATCTCGACCGAAAGGAAGGCTTTGGCGTGCTCCGCCGTCTTGCTGATTACCTCTTCCGGGAAGGGCCAGAGGGTGATCGGGCGGATCAGCCCGAGCTTGATCCCCTCCGCTCTCGCCTTTTTGACAGCGGTCTTGCAGATACGGGAGGTGATGCCGTAAGCGACGAGAACCAAGTCCGCGTCCTCCGTCATCATCTCTTCATAGAGAACTTCGTTGTTCCGGATGGTTTTATACCGCTCGAACCGCGCCCGCACGCTGTCCTCCAGCTTATTCGGGTTGAGGTAGAGGGAGTTGATGATATTGGGTTTCCGCTTTCCTTCAGTTCCGGTTGCCGCCCAGGGCTTTTCCGGAAGCTTCATCTCTTCGCTTTCATCCGGGAAGGCGATGGGCTCCATCATCTGGCCCAGCGCACCGTCCGCCAGCAGCATTGCAGGCATCCGGTACTGATCCGCCTTGTCGAAGGCGCGGCCGGTCAGGTCGACGATCTCCTGGATGCTTGCCGGGGCGAAGACCAAAATGTGAAGGTCGCCGTGCCCCGGCGCCTTGGTCGCCTGGAAATAATCTGCCTGCGAGGGCTGGATTCCGCCGAGCCCCGGGCCGCCGCGCTGGACGTTGACAATCAGGCAGGGCAGGTCGGAGCCTGCTATGTAAGAAATTCCCTCGGTCTTCAGGCTGATTCCCGGGGAAGAGGAGCTGGTCATGACCCGCGCACCGACCGAGGATGCGCCCAGCACCATATTGATCGCCGCAATTTCGGATTCCGCCTGCAAAAAGGTTCCCCCGATCTTTGGCATCCGCTTCGACATATAAGCGGAAAGCTCGGTCTGCGGCGTGATCGGATAACCGAAAAAGTACCGGCAGCCCGCTCGCAGCGCTGCTTCTGCAAGAGCTTCGTTCCCTTTCATCATATATTGTTGTGACATAATTGCCTCCATTCTTTGTATAATTCGATTTTATTATACAAAAAGTTTTGTGATTTGACTACTTTTCGACAGTAATCGCGCAGTCAGGACATATTTTCGCGCACATTGCGCAGCCGATGCAGCTGCTCATGTCAATCACCTCTGCCGGATTGTAGCCTTTGGCGTTAAGCACCGTCTTTGAAAGCTGAAGAATCTTCTTCGGACAGACAGTAGTGCAAAGCCCGCAACCTTTACAGCGGTCGGCATTGATCGTCGTTTTTGCCATGTGAATCCCTCCTCTTCTCATTCGACGGGCTTTAGATATAATTCCATCGGAAAGATATCTCCCCCGCCGGTTGCTGGTTCATTCCCTTTGGTACAGGCGGTGAACTTGACCGGAAGGCCGGTCAGTTCAGTCATCCGTCTTCCAAATGCCAAGCCGCTTTCGACGGTTTCAGGAGTCGTCAGCGGGCCAAGGTTTGCATTGTTTACAAGAGCGGCCGTCTTTAAACGGGACGCCGCCTCAATCTCGCGGAGGGACTGTACCGCCGCGTCCGGTTCCGCGGTCAAAAGACGGAACGGATTGTAGACATAGAGCATTTCGTACTCCTTCTCCGCAATCATGGCGGCGTACTGGCCCAGCGCCACCGCGCCGGCGTCATCCCCGCCCACGTCGAGGATCAAACTGCCGCCCCCCATCCTGATCTTGGCCGCTACACTCCCGGGCAGGGAGGGGACGTCCAGGTTGGTCGAAGCAAAATTCGCGGCGACCAGCTCGATCCCACGCCCTTCAAAGAGCCCTTTGCAGTCGTTGGTGCGGAAATAGGGGTTGACGATGTCCAGATCCATGACGGTGACCTGCTCCCCTCTGCCGGCCAGGTGAAGGGCCAGGTTCACTGCGAGATTGGTTTTACCGCATCCATAGTGACCGGTTATCACAATTATTTTTCGAAAATTTATCATAAAACAGGGTATCCTTTTAACGATAAGATTTTAAAAATTCCCGCCTGTTTTCTGCCGGGTCGGACAAAAAACGTCAAAAGCAGATAGATTTGATATGATACCATGGACAAGATGTGCAAGTGGTATTGTTACACATGGCGACAGTCTATATATGAAATATTATACCACAGGTAAGAAAACAATACAATTCTACATTTCCATAGTAATTTTACCATTTATAATGCCAATTTTTTCGCAGATATTATAAGAGAAAGATTGATTTGACGAAAAACGGAAAGGAGAAGAAACAGCGACCTGAGCTGTTTCCGTAGAAAAATGAAAACAATTCGAAGAGTCATCCATTCCCTAACGGCGGCTGCGGCAGTTCTTGCCTTTGCAGTTCTGGGGATGATGGCGTATGTTGAGATAGCGGCCCCTGAATACTATTATAATATCGAGGGGGAAGCATTTACCGTCTCGCCCCTCCTCGGGATAGAGCTGAACAGCACCTATCAGAAAGAAACGGCGGCGCAGGCGAACAGCTCGATTCCGGTGCGGCAGGAGGTCGGGCTTTCCCTGTTTGGGATCATCCCTGTCAAAACGGTCACGGTGGAGACTATTTCCAACGTCATGCTCGCCCCGTGCGGCACCCCCTTCGGCGTCAAAATTCTGACCGACGGCGTCATCGTCGTCGGCCTCAATGAAATTGCAACCGAAAACGGGAACAGGAATCCGGCAAAAGAGGCTGGGGTGCAGACGGGGGACATTATTGTAAAGATGAATGACACCCCTGTTTCCTCCAACGATGATATTTCTAAAGTCATTACGGAAAGCGGCGGGAAAAGCGTCACCATCAGTTACAGAAGAGGAAACCGGGAAGGTTCCTTGACCCTGACCCCTGCCCTGTCTGCCATCGACCACACCTATAAAGCCGGGCTCTGGGTGCGTGACAGCTCAGCCGGGATCGGTACTGTCAGCTTTTATGACCCCGAAACCCAAGCGTTTGGCGGGCTTGGACACGCGATCTGCGACGTCGACACCGGCGAGGTGCTCCCGGTGTTGCAGGGGGATGTCGTAAACGTGAGGATCCACGACATTGTCAAGGGTACGATCGGCTCCCCGGGGGAGCTGCGCGGCAGCTTTGTCTCGAAAGAATCCTGCGGAACCATCCTCCTCAACAACGAGTCGGGGGTGTTTGGCCAGATGTATGAATCCCCCCAATACGACAAGCTGGCGCCTATGGGGCTGAAACAGGAGATCAAAACCGGGAAGGCGACGGTCATCACAACGGTCAACGGGAGCACACCGGAGGAGTATGAGATCGAGATCGAAAAAATCAACCTTTTAGAGAACAGCCCAACCAAAAATATGGTGATCCGGATCACTGACCCGCGGCTTTTGGAGCTCTGCGGCGGGATCGTCCAGGGGATGAGCGGCAGCCCGATTCTGCAAAACGGCAAGCTGGTCGGCGCGGTGACCCACGTTTTTGTCAACGACCCCACCCGCGGGTACGCGATTTTTGCGGAGAATATGTACCAGAATGTTGCGGAACTGCGGACACACTCCTAATTTTATGGGAAAAATTACCTTATTTCCTCTCGGAAATCCAATATTTACAATTATTTGGAAAAAAATGTAAAAAACCTCTTGTTTTATTTTCCAATATATGGTAATATTATGACAACAAGATCAGACGAGGAGGAAGTATTGTGACAAACAAACGAAAAGTAATGATCGGCGACGAATCGCTGGATTATGGCCTTATCTGTGCCGATATGCTGCGTTCCAAAGGATTTGAGGTGTTTACAGAGCCAAAAAACGGTCAGGTCATCTGCGATGCAATTTTGAAGAAACACCCCGACGTCGTCATTATAGACGCCCTGATGCAGCAGATGGATGCGATTAAACTGCTCAAAACCTTTAAAGATATTTCCAACCGCCCGATGTTTATCATCACAACGGCCTACGACAGCTCTTTTCTCCAGAGCGAGCTGATGAACTGCGGCGCATCGTACTTTATGCTCAAACCCTTTGAGCTTGAGGATCTGGTTGACCGGGTGGTGAGCCTGACCGATTTTCACACCCCGTCGGATCCCGGAGGAAAATCCTCGGGTCAGGCCGATCTCGAGGTGATGATTACCGACGTAATCCATCAGATCGGCGTCCCCGCCCATATCAAGGGCTATCATTATCTCAGGGAGTCGATCCGGCTTTCGATCGAGGACCCTGAAATGATCAATTCGGTGACCAAGCTCCTCTATCCCACCGTTGCAAAGACGTTCAACACCACATCCTCCCGCGTCGAACGCGCAATCCGCCACGCAATCGAAGTGGCCTGGGACCGCGGGGATGTCGATACGCTCAACGCTTACTTTGGATATACCATCCACAACAGCAGGGGTAAGCCGACCAATTCGGAGTTTATCGCCATGATTGCGGATAAACTCCGGTTGAAGCTGAAAGCCTCTCATGTTGTTTGAAATTGCTCTCTCTTCTTTTTAAGTACCTCCCCATAAAAACCAAGCGCTCTGCGTAAGCAGGGCGCTTGGTTTTTTAAAAGGATTTCAGCAGATCGTATATCCGCCCTTGCTCTAACTCCAGACAGAAGGTGTGCTCATCGACTCGAATGACCCGCTCCTCATCCGTCCCGGCGGTCAGTTCCGCTTTGGTGAGACGGCCTTGTGTCCATTCCAGGTTGAGGGAATGTCCGCCGCGGAGCCGCAGCCCCCGCACCGCGCCGTTTTTCCAGCGCGCCGGAAGGGCGGGGAGCAGAACGATTTCCCCGTCGTGGCTCTGGGCCAGCATCTCCTGAATTGCTGAGGCCGACGCCTGTGCATCCCCCACCTGGGGATGGCCGTGCGCGTCAACCATCAGGTTGGGCAGGAGCATCTGGGAGACGATCGTGTCGAGCATATCGAGGGAACGATCCCCCTTTCCCAGCCGGGCAAAGTGGTTGGCAATCCAGCCGCAGCTCCAGCCCTGCCCGTGGTAATGGTGGGAAAGCCGCCGTTCCAAAACCTTTTCGGCCGCATCCATCAGCTCCGGCGTGTTTCTGCCGATCTGATTGCCGGGGTGGAGGGCGTAAAGATGGGAAACATGGCGATGGCCGGGTTCCGCTTCTTCGTAATCGTCGATCCATTCCTGGATGCACCCGGTCTTTGGGCTGATCTGAATGGGGGGAAGCCGGCGGCAGGCCTGTTCCATTTCATCCTGGAATCTGCCTTTGATCCCGGCCTTGCCGCAGCAGTCGGCGTAGATTCCAAACAAGTCCCGGATGATCTCGATATCCATCGTGGCGCCGTAGGTCAGCCAGGAAATCTCCCCGTTGGGGGCGCGGAACCGGTTTTCCGGGGAGTGGGAGGGGCAGGTGACAAGGGTTCCTTCCCCCGGGATTCCCGCCGGGCACTCGATCAGGAAATCGAGCATAAAACGGACGGAACCCTCTAGGAGCGGAAGGAGCGTTTCTTTCAGAAATCCCATATCGTTGGGGTTGTAGAGGTGATGTTCATAGAGATTGCGGCAGAGCCACGCCCCGCCGAAGGGCCAGATCCCCCATGGGCCGTCCACCGGCGCGGTCGTGGCAAAGATATCCGAGGCGTGGTGGAGAACCCAGCCGCCCGCGAGGTAATGCGTCCAGGCGGTTTTTTCGCCGTTTTTCGCCGCCCGCTTCAGCCATTCGGCCAAGGGAAGGACGCATTCGGACAGCCCCGCCGCCTCGGCCGGCCAGTAGTTGATCTGCAAATTGACGTTCGGGTGGTAGTCGCTGTTCCAAGGGGCCTTCATGTTGTCGTTCCAGATCCCCTGGAGATTCGAGGGGAGCGACCCCGGCCGGGTGGAGCAGATGAGGAGATACCGCAGGTAATTGTACCAGAGCTCCAGCAGGGAATCGCGGGCCTCTTCCGATTCCGCCGCCGCTGCGATAAGCCGGTCCGTCGTCCCCTGGTACGGGTCTCCCAGCCGGAAATCGTGCCGGTGATAAAGGGCCTGGTAATCGACGACGTGAGCCTGCTTCAGCTCTTCGTAAGAGGTCTCTTTCGCCTGGTTCAATATGCGGCGGCAGACGGAAACCGGATCGTCCCCGTAAAAATCCGAGGCGGCCGTGATCCGCAGCTCGATCCAGGAGGCATTTTCGATTTCCAGCCTGTCCCCGGCGGCTTTGAGCGTTCCGTCGGTTTCGACCGACAGCATACAGGAAAAACGGATTCCCTTTTCGTTGGTCTGCCCGGTCAGGAGGAGCGTTTTCCCATCCGCTGTCACCTCGACCGGCGCCTCCCGCCGCATCGAAATGGTCAGCCCGGTTTGTCTGCCGTATTCGCTTTGATAGCGGTAGGCCAAGAGATGGGCGGGGGCGCTGCAAAACGCCTCGGCCGTGATTTCCGGGGAGCGCTCCAGCCGGTCTGCCTGCCGGATATACCGCTGGGAATAGAGCGCCTTTGTGATGTCGAGCCCGCGCCGGTACTCCCGGTAGATTCCATGCTGATGGAACCGCACCAGCACGTCGCAGACCGGCTGGTAGCTTTCGAGCTGTTCTGGCTGCCCCAGCATCTGCCCGGCGTGCTCCATCGCGCTGTCATAATCCCCCTGGAAGATGGCATCCCTTATTTTGGAAAGGCGGCTGTAGGCATCCGGGTTGTCCCGGCAGCGCGGATACCCCGCCCAGACCGTCTCTTCGTTGATCTGGATGATCTCGTCGTGGAGCGAGCCGTAAATCATCCTGCCCAGCTTCGCATTTCCCAGAGGAAGCGCCTCGACCCACTGGGCCGCGGGCGTGGAGTAGGACAGCCCGTAGAAATTTTCCTGCTTCATTGTTTCACCTGCGTTTCGTTTTATTTTGGTTGCCATCCTCGCTTCAGCGGGGACAAAAGCGGTTGTGAGGGTAGAGAGTCCCCGGATATACGGTCCCTTCTGCTCTTCACGCGCAGGGCGGCATCCGCCGCCCGTTTTTTCAGAAATTCCGGGATATCTCCCTTTGTACACGAGGGACGTTTTTGCCGGAACCCCCACTGCGGAAAACAGTGGGGGTTGACAGGAATGCCTAAAATCAGAGCGGGAAAGCTTAGTGTTCGTTCTGCTTGGCCTGGTCGACCAGGTAGGCGTTGATGAAGCCGTCCAGGTCGCCGTCCATCACCGCGCCGATATTGCCCGATTCATAGCCGGTGCGGTGGTCTTTCGCCAGGGTGTAGGGCATGAAGACATAGGAGCGGATCTGGCTGCCCCAGCCGATCTCCTTCTGCTCCCCCTTGATGTCCTCGATCTTTTCGAGGTGCTCCCGCTGCTTGATTTCGGCCAGGCGGGATTTGAGCATCTTCATCGCGGTCGCGCGGTTCTGGATCTGGCTCCGCTCGGTCTGGCAGGCGACGACGATCCCGGTCGGCAGGTGGGTGATCCGGATGGCGGATTCGGTCTTGTTGACGTGCTGGCCGCCCGCGCCGCTGGAGCGGTAGGTGTCCACCCGCAGGTCTTCGTCCCGGATCGGGATTTCCTCTTCGTCGTCGATCTCCGGCATGACTTCCAGAGAGGCAAAGGAGGTGTGCCGCCTCCCCGACGAGTCAAACGGAGAAATCCGCACCAGCCGGTGGACGCCCGCCTCGGAGCGGAGAAAGCCGTAGGCGTTCTCCCCCTCGATCAGGATGCTGGCGCTTTTGAGCCCCGCCTCGTCCCCGTCGAGATAATCCAGCAGCTTGACTTTAAAGGAGTGGCGGTCAGCCCATTTGTTGTACATCCGGTAGAGCATCTGGGCCCAGTCCTGCGCCTCGGTTCCGCCCGCGCCGGCGTGGAAGGTCAGGATGGCGTTCTTTGCGTCGTATTCGCCGGAGAGCAGGGTGGTCAGCTTCTGGGATTCCAGCTCAGCCTTGACCTTTTCAGCCGTCTCGACGATATCCGGGACAAGCGATTCGTCGTTTTCCTCGTTCGCGATCTCAATCATGGTCAGCAGGTCGGTATAATCGCTGTGGAGCTTGTCATACCGCTCGCAGATACTCTGGTTGTGGCGCATCTTTTGCAGGATTTTCTGGGAGCGCTCCATGTCGTCCCAAAATCCGGGCTGGGCGCTCGTTTTTTCCAGTTCGGCCGCTTCCTCCCGCAGAGCGGTTAGGTTGAGCGCCTGCCCCAGGCTCTGGAGCTCCGGCTCGAGCCCTTCCAGTTCCAGTCTCAATTCATCCAGCTGCAGCATGCAAGTACCTCCAAGATTCAGTTTCTTTTTCTCTTCCTATTATAAAGTAGAACAAATGGGATGTAAAGAAATATGTTTGTCAAATCCCCATAAAAGTGGTATACTAAACTGAACGATGACAGGGATCAGAGGGCGGGATACGCCCTTTGAATGAAAAGCTTGTCCCGGATACGGAGGAACGTCGATGAACCGATATGCAGGAGCCAAATGCCCCCACTGCGGAAAAACATTTACCGAGGACGACACGGTTGCCGTCTGCCCGGAATGCGGCGCGCCGTACCACCGTTCCTGTTTCGAGGAGATGGGCGGGGTTTGCCGGTTTGCAGACAAGCACGCCGAAGGCTTCAACTGGAACGAAGAGGAAAAGAAGGAGCGGGAAGCGGAGCAAAAGCGGTATGAGGGGCCGGGGCTCCGGTGTAGCCGTTGCGGGACGCTGAACGACAGCCAGAATCTTTTCTGCAGCGTCTGCGGAACGCCGCTCCACCGCCCGGATGGCATGGAACAGCCGGGAGAAGGGGAGCCGCAGCAGAACGCCAATCCCTATATGGGCGGGGCGGGGCCTTTCCGCACCATAGGCTATAACCCCTACACAACCCCTTACGGCGGACTCGGTCCCGACGAGGAGATCGACGGCATTCCCGTCAAGGAGCTCGCGATCTATCTCGGGGAGAACAGCCAATACTACCTTCCACGGTTCAAAGACCTCAAGACCAACGGGCGGAACGTCATCAACTGGTCCGGTTTCCTGCTCGAATTTCTGTTTCTGATCTACCGGAAGATGTATCTTGCCGCCGCTCTCGTTTTCCTGATTCCCAACCTGATCGGGGCCGGCTTGCTGCTGGCGGTCACGGGCGGGAATATTGCGGGCCTGACGGCGGAAAGCTATCAGATGTTTTCGATGCTCACCTACGCCGTCTCCATTGCCGTCCGCTTTTTTGTCGGGATTTCGTTTAACCGTCTCTATATGAACCACTGTTTTAAGAAAATCCGGGCGCTGCGGAGCCGGCAGGCGGACCAAACCGCCTATTATGAGAGCCTGGCGAAGTCGGGCTCAGTGTCGCGTGCGGCGGTTGCCGTCGTCTGCGGCATCTATGTTTTTTTGATGATGGCGCTCCTCTATCTGTCCATATGGCTGACCCCTATGGTTTAAATAAACCCGGAGGTGAATGAAAGATGAAAATTAGGAAGGCAGTGATTCCTGCGGCCGGACTCGGCACCCGTGTCCTCCCCGCTTCCAAGGCGATGCCCAAAGAGATGCTCCCCATCGTCGACAAACCGGCGATTCAATATATTGTCGAAGAGGCCGCAAGGAGCGGGATCGAGGATATTTTGATTATCCTTTCCCGCGGGAAAGGCGTTGTGGCGGATCATTTCGACCGCTCTCCCGAGCTTGAGCAGCATCTGCTCAAAGGGAAGAAGGACGCGTTGTATGAAACGGTGTCCGAAATCTCGAAGCTTGCGAATATCAGCTATGTCCGGCAGATGGAGATGAAGGGACTGGGCCATGCCGTCCTCTGCGCCGAATCCTTTGTTGGGGGCGAGCCGTTCGCCGTCCTTTACGGGGACGATGTCATCATCGGGGAAGATCCGGCGACTGCTCAGCTCGCCCGCGCCTATGAAGCATATGGGCTCGGCTGTGCCGGGATCAAGGAGGTCTCTCCGGAAGCGATCTTGAAGTACTCTTCCATGAAGGTTGCCCCGTTGGAAGGGAACTGGTATAAAATCACCGATATGATTGAGAAGCCTGCGCCGGACCAGATCATGTCCCTCTTTTCAATTCTGGGGCGCTGTGTCCTTCCGCCCGAGATTTTTGACATCCTGCGCGACACCCCGCCGGGAGCGGGCGGGGAGCTCCAGCTGACCGATGCGATGAAGACCCTCGCCCGCACCAAAGGGATGGTCGGGGTAGACTACACCGGTAAACGGTACGACATGGGCAACAAGCTGGGGATTTTACAGGCATCCATCGAAGTGGGGCTGAACCACCCCGAGATCGGCGAGGGGCTGCGGGCTTATTTAAAGGAGCTCGCCAAAACCCTTTAACAGCTTGCGGGGGGAAGTTTTTCGGGCGGATTTCCGGCGGGACGGATGAGAGGAAATTCCCCCGATACAGGCGAAAAGCTCCTTGACAGCGCGGTAAAATATTGCTATAATTTTAATGCTGTGCTTTTATAAGGGGTGGTCTGTCCCTTGAGCAGCGTATCCTTACTCTGCCCGGTGTGAGCGGCAGGGTCATATGTCCAAAAGGAGGTGCTATCATGGCAAAATTACAGGGAAAGTATGAATCCGTTATCATCATCAGCTTAAAGCTGTCTGAGGAGGAAATCAAAGCGGTCGTCGCTAAGATCACCGATCTGATTTCTGCAAACGGGACGCTGGAAAAAGTTGACGAGTGGGGCAAGAGAAGACTTGCTTATGCGATCAACTATGAAACCGAAGGATATTATGTGCAGTTTGACTTCACATCTGCCCCGGATTTCCCGGCAGAGCTCGACCGTATTTATGGCATTACCGACGGAATCATCCGTTCGCTTACCATCAATCTGGACGAGTAATGTTTTTTGTCTGGAAAAGGAGTGTTAAATCGTGCTCAACCGAGTTGTATTAATGGGCAGGCTTGTGGCCGACCCGGAACTGCGCCACACGGCGAACAATATCGCTGTCACCACCTTCCGCATCGCAGTAGACCGCAACTATACCCCAAAGGGCGGCGAGCGCCAGACCGATTTTATCAGCATCGTCACCTGGAGGAATACGGCTGAATTCGTCAGCCGGTATTTCCGCAAGGGGCAGCTGGTTGCGCTGGAGGGCTCCATCCAGACCAGAAGCTACACCGACAACCAGGGCAACAACCGGACAGCATTCGAGGTTGTCGCCGACCAGGTGTATTTCGCAGAATCCAGAAACAGCAGCTCTCAGGGGGGAGGCCAGACGGCTTCCTTTGCCCCGCCTCCGGCTTTTGAGGAGCCGCCGAAGGGTGCGAGCTTCTCGGTGGGGGAGATCGGCGATTTCGAAGAGATCGACACCGACGACGGGGAACTGCCGTTTTAATCTGTAAACCGATTGTTTCAGAAGGAGGAGAAGACTATGGCAATGGATCGTCCAATGCGCGGCAAAAGAGCCCGCAAAAAGGTCTGCGCGTTCTGTGTTGACAGAGCGGAGCATATTGATTATAAAGATGTTGCGAAGCTCAGAAGGTACCTTTCCGAGCGGGCAAAGATTGTGCCGAGACGTGTGACCGGCACCTGCGCGCGCCATCAGCGTGAGCTGACCATCGCGATTAAGCGGGCGCGCCATCTGGCGCTGCTGCCCTATATCAGCGATTAATTGATAGCTTAAAAGCTAAGCGGCTATGATTTTTGATCATAGCCGCTTATTTTTTGTTGCTTTGAGAACTGCTGAAGTGTTAGGCCGGTAACGCTCCGAGACAATGAGTCTGCCGATATGTTTTCCAAGAAACGGCTTGTCTTAAAGTGCGGTGATCTGTTTTTGATTGTGTTTGATCTCTTTCTGCCGAGTCAGGATCAGTAAATTTACTTGACATTTTCTTTCAAATAATATATGATAAACATGAAAATACATATTTATCATATATTAGTGACGGGCAATCCTGTTGATTGAAAGGACTGGTTTCAATGCCTCCAAAGGGTAAACATATTTTTGGCATGGTCACGGTCGGGGAACGGGGCCAGATTGTCATCCCCAAAAAGGCGCGGGAAATTTTTGATTTCCAGCCCGGCGACCGGCTTCTGGTTTTGGGGGACGAGGAACAGGGCGGGATCGCCATCATGAAAAGCGACCAGCTTATGGAATTTGCCGCAGAGATTTTCAAAGCGGGGAAAAGCGAGGATGAAGAGGAATGACGGCGATCCAGACTGTCGGCTTGACTAAATGTTTCCGGGACAAAACGGCGGTCTCTTCCCTGAATCTGGAGATTGAGCAGGGGGAACTGTTCGCATTGCTTGGTGTAAATGGGGCGGGGAAAACCACTGCCATCAAGATGCTGTCCTGCCTGAGCAAACCCACCGGCGGGGATGCGTTTCTTCTTGGGGACAGCATCACGGCAAATCCACAGGCCGTCAAGCAGAAGATCGGCGTCGCCCCGCAGGAGACTGCGGTTGCGCCGAATCTTACGGTGTGGGAGAATTTAGAGCTGATCGCCCGGATTTACGGCGCTTCCCGGAGCACCGCCCGCAGGAAGGCGGAAGAGCTCCTCGCCTCTTTCCGTTTGGAGGATGCAGCGAAGCGGCGTGCGAAAACCTTGTCGGGCGGCACGCAGCGGCGGCTGAGCATCGCCCTTGCGCTGATCTCTGAGCCGCAGATCCTGTTTCTGGACGAACCCTCTCTGGGGTTGGACGTACTCGCCCGGCGGGAGCTTTGGGCGATGATCGAAGCCTTGAAGGGACGGATTACCATCATCCTCACAACCCATTATATGGAGGAAGCCCAGGCCCTTTCCGACCGGATCGGAATTCTTTCGCACGGCGTTCTCAGGATGGTGGGGACGGCGGGGGAATTGATGAAACGCACCGGTGCATCCAGCTTGGAGGATGCCTTTGTTGCCGTCACCACGGAAAGGGAGGGAGCCTGATGCGCTGCTTTTGTTTTGCTTCCCGCAATTTAAAGGAGCTGCTGCGGGATCCGCTGACAGCCGTTTTCTGCGTGGGATTCCCGGTTGTCTTGCTTCTGCTGTTTTACGCCATCCAGTCGAATATTCCGGTCAGCCTCTTTGAGCTGCCCGCCATTGCGCCGGGGCTCGCAGTGTTCGGCCTGAGCTTTCTCTCCCTTTTTTCGGGGATGCTGCTCTCAAAAGACCGAACCAGCTCGTTTTTGATGCGGCTTTACACCACGCCGCTCACCTCTTTTGAGTTCATTGCAGGCTATATCCTTCCCCTGATCCCGGTTGCCATTGCTCAAAGCGTGATCTGTCTGGCGGCGGCAGTCCTTTTGGGACTCCCCTTGAGCGTCAATCTTCTTCTGGTGATTGCGGCGCTTCTGCCGTCTGCGCTCCTTTTTATAGGGTTTGGACTGCTGCTGGGAAGCCTTGTAAGCGACAAAGCCGTCGGGGGGATCTCCTCCGTTCTGGTCAATCTTGCGGCATGGCTGAGCGGCATCTGGTTCGATGTGGGGATGGTCGGCGGCGCGTTCGAAACGGTCAGCGGGCTTCTCCCTTTTCTCCATGCGGTTGAGGCGGCGAAGGCGGCCTACGCCGGGAACAGCGCCGCTGTTTTGCAGCATCTTTGCTGGGTCGCCGTTTATGCGGTTGTAGTTTTAACAGCCGCCGTCCTTGTATACGGCTGGAAGATGAAGCGGGAAAATGGATGATTTTATAGAGTGGCATGTAACGAAGCAGCCTGCTCTAGAACCTGTAAACAAGCTGCTCCTGCGTACATCCATTGTGTTTGAGCTTGAATTTTCTGCCGCGGCACCCTTGGAGTAAAAGTTTATGATTCTTCCCTAAAACAAGAATCATCTTTCCACTGAATGCAAAAGGCCCCCGGTATCACCGGGGGCCTCTGTTTCTATGAAACCGAATCCTTTTGGCTTACTTTTCAGATGAATGCTTGCCTTTGCGGAGCAGCTTTACAGCGGCAGCCGCATCCTTTACCAAAGGGCCGCGAGCCTGCCGAACTTATAACAGGCCCAACAGCCTTTCCACGTTTAAATGGAGCACCTTTTCCATCTGCGTATCCGAGAGCCCCAACTGTTCCAGCCGTTCCAGCTCTTCATTGACCTTCCACATCGGGTAATCGGTGCCGAAGAGGACGTAATCCTCCCCAAACCCGTCAAACAGCTCTTTGGCATGTTTCGGCGGGACCTCGTAAAGGGAGCTTGAGGTGTCCACCCAGACCCGTTTTCCTTTGAGGTATTCCTGCGCCTCATCCCACTGAGACCATCCGCCGAAGTGGGCGGCGATCACATCGAGCTTGGGGAAAGCGGACAGGATGTTTGCAATCCGCCGGGGATGGGAATAATCATACCGTTTGTCTCCCGCGTGGATCAGGAGGGGCAGCCGCCCCTCCATGGGGGCGTAAAGCCGCATGGCGGCGGGGCTGTCCGCTTCGAACCGCTGGAAATCGGGGTGGAGCTTCACTCCTTTCAGCCCCAGCGAGAGAATCCGCTCGATCTCTTTTTCCGGCGCTTCCATATCAGGATGAAGCGCCCCGAAGCCGATAAAGGTGTCGGGATGACTCCTGACCGTCTCTGCGATAAAATCGTTGATGCTTGCGACCTGCTGCGGGGTTGTGGCGACCGACTGGATGAGGAACTTGGAAATACCGTACCGTTCCTTAAGCCGGAGCAGAGTCTCCACCGAGCCGTCCAAATCCATGGGGATATCGTAAAAATCGCCGATGCTCTCCGTCGCTTTTGCGGCGATTTTACCCGGAAAGACATGGGCGTGTGCGTCAATTACTGTTCTCATATCGAAACACTCCAAATGATAAGCTTCAAAACCCGGCCAATTAAGCGGCCGGGTTTTATTGGCGGCGGACTAGCGTGCGCCGTTTGAAAAAACCATACGTCCTTTTTATTGACAGGGCCGGGGAATAAAGGCAGACATCCGCCTATTCGGTTTTGATTTCGACCCAAAGGTCCTGCATCAGCTGGTTGATCTCTTTCGGCAGGTGCTCAAAGAATTCACAGCGGGCGAGAACCTCGTCGGAGGGGTAGGCGATCTCGTTGTTTTTCATTTCGTCGTCGAGCAGGTCATAGGCTGCCTGATTCGGGGTGGAATACCCGATGAAATCGCAGATTTCCGCGCCGACATCCCCTTCTAAGATAAAGTTGATGAAAGTCTCCGCCGCCTCTTTGTTTTTGGCGCCGGCCGGGATACACATGGCGTCTACAAATTTATTCGAGCCTTCTTTCGGCAGGAAGTAGGCCAGATCCTCGTTTTCCGCCATCATGGTGATGGCATCGCCCGCGTAGTAAGGGGCGGCTGCCGCTTCGCCATTCTCCATTTTGTCGAAGATTTCGTCCATAACGTAAGACTGGACGAGCGGTTTCTGCTCCTTGAGCTTTTCCGCGCAGGCTTGCAGCTCGCTTTCACTGGTGGTGTTCTGGGAGTAGCCGAGCAGCTTCTGCACAATGCCGAAGGCGTCGCGGGAGTTGTTGAACATCAGGATGTTGTTGGAATACTGTTCATTCCAGAGGATATCCCAGCTGTCCGGCGTTCCCTCGACCATTTTGGTGTTGTAGATGATTCCGACCGTTCCCCAGGTAAAGGGGACGGAGTACTCATCGGTCGGATCGTAAATCTGCCCTTTGAAGCTGTCCATGATGTTTTTGGCGTTCGGGATGTTGTCAAAGTCGAGCTTTTCGAGCATCCCTTCCTCAATCAGGCGGGCGACCATATAATCGGACGGCACGATGACGTCGTAGCTGCTGCCACCGCTCTTGAGCTTGGAATAGAGCGCCTCGTTGCTGGTAAAGGTGTCGTAGACGACCTTGATGTCGGGGTATTGATCCTCAAATTCCGCGATGATATCCCGCGAGCCGTCGGTTCCGTCCGGCATATATTCCCCCCAGTTGTAGACGTAGAGGGTGGTTGTCGCGGCGCCTTCACCGCTGTTGCAGCCGGAAAGGGCGAAGAGGGACAAAGACAGGCAGAACAGAACCGCCAGAGAGGTAATTTTTTTCATCAAATGTTTTTCTCCTTTGCTTTTTTGGCGCTTTTCGCGCCTTTCAGATTCATCAAAATGAGCAGAAGCAGCACCACAACGAAGAGAATGGTCGAAAGGGCGTTGATCTGCGGATTGACCTTTTTGCGGACCATGCCGTAGATGGTGACGGGCAGGGTTTGGAAACCGCTTCCGCTGACGAAATAGGTGATGATAAAGTCATCCAGCGAATAGGTGAAGGACATCAGGAAGCCTGCGAAGACCCCCGGAAGAATCTCCGGCAGTACGACCTTCCAGTAGGCTTTCCAGGGGTTGCAGCCCAAGTCCAGCGCCGCCTCGTAGATGCTTTTGTCCATCTGCCGGAGCTTTGGCAGGACGTTTAAGATCACATAGGGCAGGACAAAGGTGACATGGGCGATCAGCACGGTGGTGAACCCGAACTGGAGGCCGAAAAATCCGGCGAAAAAGACGAACAGCAGGCAGAGCGAAACGCCGGTGACAATTTCGGGGTTGATGATCGGCAGGTAGGTGGCGTTCATGACCGCCTTCCGGCTGAACTTCTTCATGTTGCTGATCCCGATGGCCGCCAGCGTCCCGAGAACCGTTGCGATGACGGAGGAGAGGACGGCGATCAAAATCGTGTTCCAGAACGAGTCCATAATCAGGTCGTTTTTGAACAGCTCCGTGTACCATTTGAAGGTGAAGCCCGTAAAGTTCGCCCGGCTTTTGGATTCGTTGAAGGAAAAGACCATCATCACGAGGATGGGCAGATAGAGGAACAAAAATACAAGGGCCAGATAGAGATTGGAGCCGATCTTCCTTTTTTTCTTCAGCTTCGTCATACCAGCATCCCCTCCATTTCATCCGAGTCGAAGGTGTTGGTGACGCCGATGATGACTAAGATCACTACCATCAGGATGAGGGACAGGGCCGAACCGACGTTCGGGTTATAGGCGCCGCCCAGAAACTGTTCTTCAATCAGGTCGCCGATCAGCATATTGCTGCCGCCGCCGAGCATCCGCGAAATCGCAAAGGTACTGACCGAGGGGACGAAGACCATGATGATCCCCGTCAGGATCCCGGTTTTGGAAAGCGGGAGGATGACCCGAAAGATGGTCTGAAACCGCCCGGCCCCCAAATCCTGCGCCGCTTCCAGGACGGAGGGCTCGATCTTGCACATGATGGAGTAGAGAGGCAGTACCATAAAGGGAAGATAATTGTAAACCATGCCGAGGACGACCGCCCCCTGGGTGTTGATCATCTGAATCGATCCGAATCCCAGGAGCTCCAGAAACTTGTTGATCAGTCCCTCGTTTTCGAGGAGGGTCATCCAGGCGTAGGTTCTGAGCAGGAAGTTGATCCACATGGGAAGCATGACCAGCATGACCAGCATCCCCTGAGACCGCGGGCTTTTCCGGGAGAGGATGAAGGCCAGGGGATAGGCGATCAGCAGGCAGATCACGGTGGAGACGACCGCCAGCCAGAGCGATTTCAGAAAGACCGGCGCATATTTCATAATGGAGCTGAAATTGCCGACGGTAAACTCCTGTGAATCGTTGGTAAAGGCTGAATACGCCACGAAAAAGAGCGGGACGATGATGAAAACCACCATCCAGAGAAGATAGGGGGAGGAGACGAGCTTTTTCATTCCGCCGCCTCCTTTTCCCCGGCGAGCGGTTTGACTTCGATCCGGTCGAAAGCGAATTTAACGCCGATATTGGTCGCAACCTGTTCGTCGTTTTGAGAGTGGAGGATCAGTTCGGTTTCGTCGAGCCAGATGATCAGCTCGTTATAAGCGCCTTTGTAAATCAGCGATTCCAGGTAAACCGTGGCGTCGCTGATATCCTCCGACGTGACGGAAATGTCCTCCGGGTCGATGGTCAGACGAACCTTTTCCCCGGCTGGGATGCCGAGATTTTCCCGCTTGAACCGGACACCGAGGAACTCGATGGTGTCCTCTTCCACCACTTCGCCGTCAACATAGTTTTTATCAGTGGCAAACATCTTTTCCATGATGTGGATGTCAAAGGGGTCGACCGCTAAGCCGACGGTCTCTCCGACTGCTCTGGCCGCGGTGGAATGAACCACCCAGAGCAGGTCGTTGACCATGACCTCCATTTCGTAATGGACCCCTTTGAAGATCACCGAGGTGACAGTCCCTTTCAGCTCAGTTTCCGCAGGGTCGACAAACCGGACGTCCTCCGGCCGGATGACGAGGTCGACCGGCTGGTTCCGCCGGAATCCCTTGTCCACACAGGGCAGCGTGACCCCTGCAAATTTCACCAGACAATCCTTGAGCATGATGCCGTCGTAGATATTGCTCTCCCCGATGAAGTCGGCGACAAAGGCGTTTTTCGGCTCATTGTAGATATCCTGCGGGGTTCCCACCTGCTGGACGACGCCGTCCTGGATGACGACGACGGTGTCGGACATGGTGAGCGCCTCTTCCTGGTCGTGGGTGACATAGACAAAGGTGATCTCCAGCTGCTGCTGAATTCGCTTCAGCTCCAGCTGCATCTCCTTGCGCAGCTTTAAATCGAGCGCGCCGAGCGGTTCATCCAAAAGAAGAACCTTCGGGTAGTTGACGAGTGCCCGGGCGATCGCGACCCTCTGCTGCTGGCCGCCCGAAAGCTGGTTGACGTTCCGCTTTTCAAAGCCGCTCAGGTTGACTGTTTCCAGCATCTCGGTCACCCGCCTGCGGATTTCCTCCTTCGGGAGCTTTTTCACCTTGAGGCCGAAAGCGACGTTGTCGTAAACGTTCAGATGTGGAAACAGGGCGTACCGCTGGAAAACCGTGTTGACCTCCCGCTTGTGGGGCGGCAGGTCGTTGATCCTTTTTCCATCAAAAAAGACATCCCCGGTATGCGGCGTCAGGAACCCGCCGATAATCCGGAGCGTCGTCGTCTTACCGCAGCCGGAAGGCCCGAGCAATGTGACGAATTCCTTGTCGCGGATCTGCAAGCTCAGGTCGTCGAGCACCTTGTCGCCGTCATAAAAGAATGTCAGGTTTTTCAAGTCGATCAATACATCGTTCATTTATGCATCCCCCTTTGCGGATTCAAGTAGTGTGAAAACACCTACCCCACGAAAGCTTTTGACATCTCCGCCCGCAAAAGGCTTTTCATCTCCTGGCCGCCCGGCGGCACAACAAATACAGCGACGCATACGCTTTCATGATTTTTTCAGAAATTGCTTTCTGAATACAGATACAAAAATATCAAGAATAAATATAGTTGTATTTCCCTAAAAAGTCAAGCTTTATCCGGCCAAAAACTCGAATTTTCTAGAAATTTAGTCGCTTTTTCAGGATTTTTTTAAAATTTAAATCAAAATAACTGCGCATAACCCTTAAAATCTCTTGTTTTCTCTTAATTATTCCGCTTTGCATTTAATTGGTTTTCAAAAGTTAAAATTGTATACTTTTACATGCTGCTGCGAAAAAATTAAACTTGAAAAACTCCCGCAGAAAACAGCCGATATCCGGCCGTTTTCTGCGGGAGAAGCCCGTTTCTTTTCAGCTCAAGGGATATTTAGGATTGACAGCGGGGGATTCTTCAATCAAATAAGCGACCTGCTTATACGCGGGGCTCGCTTTAATTGCTTCGACGGCCGGACTGTCGGCCGGATAGCCGGCAAGCAGTTTTTTAACCTGCTCCGCCAGGGCGAGAAGCTCGGCCGGCGGTTCGGCGTTCATCGTTTCAGCCTGGTCGTGCAGGAACTCCGCCATCGGCTTCATGCTCTCGCAGAGGATGAGCCCCTCCCGGATCAAACGGATGTATTCCACCCGGTCGCCCCGATCTAAGGCGTCAAAGGCGCGCACGAGACAGGCGCCGAAGCGGTGAAGAGGGGGGAGAAGAAGCAGTCCCTCGCCGTCGAGCATCTCAGGCGTATAGCAGCGGGAAAGAAAGACGCGTTCCAGCTCGGCAAAACGGCGGGCAAGCATGAGATCACGACTGGGATTTTTCCATTCGCAGGACTGTATGGCGGCGAGCAGCAGTGCGCGCGCCCAGTTTAAGTCGCCCAGGTCGTCCGGCACGGCGATGTGAATGCCAAGCTCCTGTAGAAAATCATCCTCGATCTGCGCCAGCCGTGCTGCAATCAAATCCAATCGGTCGAGAGGGAGCGGTTTCCCCGGCACCGGGAAGGCTGCGCCGTTCTCCAGCGCGTAGGCCAGCGCATGCGGCGGGAAGGTTTCCCAGTCCGACACCTGTTCCAGCAGCCTGTCCATCTCCTGCACTGGCTCGGTTTCGACTAAAGCGGCGGCGATTCCCAGGTCGCACCGGGTTTTCAGCGGCAAAAAGAGGGTATATGCATGACGGGAAAGACCCTCTTTTTCTTCGTTTTCCTGGAATTTACGGGAAAACGCCCGCATGGCGCTCTGCGTCACCAGTTTAACCCGCTGATTGGCTCGTTTTTGATCCGGGACAGGGGAGGAAAGCTGTGTCCAGAACGCTTCAAAGGCCCCGATTAAATTGAGTTCGCTTTGGGTGTGCAGGTTTAAAAAGGTATAGAACAGTGCGCTGATCTGCTGGTCGTCCAGCTTCGATACGTCCAGGGTACGGGCCATCGCTAATGCGGCGGGGTAATTTTTTTCTTCATAATAGGCGTCGGCCAGCTGACCGCGGAGAATCTGCTCATAGAAAAGAGACAGGAAAGCAGGAGGAGAATGGAACAATTCAGTCTGGTCAAAACGGTTGGCCTGATAGTCTTCGGCCGCTTTCAGGTAGGCCTCCCCATAAGGAATCGATTTGGCATAATCTTTCTCTTCCTGATAGCTGGTCAGGAAAGCAATAAAATTGACGGCGGCGCGGACAAAAATAGAGTTTGGAAACCGTTCCTTTGCCTGTTCTACCCACTCCCAAAATTCCGGCAGATGCTGTTGCATAGCGAGAGAAACGGCATAGCAATAGACAGTTGGGCCGGATACCTGCCAGTTTTCCCATTTTTCCTCTACGCCCTGTATTCCGCTGCGGATATACCTCAGTCGTTCCGATTCGTCTATACAGCTTTCGAGACACTGTTGTAATACAAACACATTCTTCGGATCGTTTTTCAGCTTTTCCCGCAAAGGCGCCATATTGCGTTCAGATTTCCCTTTGTCCTTGAACAGGCTGAGGACATAACCGTCGTGATGGAGGACGGCATCCCGCATACAGAAGCATTCCACGCTTGGCGGATATATCGGCATTTCGTGGATAGCCCCCGTATACCGCACGCCGGGGAACAATTTAAAAAGACGGATTGCGATAAAGTCGCTGTAAGCAGTGCTTTGACGGTCTTCTGTCTGATAATTTCGAACCGTCAGGCTGGCTACGTTAAAATGCTCCCGTTTTTCCGGTTCCATGAACAGACGGATCAGCGCAGAACAATCCTCGTCCAGCCATTCGTCCGCGTCAACACTGAAATACCATTCGCCGTTGGCGCGGTCAAGCACGGCGTTGCGGGCGGCGGAAAAATCGTTCACCCACTCGAAATCGAAAACCTCGTCGGCGTACCGTTCCGCCACATCCCGGGTGCCGTCGTCCGAACCGGTGTCGGCAATAATCAGCTCGGAGGGGACGGCATCCCGCAGGGGCTGTAAAGATTTCAGGCAGCGCTCAATACAGCGGATTTCGTTTTTTACAATCATGCCGATGGTTAAAATCGGCTTTTTATCGGATTTCATACCTTTCCTCCTTTATTCTTTTTCTTGAAAGAAAAAGAATCAAAAAGAACTAATTTCATCAGGTTATCAGGGAACCGTAGCATTGCCCCAATTTTAGAAACCTGATTTTAACTTGAGACATACTATTTTTTCTTTCAAGAAGAAGAACCAAAAAGTACAAATTTGCGGTCAGACTATCCGTCAAAAGACCGTCTTTAAAAGACAAATTTTAAAAAAGAAAAGGGACGGGCTTGCGCCCGCCCCCTCTTGTAAGGATTCTCGCAAATATCCGGTTTTGTAAGAAAGAATAAGGCTTACTGGAGCAGCTGCAGAACGCCCTGCGGGATCTGATTGGCCTGAGCAAGCATAGCCTGAGCAGACTGAATCAGGATGTTGTTCTTGGTGTAAGCCATCATCTCTTCCGCTACGTCGGTATCGCGGATGCTGGACTCGGCATCCTGAATGTTCTCCTGCATGACGGAGAGGTTGTTCGCGGTGTGCTCCAGACGGTTCTGGGTCGCGCCCAGATCGCCGCGGATAGAAGAAACGGTGTTGATCGCGTCTTTAATCTTCGCAACCGCATCCGCCGCCGCATCCTGCGTCTTGATATTGATGCTCTTTGTATCGATTCCAAGCGCTTTCGCATGGATATCGCCGATCTTGACAGACAGCTTATTGTAAGGATCAGCTGTGTCGCCGATCTGAAGGGTCAGGGGGCTCGCCTCCTGCTGCAATTTTGTAGGAGCCTCGCCTACGGTTTCAGTCAGTGTTCCCTTAGTGATCGTCTTCTCAATATCCTCTTTGGTTTTCAACTGAGCATTCTTCGCATCATCGCTTGTATCCGTCTGTGCCAGTGTCAAATTACCGTCCTTGTTAACACCGGCGCTCCAGATGGTACCGGCTCCGTCAATCGCGTTGGCCAACGCCTTCATAACCGCTTCCTGGTCGGCGTCCGCGCTGATCTCTAACCGAACGACGCCTTCCGGCAGCTTATCCGCGGCAGGAACATTGGTGTCGTCGCCCACAGCGAGCACAAAGGTCTTGCCGTCGATGGTCATCGCAAAGCCGTCGTCCGCACCGTCGCCCTGAATGCCGAGGTTCGCCGCGGTGATTACCGTGTTGGCAGGAGTACCGGCCACAGGGTTCGCACCATCTGTCAGTACGCGGGTACCGCCGTTCCACTGATAACCATCAGCGCCGGTCAGCGTGACAGTATAGTTGGACTTCAGATCCGCCGCGGCAGCAGTAGCCGCTGCTGTAGGCAGGGTAGCCAGATCAAAGGTGATCTTTTTGTTTGCGTCGTCAAAGGTAACGTTGAACTTACCTCCACCGGTATTAACTGTAACCTGGGTAACACCAGTAGCTGCAGTCTTCAACAGAGCATATACATCCTGAGGGCCGGCAGTAGTCGCAGTAAGATCAACGGAGTAACCGCCTATCGTTAACTTCGCCGTATCATTCGTAGCGGCATTTTCCCATTTCACCTGGGAAAGGTCAACCTCAAACTTGGTCTTAGCGGCCTCTGTAGCCTCGCTGAATTCAACAGTGTCGGCGCCGATAACCGGATTCGCCTTAGTGTCAGCGATTGTTACGCTGGTGAACTTGCTGGGATCAAGAGAATATGTGGTGGTTGCCTCTTTGATCGGATCCGCTTTAGAACCATCCAGCAGCTTGATGCCGTTGAAGTTCGCGGAGTCGGAGATACGGTCGATTTCAGAAGTCAGCTGCTCGAGCTCTTTCTGAAGGTTCGCACGGTCAACCTCGTTGTCGTATGTACCGTTGGCGGACTGGGTCGCCAGGTAAACCATACGGTTTAACATATCCTGAACTTCCTGCATCGCGCCCTCAGCGGTCTGGACAAGGGAGATACCGTCTTTTACGTTCTTCTGAGCGGCGTTCAAACCGGTGATCTGAGCGCGCATTTTCTCAGAAATCGCAAGACCCGCAGCGTCGTCGCCGGCACGGTTGATCTTGTAGCCGGAAGACAGCTTCTCGAGGTTGGACTTCATCGCGCTGACATTGCTGTTGTAGTTACGGTAGGCGTTCATCGCCATAATATTGTGCTGAATACGCATGATAAAATTCCTCCATAAAATATTTTCCGGGGCATCCATTCCCCGCGCTGTTGTAGCCGAGCTTCTTCCACCTACAGGCCTTCATAAGCAGAAGGAACTCTGCCGACAATTACTGTATCGGCGCACCCGTCCAAAAAATTAAGGAAGAAAGAAAAATTTTTTCGAAAAATTTTTCGCCGGGCGCAGCTCGATAAAAAACAGCCCGCCGGAGCGTATCCAGCGGGCTGTTTGAGGGCAGAATTTAGGCGTAAACGTCGATATACTGGCCCTTAGCGGGAGCCGGAGTCTCGGGGAGCATCTTTAAAAGCTCCTGAGCGGCGAGCTCCTGGGATTCCATTGTCTTTTTGGTGACCGCGATCGAATAATTCTGCGCGACCGTTGCGGCACTCATGCTCATAGACATGGCGGCAATCTGTTCCATCATTTGGAATCTCCTCCTTTCTGCTGTGGTCTATTCTGCTTTTCCCTCTGCCTGAGGCCGGAAAAAGGAACCACCGGTTTTGGCTGAGCGGCGAGACGCACCCCCTGATCCGGAAGCACTCCTTCAAGAATGCCGAACAGTTCCGACGGGGTGGTCTGCTCCATGGCGGAGTCCTGATTTACGGCCTGCGCTTCGATCAACTCGCTGCGGAGGATCGTCACTTCGGTTGGCGCAGTAATCGCGAGCCGCACCCGTCCCCCCTCGACTGTCAGGACGGCAATTTCGATATCGTCGCCGATCCGGATCGATTCTCCGGCACGGCGTTGTAAAATCAGCATGATACGCCCTCCTCATCCTGAACGAATTCAGCCAGAGGATGACGCATATGATAGAGATCGGTTTCCAGGATCACCTGATATGCAGTAAGAGTCTCCGGATTGATGGCGATTGGACATTTCAGGTTGACGGTACTGTCGGACACCGGCTTTTTAATCGCACAAAACACGTAATAACAGAGCTGTTCGTGGTCGGGAACATCCAAAGCTTTCAGCTCCGCAGGGCGCAGCGCAGGCATATAGTCAGAGCGGAGCGCAAACGGATCCATAGCGATAAACGCTAAGGAAGGGGTTTGGATACTCTGTAAGCAGAACAGCGTGCCGATGCTCCCTTCGAAGGGCAAAAGCAGAAATCGCTGCTCCGATTCAAAACCGAACAGCCCGTTGGGGAAGGTGAGACATTCGTCCGATTCATAATCGATCTCGCCAAAATATTTGGTTTGAACTTTCAAGGCAACAGCCTCCTATCATTTTCAGGCTTCAGCCTCGTAGCCCGGGTCGGCGGACGGGGGCACATAGAGGGGGCCGCCGACGTATTTGATCTCGACGTCCGGATGCTGCGTAACCGAGATCTGAACGTCACCCGGAACAAATTCAAACCGGGGCTCGTTGAGACGCCAGTCGAAGTTCAGCTTATCCATTTCATAACGAATCTGCATCTCGGCGGGATCCCAGCTGATTTCCGGCGCGGCGCTGGGCAAAAACTGAATCCCGACGTTGGTTTTCAGATTTTGATTCTGCGCCTCTTCGGCAAACTGTGTGACGAGCTCCTGACCAATCTGTGCATTGAGCAGAAGCTGTCCCTGCCTGGCATAGGTCGCAGTTGCCTGGTACGCGGCCTGCTGTCCTCTCTGTGCATTCTGGACAACGGAACGCGCCGGGGTGGGGACGATGGAATTTCTCGCCTCGAAGGTGTCGATATTGAGGCGGATTGGACGACTGTGGATACTCAAGCCGCCTTCGTTCCTGGAAATCTCCAGATCGGCTGTTCCGCGTGCATACTCAAGCTTGGCGTTTGTTGTTTTGATTTCAATTTCAATCGGCACAGTCTTGATTTCAATGAGCGGATACATAAGGACTACGGACTCCTTTCCAATCCAAATGATATAATAATGTCGAATATTTGCTTCCTAATTCAAATAATCCATCAAACTTCCGGACAGGATGCTGTTTCCCATCTTTAAAGCCGCGTTGTAGCAATACTGCGCCCACGAAAACGACGTAATTGCGTCGGCGAGATCGCACCGCTCAATGTCGTAGAGCTGTTCGTTGATGGTGTCGGATGTTGTGACCAGCTGCTTATGGTTGTTGTTTAAGAAGGTGACCTTTGTAGAGAGCTCGACGTGGGACTTCTTAACCTCTGCCGCCGCATCGCTGAATTTTTCAGCGAGACGCTGGAACTCGGCACAGTCTTCTCCATCTGCGCCGCCTTTCCATTCGCCGGTGCTCTCGTCGCAGTTGGAAAGAAGAACGCCCATACGATGGATAATGGAGGCGATGTTCTTCGGATCGCCGTCTTCATCCGTGCCGTACCCCAAAATCTTAATTCCCGGCAGGGAATCGTTGAAGGCGCTGGATTCGATCAGCTTGCCGTTGCTGTCTTCCTTTAAACCGAGACCAATATCGACGTAACGCGACTCGTCCTTGAGGTAATCGAGCTTTTGCAGCTGCTCCTTCGCTTTGGCAATTTCATCCGCGTTGGTGACCTCGGTCGGATCGAGCGGATTGTCGTGGCGCTCTTCCGGAATCTTAACGTCTACCGGGATGCCGCGGTAGCAGAGCTTCCGGTCGTCCCCTTCGCCTTCCCAGGTGAACGGGACGTTCAGTCCGTCCGCTCCGGCAAAAGAAAAGGTGCTTCCATACTGGTTGTTCATCGTCTGGACAATGCTTTCGGCAAGCTCCTTGAGCTCCACCCCAAGCGCAGTCCGCCCGGCGCCGGTGGGCTGGTTTGCGGCGCGGAGAACCGTATACCAGGAAGAATTCTTCTGTTCGTTGTCCACCATCCCCACCACGCTGTCGACAGCGGTATAAGCTGTGGAAAACTTGCGGATGGTGGAGTTGCTGATGGTAATCTGCGAATCCGTCCGCTGGAAGGCGCGGTGCAATTGGTAGCTCTGCGCGGCGGCGGCAGGGTCTTCCGCGTAAGAGTTGAATTTGCGCTGTGTCAAAACGGTGTCCCGTGCGCTGTTGAGCCTGATAAAGGAACTCATCAAGCCGGTTCTGTAGCCTCTGAGGACGCCGCCGGTCGTTGCACGAATCATCTAACAAAACCTCCTTATCTTCCTACGATGCCGGTATTGCTGATGAGTCGTTCCAAAGCTTCGTCTATGGTGGTCATCAGACGGCAGGCGGCGGTGTAGGCCTTTTGATATTGAATCAGATTGACCGCTTCGTCGTTGAGATCGACGCCGGAGACCGAATCACGGCTGGTGTCCAGGTCGACGGCGGAAGCGTAATAAGTGTTCAGCATGGTGGTGGTTTTACGCTGGTCGTTGCCCAAAATACTTTCAACATTGTTCATCATGGCGGAGAAGCTGCCCGTAAAAATCGGGACGTCACTTGCACCGTCCAGGATATCGCTGGGGATATAATCGAAGCCGGCTTCCATAACGGCGCGCAGATGGACGATGTTTTCGTTCGAAGTACTGGCGATCTCATCGAGCTCAGAGGGGTTCACATAGGAGGGGACAATCTTTATATCGCCGTTGTACCAGCCGATGGAAATCGAGATATTCGATGCATTGATTCCGTCGGCGTCGTTGGATGCGCCGTGATTGCTGAACAGGTTGCCCATGCCCTCCGGCCGGACGCCCCCCTGGTCTTCGAGGTATTTGCTCAGGGAATCATACCCTAGGTTTTCGAGCGCGGTTTTCTGTGCGTCGGTCAGGGAAACGTGCTTGCTCACAGGAACGCTGTCCAGCTCGATCGCTTTGCCGGTGCTGTCGACATAGTACCCCTCTTTATTCACCATAAAGCCGTTGTTTGCTTCGTTGAAGACAGCGGCGATTTTATTGGCGAGAAGATCCAGAGAACGCTGATAGTAGGGAATGCCGCGCTTGGAAGCGGCGTTTTCGTCCACATTTTTGATATAATCCGCTGAAGCAAACTCACCCGATTCGGTCAGCAGCTCCCGGCTGGACTGCAGAGAACCGTAGAGGTCGTTGTCGTCCAGCTCTACGGGCTGGGTATATTTTGAAGCGATTTTGGAGACATAATATCTGGTTTCGATCACGTTTCCCGCAGGATCGAGGATGTCTTTTGTCGTAAAGCTATAACTGACGCGGTTGCCGTTGCCGTCGTCAACCGTATCGACCCCGTCGAAATTGGGATCGTTCTGCAAATCCTGTTTCGCCTGGTTGAACTCCGCCAGTGTCATTTGGGTGACCTCCGGCTTGCTGATATCCTCCCAGGGATGGCCCTTGACATCAACCAATTTAGTCAGGCAAAGGGTGAAGTTGTCGTTTTTGACCGACAGATATTCCTGCGAGGTCGGATCGTTGGGGTCATAGTCGGGATTGGGCCGCGACAGAGTGTCGGGCATTTCGAACTGAGTGGCGTAAAGGCCGTCTACAAGCATGGATACGTCGGAGTCCACATTTCCATCCGGATTGGCGTTTGCCAACCGGATAGTCAGCTTCTCAACCGTCATCCCCATGCCAATGTCCTCTTCCCCGTAGGTGACGTCGATCTTCATGTACTGGGAAAGCTCGTCGATCAACCGGTTCCGCTCGTCGCGCAGCTCCAGCGCACGGTCTCCGTGCAGCTCGCTCGTGCGGATCGACGCGTTCAGTTCCCGGATGCTGTACAGCGTTTCGTTAACCGTTTTCAGATCCTGCTTGAAGCTGGTAACAGTGTTGTTGTATACTTCCTGCAATTCCGTTGAAGCGGAGTTGAACAGAGAGACCAAAGCAGAGGCGGCGGAGCGAACCTGGCTGTCGTACTCTTCCTGATTGGTCTGATCGGAGAGATTCTGCAGCGTCTTTAACAGTTCGCTGAACTGTGCGCCGATGATGCCGTGCTCATCGTCCCCGGCCCCAATTTCATCCAATATTTTAGCGATGGCATTTAAGCCGTTGAGCTTGGTGTCCATCGCGCCGACGCTCGCCGATTCAGAACGGTACCGAATATCCAGATAAGGGTCGCGGATCTGCGAAACACCAGTGACCAAAGCACCGTTGCCGATCTTCAGGTTATACCGCTGCTCATACCGCTCGGCTCCGCTCATATGGAGACTGATCTGATCCAGCCTTTGTCTGGTGTAGCCCGGCGTATTGATATTGGAAATATTGTTTCCCGTCACATTTAAGCCGTGCTGAGAGGCGTAAATTCCCAGCAGTGCTGTCGTAAATGAACCGAAAGTGCCAATTGTACCCATCCTCAGACTCCTTTTATATCATGCGTGAAAATCCGTTTTCATCGTCGCGGGAGGCTCAACGTCCGGTGTGCCGTATCCCGGCCCTCCGCTTGGATCAACGCCGGCGTTGGCAAGAATTTTCTCAATTTCGTGAAGATTGCATTCCAGCGTATCCCGCGCCACCTCTGCGGCATGGCGATAAATCTGATACGCATCCCGCAGCCGGTCGACCGTTTTTTTTGCATCCATCTGCCGGTCTGCCGAAAATTTCCCCGGAAGCTCTGCCAGCGGAAGTTCGAGGAGACCGAACTGGGACAGGAGGTCAACCCGTTTCTGCTCCAGGCCACGAATACTCAATGCCAGGACCTGCTCCTGTTTCAGGCTTTCGTCCAGAGCGATCAAATCATCCCTTCGAACAGCAGCGGCCTTATTCTGTTCCAGTTCGGCGAGCTGCGTCAGGATATCGGTTATCTTGTCGAAGAGCTCAAGGACAGCGACCATCTACACGTCCTCCCTGAGGAACAGCATATTGGCGGCAATCCTGGCGGGGTCCGGCAGATACCTGTCAGCCGCCACCTCTTCGTGCAGGGCACGGATATCACTGGTCGTTGTCGCAGTGCGCACCTCTTGGGACAAGCGGCTGACCAAATCCATAAAACGGTTTTCTTTGTTGGAGGAGGAAACGCTGACGGAATCATAATTGACACCGTGAGCGGTGCCGGCGCGGTTTCCGCGCTCAATATTCGGATAGGCTTTGGATGCTCCGACAGACGGAACCGAACCTAAGTTTGACATAATCTTCATAACAATCGCTACGCGATACAGATATCGCACAAAAAGCCACGCGAAGATAACTTTTTATGCCCGGTATCGCTCCTTTCTTCATAGTTCCCACCGAACCGCGATGCAGAGAAAATCTCCCTCGTAGGGCCGTGTGGACGGAACATAGCTGCCGCTCCGTTTTTTCTGTACCGGTTCCCGTTTGACCCAAGAAACCGACAGTGTTCAATAGGCATACAGCACACTAAAATTTCAATATAAATATCGGCAATATAGGTGCTAAAATAAGGCTGGGCGGAAAATTTCTTTCCCGCCCAGCCCGGATGATTCTACAACTATTTTCAGGATCATCCTGTCGAACGACCCTGACTCTGAAATGAAAATTGAAAACCTCAAAGCGTTTTCAAATGCCGCAGCAGAACATTTGCAATATTTTCACACGAAGTCTGCGTAACCACTGCGCCGATTTTATAGGCGACCCCCGGCATTCCATAAACAACCGAGGATTCCTCATCCTGGCCGATGGTATAAGCGCCCCGCCTGCGCATAGAGAGCAGCCCGTCGGCCCCGTCCTGGCCCATACCGGTCAGGATGATGCCGACCATTTTGCACTGCACATTGTCCGCCATGGAACGGAAAAGGACGTCTACCGATGGACGGTGGCCGCTGACCTTTTCCCCGGGCGCACAGGCAAGCGTGTATTTGTCGCCGATCCGGGTGACCCTGGCCTGATAGTCCGCCGGCGCAATCAAAGCAAGACCGCGGCGGATCTCGTCGCCGCTCTTCGCTTCCCGGACTTCCATGCGGCAGAGGCGGTTTAAACGCTCCGCGTACATTTTGGTAAAGCCCACCGGCATATGCTGAACGATGACCATCCCCGGAATATCCTCAGGCAGGCGCTTCATCACCTCTAAGGTGGCCTCTGTCCCTCCGGTTGAGGCTCCGAGCCCGATGATGACGTGGTTCGGCGCTGAATTCAGCCCCAGAACCGAAGCGACCTTCTCCGCAGCGGAGATAGGAGTTGCCGGTGCGGCAGTCGGCTTTTGGATGCGCACCTTCGCGGTTGCAGCAACCAGGACTTTTTGAGTTAAAGTCTGGATAAACTGTTCCTGCTGGTGCGGCTCGGGTTTACGGACAAAGTCCACGGCGCCCGCACTCAGCGCATCGAATACCCTCAGGTTCAGAGTGGAAACCAAAATAACCGGAACGGGATGATCCGGCAGGAACTGCTTTAAAAAATCGATGCCGTTCATACCGGGCATTTCCACGTCCATGGTCATCACGTCCGGATTGAGCGTTGCATACTTGTTCCGGGCGTCCATCGTGTTGATGGCATAACCCACAATCTCAATCTGCGGGTGAGCGGAGAGGCCGTTAATAATCAGGCTTCGTGCGACAATGGAATCATCTACGACCATGACACGAATCTTTTTATCAGTCGACATAAGCACCCCTACTTCATAATGTATATTTATTTCTGGAAGGTGGCTGGAGCCAATCTGCGATAAGACGTGTTCTGACTCAGATTTTCCGAATAGCTGATCAGCAGATAACCGCCGGAAACGGTCGCGTCATAAAAGCGCTGGACGAGTGCATCCTTAGTGGGCTGATCGAAATAAATCATAACATTGCGGCAGAAAATGACATCAAATTTGCGCTTAAAGCGGATGGGGCTCATCAGGTTGAAGGGTTGGAAAATCACGTTGTTTTTGACCTGCGGCGTCACCGCAAAATGCCCGTTTCCGTCCGGCACGAAATATTTCTGCTTCCACGCCGTCGGAATGGTATCCGGCAGGTCATAGATCCCCTTGCGGGCAGCGGTGAGCGCCCTCGAGGAAATGTCGGTGGCGAGAATCCGGGTGTCCCACTGACTGGCCTGCCCGCCGAGATAGTCGAACAGGTACATTGAAATGTTGTAAGGCTCTTCGCCGGTGGAACAGCCTGCGCTCCAGATGGCGAGGGTTTTATCCCCCTGATGGCGCCGCACGATCTCCGGAATGATATTGTTCCGGAAGTATTCCAGATGATCCTGCTCGCGCATGAAAAACGTGTAGTTGGTGGTCAGCTTATCAAGCAGGAGTGTGACCTCGGTTTCGTCGTTGGCCTTGAGCAGATGGTCGACAAAACTCGAAAAGCTGGTGTATCCTTTTTGTTTGATCGCAACCGACAGGCGCCCGGTAATCAGCTGGCGCTTCTGGCTGAGGTCGATGCCGTAGTTGGAGTGGACAAAATTGACCAACCGTGTAAAATCTGCGTCCGAAATCGTCATGGGTGAAAAACGCTGTCCCGCGTCCTGTGTTTGATTCGTCATTGCGGCAACAGCTGCCCGCAGTCGAGCACCATCATAGTACCGGAACCGTCCGGAAGAGCACACATTCCAGAAACCAGCTTTTGGACGCTGTGAGCTGGCATCGGAAGAATGTCCGCTTTGGGGATGTCGATCATCTGATCGACGGAATCTACAAGAATGCCGATCTGGGCGCCGCCGATATTCAGCACGATCACCAGACAGTCCTCTCTTTCGGGTTTGCCCAGATGAAGGCGGATGTCTACAATCGGGATCATCTGGCCGCGCAGATTGACAATGCCGCGGACGAAATCGGGCAGCATGGGAAGATAGGTGATCGTGTGGTTCGTGATGATCTCAATCACGTCTTCCGCGTCAATGCCGAATTTCAGATCGTCCGTGACGAAAATAAGAAATTTCTGCGTATCGACCGTCTCTTCAGCCTGCGCAGGCTCCAATTCCTGCATCTGACTTTCAGTTGCGAAGAGCATATCCTCGTTCATGAAATAGGTTCCCTCCTTAAAAATTAGGCGTTATGCGCGGCAAGGTAGAGGTTGGCTACATCCAGGATAATGCTGATGCTGCCATCCCCCAGAAGTGTGCAGCCGCTGATGCCGTACTGTTTGATATTGTAGCTGTTGACAAAGCTCGGCAGCGGCTTGACGACGACCTGCTGCTCCCCGAGAAGTTCATCTACAAACAGACAGTAGGAATAGTCGCCGGACTCCAGCCAGATCAGAATTCCATCCTCGATGTTATCGGCCCCGCTCCCAAGTGAATAAAGCTCCTTGGTGCGGACGACCGGATAGAAGTTGCCGATGCAGTTGATCATCTCACCGCTGGTGGAATCGTGGATGATGTCCCCGGCCGCCACCTTAAAGCTTTGGCGGATGTTGTTGATCGGAATAGTGAAGACCGAGTCGCCCACCGACACCTCCATCCCGTCCATAATCGCCATGGTCAACGGAATTTTCAGGGTGGTCGTCATCCCCTTCCCGGGCTCGCTGGACAACGAAACGGTGCCGCCGAGGTCCTCGATGGTGCTCTTAACAACGTCCATCCCCACGCCGCGCCCGGAAAATTCCGTGACTTCCACGTTTGTGGAGAAGCCCGGCATCATCAGGAAGTTGAGGATTTCCTTATGGGAGTAATCCACATCGGAGGAAGCAAGTCCTTTTTTGATGGCCTTTTGCAGTACGGCGTCGTAATTGACGCCGGCTCCGTCGTCTTTGATTTCAATGATGACCTCGCCCCCGGTGTCCTTTGCGGAGAGGATGATTTCTCCCACAGGATCCTTTCCTGCGGCGATGCGATCTTCTTCATGTTCCTCGAGGCCGTGGTCCATCGAGTTGCGGACAATGTGCATAATCGGATCGCCCAGGCTGTCGACAATCGTTTTGTCCACCTCAGTGCTTTCGCCGACCAGCGTAAGCTTCGCGCGTTTGCCGAGCTTTTTGCTCATATCCCGCACGATGCGGTTCATTTTCTGGAAGGTGGCTGAAACGGGAACCATCCTGAGCGACATAGAGACATCCTGCAACTCGTCCGTCAGTTTCCTAAGCTGACGCGCCGACTTGTTGAAAACGTCCAGATTGAGGCCCTTCAGGTCGGGAGAAGCCGTCACCATCGACTCGGTGATGACGATTTCACTCACCACGGAGGTCAGCTGTTCCAGCTTGCTGAGATTGACACTGATGAGGCTTTCCTTCGCGTGCTGCGCATTTTGGGCGGGTGCGGGTGCAGCGGCCGCTTCCGGTTTTGTGTTTGCCGCAGCCGGTTCGTCGAACTGGAGATCGCGGGCCTGATATGACTTGATGGAACCGGAAGAGTTCACAACGGCAACGGCGCCGTCGCGGTCAGCGGCATTGCGGAACATCATCCGGAAGCCGTTCTCGATCACCGCCTCGGAAGACGACGGATTCCCTTCCACGTCGTCGGGCAGGAAGATAAAATCGGACTCGGCGCAGAAATCGCGCACGCCGGTCACCAGCATAAAGGCGCGGAGATTTTCCATCCCGCATCCTTCCTCGAAATAAACGAGAAGCTCATGTGGAAAGTCTTTGTTGCCGCCCGATAGATCGGCAGTTGATTCGGCGCCTGACGGAGCGGTCTCCCCCGATTTTGCCGGAGCCTCCTGCGGGGCGGGAGCCGGTTCGCCGCCGTCGGGGTCGCCTTTAATTTTAGCGATTAAGCTATTAATATTTGATAAGAAGCTGTCGATATCTCCAGAGAGAGGCTGTTCAGCTTCAATTTTCTCGACTTCCCCGCGGAAATAGTCGATGGACTGGAACACCAGATCAAACAGCGCCGGACGGTTTTCTTCCGAAACGACCGACATGGTGTTTTCACGAATGATAAAGAAGAGATCTTCAATCCGATGCGCGATTGTCGCAAGCGACTGGAACTCCATCATCGCGGAAGAACCTTTAATGGTATGCATGATGCGGAAAATCTCGTTTACATTGTCCTGAGAGAATGTATCCGCCTTCTCCGCTTCAAGAACAATGGATTCCAGCTGTTCGAGCAATGTATTGGTTTCATAAATATACATATCCAGAATATCATTACCGCTGCCCATGATAAACACCGCCTTTTTAATTATCTTAATTGTATATCGGCGCTCGGCGGCGGAAATTAATAGATTTTGCAAGGTTTTGTTTTGGAGGTGTTCAAAATACCTGAAATAATGGGTGCTACCAATCCCGTACCGGGGTATGACAGCAGCACGATTAACCGCAATATACCGAATTCGGCCGAGACGAACCCCCAGATCCAAAACGTCCCCGACCCGAGCCGTGTCGGCAGGGCGGACCGCAGGACGGAACGGCAGGACAACGGGGCGCTCGACCAGTCGGGAAATATCCGTTACGATTCCAATTTTCAAGCCTTTGTCCAGCGTTTGAAGGAGGCGCCGAATCTGGCCGAAAGCCTGGCTAAGCTTTTTTCGGGCAAGGAGGGCACGGTGGTTCTCTCCGGCTTAAACGAAGGGATCGCCACGGAGATGGCCCAGGCGCTGCAGATGCTCCGGATGGACGAAACGCAGCTTTTAAATTTTTTGACGGGGCAGTTCAAGGCTGGAAGCAGGTTCGGCGGGGCGCTTTTTGCGCTTTTGCGCAACGCCTATGCACGAGCTTCCTCCGACAGCACCCGCCTTGATATCCTCCAGTTTCTCAAGGCGTATGTCGACTATTCATCCACAGAGCATCTGGAGGGGAATCTTCTTAGAAATTTAAACGGGATGGCGGACGCGATGCCGGCCAGCTGGGCCGAAAAGCTGCGGGATTTGACGGCGCAGGCGGAAAATTCGATCGCCGCCGGGGACAGGAAGGGCACGCTGCTTTTTTTGCAGCAGGAGGTTTTCCCCTATATGTCCTCTTATGTGGGAAGAACGCACGACCTCGGCCTCGCCAGGCAGTATTTGAGTCTTTTGACGCTGGATATGTCCCGGTATGAAAACGGCTCGGAGGAAAATCTCTTGCAGATGTTCCACCGCCTGACCAGCTACGGCACGCTGAAAACCCAGCTCGGCGGGATCGACGACAACGCGCTGCTTTCGTTATTGCATGCGAACCAGTTTGAAAAAAGCTCTGCCGCAAACCAGTTCGCCGGTCATCTGGCCGCCGCTGCGTCGCACGCCCTGAGCGGGGAGGGACCAGCGGAGGTCCAGGAGGTTTTTCAGCAGCTGGTCGGGGCTATGCTCGTAAACGAAAGCGTTTACATGCCGGTCAACCATTTTATCATCCCCTTGGAATGGGATGGGAAGTTCCTGTTTTCCGAAATGTGGGTCGATCCCGACGCCGAGCGGGAGGGGGAGCAGGGGAAACGCGCCGGGCGTGCGGTTAAAATTCTATTTAAAATGGATGTGCAGAACCTCGGGCTGTTCGACGTGGTTCTCACAAGCGCCGACAGCGAGGTCAGCATCAACGTGTCCTGCCCCGAAAAGGTGGTTCCCTTTTCGGGGCAGATCGAACAGTCGCTGGCGCAGATTCTCACCAATAACGGCCTGACGCCCGCAGAGGTCAGCGTGCGCAGAATGGAGCGGCCGGTCGCCTTGACCGAGGTGTTTCCGCAGATATTTGAAAGGAAGAACGGGATCAATGTCAAAGTCTAAAAAGGCGCGCGACGCTATGAAGTCCGCTGTTGCGCTGCAATATGGATCCGACAATGCGGCGCCGGTCGTAGTGGCATCCGGCATGGGGTATTTGGCCGAAAAAATTGTGGAAACGGCTGCTGATAACGGCGTCCCGATTTATGAGGACAATTCCCTGGCCACCATTTTGTCTCAGCTGGAGCTGGGGCAGGAGATCCCGGGGGAGCTTTACAAAGCAATCGTGGAAATTTATGTCTATTTCTTACATTTCGATCCCGCTAAAAAAGAAGAGGAAGCCAAGGAAGAAACCGGCGGCTGATGGAAGGGAGACAGGATTGGAACATGAATCAAAATAAAAATGAGGGCAGTTACCTGCTCGCGGACAGTGCGGGTGTGCCGCTGACAAACGGATGGCTGGAGAGCTTCGCGGATTCGGATGAAATCAAGGTTCGTGTTCCGGAGGACAAAGTCCCGGTTGTTCTCAAGCATCAGGAAATCCACCTCATCGGCGCGGCAAAGGAGGCGCCGGCTCTGTTTGGAGCCATCGTCCGGCATGAGGGTGATGTGATCGTCCTGAAAAAATGGAGGGATTCCCCGCTGGACCTGAGGCAGAGCCTTCGTGTCCCGATTCGTTTCGACACCTTCCTGTATCCTGTAAACGGCGGCTGGACGGGGCGGTGTAAGATAGAATCGCATGACCTGAGCGGCGGCGGGATCGCATTTTTCTGCGACCGTCCTTTTGAAAAGGGGGAGAGGGTCGAGGTTGTGATTCCCGTCACGTCCAAGCCGCTGATCCTCCAGTGCGAAATTCTCAGGCAGCGGGCGACGGAGCGCGACTTGCCGTTTTACGCCGCAAAGTTCGTCGAGATGTGCGACGAGGAAGAGACAATGGTCTGCGAAGCGGTGTTCAGCGCGCAGATCGAACAGCGCGGCCGAAAGAGGGCTTAAAGGCGCAGAAAAGCAATTGCAGAAAATAATGGGATGCCGACCCGTCCGGGTCGGCATCCCATTATTTTCAGATAGCGGTTCGCTCTCTGCGAATCATCGTTTTTTATCGAAAAAATTGTTTTTATGGGGCAGGTGAAGCCTGGTATTTCAGGGGGATGATTTGCGCTGTAAATCCCTGTTTGATCCTGTCTTTCGGCTCTGTTTTTTAGAAAATTAGGGTGATTCAGGTAAAATTTGAATCTTAAAAAGTGCGGAAATGCTATTGCATTTTATGATTAAATAAGTTAGAATAACAAGAGTTAAGATGCGTTTATTCTATAAATCTGTCTGCAATTTTGTGGGGACAGTGTTTTTGTCGTCCCCGCAAACAGTTTGCAACGTGCGGATTTACGGCTCTTTGAGAACGAGAAAAGCGGCTTTATATCATAAGTTTTTAAGAAAGGGAGCGAAGCAAGATGACGGATTTTTTGTCGAGCAATTCGGTTCTTATGCTGGAAAAATCGATGGATTTTTTGTGGGCGAAGCAAGCGGCGATCTCTGATAATATTGTAAATGCGGAGACGCCGAATTATAAAACCAAAGTGGTGACCTTTGAGGAAAATCTGCGTGCAAAGCTTGAAAGCGCGCTCAGTTCAAAAGCTCCCCGCCGTCAGGTGCGCAGTGTTTTGGAGCAGGCGAAGTTCGACGTGGTCGACGCGGACGAAGTGACGCGGATGGACGACAACGGCGTCAACGCCACGGAGCAGATGGTGGAGCTTGTCAGAAACTCCTATCAGATCCAGTACGTCATGGATGCGATCTCCAGAGACCTGTCCGCGTTGCGCTCGGTTGTGCGCGGGCAGTAAGCGGTAAAACTAAAGAGGTGAGCGAAGATGGCTTTTTTAAACACAATGAATATCGTCGGCTCCGGTTTGACGGCGCAGCAGCTGCGGCTGGATATCATTTCTGAAAACGTGACCAATTCCAGCACGACCCGCACTGAAAACGGCGGGACTTATCGCCGCAAGGTCGTGGTATTCGAGGCGAACACCGGGGATGTCTCGTTCCGGGAGGCGATGGAGCGCGCGGCGAAAGGACAGCCGGTCAGCAGAAAAGGCGAGCCGGTCGGCGGCGTCCGCGTGACGAATATTGCGGAGGACCCTTCGGATTTTAAGCTGGTATATGATCCGACCCATCCGGATGCGGATGAAGAGGGTTATGTCTCTCTCCCAAATGTGGACATGGTCAAGGAAGTGACCGACGCGATGGCCGCCACACAGGCCTATTCGTCCAATGTGACGGTCTTCAATGCGGTAAAAAGCGTGATTATGAGAGGGCTCGACATCGGTAAATAGAACTTAAATGTTTCTATAGGAGGTTCGTTATGATTTCACCACTTGATAAGATTTCGCCGATCGCGCAGATTGTCACGGGCGATAAGACCGAGCAGGCGGAGAAAGCTGACCGCTCCGTGGGGTCGTTTGGTTCTATTTTTAAGTCTGCCTTTGACAATGTGATTGCGGCGGATCAGGAAAAAACAAAGATGGAATATCAGCTGGCGGTCGGCGAGCTGGATAACCCTGCTCTCCTGACCATCTCCTCTGCGAAATACCAGGTCGCTGTCGACCTGTTGGTGCAGCTGCGAAACAAAGCGCTCGACGCTTATTCGGAATTGACCCGTATCAGTCTGTAGCAGAAATTTGCCTAGGATTTCGGGGGTGATAGCGTTTGGAGCAGTTTACGGCAAAGCTGAAAGAATTTTGGGAAAAGCTTAAAAATCTGTTGAAGAAGATACCGAAAAAGGTTCGTATCCTGATCGTGGTAGCGTTGGTCGCCCTTGTCGGCGTCATCGTGTTTTTTCAGATGAGCCAGCCCTATACGGTTTTGTTTACCGGGCTGAGCAGCGACGAAGCGGCTTCGATCATGTCTTATCTGGACAATCAGGGCGCGACGGGCTATCGGCTGGAGAACAACGACACCATTTTGGTGCCGAAAGGACAAGAAGACCTTTTAAAAGCCAGACTGCTGATGGAAGGGTATCCAAAAACAGGTTTTTCTTATTCTACATATTATGACCATGTAGGAGCGCTTTCGACCGAATCGGAGCGCAACACCGCTTACCTGCTGACCTTGCAGGAGCGGATGGGAGCAGTTGTCCGCTGTTTTGACGGCGTGAAGGATGCTGCGGTCACCATTTCTCCTGGAGAGGGCAGCAACTATGTTTTGGACAGCTCCAACAGGGTGGGCGCCAGCGCGGCCGTCTTTGTGACGATGCGCGACGGGCAGATGCTGACCGATCAGCAGGCCGAGGCGATCCGCACACTGGTTGCGCGCGGGGTGCAGGGGCTTGAAATCAGCTCCGTTTCGATTTCCGACAGCTTAGGGAATCTTTACACCGAGGGAAACAGCAATGCCAGTTCGATTGATGCCTCTGATCTGAAGCTTTATCTTGAGCAGCGGTACAACAACATCATCCGCACTAATGTAATGCAGGTGTTGGTTCCGCTCTTCGGGGAAGAAAACGTCAAGGTTGGCATCACCTGTAACGTAGACGTCAACCGGACGATTCAGGACATTCACGACGTCGACCTTCCGGATTGGGCTGACGACGGCAGCACAAAAGGGGAGGGAATCATCGGCTCTAAAATTTACGATCATTCGATTATCCGCGGGGGCGACAGCACGGTTGGAGGCACAGTTGGGACGACGACCAATTCGGATCTCCCCACCTACGTGGAAGAGGGCGGGCAGATCAGAGGCGATGAAAAAGAAATCCACACCAGCGGCCAGATCGATTACGATAACTCGACGACCGACACCCATGTGGAGCGGACGGCCGGGTATCTGACCGACTGTATGGTTTCGGTGAGCATCAACTCCACCACTGCCGGGGCGATGAGCCAGGCGGAGCTTGCAAATCTGCGGCTTCATGTGGCCCGGGCGGCCGGGATCACCGATGAACTGACCGATAATAAGATTTCGCTGTTTAATTCGCCGTTCTATGTAGAACCCGGCCCGGTGTCGCCGATTACTCCGGACAGCCTCGAAAGCTGGCTGATTTATGCTGTAGCGGGTGCGGCAGCCTTCCTTTTGCTGCTGTTTATCGTTTTGCTTCTTCTGCGCAGAAGAGGGCGGAAGAAAAGGAAAAAGGCAGCCGCCAGTTTCCGGGTGCCGGAAGAGGTTTATGCCGCTGCCTATGCCGCTCCCCAGCCCGAGCCGGTTGGGGCGGATGTCATGAGCCTGCAAAGCGAAAGGAATATGGAGCTTCGTAAGGATATTCGGAAATTTGCGGATGATAATCCCGAAATCGCGGCGCAGATGGTGCGCGCATTGCTGAGAGGAGGCGAGAACGATGGCTGAGGCCGCAGTGGCAATGGCTGAGCCAAGTGCGCCTGCGCCTGCGCAGCAGCGTAAATCGTCCTTGTCTGATATGACCAATGCGCAGCGTGCGGCGGCTGTTATCATCGCTCTGGGCGCCGATAAGGCATCGCAGGTTTACAAATATATGGAGCCTGAAGAGGTTGAACAGCTGACCGTCGAAGTGGCGCGGATGGGTTTTTTGAATTCCGAGCAGACGGAAGAGATTTTGACTGATTATTACCAGAGGTGCATGACCAACAAGGCCGTCACCGAGGGCGGGCTCGAATATGCGCGCATCGTTCTCGAAAAGGCCTATGGTTCTCAGGCGGCCGACGATCTTTTGAACAAGGTCACCAAGTCGCTGAAAAATCGGGAATTCTCTTTCATGAGCAAGGCGGACGTCAAGTCTCTCTTTTCCGCATTGCAGAGCGAACGGGCTCAGACGATTGCCCTTGTCCTTTCCTATGTGGATGCAGATAAAGCGGCCGGTGTCGTCGCACAGCTGGACGAGAAAAAGCAGATCCAGGTCGTGGAAGGGATGGCGATGATCGAGAGCGTCTCCCCCGCTGCTGTCAAAATCGTGGAGGCGGAGATGAGCAAAAAGTTCTCCAACATCGCCACGAGCAGCAACATCAAGGTGGGCGGCATCGATTATGTGGCCAGCGTCATGAACAAACTGGACCGCTCCAGCGAGAAAAATATTTTCGACGGCTTGGCCGAGCACAATCAGGATTTGGCGGACGAGATCCGGAAAAAGATGTTTGTATTCGAGGATATCGTCACGATGGACGACCGCTCTGTTCAGCGCTTTGTGCGTGATTGCGACACCAGGGATCTGGTTCTGGCACTCAAGGCGGCGAATACCGAGGTTGCCAACAAGCTCTTTACCAATATGTCCAGCCGTATGGCTGAAAGCATCAGAGACGACCTGGAGATTACGACAAATGTCCGCATGAGAGACGTCGAGGCTGCACAGCAGAGGATTGTCGACGTCATCCGCGGTTTGGAGGAGAGAAACGAGATTATCATTATGAAGGGCGGAAAGGACGATATCATTGCCTAATATATTCAAATATTTCTCTTCTTCCAGTGCTGAAGCTTACGTTTTTCCAGAGGTTACCTCGGCTGAGGCAGAGCCTGAAGAGCAGGAGCTGCCGGACGGTGCGGAACGGTCCGATGAAAGCGAGGAATCCGACGGCAATTTTATCGATTATGCCAATGTGCAGGCCGACGCCATCGTGCAGGATGCCCACCGGGAAGCGGAAGAGCTTTTGGAGCGGGCGAGGGAAGAGGCGCGGAAAGAAGCGGAGGCCATTTATCAGGAGGCGAGGGAATCCGGCCGCCAGGATGGATATGCCGACGGCCTCTCTCAGGCACTTGAGGAAGGAGCCCGAGAGCGGGAAAAGCAGGCGGCCCAGATGGCGGATGAAGTACAGCGGTTTCTGGACCGGGCCGGTGCCGCTCTGGACCGGCAGATGGATGAGAACCTCGACGATCTGCGGGATCTGGCGATTGCGATCGCCGAAAAGGTTATCTGCGTCAGCCTGAGGAGCAGTACCGAGATCATAGGGCGGATGGTGCAGACAGCCTTGGATAAGCATAAGCACAGAGAGTGGGTACATATATATATCGCTGAAAGCGACATTAAGCGGATGGGAGAACTCCCCGCATCCCTGACGTCGGCCATCTCGGCCCTTTCCGACAGGGTGCGGATCGTCCCGATGGCGGATGATGAATCCGGAACCTGCGTCATCGAAATGCCGGACGAAATCATCGATGCCAGCGTTTCGACGCAGCTGGGAAATATTCGCAGCCTTTTGTCCGATTCCTATCAGAATGAAAACGAAACGATCAATTTCAGTTTTTAAGGAGAAACCGTATGTCTGCATTTCAACAGATGACTCGTCAGGTCTATAATGCTGAAACCTATAGCCTGACAGGCAAAATTGAAAATATTGTTGGAATGTCGATCGAGGCTTCCGGCGGACGGGCGGCTATCGGTGATATCTGCCGCATCTACAACAGCGAATCCGGACGGCAGGTGACGGCGGAGGTGGTCGGCTTCAAAAACGACCGCATCCTGCTCATGCCGTATTCCAATATGAATGGAATTTCCGCCGGGAATTTTGTCCGAAACACCGGGAGCCAGCTCACACTTCGTGTAGGCGAGTACCTGCGCGGACGGATTATTAACGCTTTAGGACAGCCAATCGACGGCCAGGGGGCCTTTGAAGAGGGAACGCCTTACCGTGTCGTCGGTTCACATATTAACCCTTTGCAGCGCCCCCCGATCCGCGAGCGGATGGAGTTTGGCGTAAAGGCCATCGACGGTCTGCTCACCATCGGCAAAGGCCAGCGTATTGGAATCTTCGCCGGTTCCGGCGTGGGAAAAAGCACGCTGATGGGGATGATCGCCAGGAATGTAAAGGCGGATATCAATGTAATCGCCCTTGTGGGCGAGCGAGGCCGCGAGGTCCTCGAATTTGTCCAGAAGGATCTGGGCGAAGAGGGGATGCGGCGCTCGATCCTCGTGGTTGCCACCTCCGATCAGCCGGCCATGCTGCGGATGAAATGTCCCAGCGTTGCGACGGGGATCGCGGAGTATTTTCGGGATCAGGGCTACGATGTGCTGCTCATGATGGATTCTCTGACGAGGTTCGCCATGGCCCAGCGCGAAATCGGGCTCGCGATCGGGGAGCCGCCGGTGGCGAGAGGCTATACTCCTTCTATTTATGCTGAACTGCCGAAGCTCTTAGAGCGCAGCGGCAACTTCAATAAGGGCTCAATCACCGGCGTCTATACGGTTCTGGTGGAGGGGGACGATACGAATGAGCCGATTGCGGATACGGTTCGCGGTATCCTCGACGGACATATCGTCCTTTCCCGTGCGCTTGCACATGCCAACCACTATCCTGCAATCGACGTCGGCGCCAGCATCTCCCGTCTGATGACCGAGATTGTGCCGGTCGAGCACCGGCAGCTGGCTTCGAGGGTCCGCGATGTCATGAGTGTTTACGAAAAAAATGCCGACCTGGTATCTATCGGCGCTTATAAGGCGGGGACGAATCGGAAGCTGGATTATGCTTTATCGAAGATCGACGCGGTCAACGCCTTTTTGACGCAAGGAACCGACGAGGCGTTTTCTTATGAGGAGACGCTCCAAAAATTAGACCAAATTCTGAAGTAATAGGGCAAAGGAATTGTTGGAATGAAGAAATTTTCCTTTTCACTGGACAAGGTTTTGGATTATAAACAGCAGATTCTGGAATCGGTTCAGGCGGAACACGCCGCCGCGCTTGCCGAGGTGCATCGGCAGGAGGAAGTTCTGCGGGATGCGTGGCACGGTTACCGGACATATAACGAAGAGTTTTGTGAAAGCAAAAAGACCGGCCTGCTGATCACTGAAGCACTGTTCTATGAAAGCCGGCTCCGGGCGATGGAAGCGAAGATCCAGCAGGAAACCAAACAGCTCGAAAAGCTGCGGGAAATCGAAGAGCAGAAACGCAGCGTGGTGGTCGAGGCAAAAAAAGAGACCGCCTCTTTAGAAAAGCTCAAAGAAAAAAAGCTGGATCTTTATCAAAAGGCTGTGCAGAAGAGTGAAGAAGCTTCTATCGAAGAATTTGTGAGCAATTCCAGGGCATTTACCCATTCTGCATAAAAAAGCGTCCATACCGGCAGGTCATTGGCTTGCCGTTTGGAAATAGAATCCCACTGAGAGGAGGTGAGAAGATGGAGCAAGCATATGGCATGATTCTGGACATCGTACAGACGGCGTTTGAGATTCCGGCAGCCGGCAAGCAGCCGAAAGCGGAGAATGCTTCGGAAGGCGGCAGCTTTAAGGATCTTTTACAACAGAAAAAGGATCCCGTCGGCAATGCGCAGAAAAACGATCCCCCGAAAGATGTGAATCCCGAGGCGAAAGCTCCGGCGGCTGACGGTTCTGAGGAAGATCTCAGCCTCGCACAGGAGTTGGCAGCATCTCAATTGGCAGTCGCTTTGATGCCGAACCAGGTGGTAATCCCGGAGGAGACGCCGGTGACGGCGGCAGAGATAACGCCTGTGGCGGAGGCCGCTGTGTTAGCGGTCCCGGAGGTCGACAATGAGGGACAAATTGAGGCACAGCCTCAACTTCGGCCGACGGATCAGATGCTTGAGACCGTTGAAGCAGGGCAAGCTGTAGAAAAGCCGGTTGAGATTCCTCAGCAGGCAGCAAGGGTGCAGGCACAGGGAAAAGCCGACGAGTTCGCACCGGTTCAGGAAAAACCTGAGGTGGTGAAGGTTGTGTCCCAACATGAAGATGCGGATGCACCGGATGCCGAACTGTTGGATGCAGACCTGCCGGAAGGGGCGGAAACGCTTTTATTCAGGGATGTCGAGACGGTTCCGATCAAAGTCGCCGAAGCGGAGGAAGTATTCAGCACTCCCGATGCGGAAGGCGTCGAAATCCAGGTTGGCGACAAGCTGTTGGAAGCTGTACAAAACGGCGAGTCCAGGGTGGAAATCAAACTGACGCCTGAATATCTCGGCAGTGTAACGGTCGAAATATCCCGAAACAGCGACGGGCTGGTGCATGTGGTTTTGAGTGCGGAGAGCGTTCACACTCAGGGCTTACTGCAAAGGCACGCTTCGAATCTGCAAGGGATTTTGGCTGACCACGGCCAGCAGACGGTTCAGGTAGAGGTTCAGCGCCAGCAGGAAGGTGAGCAGGCCGACAACCGCCAGAATTTCTACGACGGGCACAACGGTAGCCAAGGTCAGCAGCATCAAAAAGAACAGAGACAGCATCCCCGTCAGAACGACGACTTTTTGCATCAGCTTCGCTTGGGGCTTATCCCAATGGAAGCGGTTTCGTAACAGGAAAGGAGGAAATGTATGGGCTATATTGGTGATTTAGGCAGCTATGTAAATGCGGCAGCCGGGAACGGGAGCGCAAACGGGGTCAAAGCCGTTAAAAAAAGCAGCAATAATATCGGTCTTGATATGACTGATTTTTTGAAGCTGATGATTGCACAGTTTCAAAACCAGTCGATCGACGATACGGCGGATACGTCTGAGATGCTCAACCAGATGGTGCAGATGCAGATGATCCAGGCGCTTGTCAACATGACCGACGCATCCCTGATGTCTTATGCGGCTTCTCTCGTCGGGAAGGAAGTAACAATCGGGCTCTATGACGAGAAGGGCAAGCTGCATGAGGTGGTCGGAACGGTGACTGCAACCGGTTCGTACGATGGTGAACAGGTCGTTTTTGTAGACGATACCTACTACTACATGAGTCAGATTTTGTCGGTAGGGCGTCTGCCGAAAAAAGAAGAGGAGAACAAGCCGGAAGGGACTCCGGGAGTGGATGGAAACAATCCTCCGCAGCCGGAAGAAAGCCAGGCGGTTTGAGGTGGTGGCACAGCTATGATCCAGAAATTATCGGGCCAGATACAGCAGCAACAGCAGAAGGTTGCCCCTGTCGGCCAGCCTAAAAACCAGGCGGGCGGCTTCGGTGCGGTGCTTCAGCAGGAGCTGATCCAAGCCCAGCAGCCGGCACAGCAGGACGTGGCCTTTTCAAAGCATGCCATTTCCCGGGCGGAGGAGCGCGGGATTGACATCACCTCCGATTTGATCGACCAGCTCCGCGGCAGCATGATCCGCGCCCAGGCAAAGGGCGCGACCAACATCCTGGCCATGGATTCGGAAAAGGCGTTTATCATCAACGTGCCAAACGCCAAGGTGATTACCGCGATCACCCAGGATGAAATGAAGGAAAACGTATTCACAAACATTGACGGCGCCGTGTTCCTGTAAGTTACAGATGGCAGGACCGGTTTCGGATGCCTTTGCCCCCCGTCCGATTGACGGGGGCAGGCGGCGCCAAATCGAAAGGAGTACAAGTAAATATGACTGGAGCCATGTATGCGGCTATTTCCGGGCTGAAGGCCCATATGAGCAAGCTGAACGTTGTCGGCAACAACATCGCCAACATCAATACACAGGGCTATAAATCGCAGAGAACCATCTTTGCCGATTCCCTTTACACCACCAATTCGTCCGGTTCCAACGGCACCGAGACCGTCGGTGGGCGCAACCCTTCTCAGGTTGGTTACGGCGTTCAGCTCTCTTCGATTGATGTCGATATGAGCACCGGCACCTATTCCCCGACCGGAAGGCCGCTCGACTGCATGATTTACGGCCAGGGCTTCTTCATGGTAGGCGATAAGGATACGGCAAATACGATCAAGCCGGACGACCCTGAATCCTTAAAGGCCTTGACGCTCACCCGCGTCGGCGACCTTGAGTTCAAATCGGACGGATATCTTTCCAAGTACGACGGTTCGGTGGTCTATGGATTTATGTGTATCGGCAGTGTAAACGGCGAACCGATTTACAGCGACCAGCTCGTGCCGATCCGTTATCCGAAAATGGAGAAGGTTCCGGGGGTAGACGCAGACGGTAACCCTATCGAGAAGATAATAGTCCGCTATCCCAAGGTAGACGGCAAAGCGCCGCTGGCAGATTATGATTCCACCCTTCCCGACGTGGCGGTAGACAATGTAACGATCGACCCGGCTACCGGCCGGATCACCGCCAACGTCACCGAGACGGGCGAGATGATTACCATCGGTGTCATTGCCATCGGCAACGTGACCAATCCCAACGGCGTTACCCACCTGAACGGCGCCTACTACAAGGCCGGCGACGGTGCGGGCGACCTCAAGGTTTCCCTGATGGGCGGAATCGGCGAGAAGATGTATACCAGCAGCACCAATCCTAAGGGCGACGGCACCGACAAGCTCGACGATCAGGATGCGAATGGCAACGACCTGTACACGAGAGGCATCAGCGGCGTCAACAGCAGCATGCTGGCCAATCCGACGAATGTGCTGGAGAAGATGAAGGTTGACGGAAGCGGTTCCGAACTTCAGACCTCGGGCCTTGAAGCCTCAAAGACCGACCTGGCGATGGAAATCTCCGAAATGATCACCACCCAGCGCGGCTATCAGGCCAATACCCGTATTATCACAGTAACAGACTCTATGCTGGAAGAACTGGTCAACATGAAGCGCTAAATCATACGCTCCGGTTTTGCATGAGGGGGGTCCCCCCTCATGCAGGGCTGGTTGCTGTTAGTAAAGGAGCTTACGCGGGATGATCGTTTTAACAAAAAGAAACGGCGACAAGTTTTTGGTCAATCACGATCAGATTGAATGCATCGAGATGATCCCGGAATCGAAAGTCGTCATGATGAATCACGATTTTTATCTTGTTCTCGAAACTGCGGACGAGATCGTTGAGAAAATAGCTCTCTACGCCGCGAAGGTTCGGGATATTTACCGAGAAATCACCATTATGGATAAACGTTAAAAGCCTTTTGGCGAGCGTGTTTTTGGCACCTGGATTGGAGGAGAGTACGTTCTTATGAATCTGACTTACATCATCGGCTTGGTATTTGCAATCTGCGTCATGCTGTTTGGTATGATCAGTAAGACCATTAACGGGGCAATGTCTTTCGACTTTGGCCAGCTTTCCAATTTTTTTGACGTTTCCAGTATCTTGATTGTTATCGGCTGTACGATCGGTGTTGTAGTGGCGAGCTTTCCGGGAAAAATGCTGGGATCGATTCCTAAACATTTTGGGATCCTGCTGAACACAAAGAAGTACAAGCCCCAAACTTACATAGGAGAATTGACAGAACTCGCACAGATCGCCCGAAAGAACGGCCTTCTTGCTTTAGAGGAAAAGGCAAACGAACAGAAAGACCCGTTTTTCAAACAGGCGATCATGCTGATTGTAGATGCAAATGATCCGGATAAAGTCCGGGATATTTTAAATAACGATATCGAGTCCATGTCCGCCCGGCATGAAAGCGTAGCGGCCATGTACGATAAGGCGTCTGCCGTCGCCCCGGCTTTCGGTATGGTCGGCACCTTGGTAGGGTTGATCAATATGCTGAAAAACATGAGCTTGGACGGGGGCGGGGCATCTTCGCTGGGTTCCGATATGGGAACCGCTTTGATTACGACGCTGTACGGCTGTATCCTGGCCCACGTAATCTTCGGGCCGGTGGCGACCGGTCTGCGGACCCGCGACGAACAGGAGGTCTTGTGTAAGATGCTCATCGTAGAGGGCATTATATCGATCCAGTCCGGTGAGAATCCGAAGTTCTTGAAAGATCGGCTTTTGACCTATCTGGATCAGAAACAGCGTGCAGCAGAAGAGAAAAATGAAGAAAAGGGCGAGTCCGCCGCAGAAAACACTGGAGAATAAAAGGTGATTAAGGTTTTTCAGGGGTGAAACATAGTGAAGAGAAAAAAAGGCGGCGGCGGTGGCGGCGCTAACTGGATGGATACATACGGAGATATGGTCACGCTGTTGTTGTGCTTCTTCGTATTGCTTTACTCCATGTCGACCATAAGTGAACAAAACTGGAAGGCGCTGGTTATGAGCTTTAACCCGGACGCCGTCGAAACAGTTACCGATCCTGAAGGGAATGACGGGCCTAATGCTGACCCGAATGAAGATGACGGTTCCGGCCTGGGGATCACACAGGCGGAAATTGATAATGATATAGAATCGCTTTTTGAGGCATTGCAGGGATATGTCAACGACCAAGGGCTGCAGAATGATGTTTCGGTCAGCAAAGGGGATGGGAAGGTCTTTGTGACCTTCAACAGCGTCGTTTTCTTCGACGGCAACGATTCCAGGCTGAGAGAGGACGGGAAGCCGATCCTCGAAACGATGGGGAACATCCTTTCCAAGGTCGACAAATCGGTTGATGAAGTCCGGGTCATGGGGCATACCGCACAGGCAATACCAAACCAGCCGAATGAGGTCATGGGAGACCGGGCGCTCGCTGCGATGCGGTCGTCCAACGCGCTGGCGTATATTCAGATGCACTGTGATGTCGACCCGGCGCGGATGATCAGCGAAGGGTACGGACAGTGGCGGCCTGTTTCCAACAACCAGAACGAGGCGGAAAGGGCTAAAAACCGCCGGATCGAGATGATTGTGAGCGGCAGGAATTTGGAAGAAGAACTAAAAGATGATATTACCAAGTACGATGTAAAAAAATGAGTCACCTGGATAAATCCAGCAGGTCTGATCCGCAGCTGCTGATCCATATCATCAGAACTACGCTAAGGCAGGTGAAACACAACTTATGGCTGACGTATTGTCACAAAGTCAGATTGATGCACTTTTGAGTGCAGTTCAAAGTGGCGAAAAGAACTTAGAGCAGCCGGCAGGGGAAAGCACAGAAAAGAAATACCGAAAATACGATTTCTACAGCCCCAAAAAGTTTACCAAAGACCGTATCAAAATGCTCAACGGTATCTTTGAAAACTATACTCGCGTGATCAATTCCAGACTGAACACCATGTTACATACAACCTGTGAAGTGGAAGTAGAGAGTATAGAGGAGCAACGGTATTACGAGTTCTCAAACGCGTTGACAGAGGGCGATGTGCTCTCTTTGGCGGATGTCACCTATGAGGGAATTGAGGGAGAAGCTCCTGTCATTTTCTATCTCGGCACCAGTGCGGCTATGAGTATGATGGACCGTATGATGGGCGGCGAGGGGGCCGCGGATGAAAGTAACACCAGCGAGTACACTTATACGGATTTGGAGCTCCGTCTCTACGAAGACATGATACAGGATTTGATATCCGTACTGGGAACAAGCTGGGAAAATTATATTTCGATGGAATTCACCTATGCCAGAACAGAGGTCAATCCCACATTGGTGCAGCTGATCGGGATCGATGAAATCGTCGTGATCGTCGACCTCAAGCTGCAATTCCCCAATTTTTCCGGCCGGATGAGTATCTGTTTGCCTGCGATGATGCTGACGAATATCTTTGCAAAAATCAGCAGTGAAAGCCCGGGCAAAAAGACGACCGGGCAGGACAATTCGGAGGAGATATTCGATCGTTTGCGCGACTCGGACCTGGAGATTACCGCCGAATTGGGAAATACGAATTTGTCTTTGAGCGACGTCTATCACTTAAACGTAGGCGACGTGATCGATTTAGGCCGGCAGAAAGAATCGCCAATCAATTTGAAAATCGGCGGATACCGTTGGTTTACCGGCTATATTGGAGTACATAAAAAAAATATGGCTGTTAAGATAGAGGATACATGCTATCAGGCCGAGAGAAGGAGCGAATAGACAGGATGCAAAATGAAATATTCAGTCCAATGGCGATAGATGCTCTCGGAGAGATGATGAATATCAGTCTCGGATCTTCGGCGACAGCAGTATCGAACATGTTGGACCACAGGGTGGATATCACCACCCCAAAGGTAACGGTAATCGACGTAAAAGATTTTTCTTTAGGCAATATTGAGCCTGCGATGGGTGTGGAAATAAAGTATGTTTCCGGCCTGGAAGGCAGCAATATCATGTTGCTCAAAAGAAGCGATGTCAAAGTCATTGTCGATATTTTGATGGGCGGAGAGACCGCGGATGAGGATTTTGAGCTCAATGAGCTGACCATCAGTGCCGTCTGTGAGGTCATGAACCAGATGATGGGCGCAGCCTCGACCGCCATGTCCGATTTTCTGGGATTTGCGGTCAATATTTCGACGCCGCAGCCCTTCGAATTGGATGTCCTCGAAAAGTTCAAGGAAGAACACCTGCCGCAGGGAGCGGACACGGTTGTCATTGTCCGCTTTGCTTTGAAGATTGAAGATGCGCTGGAAAGCGAATTCATGAATGTGATGTCCGTCGAATTGGCGAGGGAGCTTTTGGCCGGACTTGGACTGGAAAGCGAAGTAAATATGGAGGGCGTTCCGCAGAGCGCAGCCGCCGAGGAGCCGTCGCAGGTTCCTGAGGGACCGGCGCCTGCTGACAGCAACAGGCAGCTGAGCCAGGAGGAAATTGAAAGGCTGATGAGCGGAGGCGCAGCATCCGAAACGCCTGCCCCTGCCCCGCAGCCGGAATCGTCCGGCGGCGATAAGAAGCTGAGCCAGGAGGAAATTGAAAG
>CAZSIV010000001.1:0-96596 GCA_964607135.1 uncultured Oscillospiraceae bacterium | reverse complement strand
CGCAGCCGGAATCGTCCGGCGGCGATAAGAAGCTGAGCCAGGAGGAAATTGAAAGGCTGATGAGCGGAGGCGCGGCCCCTGAAGCGCCTGCTCCGGCTCCACAGCCGGCGCCCGCTCCGCAGCCACAGCCGATTCCTGTTTCGCAGCCGATGCCGCAGCAGCCGGCGGCACAGCAGCAGCCAATGCCGGAATCCGGCGGCGTGCCGTTTGCAAATGGGCAGATGGGTTATCCGCCCTACTATCCGCCTTACCCCTATCCCTATCCGTACCCGCCGCAGCCTCAGGCTGAGGTTCGGCAGCCTGAGCCAAAGGTTATCAACGCGCAGCCGATTGAGATGAAACCGATCGGCCCGGTGGAGAAATTGGGTGAAGAACAGGCCCAAAACCTGGAGCTTATCATGGAAGTCCCGCTCCAGGTTGCAGTCGAAATCGGCCGTACCAGGCGGAAGGTACAGGATATCCTGACGTTCTCGAAGGGCTCATTGGTTGTCCTGGATAAATTAGCCGGGGATCAAGTGGATGTGCTTGTCAATGGAAAATGTATTGCAAGAGGTGATGTCGTAGTAGTGGATGATAATTTTGGAGTTCGTATCACTGAAATTGTGCAGACGGAAAGTATTAACGAAGAGCTTAAAAATTAACCCGCTGCGGGTCGATTATAAAGGTGTATTAGAATTATTACAAAGAAGGAAGGATTACGATGTCTAAGAAGATTTTATTGGTGGATGACGCTGCTTTCATGAGAAAGATGGTAAAGGACATTTTGAGTAAAAACGGCTATACGGAGATAGCCGAGGCGGTGGACGGAGCAGATGCGGTGGAAAAGTTCGGAGAGTTCGCGCCGGATCTCGTCATCATGGATATCACCATGCCCAATATGGACGGTCTGGAAGCGCTCAAAGCGATCCGCGCCAAGGACGGGAACGCCAATGTAGTCATGTGTTCGGCCATGGGCCAGGAGAGCATGGTTATGGATGCGGTGCGCTCTGGCGCGAAAGACTTTATTGTCAAGCCCTTTAAGCCGGATCGTGTCCTTAAGACTGTATCCAACATCTTGGGCTAAGCGCCCTCCGTTACGCTTATGCCGAATAGTAATGGCTCGCTTTTTTCGCTGCTCTGGATGCTTTTCTGTGTCCTGCTGATTATCGGCCTCGCCTATTTTTTCACAAAGTATGTGATCGGGCGGGGAAAGCTCGGTATGATGTCTGCGGAGAAACGAGGGGAAATCAAGGCGATTGCAAGGCTGGGCCTTGGCAAAAACGAGCAGCTTCTGCTCGTCCAGGTGGGGGAACGGTATTTCCTGCTCGGCAATACCGCCGCCGGGATCACGAACCTGGCGGAGTTCACCCCCGAAGAAGCAGAGGCTTGGAAAAGTAAGGATGACCAGTCCGGCGGTGCTCAGCCGCCGAGCTTCCGGGAAGCTTTGCAAAAAGTGTGGAAGCAAAAGATAAAGAGGTAAAACGCGGTGAATGATAGTTTAATTAATATTAACGGCGACGGCCTTCAAACCTTGGAAGTGCTGTTTTTAACGACACTGATTTCGCTGCTGCCCTCGTTGCTGGTGATGATGACCTCATTTACCAGGTATGTTGTCTCCTTTTCTTTTCTGAGAAGCGCGATGGGAACGCAGACTCCGCCGAATATGGTGCTGGTCGGCATCGCGATTATCTTGACGCTGCTGACCATGAGCCCGGCGCTCAGCCAGATCCAGACGGAGGCGTATGAGCCCTATGTAGCCGAGGAGATCACGCAGGAGGAATTTGTTGAAAGGGCCTCTGTGCCGCTCAAAGAATTCATGCTCCGCAATACGGAAACCCCTACTTTGGATATGTTCTGCGACCTTGCGCAGGTCGACACTGCGCAGGGTGAAGAAGCATTGAACCTGCCCATGCATGTCATCATTGCCGCCTTTGTCACCTGTGAGCTCAAGCAGGCGTTTTTAATCGGTTTTTTACTATATCTTCCCTTTATGCTGATCGATATTGTGGTTTCTTCCACGCTGATGTCGATGGGTATGATTATGCTGCCTCCCTCTATGATATCCATGCCGTTTAAGCTGCTGCTTTTTGTGTCGCTCAACGGCTGGGAGCTGCTGTTCTCTAGTTTGATACGAAGTTTTAATTAAACGCGCGGGGAGATAAATTAATGGATACATCGATTGTAGCGGACGTTCTGCGGGACGGCGTAGGGGTGGCGATCAAGCTGGCCGCGCCCATGCTGCTTTTGAGCATGCTGATCGGCGTGGTGGTAGCGCTCTTTCAGGCGGTGACACAGATTCATGAACAGACGATTTCGTTCATTTTAAAGCTGATTATCGTGATCGCTGTTCTTTTGATTGGCGGAGGCTGGATGATGGAGACGCTGCAGGAATATGCGCGCTCTCTGTTTGAACTCATGACAGCCTGAAAAAGGACGGGTATATGATTGATTGGGCAGAGCTGACTTTATTTATCTATATATCGGCCCGTATGAGCGGTTTCGTCTTGTTCAGCCCTCTTTGGGGGCGGAGCAATCTTCCGGGGATCGTCCGGTCGGGCTTTGTCCTGGTGCTCAGCATAGGCGTTATTTCTGCGACGCAACAGACCGTTTCTGTGCCGACAGGGCTTCTGATGCTGGTGATCCAGATTGTATTGGAATTGGCGCTGGGGTTCCTTTTGAGCATGGCGATGAATTTTTTCTTCTATATCCCGCGCTTGGCGGGCGAGGCGATCGACACCCAGATGGGGATGACGATGAGCCAGATTTACGACCCCGCCTCTCAGGCCAATATGTCCGTCACAGGCGTGCTGCTCAACACCTTGATGACTCTGCTGTTTTTTGCGGCAAACGGCCATCACACTCTGCTGCGCATCATGCTGACGTCGGGTGAAATCGTCCCCTATGGCACCGTTTCGCTGGGCTCTGATGTATTGAGTGCCATGCTCGAGCTGTTTGTCGAATGCACCGTATTTGCCGTGAAGCTCTGTCTTCCGGTCCTTGCGGCCGAGCTCGTCGGGCAGATCGGGATGGGGATCTTAATGAAGGTTATTCCGCAGATCAACGTATTTGCCATCAATATCGAGCTGAAGGTCATCATCGGCCTGGCGCTGCTTCTCCTTTTGATCGCGCCGTTCAGCGAATATTTATTGAAGATCGAAATGGAGATGCTCGACAGCTTAAAGGAAATCGTAGCATTGACAACAGGTTAATCCTGAACTCTGGGCCCGGCGAGGGGGGATCTACCGTTGGCAGAGGGGTCAAAAACTGAAAAAGCAACACCCAAAAAGCGACGAGACGAACGAAAAAAGGGTAATGTTCACTTAAGTAAAGATGTAGTCGCCATGGCGACGCTGATCGGCGCTTATGCGATGCTCCGTCTGCTTTCAGGCACGTTTGTCGAAAAGCTGGGGCAGTTTATGAGCCGATGCTTCGATGCCAGCGGCACGCCCGGTCTCAAGCTTTTGGATGTGCTCAATGAGCTTCAGGGCCAGATGGCAATGGTGTTGCTTCAAACGGTCGGGCTGATCGCGGCGGTCGTTGTTGTCTGCGCCGTTGTCGCCACCTTCGCTCAGACCAAACTGCTGGTGAGCGGGGAATCGCTCAAACCTAAATTTAACCGGATCAGTCCCCTTCAGGGGATGAAGCGCCTTTTTTCGTTTAAAAGCGTGGTCGAGGCGCTCAAGGGAATCTTTAAGATCAGTATCCTTTTGACAATTATTTACTTGGGGCTCAGCGACATGTTCCGCGAAAGCTCGAAGTATTTATATACAGACATTTCGGTGGCGGCGGCCCATCTGTTCGACAACGCCATGAATCTGATCCTGCGGATTGCAATTGCGTTTGCTGTTTTAGCGGCCTTTGACTTCTTTTATCAATGGTGGGATTATGAACGCCAGCTCAAAATGACGAAGCAGGAAGTAAAAGAAGAGTATAAGCAGGTAGAAGGCGATCCTCAAATCAAGGGGAAAATCCGTGAATTGCAGCGGCGCAGGGCGCAGTCCCGCATGATGCAGCAGGTTCCGTCGGCAGACGTGGTCATCAGGAACCCGACTCATTACGCTGTTGCCCTGCGGTATAAGCCGGAGGAAGACAACGCTCCGGTCGTTCTGGCGCTTGGCCAGGATGAACTGGCGCTTCGGATCGTAAAGGTGGCAGAGGAAAACCATGTGGCCGTGATTGAAAATCCGCCGCTGGCCCGCAGCCTTTTTGCAAGCACGGAGCTGGGCCAGGAAATCCCGCCGGAGCTCTACGGCATGGTGGCGGAGGTTTTGGTCTATATCTTCCGTTTGGATGGAAATAAACGGCTTGAAAAATGATCCGACAGAGTCCCGTCTCAAGAGCGGCGGGTTTCATATTCGGGCTTCAGCAGGGGAAGAATTCCCGCTGAGCCTTCAGGGGCCGCTGCCCCTTTATAAAGTTTTATGTTTTTAAAGAGGCGATGTTTCGTCGGAGGAGGTGAAGGACTGTGAAACGAATCTTTAGCAATGTGATTTCCCTGATGGTCGTTGTCATTGTCCTTTTTTTAATCATCCCGCTTCCGACATTTTTACTTGACTTTCTGCTGATTATCAATATAGGGCTCTCGATCATGATTCTCATGATCACGATGAATATATCGGAGCCGCTGCAATTTTCGATCTTTCCTTCTTTGCTGCTGGTTACGACGCTTTTCCGGCTGGGGATGAACGTCTCCAGTACCCGGCTCATCCTTTCGAACGGCGGATATGCCGGGTCGGTCATCGAGGCGTTCGGCAACCTGATCACCAGCGGCGATATTGTAATCGGTGTTGTCATCTTCCTCATCATCGTTTTGGTGCAGTTTATCGTAATTTCCAAAGGCGCCGAACGTGTTGCGGAGGTTGCCGCGCGTTTTACGCTTGACGCGATGCCCGGAAAGCAGATGGCGATCGACGCAGACCTTTCCTCAGGGCTCATTAATGAAGAAGAGGCGAAGCTCCGCCGTTACAAGATCCAGAAGGAAGCGGATTTTTACGGGTCGATGGACGGTGCTACCAAGATCGTAAAGGGCGACGCCATCATGTCGCTGATTATCACCCTGATCAACTTCGTCGGCGGCATCCTGATTGGGATGATGAGCGGCCAGGGCGATTTTACGCAGATCATGAGCACCTATTCGATCGCCACGATCGGCGACGGGCTGGTCTCCCAGATCCCGGCTCTGCTCATTTCCACCGCGACCGGCATGGTCGTCACCCGCGCCGTCTCGGACGACAGCCTGAACCGGGACGTCATCCGGCAGTTCAAAGCCCAGCCGAGGGCGATTATGACAACCGGGGTGATGCTCTTTTTTCTGGCTGTAATCCCCAATACCCCCCATTTGGCTTTATTTGTGGGCGGCGCTCTCCTTCTGGTTTTAGGATTTGTGTTAAACCGCCGCATGGAGCGCTCCCGTCTGGAGGAAGCGGCCGCCGCAGAGCAGGCGGGCGCAGAGCCTTCCCAGGCTGAGCTTCCCAGTGAGAGCGACTACTATAAGGATATCAACAATGTTTATTCACTGCTGACCGTGGAACCGATCGAGATGGAGTTCGGGTACAGCCTGATCCCGCTGGTGGATGAAAGCCACGGCGGCCGGCTGATCAACCGGATTGTCATCTTCCGCCGGCAATATGCGCAGGATATGGGGTTTGTCATCCCGTCGATCCGGCTTCACGACTCCTCTTCTCTGGGTACGAACCAGTATGTTATCCGGATTAAGGGGGAGGAAGTGGCAAAAGGCGAAATCCTGGTGGATTATTACCTGGCGCTCGAGCCGTCAAACCCGCTGGGGGAGATCGACGGGATCGAAACGGTCGAACCGGCCTATGGGATTCCCTCCCGCTGGATTCTGCCTGAAAATAAAGAGATGGCTGAAATTTACGGCTATACCGTTATCGATCCGCTCTCCGTCATGTTGACCCATCTCTCGGAGACGGTCAAGAAACACACTTATGAGCTGCTCAACCGTACCGAGACGATCTCGCTGGTGGATAACCTGAAAAAGACCGCTCCCGAATTGGTAGAAGAGGCCATACCAAACGTTGTGTCTTACGCCGTGCTGGAAAAGGTTCTGCGCAGCTTGCTGAAGGAGGGCGTGCCGATCAAGGATCTGGGCACCATTCTGGAAACGGCGGCGGACGCTTTGAACCGAGGTCAGGATGTCGATATGGCGATCGAACAGGTCCGGGCCGCTTTGAGCAGGACGATTACCCGCCGCTTCTGCGAAGACGGGCAGCTCCGGGTCATCACCCTGGATGCCGAAGTCGAAAAGAAAATCATCTCTTCGATTACCCGCAACGAGCAGGGGGTTTACCTTGCAATGGGGCCGGACCTCATGCAGCAGATCATTTCCCAGCTGACCCAGCATCTGAAGAAATTCAACGACCTGTCGCAAATTCCGATTATCCTCGTCAGCCAGGTCATCCGGAACTATTTCAGCAAGATGCTGATGCAGTTTTTCCCGAACGTCTATGTCCTTGCGTTTAATGAAATCTCCAACAATGTCCAGATTCAGGCCTTGGGCAATATCACCCTGGAAGCTCCCGTCTCTGCGATGGCGGCTGGACAGTAAGCGGGGGTGATCGTTTGAGCCAGATTCAGACAACTGCGAAGAAGGCCCGGGAAACACAGTACGACCAGGATGTATTTCAGGCGGCGGTCGACGGGATGGACACCCAGGAGCTGCTTGACGCTTACCGGCTTACCGGTGACGACAACTATAAATGGGCCCTGGTTTTGCGGTATAAAAGCTCTATCAAAAGGGTTGCGTTGCAGGTCAAAGGAATTTACAGTCATTTTGCCCAGGTGGACGACGTCATCAGCGAAGGCGTGCTGACCCTGTTAAACGCCATCGATAAATACGATCCCGAAAAGGGCGCTAAATTTGACACCTATGTGGCGCGGCGGATCCGCGGCATGGTGATCGATATGGCGCGCAAACAGGATTGGCTCCCGCGAAGTCTGAGAAAACGCACCAAAGAAATTGACCAAGTCGTCGCAGAGTTGTATAATGAACTTAACCGCTATCCCAACGACGCCGAAGTCGCTGAAAAATTAGGCGTCACGACAGAAAAGTATCAGAAGGAAATCGCCGGGATTGCGCTGGGGAATGTCCTCTCTTTGGATGCGATGGTCGATCTGTCCAAGTCGGACAATTCCGGGCCGGAAATTCCGACAAAAGACACGGCAGGTCAGCCGGATGCGGTGCTTCAGGAACAGGAATTCCGCGAGGCGCTGGCCGCGGGAATTCGGACGCTGAAAAAAAACGAGCAGGTCGTGCTGTCCCTATATTATGAGAAAAATCTGCATATGAAGGAAATCGCCCAGGTTATGGAGGTCAGCGCCCCCCGCGTTTCACAGATTCACGCCTGTGCGATCGGGAAATTGAAGGACTATATGGATGCCTATATCAACGACGATTCCGTTCCGCGCAGAAAAAAACGAAAGAAGGAATGACTGTGTTCAAAGGGTTTTACAATCTGACGTCAGGGATGCTCACCCAGCAGCGAAACCTGAATGTGGTGGCAAATAATTTGACGAACATATCGACAGCTGGATTTAAAGAAAACAAATACACATCTAGCACCTTCGACGACGTGATGTACACCCGCGTCGGGAATAAAATAAAGGATTATCAGGATATTGGGCGGCAGAGCTATATTCGAGCCACCAGCCAGATTTACACCGACTACACCCAGGGAACGCCCGAGCCCACGGGGATCAGTCTGGATTTCGCCATCGAGGGCAGGGGCTTTTTCGCCATACAGCGCCCGGACGGCGGCGTCGCTTATACGAGGGCCGGCAGTTTTTCGCTGGATAACGACGGTTATCTCTGGTTTGGCGGGTACGGTCAGGTTCTGGATGAAAACGGCCGGGGAATCTGGTTGGGAACCGACAAAATCATCGGAGATGAATACGGGAATATCTACACGGAGAACGGTGATTTTCTGGCAAAGCTGGGCGTTTATGATTTCGACGATTATGAGCAGCAGCTGGAGCACAACCAGCAGGGGCTGTTTGACGGAACAGGGGCGCGCCTGACGAATGAATACCGGATGCACTGGCGGTATTTGGAGCGCTCCAACACCGATATGGTCAGCCAGATGACCGAAATGATCAGCGTGCAGCGTGCGCTCCAAAGCGCTGCCGAGCTCTCTAAAATGTACGATTCATTGATGACCAAGGCTGCGTCCGACGTCGGCCGTCTGTAAGAAAGTGAGGGGAAAAGATGGATCAATCGTTTTTCATCGGCGCGGTAGGCGCATCCCAGCAGATGCTGCGGATGAACGTTCAGGGTAATAACATCGCAAATGTCAATACCTACGGATTTAAGGCGGAGAAGGCGCGGTTTACGTCGCTGTTTTACCAGGATATGGCGGCCATTGAGCAGCCGCAGGTTCCGTATGGAGTCGGCACCCGGCTTCTGATGACCTCGACGGATTCTAATCCGGGAGGGGTCGCAACCACGGGGCGGTATCAGGATTACATGATCGAGGGCGACGGCTTTTTTGCGGTGCTGGACGGAACGACCAACGAAATTTCTTTTACCCGGAACGGCGCTTTTTCGGTTAATGATTACCTGCGTCCGACCGGTGAGATGGACGAAAACGGGAACCCGGTTGAGGAGCGCATCTGGGTGCTGACCGACGAACAGAGACGGTTTGTCCTCGGAACCGACGGGGATATCATCGAGGTTGCCGATCACACGGCCCCACAGCCGGTCGGAATTTTTGACTTCGGAAATTACGACGGGATGCGGCATACCAGCGACACTCGTTTCCTGCCGATCGACAAAAACGGCGAGTTGATGCTGGGAACGGGCAAGTTGGTTCAGTGCGCCCTGGAACTGTCCAACGTCGACCTCGCTGAAGAGATCACAAAGGTGATCGAGGCGCAGCGAGCTTACGGAATGGCGCTCAAAATCGTGCAGACCTCCGACGAGATCGAGACTACAATCAACAACTTGAGAACCTGATAGGAGGGCTAATGGTTGAATATTAAGAATTACGATGAGCTCAGTTCATTGGAAATCGACACCTTGCAGGAAATCGGGAGCATTGGTACGGGCAACGCGGCTACGGCGCTCTCTCAGCTTTTGGACCGCGAGGTTCGCATCACCAGGCCTGAAGTTCGGATTATGGGCTATAATGAGGCAATTGAGTGGATCGGCGGCGCAGAGGAGATCACTGCGGGCGTTCTGGTGAAAATGGGCGGGCAGATCAATGGGATCATGCTCGCGGTGCAGAAGCTCGACTTCATCAACCAGGTGCTGAAAAGCATCATGGGAAAAGGGGTCGAGGATTATATGGGGCTGCACGAAATGGAGTGTTCGGCGCTGATTGAGGTGGGAAATATTATGATCTCCACCTTTATCAATGCTCTCAGCGGGCTGGCAGATCTCAAAATAGAACTCACGGTTCCCGCGTTTACCGTGGACATGCAAGGCGCCATCATGGCGGTTCCCATGGCTGAATACGGGGGTCAGTCCGATCATATCATGACCATCGGCGGCAACTTTGTCTGTGACGAAAAGCAGGTTCCTTGCCGGCTCTTACTTTCACCGGATCTCCGGTCGTTAAATTTTTTACTCGGGAAGCTGGGCGTTAGCAGTGGAGAATAAACTGATCGTTGGAATAGCCGATATGAAGCTTGCACAAAGGGAGGGGATGCTCGTCACTTATGCGCTTGGTTCCTGCATCGGAATTTGTCTGTACGATCCTGCCATCAAGCTGGGCGGGCTGCTCCATATCATGCTTCCGCTGAATATGGAAGCAGGCCGTAAAACGCCCCTCAAATATGCCGATACCGGATTTGCTGAGATGCTCAGACAGATGGAGCTCAAAGGGGCGAAACGGGCCAGGATGACGGCGAAGATTGCCGGAGGGGCCAAAATGTTCGAGGTGGGCGGAAACAGCTCTTTGGGCAATATTGGGCAGCGCAATATCGAAAGCGTACATATGCAGCTGAAAAAGTATGGAATTCCTTTGCTGAAAGAAGATGTGGGCGGCTCGATTGCGAGGACGATGCTGTTCGACGTATCCAATGGGCTGGCTTGTATCCGGAGCTACGGCAAGCCGGAACTGATTATATAGCCTATATCAGACATAGCCGTAAATTCGATTGACAAGGGGAGAATAAAAGATGTTGGAAGAAGATAAAAAAGGGATCCTGTTGGAGTCCGGAACCAATGAAATTGAGATCATGGAGTTTACCATCGACGATAATCTCTATGGGATCAACGTGGCCAAGGTGCGCGAGATTATGATGTCCGCGCCGGTCAAGGCTATGCCGCATGCACATCCGGCAGTAGAAGGTATTTTTAAACCGCGTGATGCTGTGCTGACGGTGGTTAATCTCCCCAGATATCTGAATGGGGTCGACAGTGAAAAAGGTGAGAAGGACCTTTTTATTGTCACAAACTTTAATAAGATGTTCATTGCCTTCCGGGTGCATACCGTCGTCGGAATCAGCCGGATTTCGTGGAAAGATATTCAAAAGCCGGACGACACGGTGTCCGGAGGCGAGGAAGGCGTTGCGACCGGGATTGCGCAGTGCGAAGGTGATCTGGTCACAATTTTGGACTTTGAACGGATTGTGGCGGAGATTGCACCGCAGACGACGATCCAGATTTCGGAAATAGACAAGATGGGCTACCGCGAGTGCCGCGAGATGCCGGTTTTTGTGGCTGAGGATTCGATCTTGTTGACTAAGATGATCGAAGAGGCGCTCCACAAATCGGGCTATATCAACGTTCAGATGTTCCCGAACGGCCAGGAGCTGTGGGATGCTTTATCAGATTATAAACGCCAGGGGCAGGTTCGAAACCATTGCTCGATTGTGATTACCGACCTTGAAATGCCTCAGATGGACGGTCACCGTTTGACGAAATTAATCAAAAGCGACCCGGAACTCAAAGACATCCCGGTTATTATTTTCTCTTCGCTGATTACGGAGGAAATGCGGGTCAAAGGGAAAGAACTGGGAGCGGATGAGCAGCTGAGCAAGCCGGAAATCGGCCACCTGGTTCATATCATGGATCATCTTCTCACGGGCAATTAAGTTCTGAAATCAACAGATGGAGGACGGCTATGAGCAAATATATTATGAGGCAGCAGATCAAAGACCCCAAGGGGAATATCATCGGTTATGAGATATTGTACCACGGGGAAAACCAGGCGTTCAGCGATGAAAATCCGAACACTGTAAATGAATTTGCCGCCGCCGATACGATTTACAGCTTTTTGACCCAGAACACTTCCAAATCGTTAAAAGGGTCGCTTAACTTTATGACCTTTACCACGATGCTTCTGATGAAAAAGACGCCGAAGCTCTTTTCAAAATCAGAACTGGTCATTCAGATTGACGACAGTGTGATTATTCATCCGCTGTCTATGCATTTTGTGCAGCAGTATGCCAAAGAAGGATATAAGATCGCTGTAAACGAATTCCAGTTTTCACCGCGCTATCTGGCGTTTATGGACAGCATCGATTATATCAAGCTCAACACCAAAACGACGAGCGACACGACGATGCGTCATATCATTGAGATCGCCCACAGCATGAATAAAACATGTATTGCGACAGAAGTTCAAACTGAGGAAGTTTATCAAAAAGCGGTGGCTATGGGCGTAGACGCTTTGGAGGGACCGTATGTTGCGGAGCTTATGACGACCAAGACCCATTCCGGCGCTTACTTGCAGAGTAATTTCTTCCGGCTGATGGTGGCGATTATGAGCGACGAGCCGGATGTCGACGAGATCGAGCAGATGATCAGCGCCGATGCAAACTTGACCTATGGATTGCTGAAAATAGCCAATTCTGCTTATTTTGCTCTCCGCCACCGCGCCACGACGATTCATCAGGCCGTCATGACGCTCGGCTTGGAGCTGCTGAAGCAGTGGGTCTATCTCCTCAGCGTCAACGCTTCCGACAATCAGATTGACGAGAGCACGGAAGAATTTTTGAAACGTTCGTTTATGCGTGCGAACTTTGCCAGCGAGTTGATGACCTATGCTAAGGATATGCCGATTTCGAAGTCCGAGGCGTATTTGATGGGGATGTTCTCCACCCTCAATTATTTGATTGACGCGCCGATGGAGGAGATTTTGAACGAAGTCGTTATGGTCGACGAAGTGCGCGAGGCGCTTTTGAACAAAACGGGCCGGTGCGGCAAGCTGTATGAACTTGTCCTCAGTTACGAAGCGGCGAATTGGGATCGGATTACCGAGCTGGCTGCCGAGCTCGGCATCCCGGATCATCATCTTACGAACATCTATTTCGTCTGCATGGACAATGTCAATAATCTTTGGAACCAGCTTACGAATGCATATGGCGGTGAAGAGGCGGGGAATGAGCCGGAAATCGCTTTGAGCGAATAAAATAGCCTTTTGCAGTGCCAAAAATGCCGGTATATATGACTGAAATCAGCTCCCTGAATCTCTCAGGGAGCTGATTTCGGATTTGTGTGTGACCGAGAAAGGGCGAAAGCTGAAAGGCCGGCGCATTTTCATCTACCGGCCTTTTTCGGCAGGAGAAATTTTATAGATCGTGAAGAGGATTTTCCATTACGATTTTACAAGCGTGAAGAATTTGCGCCGTCACCTCTGCGCTGAACCTTCCTTCATAAATCGTGACCCAGGGAGATTCTTCTTCCGGTACAGTCACGATGTATTTTGGAACAAGATTGTTGAGTGCGATCGCTTTTACGTCGGCTACGCATTTCGGGCAGCTGCATAAGCCGAACATCTGAATGTATCGGTCGACCTTTTTTTCAACCAGCGTCTGCATAATATTGGTAAAGACGATCCGATCCTCTGCCGCCTGAACAGGAGCATCCGTGGAGATTCCTTCATCCCCATCCTCCGATGTCGCGGGTTGTGCAGAAGATTCCGGAACTGGTTCCTGCGCTTCGGGCACGGCTTGAGATTCGGCAGCCGCGGGTTTTTCAACGGGTTCCTGCTCTAAAGCGGGAAGAGCCACTTCGGTAGAGGGAGATTCCTGTGCCGCCCCGGGAATGTCCGAAGTGAAAGCTTCTCCCTCCGCCATCTGGACAGTGGAAGGCTCCGCGGAGACTGCTTCGCTCTCATCTTTCGATTCTGCGGGCTGTGCGGAAGGTTCCGGGACCGGCTCCTGAATCTCAGGTTCGGCCGCGGCGGTTTCGTCTGAGGTCTGTTCTAATTCGGGAGGGGCTTGGATAGTTTCAGAGACATCCTGCGGCTGAACGGGTTCCGGAGTTTTTTGTGTTTCCGCAGCCGGGCCGTCCGGCCCGTTGTCGAGAGAATCCTCTAAAGCGGATTTGATCTGAGTGGAAATTTCCAGGTCGAGATTCAGGGAAGGCAGGATTGAAGGGGGAGCCACAGGAGTAGGAGCTGCTTCCTGCTGTCCGGCATCCGCAGGGGTTTCGTCTGAAGCGGGGGCGGCGGGCGCCGTTTCCTGGTTTTTGCTCAGAAGGTTCATCACATGAGCTGTTTTGCTGGTGTTGGTTTTTTTTGCCATTGAGTTACATTCCTTTTCTTTTATCGATTTTCAGTGGAAGGCCGAAACCGTTCCCCAGCCACAACGTCTACGATTTCCTGCAGGTCGAGCGCGGGGTTGGATTTGGGCGAATAGGTGATGACGCTCTGCCCGTGTGCGGGGGCCATTGCGACGTTGGTGCTGCGGCGGATTTTGGTGTCGAAGACGCGGCTTCCCAGCTGTCGGGCCACCTCTTGCGCCAGCTCCAGCACCTCCTGCGACAGGATGAGACGGGGATTGAATTTGTTGAGCAGGATACCCAAGACCTTCAGATTCGGATTAAAGGTATCCCGAACGGTGGTAATCGTCTCTTGAAGCTGGGTGATGCCGACGAGGCTGAGAATTTCGGCCTCCATTGGGACGATGAGCGAATTGGATGCTACATAGGCGTTGATGGTGAGGATGTTGAGGGAAGGCGGCGTGTCGATGATGATAAAATCGTATTTGGAACGAATTTCCCGGAGATACTGCTCCAGCATGAACTCGCGGCGCGGCGCGGTGAATTCCACCTCCGCCGCCGAAAGCATGATGTCGGAGGGAAGGATATCCCCGTAATCGGTCGAGACGATGGCTTTTTCGATCGGCTGGCTTTTTTTGAGGACATCGTAAATGGTATATCCTTCGCCGATGTCGAGACCGAGCGTGAACCCCAGGTTGCCCTGAGGGTCGAGATCGATGCCCAGGACACGCGCCCCGCGCTGGTGCAGCCCGCAGACGAGAGCCGAAGCGGTCGTGGTTTTTCCGACGCCGCCCTTCTGATTTGTGATGGTAATTATTTCTGACAAGGGAAATTCCCTCCTTAAGCGTGAAGAATTAAAAAAAACCTTTAAGTTATTGTATCACATGTCGATAAAAAATAATAGAGGCCATAAAAACTAATTTTGTAATTTTGGGAAATGGCGGGAGACCTGTCGGGCCGATGCCGCAGACTGAGGCTTCAGGCGTTTTATTGGCGAGGCAAGAAGAGTGGCGTTGTACGTCGATGTGCCATACCGTGTTGCCTGCCTTTCATGCATAACAATGGACAACGGGGATTTTTGGAAGGAGTGTATCAATATGGCATCCGTAAACAATGTAAGCAACAGTGCGACAAGCAGTATTTACGGTAAAAGAAACGTAATATCGGGTCTTGCCAGCGGCATGGATACCGAAAGTTTGATTGAAAATGCAGTGTCGGGAATTCAGAAGAAGATCAGTTCGCTTCAGCAGAAGAGCACGAAGGTTCAGTGGCAGCAGCAGGCTTATCGGAACATCATCGACCAGATTCTGAATTTCGGCAGCTCATATGCTTCCTATGCGTCGAATAAAAACCTGTCGTCTGCCAGCTTCTTCAACAGTGCATCTCTTATCACAACGGCCGGTAAATATGCCGACAAGGTTTCGGCGACGGGCAGATCTTCCAGCAATGTTCAGCTTTTGGGGGTTAAACAGCTCGCGACGGCGGCAACTTATTCCGTATCCGGCGTCGGCGGCCGTCAGGCCGAGGTGCCGACTATTGCCGGTGGGGAGTTAAACCTTGCAGAGAATATGAATGTAAGTGCGATTTCGGGTTCGCTCACCATCAATTACGGGGGCAGTCGTTCTTATTCTGTTGATTTCGGCGAGCTGGAAGCGTATGAAAACGCCAACGATCTGGCGGCGGCGATCAGCAAAAAGCTGGGAGAGCAGAGCATGACTTTGTCCGACGGCAGCTCGGTCGCGGTCAATACTAGGATCGGCGTGCGCGCGAACGCCGGCAAGATCGAGTTTTTTGACAGAGCGGGCGCCGGTAACTCTGTTTACATCAAATCTGCCAGCGGCGATATTGCGAAAACGCTGAATATCGAGCCATCCGATGAAACGACTTCGATTGAGGTGGGGAATAAGGCGCTCTACGAAAAAACAACGAGGGGCGAATATCTGCAGGAGAAGTCGGTGAAGTTTACGCTGGACGGCGTTACAAAATCGATCTCTGTAGGGGATTATACGACCGCAGATGGCGCAACTGATCTGGATAAGCTCGTCAACGCCCTGAATGATAAACTTTCCGAGGCCTTCGGAAAAAACAAAATCAAGGTGTCTCTCAATGGTGAAGGCAATGGCTTGAAATTTGAAGCCGGGAAGGGTTCCACCATGAGCATCAACGGCGGGACGCCGTTGGGACTTGAGGGCAATAATGAAGTATCCTATCTCGATTTAGGAAAAACGCTTGGGGATATTCTGCATGAAAGCGATTGGGACAGCTTTTCTAAAATCGAGGCGGATGGCAAGGTCACCCTGGTTGAAGCGACCAAGACAAGCCCTGCTTATTATAAAGATGCGAAGGGCAACCGTGTGGCGCAGGACGACGACGGCAAATGGTACCGTGTTGATTCAGAAGGCGCTCATCTTTACGAGTTTAAGCTCAACGGCAAGACGGTCGGGGCTTTTTCAAAGAATTCCGCGTTGGAAAATGTGACGACTGCAATTAACAACAACACGGAAGCCGGCGTCAATGTCAGCTACTCCAAGATCACCAATCAGTTTAAGTTCACGGCAGAAGAGACAGGCTCCGCCGGTCGGATCGATTTCGGCGACGGGCTGGCGCAGAAGCTCTTCGGCAAGGACTATGATAAAGAAGTGACGAGCGAGGATGGCGTCGATGCAGTCTTCTCAATGTCGGTCAATGGCGAAGTGTACGACGGGATCAGCCGCAGCAGCAATACGTTCGATGTGGATGGCATGAGCGTTTCGCTCAAAGAAACATTTGGCGAGTACACCGACTCACAGCTCACGGATCTTGAAGCTGCAAAAGCGGATGCGGTCACCTTTACGTACTCTGCGGATTCGGATAAGATTGTCGATACGATCAAAGGATTTGTTGAAGACTATAACGCCATGATCACCGAGATCAAAAACGCTTATTCCACCATGCCTGCTACCAAGTCCAACAAGAGCCGCTATGAGCCGCTGACCGAGGACGACAAGGCCGGTATGTCGGAGTCGGCGATTGCCGCCTATGAGGAAAAGGCAAAGCAAGGGCTTCTTTTTGCAGACCGTGACTTGGCGAATCTGTACAGCAAGCTGACTTCGATTGTCTCTCCCGGCGGACAGGACGGGGCGGATTTACGGGCGATCGGCATTGATAAGGCGTACAGCAACGGTCTCACCACCCTTACGCTGGATGAAAATAAGCTCCGCGAGGCGTTGTCGGCCAACCCGGATAAGGTAAAAGATGTTTTCACAAAAACCATTGACAATGGGGCTTCTACGAACGGGCTCATGGCGTCGCTCAAAAACACGTTGGATTCCTATGCGAAGACCACCGGGGTCGATAAAGGTATTTTAGTTGAGAAGGCCGGTTCTGCCAGGGTTCCCACTTCGATCTACAGCAACTCCCTCCAGCAGACGCTTGACAACTATGACAAGCAGATTGAAAAGTGGCAGGATAAATTGAGTGACCGGGTTGATTACTACACCAAACAGTTCACAATATTGGAACAGCTGATCGCCGAAATGAACTCTCAGAGCTCCGCGCTGATGGGTCTCATGGGAACGGGGACGGGTGCTTAAGACAGGGCTTGTCCTCACTTGATAAGGGATCATGTATCTCAAGACTGTTGGGAGGATGGTTCGGCAGCGCTTTCAGATGCAGGATGCGACGGTATCTGCGTCTTGGTGTTTATTGTTCCATCCTTTCAGGAGTTTTAGAGTCTGCGGAAGTCTTTCGGGAGCGGGGGAGCGTATCGGCGAGGTAGACGTCTTACGGTGCAAGGTGAAGGGGATCATACAGACAGGGGCGCTATTTTGCCTCAAAAACCGCATGTATCCTTGTTTGGCAAGGGTAAGAGGAGAATAAGATGGATGCAAATGGCTTGCAGCAGCAGTATAAAAGAGACGCCGTCGACACGATGACGCAGGGCGAATTGCTGCTTATGCTTTATGATGAACTGATCAAACGGCTCACAAGGGCGGATCTGGCGCTGGCCAAAGAAGAGTATGAGATCTTTGAAGCGTCGGTAGACCGGTGTCTCGAGATCGTTTGGTACCTGGACGATACGCTGGATAAGCAGTATCCGATCAGCGCGAATCTAACCAGGCTGTATGATTTTTTCTGCTATGAGCTCAACCGTGTAAAAATCGGCAGGAACAAGACTGAACTCGACCGGGTCCGAACGATGATCGGAGAACTGAGAGATTCGTTCAGGACTGCACAGCAGAACAACGATTCGGGAAAGTGAGCGGGACATGAAAAATGAAACGCTGATGGAAGCGTTGGTTCAAGTAAAACGCATCGGCAATTTGCAGCATGAAATTCTGGATATTTCCCAGCAGATGGCGGAGGCGGTCGACCGCGATGATGAAGTGGCGACCAGTATGCTCATTTCGATGCGAGCAGAGCCGATTGAGAAGCTTCGAATTTCTAAATATGCTTTGAACACGCTGCTCGATTCCCTTAAAGACACAGAGGATGGGGAAAGGCTGACCGCTCTGCTGGGCGGTGGTACAGCGCAGGACGCTGCCGAAGAAGCGTTGGCCAAGCAGGTTGCTGCCAATGCGAGAGAGTCTGAGAGGATTCTCGCTTTGGAGCGGGTGCTAAACCAAAAAATTGCCAGAGACCAATCGATCTATCGTTAATTGGATATAAAAATGATCCTTTTTAAAAGGGACGATGGATTACCTGGTACTTTGAAACTGTTCTGTCAAAAGAGGTTGTCTGAAATCGATATGGGGCAAAAAATTTTCTCTGATGTTTTTTATGAATTTTCTCTTTAAAAATTGTTTTTGATGTGTTATCATAATAAGAGCGCAGAGTTGGCTTTGGGCGCTTTTGCGGTTGTCGAGCACCAAGGATCGATTGTATTTTGAATCAGGGGAGTCGATTATGCCCAGTATTGTGCTGGAAGGTGTCAGCAAGTTTTATAAAACCGGCCGGAGAGGCCGCAGAGGCCGTCGTATAGAGGCGGCTGTAGAAGATATCAATCTTACGATCGCACAGGGTGAGTTTGTTTTTGTCGTGGGGAGCAGCGGCGCGGGGAAAAGCACATTGCTCCATTTGTTAAGCGGCGACATGAAGCCGGACAAGGGGACGGTTTATCTCGACGGGCGCAGTATGGATGCGGTTCGTTTATGGGATCGAAGCCGGATCGTTCAGTCTTTCGGACAGGTTTGGCAGGAGCCTACTCTCATGAGAAAGCGGACGGTGGAAGAAAATCTTGAAATTGTTGCAATGATTAAAAGCTGGCTGCACTTGGAGTCGCGCAAATCAATCGAAAAAAGGATCAACAAGGTTTTGGGCCTTGTGGGGATGTCGGGTGTAAACAATCTCTACCCGGTGGAGCTTTCAAGCGGCGAGGCTCGACGTGTAGAGCTGGCGAGAGCGTTGATCAACAGCCCGCCGATTCTGGTTCTGGATGAGATCACCAACAATCTCGACGACGATAACATCTGGGACATTTTCCATTTGCTCAAGGAGCTCAATGAAAGGGGAACGACAGTCATCATGGCTACCCATGCCAGCCAGTATGTCAACATTATGCATCGCAGGGTGATCACGTTGGTGGACGGTCGTGTATTCGGCGATGTAAAGCGCGGAAAATACGGTGATGTGGTTTAAAGTGTGAAAATGCTTTAAACTGCACACCGATTGATATAAATTTATGAAAAAATTATCGAAAGATGAGGAGAAGAGTCATGTTAAAGAACATGAAAATCAAGAAAAGCATGATTTTGGCATTTGGTATTACAATTTTGCTTTCTGTAGTTATCATCGTAATATCATTGTTCATGATGGTTTCTTTGAAAGAGGGTTACCAGCAGGTAATCAACCAGGATATCCGCGCGAGCGAGTTGATTACTTATAGCCGGTTGAATGCCAATATTGCCGCCCGCAACGTCCGTGACATGGCGTTGTTTCCCGACGATCCGACTAATGCCGATAAAGCTCAGAGAATCAATGAAACTTTGAGTGAAATGAGCGAAAATCTTAAAGAACTCCGGGTGGTTTATCCTTTGTCCGACATCACGAAGCTGAATGCTTACCTTGACGCAGTCGAGGCCTGGGGCACCGAGCTTCCGGATATTATGACGGCGATCACTTCGGGGAATATCGAGCAGGCGCAGTCCCTGATTCAAAACAGCTGCACCCCTCATTTGAATGAGATGACAACCCTTGCACGGGAAGTAGACGAAATCTTGGTCACTGCTAAGAATGAGGCGATACAGCGGCAAGAGATCGTCGTTATCTACACGATTGTCATTATAGCGGGCGTGTTGGTAATCGCGGCGATCTTTGTCCTGCTTCTCGCCACCAAGCTGATCAAAAGCATCACTGGGCCGACAGAGCAGATCCGCAAAGCTTTGGTCGGTTTCAGCGAAGGCGACCTGCGTGTCCCGGTTGATTATACCAGTAAAAACGAGCTGGGTGAGATGTGCGATGCGATGAGAAGAAGCCAGCATATTCTGGGCGGCGTGATTGACGATGAGTGTTACCTGCTCGAAGAGATGGCGCGCGGCAACTTCGACCTCGCCAGCAAAGACAAGAGCTTGTATGTTGGTTCGCTGAGCTCTATTTTGAAGTCTATTCGGACGATCAACTATAACCTCAGCGATACACTGAGCCAGATTTCTCAGAGCGCCGAGCAGGTTTCTGCGGGCGCCGAGCAGGTTTCCACCAGCGCGCAGGCCCTGGCGCAGGGCGCAACCGAGCAGGCGAGCGCTGTAGAGGAGCTTTCTGCGACCATCAACGAAATTTCCACCAACGCGACGGAAAATGCAAAGAACAGCGAACAGGTGATGGCACATACGCAGTCCGCTGGAAAGCAGGCTGAGGACAGCGCGAAGTACATGACCCAGATGGTCGAAGCAATGCGGAGAATTTCCGATTCTTCGGAGGAAATCAGCAAGATTATCGCAACCATCGAAAATATTGCGTTCCAGACAAATATCCTTGCTCTGAACGCTGCGGTTGAGGCTGCCCGCGCCGGTGTCGCCGGTAAGGGATTTGCCGTTGTTGCGGACGAAGTCAGAAATCTCGCTTCCAAGTCCGATCAGGCTTCCAAGGCGACAAAGGATTTGATCGAGCATTCGATCGTAGCGGTCAAAGAGGGCGAAGACATTGTAAACCGTGTATCCGAAGTGCTTAGCAGTACTGTTGAAGCGACGGAAGCTTCTGTTGAAGGAATCCGCAGCATTAGCAGCGCTGTCGAGGGTGAAGCGGAGTCTATCGCCCAGGTTGTGGAAGGAATCGATCAGATTTCCTCTGTCGTACAGACCAACTCTGCGACCAGCGAAGAGTCTGCTGCAGCCAGTGAAGAGCTGTCCAGTCAGGCTGCTCTGATGAAAGAGCTTATGAGCCGCTTTAAACTGCGTGGTGTAGACAGCAGCTATAGTGCCAGCCCTGCTGCATATGCTGCTCCGCAGGCAGAGGAAGCTCCTTATGAGGTAGACAGCAGTGCTGCTGCCAGCGCCTTCAGCAAATATTAATGGAGTGCGTGTCTGGTTTAATATGCCTGTTACATTGTAACAAATCGCTTTCCTGAAAGCTCGTGTAAGAGTGGGTGTTTAATTGCCAGAGAGTGGTCAAAGTCCGCTCTCTGGCAATTTTTTGCGACGATAAAATAACGGGTGAACGAGTCATCGATTCCGGTTGGAAAATAGATATCGTTCAAGATTTTTCATGGCGTTGAAAAGAAATCTGTGATAAAATTAATTTGGGCGAAATATTAAAGAGATGAGCGTCAAAAGAACCTGATGTTCGGGCGCAGTTGAATTTGGATTGCGGCGGAATCTTCTGGGTAAAAGAGGGCAAAGCCGAATCGAAAAGGAGCGTTGTCTCTATGGCGAAGTATAAAGAGCAGGAAAAGGATTTGATCTTTGCGCTGGATATCGGCACGCGCAGCATTGTCGGCATCGTAGGCAGGCCGGAGGGTGGAAGGTTTAAGGTTTTGGCAATCGAGAGCGAGGAGCATCATCACCGGACGATGCTGGATGGGCAGATTGATGATATCGGCGGGGTTGCCGCCCTTGCCAAAACGGTCACCGAAAGGCTGATGAAAAAGCTCGGTGTTCGGTTAAAACGCGTTTGCGTCGCCGCGGCCGGCCGGGCGCTCCGAACGCAGCGGGGGAGCTTTTCTATGGAGCTGACCGAAAATGTCCCAATTACGCTCAATGAAATCAGTCAAATCGAAGCCGGTGCGGTCAGCAAGGCCGAAGAAGCTCTGCAGGAGGACGAAAACCTGCCTCGCCAGTTTTATTTGATCGGCTACACGGTCGCTCAATATCGGCTGGATAATTATCCGCTGACAACTCTGCTGAACCACAGCGGCCAGAAGGCGGAGGGGGATATCGTTGCGACATTTCTGCCCGGTGAAGTGGTGGAGAGCCTTTATGCCGCGATGCGGGCTGCAGGTTTACAGGTGAGCAGCATCACCCTTGAGCCGATCGCCGCAATGAATGCCGCCATTCCGGCTGAAATCCGGTTGCTCAACCTGGCCTTGGTGGACATCGGGGCGGGTACTTCCGATATTGCAATCTGCAAAGACGGCAGCGTCGTCGGTTATACAATGGTCACGCAGGCCGGGGATGAAATTACCGAGACGATTATGCGCGCTTTCTTAGTGGATTTCCAGACTGCGGAGCAGATGAAACGCTGCCTTGATACGGAACAGACCATTTCGTACACCAATATTCTTGGGCTGGAGGAAAGCGTCTCGGCAGAGGAGCTGTCCAAAGCGATTGAAGAGCCGATGAAACGCCTTGCGGACGCCATATCCCATCAGATTCTGGAGCTCAACGGCGGTGCGCCGTCGGCTCTCTTTATGGCCGGAGGCGGCAGTAAGCTGAATGGATTGCAGGAAAAGACGGCGATCTGCCTCGGCATGGATCCGAAACGGGTTGCATTGGCAGGCAGCAACTTTTCCAAAAGCGTTTTTTCAGAGGATGAGAAGCTGGAGCTGAACAATCCCGAATATGCGACTCCGCTGGGGATCGCCGTCTCTGCGGGGATGGGGCTGCTCAACGACAGCTATATCGTATATCTGAACGGGGAGCGAGCGAAGCTGTTCCGAAACGGCACCTTGACGCTTTGGGATATTCTGCTGATGAATGGGTATTCCTATTCCGACTTGATGGGCAGAACAGGCAAAAGTTTGAGCGTTACCGTCGACGGCAGACGGCTTAACTTCCGCGGCGAACCCGCTACGCCGGCGGTTTTGCGGATCAACGATAAGGATGTGCCGGTCACGGCGATCGTCCACACCGGCGACTTGATTGATTTTGTACCGGCCAGGTCGGGTGTTTCGGCAGAAAAGACGCTGGCGGATGTTTTGGGAAGTGACTACACCGGGAAGGTATTGCTGAACAATCAGGAGGTCGCGTCTATGCAGACGGCGCTCCATCAGGGTGACGTCATTTTGACGCTGGGGAAAAAGACAGAGCTGCCTATAGCAGAAACGCCGGCGCCCGAAGCTGTTCCGGCGCCCGAAACCGTATCGGAGCCGGTGAAAGAGGAATCGAAACAAGCTCCGGGACAGACAGCCCCGCCGCCCGCCCCGACAAAAGAATTGCGGATTTTTTTAAACGGCCGGCCCTTTTCTCTCAAGGAAAAGGACAACGGCGACCCTTACTATTTGATGGATCTGCTGCAATACTCGGGAATCGATTTTCAAAATCTGGACGGCCCGGTTTTGATGGAAATCAACGGCTTGGAGTGCGGGTTTCAGACGGTAGTGCGCAGCCGGGATTCGGTCATCATCCGTCGGAAATAGGCCTCGCCCGGCTTAGATAGACGGCTTGGATGTGAAAGCGGCGGAAAAAAGAAACGCTGAAATGCTTTGAATGCTTCCGAAAAGTTTATGAGCGGGTTGTCGGCGTGGGTATTTGTCAGGCGGGATGGATAGAATCAAGTGATAAGGCAGGATTTGAGGAAATGTCAAAGAGAATTAAGATCATGATAGCTGCGGTTATGCTTCTGTGTTTTTTTTCGGGTTGTCAGTCGGGAGAAGAAGGAGAGGGCGCAAAGGTCGTCGACACCTATCTCGCCGGAACGGAGAGCGTGCCGGCAATGGGGGTCGAGGACGGCGTCAACGCCAGCGAGTCGGAGCCTTCCGCATACGCCTACGTCGGCCTGGAAGACGCAGGTGGCTCGGTTGGAGCATATGTTGAGCGGATGACCTCGGAGGAAAACGGATTTCGGATTGTGAACAAAAGCCTTAGAAAAGCGGAAGCGCCGGATTTCACCCAAGAAAAGGGCTGGGTCTATTTGGCAAAGGAATCCGCAGAGGAAGAGGGGAAGTTCTTCGTCCTTGCGATTGAGTGGTCTCCCAGCATCTGCACGGTAGTGGCGAGCATACAGGACGCGCCGACAGGGCAGGGACAGGACGCGCCGGAGGAAACAGAGGCACTGACTCATACGGACACGGTGGAGAGGATTCAGGCTATGCAGCCGAGCGTCTTTGGCCTCGACGGAACCAGTATGAGCGAGTACAATATTTATGTCAGAAATGGTCTAGTTATGGTAAACGGTGAGGCTTGTATTTGGGTGGAGATTTACACCGACGAAAACCCGGCTCAAACCAATATCCCTGAGGGGACTTATTATCTGAGCAGGGACGGAAAGCGCCTTTACCGGCTGAATCGCTCCGATAATACCGTTCAGGAGCTGAAGCTTTGACAGAAACGAGCTCGATCCTTTATTTTAAGATACAATGCAGAAACGCACAGATCCGGCAGGATGGGATCTGTGCGTTTTGACTTTAAAAAACAGGCAGCCGGATTTCTGTGTCGGCAGCGGAGACCAGCGAAATTGCCTCCGGCTTTCCGGTGAGCTGTACGATTTTCTCGGTGTGGTGGCTCACATATTCGAAAAAGAGCTGCGTCAGGGCCCCTTCCAGCACTCCGGTGTTGGAACGGACCGAAAAAGCCCCATCCGGCAGCAGAGATTTTACGATTTCGGGGGAGACGTGGGTGATCCGAAGGCCGTATTCCATCCCCAGAGCGACGATCTGTTTTTTGACGATCGAAAGCTTTGCGGCGTCGCTCAGCGGGTCGAAACGGATAAACCCGTTGAAACGACCTGCGATTTCACGCAGAACGCCGGAACGGATCAGCGCTTGACGGGCCGACTCATCCTGAGAAAAGATGGCCTGCGCCAGGGAGGACATCTGGCCGCCGGTTTTTTGCTCCGGCGGCTTTTCGGTTTGGTTCGGCAAATCGGGCAGAGCGAATCCGGTGCTGCGGTGCGAACCGGCCGAAAGGTCGGCGTTGGTTGTAAAGATGAAAACGCAGTGTCGGAAATCGAGCTCCCGGGAACCGGCGTCGTCCTCTTTCCGCGCAGTGGAACGCCCTTCGTCCAAAACGGACATGAAGACCTTCAGCACTTCCGGGTGCGCTTTTTCGAGTTCGTCGAACATAAAGACGGTATAAGGGGATTGCCGCACGGCCTCGAAGACCGGCTGGTCGTCATAGCCCACATAGCCGGGAGGCGCGCCGATCAGGCGGTAGGAGGAATGCTGCTCGGTAAAGGTATTGAGCTCAGTCCAGACAAATTTCCAGTTCATGGCTGGGAAAAACTGCTTTAGAACCGGCACGATCGTTTTTCCCAGCTCGGATTTCCCCACGCCGGTGGGCCCGTAGAGGATCAGTGAGAGCGGACGGGCGGGATTTTTTTTGCAGATGTGCCCATACAGCTTGAAGGCGACGGTCTCCACCGCCTCTTCCTGGCCCAATATCTGCGCGCCCAGTGCGGTCTTGAGCTTGGCAAAAAGGGAAGGCATCGGTTTTAAGGGATGTTCTGCTTCTGCGGCGCCGAGCTGCTGCAAACGGGCGGCGAGCGATTCAAAGCTGGAGAAGAGCTTTGGGCCCGGCTGAAAAAGGGTGGCTAAGCCCCGGTCTCCCCCTGAATAGCAGACCTCCGGCCGGATATAGAGCAGGTATTCTCCGGACACCTGGCAAAACCCCAGCGTCGCTTCCTGCGGCGTGCAGCCGGCGGGCAGGATGCAGCCCGGCAGTTCATAGCTGCGTCCCGCGGAAGAGCAGGCGTCGGTGCACTGCTTCAGCAAGGCGAATTCCGCCGGTGTGCGGCGGCTGAAGTCGGAAAAATAATATTTCATAGGATCAATCCCCCCAAAATAAGTTGTGCAGTTTCAGGGGGAATATACAAATAATGGAAACCCACTGTGGAAGAAAATGTTTTCCGCCGATAAGGGAAGAGCTAAGTTTAAAAAGTGTTCGCCTGGAGAGATCGGAAAATCAGAGGATTCCAAGCTTCTGCGCAGCCAAATCCTTGATTTCACCGAAGGGTTTGACCGCAGGGGGATTGGCCGTGTGGTTTCCGATCTGTTTTTCCATCCAGACCATGTCGTACCAGCGCCCGAATTTATAGCCGCACTGATGGAATCTTCCGACGAGCCGGTATCCCAGATGTTCGTGAAACCGCACGCTGTTTTTTGCGAGGTACTCGTCCTCAATCTGCGGATAAGCGATGCAGGCGTTTAGGTTCAAGATATTTTGAAGGGATAGGATAGCCTCTAAAGCCTGATAGAGTGCCTTTCCAATCCCCGTTCCTTTCCGGTTTCCCCGGACGTAGACGGTGGTTTCCACCCCCCAGCGGTAGGCCGCGCGCGTATGGAAAGAGCTGGCGTAGGCGTATCCCACCGCTTCTCCATCCCGCTCCGCCGCCAGATAGGGGTATTGCTCTAAGGTGCGGCTGATCCGTTCTTTAAACTCCTGTACAGCTGGTGCGGTATATTCGAAAGTAATCGCTGTTTTTTCGACGTACGGGGCGTAAATTTCGAGCAGTTTTTCGGCGTCCCCCGGGGTAGCGATCCTGATTTTGCCGTTTTGCATAGGAATCCCTCCCGGATTATTTTTGTTTCGATTCAGCAAAAGTATAACACCCGCGCTGACAATGAGGCAAGCATTCGATGGGGGGCGGCGAACCGCCGCAGGTAATTCGCACCCGAACGTTCTGCCAGTCTCTGAGTTTTCATCCTGCGAGGCGCCTCGCGGGATACTGGCCCTGTTTTAGCGCAACCTATGAATCGCGTTTGCCTGCGGAGGCAATCCGCACCATAAAGGGCAGATCCTTTTTCTCCTTCGTGTTGACCGTTCTGGCCGCCAGCGATTTCATCAACGCCTTGAAATAGAAAATTGCCCGTGATATAATTGGTTTGACAAACGTGGATTTTTTGGGGGCTATTCATGGAAATACGGAATATGCAACTTGATGACTATGATAGTATATATAATCTTTGGCTCGACTGCCCAGGTATGGGTTTGAATAACTTGGACGACTCCCGAGATGGCATTGCGAAATATCTCGTTCGGAATCCTGATACCTGTTTCGTTGCTGTGGAACAGGGAACCATCATTGGCGCGATCCTTACTGGTCACGATGGCCGCCGCGGCTATATCAGCCATACAGCGGTATTACCCGCTCATCAGCGGCGAGGTGTTGGTAAACGATTGGTCGAGGCTGCTCTAAAAGCCTTAAAAGAGCAGGGTATTAATAAAGTAAACTTGGTTGCCTTTGCCCGCAACGAGAAAGGCAACGCTTTCTGGGAAAAGATGGGTTTTACCAAACGTCCGGATTTGATATACCGTAATCGCGTGCTTGCAGATATGGTGCGTATTGATACTTAACACATTCCAGTTTATTGGGCAGGGGGACAGCTTGTCTCCCTGCCCATTCCGTCATTTTGGCGATGAAAGAGTTTTATGAGCGTTTTTCAACACGAAAGAGAAAAGGGATAAGGACAGCCTTCCCTTGACGACTTGAAAGAGATATGATACACTTTCAAAAGTGTATCATTGTATACAATAATACAAACGAGGTGACGGTTATGATCGAGATCAACCCCAAGTCGAATCTTTTAGAAGAAAAAACCTACCGCTATACGTTGCAGGATGTGCCGGAACCTCGGCTGTTCCGCGACATGTACCCCTATGATGAGGTGCCGAAAATCCCCTTCAACAACCGTCGCGTCCCGATGAACATGCCGGAGAATATCTGGATTACGGACACGACTTTCCGAGATGGGCAGCAGTCCCGGGCGCCTTATACCGTCGAACAGATGGTCGAAATCTTCAAGATGCTCCACCGGCTGGGAGGAGACAAGGGGATCATTCGCCAGACCGAGTTTTTCGTCTACAGCGAAAAGGATCGCGAGGCTCTTTCCCGCTGTATGGAGTTGGGCTACCGGTTCCCGGAGATCACGACCTGGATCCGGGCCAGCAAGGAGGATTTCAAGCTGGTTCGGGATATCGGAATCCGCGAGACCGGAATCCTGGTCAGCTGTTCGGACTACCACATCTTCAACAAGCTCAAAATGACCCGGAGACAGGCGATGGAGCATTATCTTTCGGTCGTTTCGGACGCGATCGAGGCGGGGTTGCGCCCTCGCTGCCATTTCGAGGACATTACCCGCGCGGACTTTTACGGCTTCGTGGTGCCCTTTACCAACGCCCTGATGGAGATGTCCCAGGATGCAAAAGTGCCGATCAAAATCCGCGCCTGCGACACGATGGGGTACGGCGTGCCCTATACCGGCGTTTCCCTGCCGCGGAGCGTCCCGGGGATCATCTACGGCTTGCAGCATTATTCCGAGGTTCCGCCCGAGATGCTGGAATGGCATGGGCACAACGATTTTTATATGGGGGTCGCCAACGCGGCGACGGCCTGGGTTTTCGGCGCGTGCGCTGTCAACTGCTCGCTTTTCGGGATTGGGGAGCGGACGGGGAACGTCCCGCTCGAAGCGATGGCAATCCAGTACGCCGCCCTGAAAGGGACGACGGATGGAATGGACACCTCCGTGATCACCGAGCTGGCGGATTATTATCAGAGCGAGATCGGCTACGAAATCCCGCCGATGACCCCTTTTGTCGGACAGAATTTCAACGTCACCCGGGCTGGAATCCACGCCGACGGGCTGTTGAAGGACGAGGAAATCTACAATATCTTCGACACGGGGAAGATTTTGGGCCGCCCGGCCATTGTTTCGGTCAGCAACGTCTCGGGGCTGGCGGGGATTGCCTTCTGGATCAACCAGTACTATCGACTGCCGGACGAGGCGAAGGTCGACAAACGGGCCGACCTCGTTGTGAAGATCAAGGAGTGGGTCGATGCGCAGTATCAGGAGGAGCGGCAGACGGTCATCAGCGACGAGGAGCTTGTGGCACTGGTAAAGCGGTATGCGCCTGAGCTGCACGCCCGTTACCGCCGCGCCCGGCATGAGGTTTGAGGCAGGCGGTTGAGATGGGAAGATTGAAAACCTTGGAGACAGACGGCGTTTCCTCCCTTCAGGCCCGGGTGTTCGAGGAGATCGAAGGGGCGATCCTGTCCGGCGCTTTTGCCGGCGGGGAGAGTTTAGGGGAGATGAAGCTCTCGGCAGAGCTCGGGGTCAGCCGCACGCCGGTGCGGGAGGCGCTCCGCCAGCTCGAGCTGGAAGGGCTCGTAAAGATCATCCCGAACAAGGGCGCCGTCGTGGTCGGCGTCACGGAAAAGGACATCGAGGACATCTATGTGATCCGGATGCGGATCGAAGACCTGGCCGTCCGGTGGGCGGCGGAATCCATGACCGACGAGGACTGCAAAGCGCTTTGGGAGGTCGTGGAGTTACAGGAGTTTTACGCGCAGAAAGAGGATGCAGAGCGGCTTTGTGAGATGGACGGTGCGTTCCACGAGTCGATTTACCAGTTCAGCCGAAGCAAGCCGCTCAACCATATGCTGACCGGCTTTCACCACTACATCCGCCACGCCCGCTCGATTTCCTTCAAATCCTCCGGCCGTGCCAGGGCATCGGTCGGGGAGCACCGCGCGATTGCCCGGGCCCTTTCCGAGCGGGACGGGGAAGCCGCTGCCCGGCTGATGGTAAACCATATCGAAAAGGCCAAGGAAAACCTGTTAAAATCCCTGGCGCAGAGGGGGAAAACGGAATGACGTTTTTTGACCGTGTCTACGAAGCGGTCTGCAAAATCCCCAAAGGGAAGGTGGCGACCTATGGGCAGATCGCCCTGCTTGCGGGAAATCCGAAGGCTTCCCGGGTAGTGGGATACGCCCTCCATGTCAATCCCCGGCCGGGCGTAATTCCCTGCCACCGGGTGGTCAACCGGTTCGGATGTCTGGCGCCTGCTTTTGCCTTCGGCGGAACCGATGCCCAGCAGAGGCTGCTGGAGGGGGAAGGCGTTGCGGTTGAGGAAGGTATAGTCGATTTAAAAAAGTACCGCTGGGATTCTTCCGACGTGTTTCTCGGTATGGAAGAAGGGGCAGAGGAATCGTCCGTCGCCTTTTGACAGATAGGGGAATTGTGCTGGGACGGCTTGTCCGCCGATCGGCGGAAAGGCTTTTCTTTTCATCGTTCCGGTCAATGGCCCTGAAACGATCGATCCCGCCGCGTGATTGTGTACGCGGCGGGATTTTTACAATGACGGAGGATTTTATGAGAAACCGGATCGGTCAAAGGGGCTTGACTTCCCCGCCGGGCTGAGCAGGGTCGAGATGAACGTCCAGCTGCGGGAAGGGGATGGAGATTCCCTCTCGGTCAAAGGCCTGTTTGACCCCTTCCAGCAGGTCGAATTTCAAGGCGAGGAGATTTGCGCCCTCCACCCAGACGTTGCAGGCGATCTTGACCGAGCTTTCCCCCAGCGCGCAGACCCGGATCAAAGGCGCGGGCTCCTTCAGGGCGAGTTCATGCCCCTCCACCAGCCTGGAGATGACCGCTTTCGCCCGCTCCGGGTCGTCCGAATAAGAGATATCGAAAACCAGATCGAGCCGCCTGTTTTTTTCGGCTGAGATATTGATGATTTCGTCCGCCGAAATCTGTCCGTTCGGAATGAAGACCTCGCGGTTGTCGAAGGTGTTGATCTGGGTGTAGAGGATGCTGATCTTCTGGACGATCCCGGTCGCCCCTTTGACTTCGACCGCATCTCCGACGACGAAGGGCTTGGAGGCAAGCAGCAGAATCCCGCCCGCCATGTTGGAGAGGGAGTCCTTCACCGCCAGGCTGACGGCGAGGCCCACCGCGCCGAAGGCCGTCAGAAGGGTGGCGGTCGGCACCCCTGCCGTGGAGAGCGCGATGATGGCGACGACGACGTAAAGGGTGATGCGGATAATCGGCTTGAAAAATGAGGAGAGGGTGCGGTCGACCCGGCCGCGATTCAGCGCTTTTTCGACAATTTTGTTGATGAGGTGGGCGACCGCCATCCCCACTGCGAAAACGATCAGCGCAGTGATGATCTGCGGGAGGCTCTTTACGAGGGTTGCGTACATTTCATTTAAAAACGCCATGAAATAACCTTCTTTCCGGACATTGCCCTTTGCGCTCATTATAATACAGCGAAGCGGGAAGCGCAATGGAAAATAGGGCCTTTTTGCACAGACGCGGATCCATCCGCGCCGCGAAATAAAAAAAGGATGAAATTATGAAAAACTTAAAGATATTCATTGAAATTTTTTTTGAGATCGGTTATAATAGGATTCAATCGTTAGTTTTTTAACGGACGAATCAATTTAATATGAGAAGGAGAAAGCAAACATGGATATGGATTGGGGCGCAACTTTTGCCATAGTCATAACCGGCTTGATTATCGTGTTTTCTGCGCTGATCGGTTTGGTTATTATTTTGTATCTGAGCGGCCGGATCGTTCCGCTGGTGGATAAGCTCGGCAAAAAGCAGACGGCTGAACCGGAACCCCAGAAGAAGGCCGCGCCTGCAAAGGCTGCTGCGTTCGTTCCCCCCGTCGGGCCCGGCCCGGTCGTGGACGCCGCTGTGGAGGATGGAATCCCGGCGAAGACAGTTGCCGCGATCACGTCGGCTGTGACCGTCGCGCTGGAGGGGCAGGGTTCTTACGCGGTCAAAAGCATCAAACGCTCTGACAAAAAGTAATTTGTCGCAGCCTGCTTGAGGTGTATTTACACTCTGAAAATTATTTTTTGAAAGGAACGTGAAACCGTGGACGTATTTGTAGAAACCTTACAAGGGATCCTCAACAGCTCGGGCTTCCTGTCGATGACCTGGCAGCAGGGCGTGATGATCCTCGTTTCCTTCGTATTGCTTTATCTCGCAATCGCTAAAAAATTCGAACCGCTCCTTTTACTGCCGATTGCCTTCGGGATGTTTTTGGCGAATATCCCGCTGAGCGGGCTGTACCATCCGGAGCTGTTCGCAGGCACGAACATCGACTACGGCGCCGTTCTCCACGACGGCGGGCTGATCGATATCCTGTATCTCGGCGTCAAGCTCGGCATCTATCCGCCGCTGATCTTCCTCGGCGTCGGCGCGATGACCGACTTCGGCCCGCTGATCGCAAACCCGAAGAGCTTCCTCCTCGGCGCGGCGGCGCAGCTGGGCATCTTCATCACCTTTATCGGCGCGATGGCGCTCGGCACCTATTTCCCGGAGTATTTTGCGTTCGGCGGTGCGGAAGCGGCTTCCATCGGCATCATCGGCGGTGCGGACGGCCCGACGGCCATCTTCGTCACCAAGACCCTCGCGCCTCATCTGCTCGGCTCCATCGCAGTTGCGGCCTATTCCTACATGGCGCTGGTGCCGATCATCCAGCCGCCGATCATGAAGCTCCTCACAACCAAGAAACAGCGTTCCGTTGTGATGAAACAGCTTCGCCCGGTTTCAAAAACCGAAAAGATCGTCTTCCCGATCGTCGTCACCCTGGTGGTTTCTCTCCTGGTTCCGGATGCCGCCCCGCTGGTCGGTATGCTGATGCTCGGCAACCTAATGCGTGAGAGCGGCGTGGTGGAGCGTTTGAGCAAAACCGCCCAGAACGAACTGATGAATATCGTCACGATCTTCCTCGGCGTTTCCGTCGGTGCGACCGCAGTCGGCGATAACTTCCTCAAACCGGAGACCCTTGCGATTATCGCCCTCGGCTTGATTGCCTTCTGCTTCGGCACGGCGGGCGGCGTACTGCTCGGCGACCTGATGTATGTGCTGACAAAGGGCAAGGTAAACCCGCTGATCGGTTCCGCCGGCGTTTCGGCTGTCCCGATGGCGGCCCGTGTCTCCCAGAAGGTCGGCCAGCAGGAGAACCCAACCAACTTCCTGCTGATGCACGCAATGGGCCCCAACGTGGCCGGCGTCATTGGTTCGGCGGTTGCTGCGGGCGTTCTGCTCAGTATTTTTAAGTAAGTTTCTGCTTGTAAAAGCCCCGGGCTGCGAAGAGCGTCCGGGGCTTTTTGCGGGTTTTTATCTTTACAGATAGAGGATTTTTAAAAGAACAGCGTGTAAAAAAATGAGGGGGCGGCGTTGGTTTTTAGAGTCACTTTCCAGAATTTTTAGGAAGCGCTGGGTAGAGGAAGCTGATGAAATATTATGCCTATATACTCCGCTGTGTCGACGGAACGCTCTACAGCGGCTATACGAACGACCTGGAGCGCAGGGTCGACGCCCATAACCGCGGCATCGGGGCGAAATACACCCGCTCACGGCGCCCTGTGGTGCTCGTATATTACGAAACCTTTGAGACAAAGCAGGAGGCGATGAAGCGGGAGGCGGCACTGAAAAAATTGTCTCGGGCCGAAAAACTGCGATTGGTTCAGAGCTTCGGCCTAAAAGGGTAGGGCATGGGTTTCCGTCGGCTGGATGGGGGCAGAATGACCTGTTCATTTTTTATCGGATGTGGTATAATAAGAACCTCACGAAATAGGAACTGAATCAAAGATTCAGACTGTTTCGGAGAACCTTGTACCATTCCCGCTTCGCACAACGCGCTCGCGGAGATGGTAAAAGAACCCCACCCGCAGACGCAATCAAAGATTGCTGGCGGGTATCCGGGAACCTTGTTGCCCGTGACCGGGCAGGACAAACGCGATCCGTAGGCGGCGCAAACCTGCGAGCTCGTAACCCGCGAGACACATCCGTCCTGACTGGTATGACACATTTCGCAGGTCTATTGCTTAAAAACCGGTAAAACCTTGAGGTGCGAATTGCCCTGCCTGGGCACAGGCCCGGCGGCGGTTCGCCGCCCCACGCGGCACGCCGGGTGTGATCCCGGCTGAACAATCGCGGCGGAATACTTCCGCTGTCAATCGCGATTCACAGGTAGTGTAGATAACAGTGTTGATAACCCGCGAGATACATGCTTTGTACAACGCGCCTCGCAGGATTACAGTCTTGAGACCGGCAAAATGTCAGTGTGCGATTGCCGGCAGGGGTACCCTGCCTCGCAGGACAAAAGCCCAAAAATCAATATAATGTCAGGGTGCGTATTACCCAGTCCGGGCACGGACATTGCCGGCAGGGGCGCTCTGTCCGGGGCATAAAATAAATTTGAGGATGAAGGAAATGTCGGATTACAGTAAGGAATTTACAGCGCTGAAGCGCGAGATTCTGGAACATGAATTCAGCAGGATGAACGAGATGCAGCGCAGGGCGGTTTTTACCGTTCAGGGCCCGCTGCTGGTTCTGGCGGGCGCCGGAAGCGGAAAGACAACCGTACTGGTCAACCGGATTGCCTACCTGCTCAGCTACGGGAACGCCTACCGGGAAGAAGACATCCCCGAATGGATCGGCGAGCGGGAAGTCGAATTTTTAAAAGGCTTCGCGGCACAGCCAAACGAAGAAGACAGGGAGGCGGTGCGGGGAATTCTGGCAGCCCGCCCGCCGAGGCCCTGGAATATCCTGGCGATCACTTTTACCAACAAGGCGGCGGGGGAGCTCCGGGGGCGGCTCGCTTCCATGCTGGGGGAGGATGTCGGCGGGGAGGTCAATGCGGGAACCTTTCACTCCATCTGCGTGCGGATCCTGCGCCGGAACATCGACCGGCTGGGCTATACCGGCAATTTTACGATTTACGATACCGATGACAGCGTCCGGGTCATCAAGGACAGCATGGCTGACCTCGGCGTCAGCGACAAGACGTTTCCGCCCAAAGCGGTACTCGGTGAAATCAGCCGCAGCAAGGATAAAATGCTCTCGCCGAAGGAGTACGTCAATGCTGCGGGGAACGACTACCGCCTTTCCACCATCGGGAAGCTGTATCAGCGCTATCAGGAGCGGATGAAGGCGGCAAACGCGCTGGATTTTGACGACCTGATCGTCCTCACCGTACGGCTTTTGGATACATATGATGATGTACTGGAGTATTATCAAAGCAGGTTCCGCTATATCCTGGTGGACGAGTACCAGGACACCAACTACGCGCAGTACCGGCTGGTGAGCCTTCTGGCGCAGGGGCATCAGAACCTCTGCGTCGTCGGGGACGACGACCAGAGCATCTACCGGTTCCGCGGCGCGACGATCGAAAATATCCTGAGCTTTGAAAAGCAGTTTAAAAATGCGGTGGTCATCCGGCTGGAGCAGAATTACCGCTCCACTCAGAACATCCTGGACGCCGCCAATGCGGTGATCGCCAACAACCGGGAGCGGAAGGGCAAAAACCTCTGGACACAGAACGGGGACGGGGAAAAGATCGTTGTCCGGCGGACGGGGGACGAGGGCGCGGAGGCTGAATTCGTCGCATCCGGCATCGTCGAACATGTAAAACAGGGCCGGAAATATTCCGACCATGCGGTGCTCTACCGGATGAACGCCCAGTCGAACAGCCTGGAGCGGTATTTCATCCGCAGCAATATCCCCTACAGGATCATCGGCGGGCGCAAGTTCTTCGAGCGGAAGGAAATCCGGGATATGCTGGCCTATCTGAATGTCATCAACAACCCCAGCGACGACGTCCGGCTCAAGCGGATCATCAACGAGCCGAAGCGGGGAATCGGTGCATCCACGGTCGCCGCGGCGGAGCAGATTGCGGAGGGTGAGGGAATTCCCCTCTTCGACGTTTTGAGGGAGGCGGACACCTACCCCGCCCTCACCCGGAAAGCCGCGGCCCTCAAAGCTTTTACCAGCCTGATTTCGGAGCTCGCTTTCACAGCGGAGCAGGAAGAGCTGGAATTCCTGCTGGATGAGCTGCTCGAAAAGACCGGCTACCTCGCCATGCTGCGGGCGGACGGCCCGGAGGGGGAGGTGCGGATCGAGAACATCGAAGAGCTCAAGAGCAATATGAAGAGCTACGAGGAAGAAAACGAGGAGAGCTCCCTTTCCGGTTTTCTCGAGGAGGTCGCGCTCTACACCGACCTCGACAGCCTCAACCAGTCGGACGACTCGGTTGTGATGATGACCCTCCACTCGGCCAAGGGCCTGGAGTTCCCCTATGTTTACATCGTCGGGATGGAGGAGGGGATCTTCCCCTCCCGCAACATCATGAACTTTCCGGATGAACTGGAGGAGGAGCGCCGCCTCGCCTACGTCGGGATCACCCGGGCGAAGGAGCAGCTTTACCTGCTGGGGGCCTCTACCCGGATGCTGTTCGGTTCGACCTCCCGCAACCGGCCATCCCGCTTTTTGGAGGAAATCCCAAAGGAGCTGACCGATTACCAGGATATGACGGTGAACTCCTACAGCTACCAGCCGCAGAGAAAACGCCCTTCCGTGTTTTTGCCGGAGGACGCCGGCAAGCCGTCCAGGCCGGAGCCGGCCGTGATCGACTTCAAGGTGGGGGATACCGTCGGCCACCGCGTTTTCGGAAACGGCATGGTGGTCTCGATGACGCCGATGGCGAACGATATGCTGGTCGAAGTCGTTTTCGACAGGGTCGGCACCAAAAAGATCATGGCAAATTTTGCAAAGCTCAAAAAGCTTTGACCGATTTTATCACCAAGCCGGTGATTCTCCATATTATGTAATAAGAATGAGCCACGACAGGGAGAAACCGGTTTTGAAAGAGAAAATTTTCCTGTTGCTTTGCGTAAAGCCTCGGAATCCGGCAGGATTCCTGCATTTTACGCTGTGCCTCAGAAAAATTTTCCGTCTTACAAAACTGCCTTGCACCTGAAAGCGAACGATTTTTTCGCCAGGGTGTGCCCGAAAAGGGCGGCAATCCTGACGGATTGTAAGCTTTGAGGGCGCATGATGACGGAAAAAGCGCCGCTTTTCAGGCGGTTCCTCCCAATCGCGGTTCATTCAAGGCATATGCTTTAATAAGACATAAGGAGGATTATCATGGCTGAAAATAATATGATGCCGGATGGCTGCTTTGATAACGGCTTTAAAGAAGCTGTCTGCATAGAGACAGCCCGGATTTATGATTCCTGTAGCGCGAAAGACTGTTTCGAGGACCTTCAGGTCTATTTCCCGGACTGCGCGCAGGGGATCATTGACGCGGCAATGAGTGTAAAATCCAAGAAGGCGTCGGTACTTAATGTATATATGGATGTTGAACCGGTTGCGTTTAATAAAGGGTTTTATTCGGTGGACGTCACTTTCTTTTTCAAGGTGACGGTTGAGGCGTTTACCTCGCCGGTCTGTGCGCCGACGGAGGTCACCGGTTTGGCTGTCTTTACCAAGAAGGTGATCCTGTACGGGAGCGAAGGGAATGTGGCGACCTTCTCGACCGATACGACGGTTGTAAACCAGCTCGACTACTGCGGCAACAACCTGCCGACGGCGGGCATCCAGGTGGTGGAGCCGATTTTCCTGTCGGTGAAGCTCTGTGACCGCAGCGAGATGTGCTACGAGCCCTGTGTCAGCATCCCCGCGGCGATCGCGGCCCAGTTCGACGGGGATTTCGGTACCGTCTCCCCGACAAAAGCGGTTTATGTCACATTGGGGCTCTTTTCGATTGTCAACCTGCAAAGAAAAGTCCAGCTTCTCGTGCCGGTATACGACTACTGCATCCCCCAGAAAGAATGCTGCTGCAGCACGGATGACCCGTGCGAGGTATTCCGCGGGATCAAATTCCCGGTGGATGAGTTTTTCCCGCCGCGGATGTGCGGCGCCGACAAGCCTGACTGCGACTGCTGAAAATAAATCACACGCTCGTCACCGGGGGGATTTTCCCCCCCCGGCGATGCGCGGTCTGTGACCAGACCGGACAATTTGGCAGCGAGCCGCCGCGCCGGGTGATTCCAGCCAAGCCGCACACCAAGGCGGTATCAATTTTGGGGCAGTTGTCCTGCGAAGCGCGTTATATGAAGCGTATAGCTTACGGGTTACCCGCCTTGTGAGCCGCGTCTGCCGGCGGAGGTGCTCCGCGCCCATGACCGGGCAGGACAAGCCGACCCAAACGCTTTGGCGGCCTCTGGTTTTTTGTCCTGCGAGAGACAAGCCTGCCGCGCGGGCTACGGGCTTATAACGTCTGTACAACTTGTAAATCGCAATTGAGGGGCGGAGGCGCGCGGCCTATGACCAGACCGGACAATTCACGCACAAACGCTTTGTCGGTTTCCGGATTTTTATTCTGCGAGAAACAAACGCGCCTCGCGGGATACCGACCCTGCCCTTAGCAAAACTTATGAATCGCGACTGAGGGCGGATGCACTCCGCCCTGAAAAAAGGAGTTGAAAAGATTGAAGGTCACACTGATTGCACACACGCCTGAACCGGAAAAAACGATTGCCTGCGCCGCAAAGCTCTGTTACAGCGCAAGCACGATCGATGCCCTTTACGATGGGCTGACCGAAGAAAAGGCGGCTGATTTTGTGGGGATGCTCGCTGAAATCGGGCACGAAAGCCCGATTGAACACGCGAGCTTTACCTTTGGGATCGAGGGGGTTTCCCGCGCCCTGCTCGCCCAGATCACCCGGCACCGGATCGCCTCTTACAGCGTTCAGAGCCAGCGGTATGTGCGGGAAAAGGAGTTCGAATTCGTAACGCCGCCGGAGATTGAGGGGCTGCCCGAAGCGAAGGCGGTCTTCCAGCAGGCGATGGCAGACAGCCTCTGCGCTTATGACAAGCTCACAGCCCTATTGATGGACAAGCACTATAAGGAATTCCTCGAGGGAGGGCAGGATGAGAAGGCCGCGAAGCGAAACGCCGAAAAAAAGGCGATCGAGGATGCGCGCTTCGTTCTGCCGAACGCCTGCGACACCAAGATGATCGCCACCTTCAATGCCCGGAGCCTTTTAAACTTTTTTGCCCACCGCTGCTGCAACCGCGCCCAGTGGGAGATCAAGGCGCTGGCGGACGAGATGCTGCGGCTGGTGCTGGAGACCGCTCCCACCCTGTTCGCCCATGCCGGGCCGCCCTGCGTGGACGGGGCTTGCCCGGAGGGGAAGATGAGCTGCGGACGGGCCGCTGAGGTTCGGGAGTATTATCATATGCTGCGGGGGGAAGGCTAAGTGAAGGGAAAACTGATGGTGCTCGACGGACTGGACGGAAGCGGAAAATCCACCCAGTTTGAGCTGCTGCGGGACAACCTGGAACAGCGGGGGCACGCTGTCTTACCGATCTCCTTCCCCGACTACGCCGAGCCCTCGTCGGCCCTGGTAAAGATGTATCTTTCAGGGGAATTCGGGACGGATGCAAACAGTGTCAACGCCTATGCGGCATCCTCTTTTTACGCGGTCGACCGTTTTGCAAGCTATAAAAAGTTCTGGCAGAGGGAGTATGAGGCCGGCGGGACGATCCTCGCCGCGCGGTACGCCACTTCCAATGCGATCCACCAGATGTCCAAGCTTCCAGAGACGGAGTGGGACGGCTATCTCGCCTGGCTGGAGGAGTATGAATACCGGCTGCTGGAGCTGCCGAAGCCCGACCTCGTCGTCTTTCTCGACATGCCGCCGGAGGTGTCCCAGAAGCTGCTCTCCACGCGGTACGGCGGGGATGAGAGCAGGCGGGATATCCACGAGATGAACGAGGCATACCTTTGCGCCTGCCGGAAGGCCGCCCTCTATGCGGCTGAAAAGTGCGGCTGGGAGATTCTCCCTTGCAGTGAGGGAGGAAATCCCCGCCCGATCAAAGAAATCCAAAACGACCTTTTAAATTTAACAGATAGGATGTAACACAGCATGGTTGAAACAAAACTTGAGTTTAGAAAAATCCAATTGAGCGACAAGCCCTGGATCGACAGCCTTTTGAAAAAAAGCGATTTCCGGGGCAGCGAATACTGCTTCGGCAACAACTTTATCTGGGCGAATGCCTACAGCTCCCGGATCGGGCGGTATCGGGACTTTTACCTTCAGTTCAACGAAGAGGCCAAGCATTTCGCTTTTCCGGCCGGCGAGGGCGATCTCGCCGAGGTAGTCGAGGTGATGATGGACTACGCGGCTGAACACGGGTTCCCGTTTGTCATGCACCTGAGCCACGCCGCCAACAGGGAAAAGCTTGAGGCGTTGATGCCGGGCCGGTTTGAATTCAAGGAACGGCGGGATTATTTCGACTATCTCTACACGGCGGAGAGTTTGATCACCCTCAAGGGGAAGAAGCTGCATTCCAAGCGCAATTTTATCAACCGTTTCATCCAGAAGGAATGGAGCGTCGAACCGATTACGGCGGAAAATATCGGGGAATGTGAAGCGTTCAATCAGTTCTGGTGCGTCCAAAACGACTGCTGCCGGGATGAGAGCAAGCGGGAGGAGATGTGCGCCGCCCGCAAAGCGCTTGCCAATTTCGACGCGCTCGAGCTCCACGGCTGCATCTTGAAGCAGGAGGGGCGGACGGTCGCCTACTCGATCGGGGAGCGGATCAACTCCGACACCGAGATCGTCCACATTGAAAAGGCGGACGCCGAGGTTCCGGGCGCTTATCCGATGATCAACCGGGAATACGCCGCCATGTTTGCCGCCGACTGCGCCTATGTCAACCGGGAGGAAGACCTCGGCGTCGAGGGGCTCCGCAGGGCGAAGCTCTCCTACGGCCCTGTAATGTTTACCGAGCGGTACCGGGTGACGCTGCGATGACGGAACTGGCGAAGGAGCGGGACATCCCGCGTCTGCGGCAGATCTGGAAGGCCTGTTTCGGGGACCCGGATTCTTATCTGGACTTTTATTTTTCAAACGGCTTTCCCCTTTTTAAAACGCTGGCCGGCAGGGAGAAGGGGGAGATCGTGTCGATGCTGACGGTGATTCCCGCCTTTTATCAAAAAGACGGCGAATGCTTTGACGCGGCCTATCTCTATGCGGTCGGGACTGTGCCGGAGCAGAGGGGAAAAGGAGCCGCATCCCGTCTTTTGTCGGAGACGCATGAATTTTTGAGAAAGAGCGGGATCAAAGTCGCCGCGCTTTTTCCCGCGGAGGAAGGCCTTTACCGCTTCTATGAAAGGCTGGGGTACCGGAGCTGCTTTTCGGTCTGCGAGATCAGGCTGGGGCGGGAGGAGTGCCGGAATTCCGCGTGTGCGATTCACTCCTGCGGAAAAGATCTCTTTCTGGAACAAAGCGCCGGATTTTTGAGCGCCAGGCCGATCGCGATGAAATTCACGGCGAAATCGCTCGGGTATTTTTACGATGAAGTCGCCGCCACAGAGGGCGAAATTCTCTGGATTGCCGGAACCGCTTTACAAGGGTATGCGGTTTGTTATAAAATAAAGGGGACGCTTGTCGTAAAAGAGACGAATCTGCGCCGTGAACAGTTGGAAAGCTGTGCCGCCGCGCTGATGGACCGGTTCGGCGCGGACGAGCTTTTCGCCCGGATTCCGGCGGATTCCGGCGGGCCTGCTGTCCGCCACGGGATGCTCTGTGTGCTGGAGCCTGGGCTGGAGCGGCTCTGGCCGGACGGCATGCCGGGATATATGAACCTCGTCTTGGACTAGGCGGGCAGAATACGGAGAAAGGAACGATACTGTGTGAAAAGGCGTTTTGCTTTACGCTTTTTTGCAAAGCTGTATCGAAAAGGGCAAAAGGATGGTTTACCTGTTTTTAGCAGATGGCTTTGAAGAAGTAGAGGCGTTGACGCCGCTCGATTACCTGCGGCGCTGCGAGGTCGAAATCCAGACGGTTGGGGTCAGCGGGCTGGCAGTCCGCGGTTCCCATGGAATCCGGGTGGTGGCGGATATCCTCCCCTCCCAGATGAACTTGCCGGAGGCCGAGATGATCATCCTGCCTGGCGGGCTTCCAGGAACCCTCAACCTGGAAAAATCGGAGGCGGTGCAGAATACCATCGATTTCTGCGCAGGGCACGACAGGTGGATCGGGGCGATCTGCGCGGCTCCCTCCATCTTGGGGCATAAAGGACTGCTCAAAGGGAGAAAGGCCGCCTGCTACCCGGGGTATGAAGCCCAGCTGGAGGGCGCGGAGACCGGAGAGCCGGGCGTCTACACGGATGGGAAATTCATCACGGCGACATCCGTCCACTTTGCGGAGCAGTTTGCTTACCGTCTGGGAGAGGCCCTGCTCGGAGAGAGTCGGATCGATCTGCTGCGGGCGGCGGTTGTAGACAGGGACTGAAAAGCGGGGGAGGTGGAGCCGGTGGCTTCTTCGATGAAAGCGCTCAAGCAGAAGATCCGGGCGGAGTATAAGGCGAAACGCCGCGAAATCCCTGCGGACAGGAAACGGTGGAACGACCGAAAAATCCGGGAGCGGGTCGAGGCGCTGCCTTCCTACAAGCGCGCCGCCTGCCTGCTCTGTTATGTTTCCCTGCCGGACGAGGTAGACACCTTCGCCTTGATCGAAAACGCCCTTTCACAGGGGAAAATGGTCTGTGTCCCGGTGTCGCTGGAGGAAACCCACACCGTCGATTTTTACCGGATCCGCTCGTTGGAGGAGCTGGAGCCCGGTACTTACGGGGTGCTGGAGCCGGCGCCGGGAAAGGCGGAGAAGATTACGAAATTCCCACGGCCCGCCGTCTGCATTGTGCCGGGGCTCGTTTTCGACCGGGAAGGGTTCCGTCTCGGGTATGGGAAAGGATATTACGACCGGTTTTTACAGCGGTTTCGCGGGGTGAAGATCGGCGTTTGTTATAGGGAGCTCATCACGGAGCTCCTGCCGCACGGCTACTATGACCGTCCGGTGGACTGGCTGGTGAGCGAAGGCGGCGCAAAGAAAATTTCACGTGATGAGAGGATGAAAAGGCGTGGCGGACAGAAGAAAGCGGAGACAGAAAAAGGGAAAAGAGCAGAAGGGCGCCCTGCAGGACACGATTCAAATAACAAACGATGAAGAAGACGTTTTCATCCGCCCTCCGGTTGACTTCACGCTGGATGAAATCGACTTCGACGAGGCATATGACAGGGTGGCAAAAGAGCCGGTGCCTGGCGAAGAAGAGACGAAGAAAAAAATCCAGCAGGCGCGTGAAGAGGTGAAATGGGAGGAAAAGCACCTGAACAAAGTCAAGCGGAAGAATAAAACCAGATGGCTGCGTGTGCTCCTTTTCACGTTGAGCATCATCGCCGTTTCTCTGACTTTTGCCTGGGTGATCATGATGGGCGTGCGTGATATCGTCGGGATGGAAAAAGACTGGTACACGACGGTCGAGCTGGAAGTCCTGGAAGGACAGACGGCGGACGACATCGCCGAGATGCTCGGTGAAAACGAGATCATTTCCTACCCATGGCTGTTTAAGATCGTCGTCAAGCTCGACGGCATCGGGGACACCTTCCAGACCGGCGTCCATGAGTTCAGCCCTCACGCCGATTACACCGAAATCGTCCAGGAGCTTCAGAAGATCCCGGAGCGGACGGATATCGTCGAAGTGACCATTCCGGAAGGGCTCAACCTGGTAGAGATCGCCCGGAAGCTGGAGGAAAACGGCGTCTGCAAGGCCGATGATTTCATCCAGACGGTCAACACGGCGGCGTTCGACTTTGACTTTATCGCGGATGTCAGCACGGATTCGCTCAAATTCTACAAGATGGAAGGGTACCTCTTCCCCGACCGGTACAAGTTTTATCAAAACGACACCCCCGAGCGGGTCGCGGAAAAGTTCTTCGAAAACTTCCAGAATAAAATCACCCCCTATCTCGAGTTGATGAAGGAGCGGGGAATGACGCTGGAGGAGACGATTACCCTCGCATCCCTGATCCAGTCGGAGGCGGCGGACGAAGCGCAGATGTTCGGGATTTCGTCGGTCTTCCACAACCGTCTGAACAATTCTTCGGCCTATCCTCATCTGGAGACCGACCCGGCGACCAAGTATGTGGAGGAGGTCATCAAGCCGAATATCGAAGCGCCGAATCAGGAGATGTACGACGCTTACAACACCAAGGTCTGCAACGGTCTGCCGGTCGGCCCGATCTCCAGCCCCGGCGCCAAGGCGATCGAGGCGGCGCTCAACCCGGAAAGCACCGGCTATTACTTCTTCGTCCACAACGTGGAAACCGGAGAGTGCTTCTACGCGGCGACCTATGAACAGCACCAGGCAAACTGCCGGCGCCTCGGCATCGCGAATTCATGACGGGCGCGGGTCAAAAACGGGAGCGGCTTCCCGAGGTGCTGTCCCCGGCGGGGGATTTTGAATGCCTTCAGGCGGCGGTTCGATTTGGTGCGGACGCGGTCTATCTCGGCGCGACCCGCTTTGGGATGAGGGCGTCCTCCGCCTCTTTTACCGAGGAACTGCTCCGCAAAGGGGTGGAGCTGGCGCACCGCGAGGGAGTGCGGGTGTATCTGACCTGCAACACCATCCCCACCAATGGAGAGATCGACGCTTATCCGGCGTTTCTGCGCGAAGTGGGGAAATCCGGGGTGGACGCTTTGATCGTCACCGACCTGGGGGTGCTCTCCTTAGTGAAAAAGCACATCCCCGAGATGGAGGTGCACATCTCCACCCAGGCGGGAGTGGTCAACTACCTCGCCGCGTCCGAATTGTACCGGATGGGGGCGAAACGGGTGGTGCTGGCCCGGGAGCTCTCGCTGGACGACATCGCCCGCATCCGCGAAAAAACGCCGCCCGAGCTCGACCTAGAAGCGTTTGTCCACGGCGCGATGTGCGTCTCCTTTTCGGGGCGTTGCCTGTTGTCGAGTTATCTGACCGGCCGGGATGCAAACCGCGGCGAGTGCGCTCAGCCCTGCCGCTGGGGCTACCATCTGATGGAGGAAAAGCGCCCGGGGCTCTATTTTCCGGTGGAGGAGCGGGAAGAGGGGACGTATATCCTCAACGCCAAAGACCTCTGCATGATCGAGCATCTCGACAAGCTCTGCCGGGCGGGGGTCACCAGCCTGAAAATCGAAGGGCGGGCAAAGTCGTCCTATTATGTGTCGGTGATCACCAACGCCTACCGGAATGCGGTCGACCTTTACGGGAACGATCCAGAGCATTTCGAGCTCCCGGCCTGGCTGGCGGATGAAGTGAAGAAGGTGAGCCACCGACGGTATTCCACCGGGTTCTATTTCGGCCGTCCGGAGGAAGGGCAGTATTACGAAACGGGCGGCTATGTCCGGGGATATGACGCGGCGGCGCTGGTGGAGGGGTACCGGGACGGCTTTCTCTGCTGTGTCCAGAAGAATAAATTCAGCGTTGGGGACGAGCTGGAGCTGCTGGAGCCGAAATCCGGGGTAAAGGCGCTGAAAGTGACAGCCCTTTACAGTGAGGACGGAAAGCCGCTCGAAAGCGTCCCCCACCCGCAGATGCGGTTTAAACTGCCCTGTGAAATGCCGGTCAAGCCGGGGTCGATCCTGCGGAAAAAACGATAGCGTGTTTTTACAAGAATAAAAATTTGTATTGCTCAAGATAAAACAGCCTGTGGATTAATATCCACAGGCTGTTGTTACAATAAAAACTGTTTAGAAGGGAAGGCGGGCCGAACCCGCCATGCCGGCCGAACCCGCCCCGCACTCACGGCATCCGCATTTTCAGAGCGGCGGGGAATCACAAACGCTCCCAAACGATTTGCCCGCGTCTTTCCTTCCGCTAAAGCGACACCCGCTCCATCTCTTTCGTTGCGATAAAGTCGGCCCCCGTGCCGAGGACGTCCTTTAAAACGACCTCCCCCGTTTTGACAGGCGCCTTGACGCGGACTGCTTTCAGCGCTTCCACCGCTTTTTTAACGAGCGCCCGGTCGATTTCCTGCGACGTTTTCACCGGAAGCCGGCTGTGAAGCGCGCCTTCGATGGCCACGCTGGTGGTGACGGTTCGGGTGGGGGCGGTCAGCTCCTTTTTTCCGTAGGCGATCCCGCGGGGGCAGGAAGCGCCCGTGACTTCAAAGTGATTTTCTTCGTCCACCTTGAGGCGGCACCCTTTGGGGCAGACGATGCAGGTAAGCTCGGTCATATCGCTTCCTCCTCTACAGAAAGGGTCAGCCCGCCGTCCACTCCGGCGAGCTTCGACGGGGGTAGGACGATTTTTTCCATCTCACCGGGGGCCATCCGCTCCCGGCGGAGGCGGAGGAGTTCCTTCTCCCCGCTTTTGAGGACGAGGACGCTTTTCCCGTAGACCTGCCGAACCCGGAAGTAAAGCTCGACGGGGGCGTCGATCGCTTCTGGGCGGAGCTTTTGTGGCACGGTATAACTGACGCCGTTTCCGTTTGCGATCTCGATGACCGGGCCCGCACCGTCCCGTTCCCCGGCGAGATAATTTGCCGCGGCCGCTCCCGCTTTGGCGCTTTCGGCGGAGACGAAGTCGACCAGGTCGTGGACATGAACCGCGTTGCCGCAGGCGAAAACGCCGGGCAGGGAGGTTTCCATATTCTCGTAAACCACCGCGCCGTTCGTCCGCGGATCCATGACGATCTCCGCTTCCCGGGTGAGCTCGTTTTCAGGGATCAGCCCGACCGAAAGGAGAACGGTGTCGCAGTCGAACACCATTTCCGTCCCCGGGATAGGGCGCCGCTCTTCATCCACTTTGGAGACCGTAACCCGCTCGACCCGGCGTTTCCCCTCGATTTTGGTGACGGTGTGGGAGAGGTAGAGGGGGATGCCGTAGTCGTTCAGGCACTGGACGATGTTCCGGCTGAGGCCGTTTGAGTAGGGCATCAGTTCCACGCAGGCGAGGACTTCGGCCCCCTCCAGCGTCATACGGCGGGCCATGATCAGCCCGATGTCGCCCGAGCCCAGCACGACCACCCGCTTTCCGCAGAGGTACCCTTCCATGTTGATGTAGCGCTGGGCGGTTCCGGCGGTGAAAATCCCGGCCGGCCGGTCTCCCGGGATGGCAATCGCGCCGCGGGTTCGTTCCCGGCACCCCATGGCGAGGATAACCGCCTTGGCCTCGATTACCATATAGCCGTCCTTCGTGTTGACGGCGTGGATTTCCTTTTCTTTGGTGATGTGGAGCACCATGGTGTCGAGCTTTACTTCAACCCCGGTCTGTCGGAGGAGCTCGATGAACCGCCCCGCGTATTCGGGGCCGGTCAGCTCTTCTTTAAAATAGTGGAGGCCGAACCCGTTGTGGATGCACTGGTTTAAAATCCCGCCCAGTTCCTTGTCCCGCTCGAGGATTAAAATCCTCCGCGCGCCGTGTTCCCAGGCGCTGACCGCCGCGGCCAGCCCCGCGGGGCCGCCGCCGATCACGACAATATCATACTTCATTCTTTATCGCCATACGATACGAGGGGGGCGGCTGAGCATGACGGCCGGGCCCCCAGGTATCGTTCCTTTCGATCTGTTTTTAAAGCTGTTTTTCCCCTTGGAGATGCGGCAGGATGAAACTGCTCTCTTTGTCCTGCAAAACATCCGTGGGGTCGATCCCTTTTTCCCGCGCGATAATCTCAAGGACGCGGGGGGAGCAGAACCCGCCCTGGCACCGCCCCATCCCGGCGTTTGTCCGCCGCTTGACCGCGTCGACCGCAGGCGGAATGATCGGGCTTCTTAAGGCGTCGACGATCTCCCCCTCGGTGATGGTTTCGCACCGGCAGATCACCCGCCCGTAGAGCGGGTTTTCCCTGATCTTTTCCCGCTGCTCTTCGGGGGAGAGCTCTTTCATGCGGACGACCCTGCGGGGCGCCCGGAGGAATTCTTTTTTCACCAGCTCCAGCCCGGCCTTTTGCAGCAGCTCCACCGCCTCCAGCGCGATGGAGGGGGCCGAGGTCAGCCCCGGCGACTGGATGCCCGCCAGCTCGATGAGGCCGGGGCGCCCGGGAATCTCCCGGATGATGAAATCCTCCTGCCCGGAGATGGCGCGCAGCCCGGCAAAATTTCGGATGGACTGCCGGAAATCGATCCGGTCACAGGTTTTCCGTGACACCTCCCGGATCTCCGCGAGATGTTCCCCCTCGGTGGAGAAATCCTCCCGCCCGCATCCGTCGGTTCGGTCGGGGCCGACGATTAGGTTCCCGTGGACGGTGGGAGCGACCAAGACTCCCTTTCCCGCCTTGGTCGGGCATTGAAAAATCACCCGGCTGACCAGGCTTCCCTGGTTTTTGTCGAGCAGGTAGTATTCCCCTTTTGCGGGGGAGATCGAAAAATCGGCGGGCGCTGCCATCGCGTGAACCGCGTCGGCGTAAACCCCGGCCGCACAAACCAGGTATCTCGTGTGGAAGACCGCTCCGTTTTTGGTCGAAACGGCGTACCCGCCGTCCTCCGGTGCGATTGCCGTCACTTCGTGGTTCAAATAAAAGCCGGCCCCGTTTTCCACTGCATTTTCCACCAGCGCGATGCACAGCTCCCACGGGCTGACGATTCCGGCGGTCGGCGCGTAAAGGCTGCACTGAATTTCCGGGTTCAGGTTGGGTTCGAGCTTCAGAGTTTCCTCACGGCTGAGGATTTTCAGGCCGGGCACGCCGTTTTTAACCCCGCGTTCATAGAGCTTCCGCACCGTTTCGGCCTCGCCGTCATCTGCCGCGATGACGAGTGAGCCGCATTCGCTGTAATGCACCTGAAAGCGCTCGCAAAGCTCCTTGATCATCCGGTTTCCCCGGACGTTGTGAAAGGCCATCTTTGTGCCGGGGAGAGGGTCGTAACCCGCGTGGACGATGGCGCTGTTCGCCTTGGTCGTCCCCTGTGCCGCATCGTTTTCCCTGTCAATGACTGCGATGTTGAGCTGATACTTGGAAAGTTCGTGCAGTACGCAGCCGCCTGTGATGCCGGCCCCGATTACAAGAACATCGTACATTGTCTGCATAGACGCCTCCTTGATCGTTGGGATTCAGCCTCATTGTAGCACATTTGCGGGGATTAGAAAAGGCGGAAAATAAAGTTTTTGCCCTGCGGGATTTGATTTGCCGCCCAAAATCGTGTATGATGATGACAGAGGGCCTGACCGGAGAAGTCGGCCGGCTGCCGTGCCGCTCCATCCGGCCTGAAAGCGACGTTTGACTTGTAATATGAGGAGGAAACTGATGAGGCTTTTGATTATCCGCCACGGCGATCCCGACTATTCGATAGACTCTCTCACCCCGAAAGGCTGGCGGGAGGCCGAGCTGCTGTCGGAACGGCTGGCGAAGGAGGAGATTGCGAAATTTTACTGCTCCCCCCTGGGGCGGGCGCGGGATACCGCCAGCCTGACCCTGAAGAAGATGGGGCGGGAGGCTGAAATCTGCGACTGGCTCCGGGAGTTTGACGCACCTGTCGTGATGCCGAACGGAGAGCGCAAGGGGAACTGCTGGGATTTCATGCCCTCTTACTGGACGGGAATCGACGAATTTTACGACAGGGAGAAGTGGCTCGAAACCGAACTGATGCGGTCGGGGCCGGCAAAGGAGCAGTACCGCGAGGTGGCGGCCGGAATAGATGGAATCCTCGCACAGTTCGGCTATCTGCGGGAAGGAAGGCTCTACCGCACCTCCCAGGGAAGCCGGGAAACGGCCGCGCTGTTCTGCCACTTCGGCGTGACCGCTGTCCTTCTCTCCCACCTGCTGGGGATCTCCCCCGTGCCGCTTTGGCACGGCTTTGTCGCGGCGCCGACTTCTGTGACGGTTCTGTACACCGAGGAGCGGGAAAAGGGGGTTGCGAGCTTCCGCTGCCAGTCCTTCGGCGACCTGTCCCATCTTTACGCGGCAGGAGAACCTGCGGCTTTTGCCGCGCGGTTTTGCGAGACCTATGACAATTTCGACGAACGGCACTGATCTTTCCTTTGTCTGGGCGTGTACCTCTCGAACGATAAGTATGGGCAGGCGCGATCCGTATGCGGTACAAATTTACAAGTCCGCGGCCCGCGCGGCGCGTTTGTCTCGGCTGGCGCTCCGCCGAATTGCCGCACAGGGGAGGGAAGGCGCGCTCTGTGGGATCGCCGCTCCGCCGAAGATGGAAAGCGAAAAAGCAAGGGGCGCACGGAATTTATTCCGTGCGCCCCTTGCTTTTCAGATGCTGGAAATTATTTTTTCATCAATACGGAACATATGATTATTCAGAGTCTTTATACAGCGCTTCAAACCGGATATCCTGGCCGTAGTTGCCGAAGCTCTTTCCGAACAGGGTGAGCCCGCCGCAGGGGATGCTCCGCGTCCGGCTGATGGCGAGCCGCAGGATGATGCTGCTGCGGAAATCGATCTTCAGCGCGTCGACCGTGGCGTCGCTGATCTTCGACCCGTCGATGAACGACCCTTCCTCGTTTACGGTCAAAACCTTCAGCAGGCCCGACGTCGCCCAGCCCTCCGGCCACCAGGACGGCGTGTTGTAACCATTTACAGGCGCTCCAAATCCCCCGGAACAGCTCCAGAAGCCGAGCGGGATGTCGTTGATCGAGAAATTCACGTTGCTCGGGACTTCTTCACATCCGCCGGGAACCTGGGCGGAGAGCTCAAAAGAAAATTTGATTTCTTTGAGCGTCTGTCCCCGTTTGATGTAATTGGGGATCCGGAACTCCAGGAAACCGTTGGCAAACCAGATGATCCCCGCGTTCACCCGTTCGGGCGCGCTGAAATAACGGGGGTCGTCGATCTCCCCGATCAGGCTCTGCGAACCGGCCAGCCCGCAGGCCGGGCTAACGTCGTAGTTGCAGTAGCTGCCGATGGGGATTTCCGCGGCGTAAGCGTTGACCGCACAGACGTTGCGGAACGGGTTGACGATGACCTTCATCTCCCGGAGGGAACAGATCTTCTGGGAGCCCCGCTTCCCGGAGGAGTGGGTGATCTTGATGATCCCCGCCTCGGCCAAAAGTTTGATGTGGGCGGTCATGGCGCCGTTTGTCACCCCCAGAACGTCGGAGAGCTCGTTTAAATTCATCGGCCCGCGTTCATGGAGGAGTTTGACAATTTTAATCCGGATGTCAGAGCCAAGCGCCTTGCAGAATAGGAGTGTTTCGTTTAAGTTGTTGATCTCTCTCATAGAATCACCGCTTTGACTGTTATTCACACTGACTGCCGCCCCTGCCTCGTTAGGGCGGTTTTTTGAAATCACACGAATTTTCAGTTTATACCAGTATAGCATATCATTTTCTCCAGTTCAATGATTGTTTTAGCCCCACTTAAAATGATTGAGAGGCAAAGGCGGCAGATCGGAAAATAGTCCATGTTTTCAGCTGCAGGCCGGATTGCCTTTTAGAGGCCCGAATGCTATAATAAGCTCCGTAAAAGGCGGAATCCCGCCGGAAATGAAACAGAAATGAGGAGACGACGATGCAAAAACGGATGCAGTCCTTGCCTTTGAAAAATGTGAAGATCGACGATCTTTATTGGTCGCGTTATATCAGCAAGGTGCCCGCCGGGCTCGATTATCAATGGGAGGCTCTGAACGACCGCCTTCCCGACACCGAGAAAAGCTATTGTATGCACAACTTCAAGGTGGCGGCTGGAATGGAGCAGGGGGAATTCGGCGGCATGTGCTTTCAGGACAGCGACGTCGCCAAATGGCTCGAAGGCGTTGCCTATTACTTAGAAACCAACCCCGACCCGGCTCTCGAGAAAACGGCGGACGAGGCGATCGAGATCATCGGAAAGGCGCAGCAGGAGGACGGCTACCTCAACACCTACTTCATCCTGGCCGAGCCGGGCAAGCGCTGGAGCAGCCTCCGCGACCGGCATGAGCTCTACTGTGCAGGCCATTTTATCGAGGCGGCGGTCGCCTATTATAACGCGACCGGGAAAGACCGGCTGTTAAAGATTATCTGCCGGTACGTCGACCTGATCTGCGAGACCTTCGGGGAAGAAGAGGGGAAAATCCCGGGCTATCCCGGCCACCCCGAAATCGAGCTCGCCCTGGTAAAGCTCTACCATGCGACAGGGGAACAGCGCTATCTCGACCTTGCGAAGTTCTTTGTGGATGAGCGCGGGAAGGAACCGCTCTATTTCGATATCGAGAAAAACCGCCCCGGCTATACGAATGCGTTTGATCCCCGAATCTTCAACCACACCTACTACCAGGTCCATGCACCGGTCCGGGAGCAGGACACTGCGGAAGGGCATGCGGTGCGCAATACCTATCTTTTCACAGGGGTGGCTGACGTTGCGTATGAAACCGGTGACGAATCCCTCTTAAAAACCTGCGAAACGGTTTTTGACAACATCGTGCAAAAGCGGATGTATCTCACCGGGAGCATCGGCTCGGCGGCGGCGGGGGAACGGTTCAGCGCCGACTACGACCTGCCCAACCACTCCAATTATTCAGAATCCTGCGCTTCGATCGCCCTCGCCATGTTCGCCAAACGGATGCTGGAGATCGAGCGCGATGCCAAATATGCCGATGTAATGGAAAACGCCCTCTACAACACGGTGCTGGCGGGGATTTCGCTGGAGGGCAACCGCTTCTTTTACGTCAATCCCCTGGAGGTGATTCCGGAGATCGCGGACAAGAGCACCGACCTTACACACGTCAAGACCGAGCGGCAAAAGTGGTTCGGCTGCGCCTGCTGCCCGCCGAATATCATCCGGACGCTGGCCTCGATGGGGCAATATATCTACAGTGCAGACGATGACAATCTCTTTGTCAATCTCTATCTTTCCAACGAAGCCACCTGTAAAATCGGGGGCCGGGATGTCACCGTTGCTGTAAAGACGCGGTATCCCTATGATTCCGGCGTCGAAATCAGGGTGAAAACCGATTCGGACGCGCCCTTCACCCTGGCGCTCCGACTGCCGGGGCACGCCTTCCTCAACCGCATTACGGTCGACGGCGCCCCGGCGCATGAGGTGCTGGAAAAGGGCTATATCAAGCTCAAACGAAACTGGAAGGGCGAGTCGGTTGTGCGGATCCTTTTCGACCTGCCGGTGCAGCGGATTTACGCCAACCCAAAGGTGCGGGCGGATATCGGAAAGGTCGCGCTGGTCAAGGGGCCGGTCGTTTACTGCCTGGAGGAGGCGGACAACGGCGCGAACCTGGGGGCGTTTGAGCTGCCGGAGGATGCCGTCCTCCGCGAAGAATACGACGAAGCCTTGTTCGGCGGCACGCTGACCATAACGGCGGAGGGCGTCAAAGTGATCGACGATGAAAACGCTTCCCTTTACCGCACCACGCCGCCCCGGAAAGAGAAGGCGGAGATGAAGTTTATCCCCTACTGCTATTGGAACAACCGCGGCAAGGGCGAGATGCTGGTTTGGGTTCGCAGAGAGGTCAAATAAGGGGTCGACCTCCTTTTTCCGGATGCCGCTTTCTGAGAAGGTGGAACCGTCCGCAGGCTGGGCGCTCGAAGATCGGAAAATGCCGGATGGCCGGTTTGCCGCAGGCCGAATGATAAAAAGAGAATTCGTGAGAAAATTGCGGAATTTTGGAGAAAAACGGAGATAAATCGGATTAAAGTAAAAAGCTAACGCCGTAAGGCGTTAGCTTTTTAACATACTGAAGTGTAAAATAGACAGGTAATTTATGAAAGAGAGGGCGTTTCCTTTGAAAAAATTCAGACGTATTTTAACCGCCTTTTTGGCGGCTTCCATGATGCTGGCCCTGTTTGCCGGATGCAGCGGCGGCGGAGAAGGCGCCGGCTCCGGCGATGCGGAGAAAACAAAATTTGTCCTCGGCCTGGACGACAGCTTCCCGCCGATGGGCTTCCGTGACGACGACAATAAGATCGTCGGGTTCGACATCGACCTCGCGCAGGCGGTCTGCGACGAACTGGGGATGGAGCTCGTCCTCCAGCCGATCAACTGGACGTCGAAAGAGAGCGAGCTCAACGGCGGAAATGTCGACTGCCTCTGGAACGGTCTGAGCGTGGATCCGGAGCGGCAGGAGAAGATGTGCCTGTCCGAATCGTATATGGAAAACCACATGGTCGTGGTGGTCAACAAAGGTTCCGATTTTGCCAAGCGCGAGGATCTGGTCGGCAAAAATGTCGGCGTACAGCAGGGCTCTACCGCGCTGAAGGCGGCGGGCGACGACGAGTTTATCAGCAAGTCCACGCTGCACGAGTACGATACCAACGTGTTGGCTTTGGCCGACCTGTCGACCAAGCGGATCGACGCGGTCGTCGTCGACGAAGTGGTTGCAAACTACATGATTAAGGAAGACCAGGACAAATATGTGGTTCTGGACGATTATCTCAGCGCCGAGGAATATGCGATCGCCTTTAAAAAAGGGAATGACGAGCTCAAAAACAAGATCGACGATGCGATCGACAAGCTGATCGAAAACGGCAAAGCTGCCGAGATTTCTAAAAAGTGGTTCGGAAAAGACGTATTGCTCAAAAATTAAATTGCGCTGGACAGGCAGGTCCGAAAGATGATAAAATAAGGCATGAGCGCTCATGCCTTATTTTTCGTTCTTCTCCCTAAGATGAGACGCGGCCTTTCAAGCAAGGGCCTGCAATCGGAGCGGATTCCAGCCGGCTGAAACGGCGTGTCCTCTAATGGATGCCGTATGTGAATTAAAGAGCGCGCGGTTCTGTCCGGCTGTGATTCTGGATGGGACTGGGATATGGTTCACCCCGGCTGCGGGGAGATTTTAGCCTGCCGTCGCGGCGATTCAGCACGGTAAAGAATCATCTTGAAAGCGTGTGAAATGTGATATGACAGGAGGTTGTTCCGGATGGAGTACATCCTTAAAATTTTAGGGCCGATGCTCGAGGGCGTCCTCGTCGCCACCATCCTCTTTGCGGTGGTCATCGTCCTCGCTCTTCCGCTCGGGTTCAGCTTGACCCTGCTGGCGCGGTGCCGGTTTAAACCCGCGGCCTGGCTCGCCCGGGGGTTTATCTACATCATCCGGGGGACGCCCCTTCTCCTCCAGCTGATGTTCATCTATTTCGGCCTGCCGCTCATCCCCGTGATCGGCGAGTACCTGATCTTTGAACGGTTTACCGCCGCCTGTATCGGCTTTGTCCTCAATTACGCCGCCTATTTTGCGGAAATTTTCCGCGGCGGCCTCCTCGCCATCGACAAGGGGCAGTATGAGGCGGCGCAGGTGTTAGGGCTTTCCCGTGCCCAGACCTTTGTCCGGGTCATCATCCCCCAGATGCTCCGGGTGGCGCTTCCCGCTCTTTCGAACGAATCGGTCACGCTGGTCAAGGACACCTCTTTGCTCTACGCGGTCTCTGTCCCGGAGATCCTCCACGCAGCGAAGACGGCGGTCAACCGGGACGTCACCATCGTCCCCTTCTTTGTCGCCGCGGCCATCTACCTGCTGATGAATACGGCCCTGTCCCTGCTGTTCAAATACATCGAGAAAAAATTTAATTTCGAACGGGAGGCATGACGGATGGCGTTTATTGAGGTCAATGGACTGAAAAAATCGTTTGGAGCGCTCGAGGTGCTCAAGGGAGTCTCCTTCGAGGTGGAAAAAGGGGATGTCGTCGCGGTCATCGGCTCGTCCGGTTCGGGGAAAAGCACCATGCTCCGCTGTATCATCGACCTCGAGGAAGTGAACGGCGGCGACATCGTGATCGAGGGGATGCCCTTAGTCAAAAACGGAGGATACCCTTCTAAGAAGGAGATCAAACAGATCACCTCGAAGATGGGGATGGTCTTTCAGCAGTTTAACCTCTTTCCCCATCTCACCGTCCGGAAAAACCTCGAGATGCCGGTGCGCCTCGCCCGGAAAGCAGGCCGGGAGGAGCTGACGGCGCAGTGTGAGGAGATGCTCCGGAAGGTGGGGCTGCTCGATAAGATCGACGCTTATCCCTCTCAGCTTTCGGGTGGCCAGAAACAGCGGGTGGCGATTGCCCGCGCGCTGATGCTCAACCCGGACATCATGTTGTTCGACGAGCCGACCTCCGCGCTCGACCCGGAGCTGACCGGCGAGGTTTTGAGCGTCATGAAACAGCTCGCCGAGGAGCATATGACGATGATCGTCGTCACCCACGAAATGGCCTTTGCCCGCGAGGCGGCGAGCAAGGTGATCTTTATGGACGGCGGAACCATCCTGGAGGCGGGGACGCCGGACGAGCTTTTCGGCTCGCCCAAACACCCGCGGACGGCGGAGTTCCTGAGGAGTACGTTGTGACAGGCGGGAATCCGTTCCCCTTTTCCGCCGACAATAAGCGCTACCACACCTTTGACTATGAGATGAAGCGGCTGTTCGGTCGAAAGACGGTTAAAATACCGCTGGACGCCGGGTTCACCTGCCCGAATATCGACGGGACAAAGGGGACGGGCGGCTGCATCTACTGCGGGAGCGGCGCAGGGGAATTTGCGGGGAAAGGGAAAACGCTGGCGGAGCAGTTTGAGGACGGCAGGGAGAAGCTTCGCTCCAAGTGGCCCGCCGCGCAATATCTGGCATATTTTCAGGCGCATAGCAATACATATGCGCCTGTTTCGCGTCTGCGCCCCCTTTTTGAAGAAGCGCTGACCCTTGAAAACGTCGTGGGCCTCTGCATTGCCACCCGGGCGGATCTGCTGCCGCCGGAGGTTCTTGACCTGCTGGACGGACTGAACCGCCGCACCTTTTTGACGGTAGAGCTCGGGCTCCAAACGGTTCACGACAGGACGGCGGAGCGGATCAACCGCTGCCACGGCTATCCGGAATTTTTAGAGGGGTACCATGCGCTGGCGGAGCGGGGGATCCGCGTCTGCGTCCACCTGATCAATGGGCTGCCGGGGGAGAGCCGGGAGATGATGCTGGAGACGGCGCGGCAGGCGGCCGCACTCTCCCCGTGGGGGATAAAGCTCCACATGCTGCATATTCTAAAGGGGACGAAGCTGGCGGAAGAATATGGAAGTGCCCCCTTTCCCTTGCTGGAGCTGAAGGAGTATGCTTCCCTCGTATGCGACCAGCTGGAAGAGTTTCCGCCCGAAACGGTTGTGGAGCGGGTGACGGGGGACGGGCCGCGGGAAACGGTAATCGCGCCCCTCTGGACGCTCCGCAAACGGGAGGTGCTGGCGGCGGTCGACAAGGAGCTTGCCCGCCGGAACAGCTTCCAGGGATGCCGCCGGCGCGCCGTCGAGGCGCGGCTTGAACCGGGAGGAAAACTGTGGTAAAATTTGTTTGAAAGCCGGCCTTTGTGTTTTTGCGGCTGAAATGTTCATAAGCTTAGAAGGGGCGCAGGAAAAAGCGGCCCTTCCTGATATTTTTTGTACTGCGGATTGTTTTGAATTTTTTTGATCGGGGGCGTTTGAATGACGAAAATCGAAGCTTTTTTTGCGGAGATGAAAACGAAAAAGGTGGTCTTTATCGGCGCGGGGGTCAGCCACCGGGAGCTGATCCGGCTGTTCTGTGAAAAGGGGATCGACGTGACCCTCTGCGACAGGCGCGACGCCTGCGCGATGGGGGAGACCTATCAGGAGCTGGAGGCGCTCGGGGTGAAATTCTGCCTGGGGGAAGGGTACCTCGACGGGATTTTTGAGGGGGACGTCATCTTCCGCACGCCGGGGATGTACTACTATTCCCCCGCCCTTGCCAAAGCAAAGGAGCTCCAGAAGATCGTCACCTCTGAGATGGAGGTTTTTTTCGACCTCTGCCCCTGCAAAATCTACGCCGTCACCGGCTCGGACGGGAAGACGACCACCACCACCCTGATCAGTGAGCTGCTGAAGGCGGAGGGGAAAAAGGTGTGGCTCGGCGGGAACATCGGGAAGGCGCTCCTTCCGCGGATCGAGGAGATCGGCGAAAGCGATGCGGCGGTGGTCGAGCTTTCCAGCTTCCAGCTGATCTCGATGCGGCGCTCCCCCGACGTTGCGGTCATCACCAACGTCGCCCCCAACCATCTCGATGTCCACAAGGATATGGAGGAATACATCGATGCCAAGAAGAACCTGATCCTCCACCAAAACGCTTTTTCGAAGACGGTGCTCAACGCCGACAACGAGATCACGCGGGGGATGGAGCCGCTCGTCCGCGGGTCGCTCAGCTGGTTCAGCCGGAAGGTCACACCCCGCAACGGCGCCTACCTCGGCGAGGACGGCGACGTGAACCTGGTGAAGAACGGGGAAACGGTGCGGGTGATGAACAGGGAGCAGATCCGCCTGCCGGGGATCCACAATGTGGAAAATTACCTGGCTGCCATCAGCGCGACGGCGGGGGAGGTCTCGCTTGCGAATGTCGTCAAGGTCGCCGAGACCTTCGGCGGGGTGGAGCACCGGATCGAATTTGTCCGGATGCTCGACGGCGTGCGGTATTACAACGACTCGATCGCCACCAGCCCGACCCGGACGATCGCGGGGCTCAACTCCTTCGACCAGAAATTGATCGTTTTGGCGGGCGGCTACGACAAGAAGATCCCCTTCGAGCCCCTCGCCCCGGTTTTGATCGAACGGGCAAAGGTGCTGATCCTGATGGGGGTGACCGCCTTAAAGATCAAAACGGCCGTCACGAGCTGCGAGGGCTACGACCCGAACACCCTCGAAATCATCGAGGTTCCCTCGATGGAGGAGGCGGTGCAGGCTGCGCGGAAGGTTGCAAAGGAGGGGGACGTCGTCACCCTGTCGCCCGCCTGTGCGAGCTTTGACATGTACCCGAATTTTGAGGCCCGGGGCGTCCATTACAAGAACCTGGTAAACGCACTTTAAAGGAAGAAACGGAATGGAGAAAACAGTGGAAACGATTGAATTGCTGGAACGGCTGGCGCAGAGCTGCGGCGTCGCGGGGGAGGAACGCCCTGCCGCCGAAACCGCTTGTGCGGAGCTGAAACGATATGCCGAAGACCTTTCGGTTGACGCGATGGGCAGCGTGACGGCGGTCGTCAGGAAAGGAAGCCCGCTGGTGCTGCTCGACGCCCACCTGGACGAAATCGGCCTGGTCGCCGCTTACCTGGGGGAAAATGGCTTCTTGAGGGTTGGAGCAGTGGGGGGCGTCGACCGCCGCCTGCTGGCCGCGCAGGAGGTGGTGATCCTTTCCGATGAGCCGGTGGAGGGGGTGATCGTTTCAAAGCCGCCCCATCTGCTGAGCGCGGAGGAAGAGAAGAAGGTGCCGAAGGTCGAAGACCTCTGGGTCGACACCGGATATACGACCGAGGAGCTGAAAAAGCGGGTCTGCCCCGGCGACCGGATCGTCCTGAAAGCCGGATTCCACCGGCTTTTGAACGGGCGGGTCTGCTCCAAGGCGCTGGACGACCGTGCAGGCGTCGCGGCGGTGCTCCGCGCGCTGGAGCTGTTGAAGGGGGAGCCGCTTTCCTGCGGGCTGGCGGTTTCCCTGACCTGTCAGGAGGAGCTGGGCTGTCTGGGGGCAAAGACCGCTTCCTACAGCTTGCAGCCGGATTTAGCGGTCGCAGTGGATGTGAGCTTCGCCCACACGCCGGACGCGCCGGAGCACAAATGCGGCAAGCTGGGGGAGGGGACGATGATCGGCATCTCCCCGGCCCTCGACAAAGGGATCAGCGACGCTTTGACGGCCCTCGCCAAGGAACGGGAAATCCCGTACCAGCTCGAGGTGATGGGCGGGCTGACCTCCACCAACGCGGACAGCATCACGGTTTCCCGCGGCGGGGTGAAGTGCGGCCTGCTCTCTATCCCCCTGCGGTATATGCACACCCCCATCGAGGTCATCGACCCGGCGGATGTGGATGCCACCGCCCGCTTGCTGGCGGAATTTGTAAAGAAGGCGGGTGAGATTCATGCTTAAAACCCTCAAAGAGCTCTGCGTCCTCACCGGCGTGTCCGGGAACGAGGACGCGGTGCGGGAATATATCGTCAGACAGATCGACGGCTTCTGCGACTGGCGGATCGACCCCCTCGGCAGCATCGTTGCGGAGAAGAAGGGGAAGAACCGGGCGGCAAAACGGCTGATGGTTTCGGCCCACATGGACGAGGTCGGCTTGATCGTCACCGGGGTGAACGACGCGGGCCTGCTCCTCTTTTCGGCAGTCGGCGGAATCGATGCCCGGGTGGTTCTGGGGCGGTCGGTGCTGGTTGGCCCGGAAAAGCTCGTCGGCGTGATCGGCACCAAAGCGGTTCACATGCAGTCGGCGGATGAGCGGGAAACCGCGGTGCCGATGGATAAGCTGTACATCGACATCGGCGCGAAGGACAAGGAGGACGCCCTCTCCCGGGTTTCCTTAGGCGACCGCGCTTCCTTCCAGCCGCTCTACCAACCATTTGGGAGCGGGCTGATCCGCGGGAAGGCGCTGGACGACCGGGTCGGATGTGCGATCATGACCGAGCTGATCCGGGGTGAATTGGAGTATGACGCCGTCTTTGCCTTTTTGGTACAGGAGGAGATCGGGCTGCGCGGGGCGCGGGCGGCGAGCTTTTCCGCCGATCCGGAGATTGCGATCGTGCTGGAGACGACCACCGCCGCCGACCTGCCCGGGGCGGAGGATGGGAAGCGGGTCTGTGAGCTGGGGAAGGGCCCGGTGGTTTCCTTTATGGACCGCTCCACCTCGTACGATCGCGGGCTTTATAAAAGGGCCTTTGCGCTGGCGGAGGCAAATGAAATCCCCTGCCAGACCAAAACGATGATTGCGGGCGGGAACGACGCGGGGGCGATCCACGTCTCCCGCGGCGGCGTCCGGACGCTGGCGGTCTCCGCCCCCTGCCGGTATCTCCACTCCCCGGTCTGTGTTGTCAAGGAGAGCGACTTGGTTCAGATGATGGAATTGACCCGGCTGCTGGTCAGTGATTTTGCAGGCGGGAAGGACGAATAGGAGCAAGACAGATGTCAGAATTTTTTAAAATCGACCCCCGGCTGGAGAAACGCGCAGAACAGGCGGAAGCGCTCTGTGCGGAGCCCTTTGAGCGGGTGGAGGCAATCCGGGCTTACAATGAGGAGAAGGTTCTCCGGGCGTTTCTGGACAACCGGGTGAGTGAAATCCATTTAAACGGCAGTACGGGCTACGGCTACGGCGACCTGGGGCGGGAGACCCTCGATGCGGTTTATGCTGAAGCTTTCGGCGCGGAGGACGCCCTGGTGCGGCACAGCTTTGTCTCGGGAACCCACGCCCTTTCGGTGGCGCTGTTCGGCGTCCTCCGAACGGGGGACACGATCGTTTCCGTCACCGGGAAGCCGTATGACACCCTCGAGGAGGTCATCGGCCTGAGGGGGAAGGGGAACGGCTCCCTCCGCGACTTCGGGGTCGATTACCGGGAGCTCGGGCTGACCCAGGCGGGGGAGATCGACTTCGAGGCCGTCCCCGATGCGGTCAGGGGGGCGAAGGTCGTCTACCTCCAGCGCTCCAGGGGGTATTCCCTCCGGCCTTCCATCGGGGTGGAAACTATTGGAAAACTGGCTGAAACCGTCCGGATGGTGAATCCGGATGCGATCATTATGGTGGACAACTGCTACGGGGAGTTTGTAGAAAAGCGCGAGCCGACCCAGGCCGGCGCCGACCTGATCGTCGGGTCGCTGATCAAAAACCCGGGGGGCGGCATCGCGCAGACGGGGGGCTATATCGCCGGGCGGCGGGATTTGGTGGAGCAGTGCTCTTACCGGCTCACCTGTGTCGGGATGGGGAAAGAGGTCGGCTGCACCCTCAACCAGAATCGCCCGATGTACATGGGCTTTTTCTGGGCGCCGGGCGTTGTCGCAAACGCGGTGAAAACCTCGGTCTTTGCCGCCTGCCTCTTTGAACGGCTCGGCTTCCCCGTCTACCCCCGCTACGAGGAGCCCCGCACCGACATCATCGCGGCGCTCAGGCTGGGGGATGCCGAAAGGCTGGTCGCCTTCTGCCAGGGGATCCAAAGCGGCTCGCCGGTGGACGCCTTCGTCTCGCCCGAGCCGTGGGACATGCCCGGCTACGACAGCAAGGTCATCATGGCGGCGGGCGCCTTTACCGGCGGGGCTTCGATCGAGCTTTCGGCCGACGCTCCTCTCAAGGAGCCTTACGCCGTCTGGCTCCAGGGCGGCCTCACCTATCAGACCGGGAAGGCAGGCATACTGCTCGCCGCCCAGTCGATGGCGGAAAAAGGGCTGCTGAATTTGTAAAAAGGGCTTGCATTCCGCCCGGTGTTGTGCTATCATAGATAAGCATTTTAATATCCGTCATTCTGTCCATTCAGGGTGACGGGGGTTAATGCCCGATTGCAATTCGAGTCATTAAAGCGGATAGTCCTCTGCCGGCCCGGCCGAATGCCGCGGCTTTTGGGTATGAATGTCTGAAAATCAGGAGGAAGAAAATGGACGCACTTAAATTAATCAGCCAGCCCAGCATGAAAACTGAGGTTCCGGAACTGAATATCGGTGATACCGTGCGGGTTTCGGTCAAGATCAAAGAGGGCGACAAAGAGAGAATCCAGATGTTTGAAGGCACCATCATCGCCAAAAAACACGCTGGCATCAACGAGACGTTTACCGTCCGCCGCGTTGCGCACGGTGTTGGAATCGAAAGGGTTTTCCCGGTTCATTCCCCCCACGTCGAGAAGGTCGAGCTCGTCCGGAGCGGCCGTGTCCGCCGCGCAAAACTCTATTATCTGCGCGACCGTGTCGGCAAGGCTGCAAAGGTAAAAGAAAAAATCAGATAAGCGCAAAAAAGAGGGCGGCCGGACAAGGCCGTCCTTTTTGTCAGCCGTAAGGCTTTTGGCCGGTATCCGATGATGAGCAGGGGCGGCGTTTTTACCGGCTTGCTTGCATCCGGGTATGGAATCGGGTAGAATAGGAATAGATATGAGTAGGACAGAAGGGCTTTTTTAAATGAGGACGGCGGTGATCCTGTGGATGAAAAATTAATTTCCGGCGCGGAGCCGGCGAAGGAACAGGGCTATAATCTGAAACGCGACATCTGGGAGTGGGTGGAATCGATTGCCATTTCGGTCACGACCCTGATCTTTATCTTTGTATTCGTTTTCCGGATCGTGGGGATTTCAGGCAGTTCGATGGAGCGCACTCTTTTTGATGAAGACCGGGTGCTGATCTCCTCGCTGTTTTACACCCCTGCGCAGGGGGATATCGTGGTGATCAACCAGCCAAACGAGTTTAACGAGCCGATTATTAAGCGGATCATCGCGCTGGAAAACCAGACGGTGGCGATCGATTTCGAGACCGGAGAGGTCAGCGTAGACGGCGTGGTGCTGAGCGAGCCGTATATTTCGACCCCCACGACGGTCGACGAAGGGGTTTCGTTCCCGGTCACCGTCCCGGCGGGCAAGGTCTTCGTGCTGGGGGACAACCGCCAGAATTCGACCGACAGCCGGAGCGAGATGATCGGCATGATCGACACCCGGTATATCCTGGGAAAGGCCTTTTTCCGGATCTTCCCCTTCGATAAAATCGGGATGCTCTCTTAAAGAAAACGGAGGAAATCGAAACGATGATAGAAGCGCCGTCGATCCAGTGGTTTCCCGGCCATATGGCCAAGACGAGGCGGCTGATCCAGCAGAATTTGAAGCTGGTGGACCTGGTCGTCGAGCTCACCGACGCGAGAATCCCGGTCAGCAGCCGGAACCCGGAGCTCGACCGATGGATCGAGCGGAAGCCGCGGATCCTTCTTCTGAATAAAAGCAGCCTGGCGGACGAACCGGTCACCCAGGGCTGGTGCGCATATTTTAAAAGCCGCGGGGTTCCTGCCCTAGCTGTCGACAGTGTGAACGGACGGGGACTCAAAGGGTTTGTCCCCCTCGTCCGGGAGGAGCTTTCCGCGCTGCTTGAGCGGCGGGAGGCAAAGGGGATGGCCGGCCGCCCGGTGCGGCTGATGATCGTCGGGATCCCCAATGTGGGGAAATCTTCCTTTATCAATAAAATCGCCGGGGGAAAGTACGCCAGGGTGGAGGACCGCCCTGGCGTCACCCGGACAAAGCAGTGGATTTCGTTCGGCGGCGGCCTGGAATTGATGGACATGCCCGGCGTTCTCTGGCCCAAATTCGACGATAAAACCGTCGGCGAACACCTGGCTTTTACAGGAGCGGTCAAGGACGATGTAGTGGACATCGAGCTGCTTGCCATGCGTTTATTGCAGCTGCTGGCGGCGGAGTATCCCGCGGCGCTTCCGGAGCGGTACGGGATAGCGCTCCCGGAGGAGCCTGACGGATATGAACTCCTCTGCGCGGTGGGAAAGAAGCGGGGGATGCTCGTTTCGGGCGGGGAAGTCAACACCGAGCGGGCGGCCATCGCCGTTTTGGATGAGTTCCGGGCGGGAAAACTCGGGCGGATCACCCTGGAAAAGCCGCCGGAAAAGGGGTGAGCGGATGGACTTGTTTGAGTATGACCGCAGTTTGAATGTAAAGCTCCTCTGCGGTGTGGACGAGGCGGGGAGAGGCCCTCTGGCGGGCGATGTATACGCCGCCGCGGTCATCCTGCCGGAGGATGCACAGCTGCCCGGGCTCAACGACAGCAAGAAGCTCTCAGAAAAAAAGCGGGAAGCCCTTTACAGCCAAATCGTCGAACAGGCGGTGAGCTGGAGCGTGGCGTCGGCCACCCCAGAGGAAATCGACCGGCTGAATATTTTAAACGCCACCTTTCTCGCCATGCAGCGGGCGGTAGACGGCCTTTCGGTGACGCCCGGCTATCTGCTGATCGACGGAAACCGCCGCCCGCCGGCCCTCCGCCAGCCTTGCAGCTGCGTGGTCAGGGGGGACGGAACCTCGGCGTCGATTGCAGCGGCGTCAATCCTCGCAAAGGTGTCCCGGGACCGGTATATGAAAAAACTCGCGGAGGAATACCCCGCCTATCGGTTCGAAAAGCACAAGGGCTATGGAACCAGGGAGCATTATGAGGTCCTCGCCGCGCATGGGATTTCCCCGGTTCACCGAAAAAGCTTTTTGAAAAACCTCAACCGGCCGGAACCATCCAATTCCCATCTGGAAGGGGTCGCGGGCGAACGGGCTGCGGCGGAATTTTTAAAGGGGCGGGGTTATGAGATCGTCGCGCGGAATTACCGTTCCCTCTATGGGGAAATCGACCTGATTGCACAAAACGGGGAGGTTTTGGCCTTCGTAGAGGTCAAGACCCGGAAGCTGAATTCGATGGCGGCGCCCGCGGCCTCCGTCACTCCTGCCAAACAGAAAAAGATCGTCCAGACGGCGCTGATGTTTTTATCGGAACACGGGATGAACATCCAGCCGCGGTTCGACGTGGCGGAGGTGCTCTGGGACGGGAGCGTTCGGGAAGTCCGCCTGATCGAAAACGCCTTTACCGCAGAGGGGATGGGGTTTGCCTTTTAACGGCAAAAAACGGTTGTATCGCCTTCCCGATCTGTGTTAAAATAACTTGGAGACGATGTCCGCTGCCAATTTGCGGGACAGTGCGTTTTTTGAAGTTACATCCAATCCAATGAGATAGGAGCGTCTATATGAATTATAAAAGCACCAGAAACAGCGCGAAGCTGGTCTCCTCCGCGGAGACGATCGCGCAGGGAATTTCCAAGGACGGCGGTTTGTTTGTCCCGGAGGAAATCCCGCAGATGACCCTTGAGGAGATCGGGGAGCTGATCGAGGAATCCTACGTCCAGCGGGCGGAGATCATCCTCTCGAAATTCCTGACCGATTTCACGGCGGATGAGCTGGCTTACTGCGTCCGCGGCGCTTATACGGAGGAAAAATTCGACAGCAGTAAAATTGCGGAGCTCGCGAAATTCGGGGAAAATGCCTATCTGCTGGAGCTCTGGCACGGGCCGACCTGCGCCTTCAAGGACATGGCGCTCCAGCTCCTGCCCTATCTTTTGACGGTTTCGGTCCGAAAGACGGTGGCGGACAAAGAGGTGGTCATCCTGGTGGCGACCTCCGGGGATACGGGGAAAGCGGCCTTGGAGGGGTTCAAGGATGTGCCCGGCACCCGGATCCTGGTCTTTTACCCGGAAAACGGCGTCAGCCCGATGCAGAAGCTCCAGATGACCACCCAGGAGGGCGGCAATGTCGGCGTCTGCGCAGTCAAGGGGAATTTCGACGACGCCCAGACCGCGGTGAAGGCGATCTTCACCGACGAAAAGATCAGACAGCAGCTCGCAGACCGCGGGATGATGTTCTCCAGCGCCAACTCGATCAACTGGGGGCGGCTGGTTCCGCAGATCGTTTACTATATTTCCGCCTACTGCGACCTTCTCGCAAACGGGGAGATCGAGCTGGGCGAGAAGATCAACATCGTCGTTCCGACCGGGAATTTCGGCAACATCCTTGCGGCCTATTACGCAAAACAGATGGGGCTTCCGGTGGGCAGGCTGATCTGCGCATCCAACCAAAACAACATTCTGACCGACTTCATCAACACCGGCGTGTATGACCGGAACCGGGACTTTTACACCACCTCCTCGCCTTCGATGGATATCCTGATCTCCAGCAACCTGGAACGGCTCCTCTACCTTCTCTGCGACTGTGACGATGCACAGATCCGCCGGTGGTATGGTGAGCTGAAAGAAACGGGGAGATTCACCGTTTCGGATGAAGTCAGGGAAAAGATACAAGCAGAATTCAGCGCCGGCTTCTGCGGCGAGGAGGAGACCCTGCAAACCATTCGCGGCACATTTGAGCAGTATTCCTACACCTGTGACCCGCACACGGCGGTTGCAGTTAAGGTTTACGAGGATTATAAAAAGGCTTCCGGCGACCAGAGCAAAGCCCTGATCGCCTCAACTGCCAGCCCCTATAAATTCACCAACGCCGTCCTCCGGGCGGTTTCGCCCGAGACCAACCCCACCGACGATTTCGACGACATCCGGCTGCTCAGCCTGTTGACGGGCACCTCGGCGCCGCAGGAGATCAGCGGGCTCGACGGCAAGGAGATTCGCTTTACACGAAGCGCGGCGGTCGATGAGATGCCGCAGGTGGTGCGGGAGCTGCTCAGCCTGTAATTCGATATGTAGGGTTCACCATAGGATTTTGTGCGGTGAACCCTGCCCCTGGAGGGGCGAAAGGCTACCGCTGTTTTACGAAGCTCTGGCAGACGGTGTCGGAGCAGCAGGAAGCGGCCTGCGGGCCGACTTTGATTTCCTTCGCGGTGCAGCAGCAGTCATGGTTGTTGTGGATGCAGTTTTCAACGTCGCATTTTACATGGCTGATGGTTTTTTTATTCTTACCGTAATCGGACATGGAAACATTCCTCCTTTTGTTTGCTGGAATACTTTCGTGTTCCGGAGTTATTATTCCCGTGGCCGCGGTCGTTTATGTCGGTTTTCAGATGGTAAAAGGAGGAGTGCGGTGAATTTATATGCGATTGCGGATCCGCATCTTTCCTTCGGCGTGGACAAGCCGATGGATGTTTTCAGCGGCTGGGAGGATTATGTGGAGCGGTTCAAGGCAAATTGGCAGGAGACGGTTGCGCCCGAAGACGCGGTCGTCCTCGCGGGGGATATTTCGTGGGGGATCAATTTTGAAGAGGCGCGACCGGATTTTGCCTTTCTGCATCGGCTCAATGGAACAAAAATTCTTTTAAAAGGAAATCACGACCTGTGGTTTTCCACCAAAACGAAGGTGGAGAATTTTTTGGAAGAAAATGGATTTGATTCCATTAAAATCTTGTTTAATAATTATATTCCGTTTGGCGAATACGGGATTTGCGGAACCCGCGGCTGGATCAACGAGCCGGGCGAGCCGCAGAATCTCAAAATCATCCTGCGGGAGGCGGGGAGGCTGGAACGGTCGCTTAGGATGGCGGCGGAAGCCGGGAAGGAGCCGATCGTCTTCCTGCATTATCCGCCCGTCTCTTTGAAAGCGGACTGCCTGGAAATTTTGGAGGTTCTCCACCGCTTTGACGTCAAACGGGTTTATTATGGGCATCTGCACGGCATGGCGCACCGATACGCGGTCACAGGCGGCTGGGAAGGGATTTTTTATCAGTTGATTTCTTGTGATTTCACCCAATTTCGCCCGGTAAAAGTAGCGGAAATTGGCAATAAGTAAAAACCTACAAATAAGTGTAGCCACCAAAAAAACTTTATGGTATAATAACAAAGCTAAAAAAGTATAAATTTCAGGAGGACACAACATGTTAGTTGCCAAAAATTCTGTTGAAACAAATAAGTATGAATTGGAAATTAAGGTAGACGCCGCTGGGTTTGAGGCAGCGCTTCAAAAGGCGTATTTGCAGAATAAAAATAAGATTCAGGTTCCGGGCTTCCGCAAAGGCAAGGCGCCCCGCAAACTGATTGAGAAGATGTACGGCGTCGAGGTGTTCTATGAGGATGCGATTAACGCCTCTTATCCGGAGGCTCTGGAGGAGGCGGTCAAGGAAGCGGAGCTTGAGCTGGTCGACCGGCCGGAGGTTGAGGTGACTGCGGTCAATAAAGAGGACGGTTACACCTTTAAGGCCACCTGCATTGTAAAGCCTGAGGTGGAAATTTCGGATTACAAAGGAATAAAAGTGACTAAAACGGTCAATCCTGTGGACGACGCGGAGGTTGACGCTGAAATCGACCGGATGCGGGAAAGAAATGCGCGCACCATTACGGTAGAGGGCAGAGCGGCCGAGATGGGAGACACGGTTGTTTTCGATTTTGACGGTTCTCTCGACGGCGTTCCGTTTGAGGGCGGCAAGGCGGAGGACTTCAGCCTGGAGCTCGGCTCCGGCCAGTTTATCCCCGGATTTGAGGAGCAGATGGTCGGCCACAATGCCGGCGAGGAATTCGAGGTCAACGTCACCTTCCCGGAGAATTATCACGCGGAGGAGCTCAAGGGGAAACCGGCGGTTTTCAAAATCAATCTGCATGAGATCAAAGGCAAAGAGCTGCCTGAGCTGGACGACGAGTTTGCAAAAGACGTCAGCGAATTCGACACCTTAGACGAGCTCAAGGCCGACCTTAAGACCAAAGCGGAGGAGCGGAACAAAAAAGCGGCTGACGAGCAGGTTGAAAACGATCTGGTCGACGCTGTAGTTGCCGGCATGAAGGCTGAAATTCCGGAGGTGATGTTCGAAAACCGCACCCAGGAGTCGGTCAATGAATTTGCATACCGTTTGCAGTCCCAGGGGATGAGCCTCGACCTCTACCTCCAGTACAGCGGGATGACCGTCGACGCGCTGAAGGAGTCTTTCCGCGCCCAGGCGGAGAAGCAGGTCAAGATCCGTCTGGCCCTCGAGAAGATCGTGGAGCTTGAGAAGATCGTGCCGTCCGAAGAGGATCTGAACGAGCAGTACCGGAAGATGGCGGAGCAGTATAAGATGGAAGCTGACAAGCTCAAGGAGATTGTGCCGGCTGACGATGTCTCCAAAGACCTTGCAATGAACAAAGCAATCGACCTCATCCGCGATTCTGCGGTGATTACCGAAAAGAAAGCCTCTGCCAAGAAGACGGCATCCAAAAAAACCACAGCCAAGAAAGCAGCGGCTGAGAAAACCGCTGAGGATGAGAAGGCGGAAAAGGCGCCGGCAAAGAAACCTGCTGAGAAAAAAGCGGAGAGCGCGACAGAGGAAAAAACAGAGGATGCTGAATAATACAAGCTCTCTGAGGAAGTTTTAAAGCACACGGCAAAATGATAGGGAAAGGAACGATACAGGGAAATCGGCGGCATCTGTATCGCGTGGTGATGATGATGAGTTTAGTACCGTATGTAGTGGAACAGACAAACCGCGGCGAGCGTTCGTACGACATTTTTTCCAGACTCCTCAACGACAGGATCGTCATGCTGTCCGACGAGGTAAACGATACGACCGCCAGCCTTGTTGTGGCGCAGCTCCTCTATCTGGAAGGGCAGGATCCGGAGAAGGATATCAACCTTTACATCAACAGCCCCGGCGGGTCGATCACTGCCGGAATGGCGATTTACGACACGATGAATTATATCAAGTGCGACGTCTCCACCATCTGCATCGGCATGGCGGCGTCGATGGGGGCGTTCCTGCTTTCGAGCGGCGCGAAAGGCAAGCGGCTCGCCCTCCCCAATGCGGAGATCATGATTCATCAGCCGCTTGGCGGGATGCAGGGGCAGGCGACCGATATGCAGATCCACGCCCAGCGGATCATCCGAATTAAGGAAAAACTCAACCGGATCCTCGCTGAAAATACCGGCAAGCCGCTGGAAATTATCCAGCGCGACACCGAGCGCGACAATTTTATGTATGCGGAAGAGGCGAAGGAGTACGGCTTAGTCGACAAGGTCCTTCTCCATCGGTAAAATGGTTTAAAAAGGCTACCTCCTTCGAGTAATCGAGGGAGGTGTCTGTTGGTTTAGCGTGAAAAATCAAAGGAAAGGAACGATACCGGGCACAGAGGGCAATCCCTTTTTGTGTGGGGCCCGTATCACATGGTGACTGATATGGCGGGGTTTGAGGAATCCAAGCTGCCGCGCTGCAGTTTCTGCGGAAAGGCCGAATTTCAGGTAAACCGCCTCCTTTACGGGAACGGCGCGTTTATCTGCGATGAGTGTGTCTCGATCTGCTATCAAATGCTGATCGACGACGGGCTCGTGAAGGCAGCTCCGCTGAGCGGCGGCAGCGCCTCTTTCCGTCCCGAGGATGTCATGCTTTTGAAGCCGCAGGAGATCAAGGCGGTCTTGGACGAGTATGTCATCGGGCAGGATGAGGCGAAGATTGCGCTGGCGGTTTCGGTTTACAATCATTACAAAAGAATTTATTACGCAGGGGATGCGGATGTGGAGCTTCAAAAGAGCAACGTTCTCCTTCTGGGGCCGACCGGCGTGGGTAAGACGATGCTCGCTCAGACCCTTGCAAAGCTTTTGAATGTGCCGTTTGCCATTGCGGACGCGACGACGCTGACCGAGGCCGGATATGTCGGCGAAGACGTGGAAAACGTCCTTCTGCGGCTGATTCAGGCGGCGGACTACGATGTGGAAGCGGCGGAGCGCGGCATCATCTACATTGATGAGATCGACAAAATCTCCCGAAAGAGCGAAAACACATCCATCACCCGGGACGTCAGCGGGGAAGGGGTGCAGCAGGCGCTGCTGAAAATCGTCGAGGGAACGGTGTCCAATGTGCCGCCTCAGGGCGGGCGGAAACATCCGCAGCAGGAATTTATCCAGATCGACACCAAAAACATTCTCTTTATCTGCGGCGGGGCGTTTGACGGGATTGAGAAGATCGTCCAAAAGAGGATGGGTTCTTCTTCTCTCGGCTTCGAGGCTAAAATCAAGGACAAGGCCGACGAGGAGACCGCACATCTCATGCGCCATGTCACGCCGCACGATCTGGTGCGGTTTGGACTGATCCCCGAGCTGGTTGGCCGTCTGCCGGTCATCACGACCCTGTCGGAACTCGATGAGGACGCTTTGGTTCGGATCCTCACCGAGCCGAAGAACGCGATGGTAAAACAGTATCAGTCCCTGTTTACAATGGATGGGATCGAGCTGGAGTTTACCCCCGATGCGCTCGTCGCAATCGCCAAAAAAACGCTGGAGCGCAAAACAGGCGCCCGGGGTCTGCGCGGCGTGATGGAAGGGGTTCTCTCGAAGCTGATGTTCGACGCGCCGAGCGACGAGACGCTCTGCAAGGTCGTCATTACCGCCGCCTGCGTCGAAGGGACAGAAGAACCTGAGCTGATCCGCGGGGAAAAACGGAAGCCTTTAAAATCCGAGCCTGCCAAGGGGCTTCCGGCTTCCAAACGGGAACAGCGGAAAAAATCGGGTTGATCGGGGCCCGTCGGAATCATATTCAGAAAAAAGCGGGGAAGCTCCAAAATGGATGGAGCATCCCCGCTTTCTCTATGAAAGGAGCATTTCAAATTTAAATATTTGGGGAATTTCCATAACACGATATCTTCTGTCAATGCATGTTGGGAGGTGAGCTGTTATCTGTAACAGCGGAACTCATAAAAATCTGTCCCATTAAGGGTGTATATCCCTGCATACTCGATGTAAAACAAAGGTTCCGTTTCCAACAACATCATTTCCGCAATGTAATTTGCGATCCCATCCTCGCTGCCAAGCTTCTTGCCGGACGTAGAGGATGCCTTGTTTAAATCTGTTTCTACAAAAACACTGTAATAGCCCAGCCCGTCATACGGATAATAGGAATCGTATTCCTCCTGTGTAATCTTGCCGGTTGACAGCAGGTTTGCAAGGTTATCAGTGGTGGTAGTCATTCCTCCAGCCTGACACTTTGCGGTTGCCTGAATAGATACAGAAACGGGATTATATGGAACGGGCTCCCCGGTTTCTGGCTTTTCAGGTGCAGGCTCGGGTGCGGTTTCCTGCAGCTCTTGAGGATTTTGAGCCGGAGTTTCATTGTCTCCTTGTGGTTCTCTGGGTGTAGAACTCCCTTCTGCAATCTCTGCTTTCTGGGGTTCGGAAGATTCCTCCAGTACGGATTTCTCTTCTTTTTTTGATTCTTCCGATAGAACAGGTTCCTGCGCGGAAGGCACATCTTCGCGGCTTTCCAGAGCCGCAACGATTTTTACAGCTGTCGTGTTGATATCTGGAGCGGGTTCTTTTTCCTGTCCCCCGCATCCGCACAGGACGGCGAGATGAAAGGATAAAAGAATGATAAGCCCCAGAATTTTTTTGTTCATACCTTACCGCCTTTCCCCACAGTCCGGAATAAACAGCCTCTATCCTTGTGAAAGCTGCCGTTTGCTCCGATCAATCGTTTATATTAAAACCTTCCAATAGTTCACCGAAGGCATCCTTGTTGCCGATCCCCACCGCCAGGATGGTGCGGTAAAGCAGATCAACCCGCTTTTCAAAGTTGCGCTTGATGATCTCAGCCTGCGTTTCGTTGTTCGCGTACATCGTCAGTTTCATCAAATCGCTCCCAACGTCCAAAATTCGGCATTCGACGAGATAACCGTCCTCCACATGCTTTAAAGAGACATCCACATTCTTTTTCCGTTCCAGCCGGGTCAGGAGCTGGAGGGCGACCGCGACGACTTTGTCCTTCAGGGAGCGGGGCAGGCTGGATTGGAGCTTATGAGAGCTGTCCAATCCGAGCGGCGTGATCTTGTATTTCTTTTCGCCGCCCTGTTCGATCTCTTCAATGTGGCCCGTTTCCAGCAGCCCTTTGAGGGCGGATGTGTAGGAGAAATAATTGACCAGCCCCTCGCTTTGAAAAACGAAGTTCAGCTGATCCGGGGTGAGCGGTTCGGAGATCGAAGAGAGCAGGTAGCAGACCAGCAGCTTGATTTCGTATGGATCGACCAGCCCGCCCGGCTCGATCCCCGCAAAATATTGTTCAAAATCCAAAGGAAATCCCTCCGTTTTTAAATTGACTGTCAGCATTGTGAAACAGTTTTTTCTTTTAGGAAAGCAATCCGGGGGTGAACCGCCAAGGGCCATTCGCACCCCAGCGTTCTCGCCAATCTTTAGGTTTTCGCCCTGCGAGGCGCCTCTGCGCTCGGATTGAACCGTACAACCAAAGGTGATTGAGGCCGGGCGGTCCATCGGAATATTTTAGGCGCCAAAATGACTCGAGCATTAAGGCTTGCGTTTAAGATAAAGCAAGCGGAACGCGCTGCGAGGGAAATAAACACCGTTATTAGCGCTACTTGCGGATCGCGGTTGACAAGGGCAGCTTTACTATTTTATTATACCGTGCCGCCGGTTATTTTTCAAGGAAGGATGGCTCGAAAACAAGGATAAAACAGCACCGCACGACATCTGTTTGCCGGTGGACAGAAAAGTTTTTTAATTTTACGAAAATTTCGATTGACATTTTGGAAAACGGCGGCTATAATAATAGCAGAAAAACCGTTGATTAAGAAGAGTAAGCTTTAAAACGTGCTTTCAGAGAGCCGCCGAGGGTGGAAAAGCGGTAGTAACTTTTTAGCTGAATGGACTTATGAGGGCAGGACGAACGGCTGTAAGGCTCAGTAGTGTCTGACGGGAACTTCGCCCGTTATCAAGGAAGCATACATGGTTGTGTATGGAGTGAGTGGGCACGTTTGTGTCAATTAGGGTGGTACCGCAGAAGTGTGAAGCTTTTGTCCCAGTTTGAACTGAGACGAAGGCTTTTTTTATTGCTTTTGTCCCTAAATCTTTTAACGCCGGCAGGCGGATTTTACGGAAAGGCCTCTTGCAGAAAAAGAGGAAAGGTGAACAAAATGAAAGTTCCGCACAGACTTTATTTGACCGAGGAGCAGATGCCTAAACAATGGTATAACCTTCGGGCTGATATGAAGGAACAGCCCGACCCGATCATCAATCCCGCGACGATGCAGCCCGCGACCGAGGAAGATCTCTATCCGGTGTTCTGCAAAAAGCTGGCCCATCAGGAGATGGACGCCGAAACCCGCTATGTCGACATCCCGGAAGAAATTCAGGAGATGTATAAAATTTACCGGCCGTCTCCTCTTTGCCGGGCTTATAACCTGGAAAAGGCGCTCGGCACCCCGGCGAAGATCTATTATAAGTTCGAGGGGAACAACACCTCGGGGAGCCATAAACTGAATTCTGCGATCGCGCAGGCTTATTACGCAAAGGATCAGGGCCTGACCAGCCTGACAACCGAAACGGGAGCGGGCCAGTGGGGAACCGCCCTCTCGGAGGCCTGTTCCTATTTCGGCCTCGACCTGACGGTCTTTATGGTAAAGGTGTCATATGAGCAGAAGCCCTTCCGCAAGGCCGTGATGCAGACCTTTGACGCAAACGTGATTGCGAGCCCCAGCAATACCACCAACGTCGGCCGCCAGATTTTGGCAAATGATCCGAACACCGGCGGCAGTTTGGGCTGTGCGATCTCAGAGGCGGTGGAAAAAGCCGTCTCCACCGAAGGATGCCGTTATGTCCTCGGCTCGGTTCTCAACCAGGTTCTCCTCCACCAGTCGATCATCGGCCTGGAGGCAAAGAAGGCGATGGAGATTTTGGGAGAGTACCCAGACCTCGTGATCGGCTGCGCGGGTGGCGGCTCCAACCTCGGGGGACTGATCGCCCCCTTTATGCAGGATAAGCTCACCGGCAAGGCAAGCCCCGAGATTATCGCGGTGGAGCCGGCTTCCTGCCCCTCCTTTACCCGCGGAAAATACGCCTACGACTTCTGCGATACCGGGAAGATCACCCCGATGGCCAAGATGTACACGCTGGGGAGCGGGTTCATCCCGTCCCCGAACCATGCGGGCGGCCTGCGGTATCACGGGATGTCCCCGATCCTCTCCAAGCTTTACCACGACGGCTATATGACCGCCGTTTCGGTGGAGCAGACCAAGGTGTTCGAAGCGGCGACCTTCTTTGCGAAGCATGAGACGATCCTGCCTGCGCCGGAGTCGGCCCACGCCATCCGCACCGCGATGGACGAGGCGATCAAGTGCCGCGAAACCGGGGAGGAGAAAACGATTCTCTTCGGCCTGACCGGGACCGGTTATTTCGACATGACCGCCTATACCGCCTTCCTGGAGGGGAAGATGAACGATTATATCCCGTCGGACGAGGACTTGCAGAAGGGCTTTGACAGCCTGCCGCAGGTTCCCGGCCGGTAAGGACAGCGATAAAAAGCGGCTGAGATCAGCCGCTTTTTTCTTTTAGAGTGTAAAAATCAAATTTGCATAGCTTTACAAATATTTAACGTTGGATTAGATTGGAGAAGATTCCGATGTTTTTCAAATGTTTAGACTTCCAATTTGGGAGGGAATCATGAAAGACAGAAAGGTTTTAGCGGTAAGAGTGGGCGTTGTCGTTTTCAATGTGATCTGTTATCTCAGCAGCTTTCTGTACCAGTTCCCCCTTTTTTACCACTCACGCCCATCCGATTTGATAGGGCTTGTCCTGACAATCCTCTTTTTGGCTGCTGATCTTCTGTTGATCGTTTGCCTAAAACGGGTAAAGGCGGCTCAGTGGACGCTGCTTGCCCTATCCGCAGTTTCTATTCTATCAGTAGTGGTGATGTGGCTGGCCCATTTAGGTGGAGCGAGTGTGGTCACGGCCTATTTTACCGGCCTGGTTGTAGCCGCAATTCCCCCTTTTTACGGAATATCTTTTTTATTCGGCACGGGAGCTTCCTATTTGGCGGCTCTGTCGTTTGCGGTTGTTTTGCCGCTACTATTGAAAGTGGCTTTTTTGGTAAAAGGAAGGCCGTGCCCTCAGGCGACAAAGACAGATGCGGTTTTGCAGGACGGTGCGGCGAACCGCCGCAGGTAATTCGGCGGAGGCGCTTCGTGAAAGGCGCCTCGGCTGAACGGTTCGCACACCAAGGCTTTTCCGCCCTTTGCTTTAATCCTGCGAGGCAGGCGCGTAAAAAATAAATGCATCTCGTGGGTTACGGACCTGTTAGGTCTGCACTGCATGCGGATCGCGTTTGTCCCGCCGGGGACGCTCGGCTGCGACCGCCCGGTTTGGTCGTGGGCAATAATAATCCATACGTTAAATTCCATCCTTCATCGGAAGGATGGAATTTGCATCTAAATCAATCGAAAAATAAATTGACAAAAAATAAAAAGCTGCTTATAATTAAATCAAATGTTTTAAAACAGCCGTTTTAAATAAAGGAGAGGCTTATGCCGCCGAAAGCAAAATTTACCAGAGCGGAGATCGTGGAAGCGGCTCTTGAGATCGTCAAAAAGGATGGAATCTCCGCCCTGACGGCCCGCAGCCTGGGCACAAAGCTCTGCAGCTCCGCCCGGCCGGTCTTTACCGTCTTCCGCAGCATGGAGGAAATCCGGGATGCGGTGATCGCCGCCGCAAAGGAGCTCTACGCCGGGTATATCGCAGGAGGGCTTGCTCAAACGCCTGCCTTCAAAGGGGTCGGGACGCAGTATATCCTGTTCTCGTCTGAAGAGCCGAAGCTGTTCCAGCTTCTCTTTATGGCGGAGCAGGAGGATGTCCCCAGCCTGTCGGGGGTGCTGCCGCTGATCGACGACAGCTATGATCTGATCCTGCGTTCTGTCCGGGAAGGTTACGGCCTGAGCGAACCGGTTTCAAAGAAGCTTTACCGCCATTTGTGGATCTACACCCACGGCATCGCATCCCTCTGCGCCACAAAGATGTGCCGGTTTACGGAGGAAGAAATCAGCGAAATGATGACAGAGGTGTTCAAAAGCCTTTTGTGGATGTACAAAGCAGAGGGTTCTTCAAAGGAAATGGGCGGTTCGGATGCAGTGGATGAAAGGGGCGGTCAATAAGATGATCGAGGTAAAAGAGCTTACAAAATCTTATGGAAAGGGGGAAAGCGGCGTCCTGGCGCTGAAAGGTGTTTCGTTCGAAATCCGTACGGGCAGTTTTACGGTGATTTTAGGGGCCTCCGGCTCGGGGAAATCCACCCTTCTGCATCTTATGTCGGGACTCGAACGCCCGGACAGCGGCGTGGTGCTCTGCGACGGAAAAGAGATCACCCGGCTTTCCGACCAGGCGCTGACCGAATTTCGGAAGGAAACGGTCGGGTTTATCTTCCAGCAGTATTATCTTCTGCCCCATATGACGGTTGACAAAAATGTAAAAATGGGGGCGGATCTGGCGGGAAACAAAGATTACCGGACAGTCATCGAGGCGGTGGGGCTCGGCGAAAAGCTGCAAAAATATCCGAGCGAGCTCTCGGGCGGCGAACAGCAGAGAGTTTCTGTGGCGCGGGCCCTGGCCAAAAGGCCGAAGGTGCTTTTCCTGGACGAACCCACAGGCGCTCTGGACGAACAAACCGGGCGGCAGGTTCTGGACTATATCTGCAAACTGCAAAAGGAATACGGCTTTACAATGGTGATGGTCACTCACAACCAGAATATCGCGGAGATGGCGGACACCGTGATCCGGATGAACAGCGGGACACTGTCCGAAATCCATACCAATGCGGCGGTGAAAACCGCCTATGAGATCGGGTGGTGAGAGGGATGGTGATCGGAATAAAGAGCGCCGCCAAATTGATCGGCGTCTCGATTATCAGCTGCTGCATGGTTCTGGTCTGCGCCCTGTTTCTGAACTACAACCTGGATCTTGCAGCCATCAAGGGCGAGATCACGCCGGAGCAAACGGCGGTCTATGATGCAATGGTCTCCAATTCGTGGGTGGTCATCCTGGTCAGCGGGGGCTGTATGCTCGCAACATCGGTGGTGATGCTGCTGTTCTACATCAAGCACTACATCGACAGTCATAAAAAAGAGCTCGGAATTTTAAAGGCGATGGGCTACTCCAACCTGAAGATTGCATCGGGATTTTGGGTGTTCGGCGTCAGCGTCCTGATCGGCGCTTCCGTCGGCTTTGGCGGGGCGGCAGCTTTGATGCCGGCTTTCTACCAGATGCAGAATGAAGATCATCTTCTGCCCGAGGTTCTCCTTCACTTCCATCCCTCACTGATTTTGCTGCTGGCGGTGCTGCCGGCGGGCCTTTTCGCCCTTCTCTCCGTCCTTTACGCCTGCTTCCGGCTGAAGATGCCGGTGCTCCGGCTTTTAAAGGACAGCTGGCAGAGCAAAGTGAAAGTCCGGAAACATAAAAAGAAAGCAGAACCGGAACAGCCCTTTTTAAAGGAGTTAAAAAACCAGACCCTGGCATCCAGAAAGATCCTCGTTTTCTTCATCCTTTTTGCGTCGTTCTGCTTTTCCGCAATGACCCAGATGTCCTGGAGCATGAATGACCTGGCCAGCCCGATGATGGGGGTGATGGTTGCGCTGATCGGCCTGACGCTTGCCTTTACCACCCTGTTTATGGCGATCACGACAGCAGTTAAAGGAAACACCAAGACCATCGCCCTCATGCAGGCGTTCGGCTACTCCAAAAAGGAATGCTGCAAGGCGATCCTCGGCGGGTACCGCCCGCTGGGATATATCGGCTTTGCGGTCGGCACGGCCTACCAATACGGCTTGCTGAAGATGATGGTTTCGATTGTCTTCAAGGATGTGGAAGGCGTTCCGGAATATGGGTTCGACCTTCCGGTGATGCTCGTCTCTCTCGCCTGCTTTATCGCGGCATATGAGCTGGTGATCCGCTGCTACAGCGAGAGGATGAAGCGGATTTCGATCAAGGAAATCATGTTGGAGGACAGTTGAATCATACCTTCGGGGATTAAAAGAAGGGCCTGCGGCGTTTATCTGCGCCGCAGGCCCCGTCTGGTTTTATTCGAAATTGTTCGCCCTTGCCTTCTGTAGCGAAAGGGATGAGCGGGTGTTGTTTTCACTCGGCGTGTTTACAGCCGCCCCATGAAGAAATCCTTCTGGAATTTCTGGTAAGGGGTCTCGTCAGCCGGTTTTAACTCCCGCGTTACGCCCAGCTCCATGTAAACGGCATCCTCTTTGGTGTAGGGGCGCCATTCGGGCTGGCCGCTCCCGTTCGGATTGCCGGTTTTGGCAAAGTTCGCGTAATAGTCGGCCATTGCCACCGCCAGGTCAAAGTCGACCCCGGTGAAGGGCCGCCAGCAGCGGTTCAGGGTCTCGAACTCGAACCAAAGCTCGGCCGAGTGGAAGGAACCGAGATCGTCGCCCGGCAGACGGCGGGTAAAGCGGTAAAGGTAGGGCGCCTTCTTCCCGTTTTCCTCCTGCGCCTCGGCAAAGCCGTGGACGGCGGAAACCAACTGATGAGAGGTCTTGAAGAAAGCCGCGGCGTCCGCATCCGTCTTGACATTGCCGAGCTTGAGAAGCTCTTCGGCTTTATCCCCAAAGTTGAATTCTGCTGCTTTTCTCAACGCATCGACGGTTTCCACAGGGCCGAAGAAAGCCTGCCCCTCATCCCCATTGCAGCCGAGTATGTAATCGACGTCGTGGTTTTTGCCCTCCAGGATCAGCTTAGAAGGATCGCCGGTCAGAACATAGTCGTCGACAATCAGGCCGGGGCGGATATTCTGTGCCATCATGTAGTCGAGGATCTGTTCCGCCGGGAGCTTACGCATCTCCGCGATCGAATTGCAGCCCAACCCTTTCATAAAGGCGACGCCCTGTTTCTCCGCCTCTTTCAGCGGCAAAAACTCGCGGGCCCTCCCGAGTGACCAGAGCCCGCCGCCGCTCTGCATGATGGCGCGTTTGAACAACCCTTTGGTAAGAGGAGAGGTCACGATCGCCTGAGTGCTGGCGGCGCCTGCGGACTGGCCGAAGACCGTGATGTTGTCCGGATCGCCCCCAAACGCGGCGATGTTGCGGGAAACCCACTTGAGAGCGGCGATCTGATCCTGCAACAGATAGTTGCCGGAGGTGCCGGTTTCGCTTTCAGCGGTGAGCTCCGGATGGGCGAGCAGGCCGAGCACCTGCATCCGGTAGTTGATGGTGACTAAGATGACGCCTCGCTTGCAGAAGCCCTCGCCGTCGAACTCGGGCTCGGAGGCATAGCCGCAGACAAGGCCGCCGCCGTGGATCCACATCATGACGGGGAGCTTTTCATCCGCCGATTCGGCCGGCGTCCATACGTTGAGATAGAGGCAGTCCTCGCTCTGCTCTTCGGTGTTGTTGTAAAACTCTTTGGTGTAAAAATCCACGCCGGAACGTTTCTGAATCTCGATGGCGCTGTACTGGTCTGCCATCCGCACGCCCTCCCACGGTTCAACCGGCTGAGGTGCTCTCCAGCGCAGGTCTCCGACCGGCGGGGCGGCGTAAGGGATCCCTTTGAAGACACTGAACATCCGGTTGTTGCCGGGGACGCCCCGCAGCCGGCCGGATTCTACCTGAACTTCACGCAATGCTGACATGTTTTTCCCTCCATTGTTGTGTTGTAATGTTGTAAAATGATTCCTCTTCTATTATAGCGCACAGTCCTTTGGAAAGCCAAGAGTAAAAAGGTATAAAAAATCCCTTCCGTTTTTAGCGAAAACGTCTGTCACCGCACCACGCCGCTGCGGATCATCCAGTCGAGCGCCTCCCGAACCGCTTCGAAGCTGGTGTAATGCGGGGCAAAGCCGAGCAGCCGCGCCGCTTTATCCATGGAATAATTCGGGGAGCGCATAGCGTGGTCGCGGGTTTTGTCGACGTCGTCCGCATCCCTTCCCTTGGCCCATTCCCCGAAGGGCTGAAAAACAAGCTTCACTTCCTTTCCGAACCAGGAGGCAACGGCCTCCGCATAGCCGCGCAGGGTGACCGCCCCGCTGGAAACGGCGTGGAAATGCTGGCCGTAGCTGACGCTGCCCGCTTTGATGGCGGCCCGGAACACCCCGGCGACGTCGGCGGCGTGGACATGGTGGATGGTCTCCATCCCGAAGTTCGGCAGGCAGACGGGGTCGCCGTGGATCAGCGCCTCAAAAACCTTCGGGTTTTTATTCCCCTGCGGGTTGATCGGGAGATGGCCCGGCCCGACGATATGCCCCGGGTGAACCGCGGTGCCCGGGAAGTGAGCGAGGGCGTATTTCCGCCGCAGGGTCTCCACCATCTTCAGCTTTTCGATGCCGTATTCGCCGAACGGCTTTAAGTCGTCATCCTCTTTGCAGGGGGCAACCGAGACCGGCCCGTGGATCCAGACGCTCCCGCAGGCGAGGTAATGCTCCACCTGTCCATCCAATGCGCCGGTCAGTGCAGACAGATCGGCTTCTTTAAAGCAGATCATATCGACGACGACGTCCGGCTTCAGTGCGGCGACCCTTTGCGGGAATTCGGGATCGCTCCGGTCGAGCGAAACCTGCTCGACAAAGTCCCAGCATCCGTGGGGCAGGAACGGGGTCGAATTTCCCCGGCTGACGTTGATTACCTCGAATCCATCCTCACAGAGCATGGGCACCAGATAGGTGCCTACCTTTCCCTTTCCTCCAATAATGACGGCGCGTTTCACAGAGAACTCCTCCTTCGGTTGACGATGGTGTATGGTCGGATTTTACATATTTTTAGGCGGAAATGGTTTACAAATAAGACTGGAATCCAGTATGATTAGAAGTAGGCGATTGCCCGATTTTTTGAAAATGCTTCGGGGTGATGCCATATCGGTTTTTAAAGGCGCGGATAAAGTTGTTCACGTCCCGGAAGCCGCATCGGTAGGCGGCGGCCCCGACCGGCAGGCCGTCCAGCAGAAGCTGGCGGCTGTGGAGCAGGCGGTATTCGAGCAGGTACTGTTTTGGGGTGTATCCGGTCAGCTCCTTGAAGCTCCGCCCCAGATAGTCGGGGCTGATAAACCGGCTCGCCGCGAGCTCCGCGACCGAAACAGGCTCGGCGTAATGGGTTTCCAGGTGCCGTTGAACCTCCCATACCTTTGCCGCCCGTTCGGTCTGCGGCAGGGAAAACAGCTCGGCGTGTTCCCTATAAACGAGGATCAGCAGCTGTTCCAGCAGGTTGGCGATCAGTTCCTCCGAAAACGGCTTTTCACTGCGGAACTCTTCCGCCATGATCCGAAGAAGCCGTTCCGATTCCTCAGGGCGGCTCAGGGAGATGCAGTGGGAAAAGTGGTGAGGGCGGTTTTTAAAGGCGGCGGCGAGGAGGGGGCTGCGGCCGGGCTGTTCGAGAAGCTGAGGGGGAAAGATGCAGAAATAGCGCTCGTAAGGGCGGCCGATAATCTCTAATTCATGCTGCTCCAGCGCGCCGATCAGGACAAGGCTCCCCGCCCCCGCTTCATAGCTTTTCCGGTTGACCTGAACCCGGACGGCGCCGCGCTTGACAAAGACCAGCTCACAGGCGGGGTGGGTGTGGGTCGACAGGATGGATTCATCCTCCGCGTGTCGGATTCGGATAATCGGATAGTCACTCATACCGGTTGATTTGATCGCGGCAGACGGAAAGCTGTGCAGAGATGTCCTTTTGGCTCCGCTTGCCGCCGCTTATGATATTCATGGCAGATCACCTCGTATAGCTTTATTGTACTGATAAAATATGGTAAAATCAAGGGGGAGAAGACAGGATGGAAACAAAACACGAGCGTTTTCACTATGCAGATGCGGGAGAATTGAAAGCCGGGCTTTCCCGGCTCGGGCTGGAGCTTCCTTTTTCTGAGGATCTGTCGGTTTTGGCGGAGCCTTTGACGCTCGGGGGGAAAACGATCAAAAACCGGCTCGGCATCCAGCCGATGGAAGGGTGCGACGGCACCCGGGGCGGCGCGCCGGATGAGCTCACCTTCCGCCGGTACGAGCGTTTTGCCGCCGGGGGAGCGGGCGTCCTCTGGATGGAGGCGATGGCCGTCTGCCCGGAGGGGCGGGCCAATCCGCGCCAGCTCTATCTCTGTGAGAAAAACCTTCCGGCTTTTCGGGAGCTTAACAAAAGAATTTCCGCGGCGGCAAAGGGCGGGGAGCCCTATAAGATTGCACAGCTGACCCATTCCGGACGGTACTCCAAGCCGAACGGTGCGCCGGAGCCGGTCACAGCGGTACAGATTCCCTTCCTGTTCGCCGATGGAAAGGACGATTATGAGCCCGTTTCAGACGAATATTTGGAGGGGCTGATCCCGCAGTTCGTCAAGGCGGCGAAGCTCGCGGAGGAAGCGGGCTTTGACGCGGTCGACATCAAAGCCTGCCACCGGTATCTCCTCTCCGAGCTGCTCGGCGCCTTTGAGCGTCCGGGGAAATACGGCGGCAGCTTTGAAAACAGGAGCCGGCTTCTCCTCGAAATTGTCGACGCAGTCCGCGCCGAAACGGGGATCGAAGCGGCAGTGCGGCTGAACCTTTACGACGCGCTCCCCCATCCCTTCGGCTTCGGGGTGTCCAAAGAGGACGTCCATCAGCCCGACCTGTCCGAACCGATCCGGCTGCTGCGGCTTTTGTATGAGCACGGCGTGCGTTTTGTCGACCTGAGCTGCGGCAATCCCTACTACAACCCACACGTCGGCCGCCCTTACGACCAGGGCGGGTATCTTCCGCCGAGCCATCCGCTAGAAGACAACGCGCGGATGCTCCGCCTGATCCGGGAAGCGCAGCAGGGCTGCCCGGAGATGACCGTGATGGCAACCGGATTCAGCTGGCTGCGCGAATTCGGCGCGAACGCCGCGGCGGGTGGGATCAAAGAGGGTTGGTTTTCGCTGGCGGGTTTTGGGCGTCAGGCCTTCGCCTATCCGGATTTTCCAAACGATATCCTCTCCGGCGGAATGAAGCGGGAAAAGTGCTGCCTCTGCTGTTCAAACTGCACCGTGATGATGCGGGACGGCGGGGTGACCGGCTGCCCGGTTCGGGATTCGGCAGTCTACGCCCCCCTATATCGTCAGGGGCGGGCGGGGAAAGGCTCGCCGGTCGGGAGCACTGTAAAGGAGAGCCTTTTTTAAATGAGAACGATTCAGTTTGAAAACCGGGCGGTGACTGTTTGGGAGACGGGAACCGTCGTCATGGGAAGCGGCGCGGCCGGGCTTTGCGCGGTCAAGCGGCTGAGCGACCTGGGAGAGCGGGATATCCTTCTCCTCACCAATGGACTAATGATGGGAACATCCCGCAACACCGGCTCGGACAAACAGACCTATTATAAATTGAACCTCTCGGGGGATACCCGGGACAGCGTCTATGAAGTGGCAAAAGCTCTCTTTGACGGCGGCGCTGTCGACGGGGATACGGCGCTGGTCGAGGCCGCCCTTTCCGCCCGGTGTTTCTATCACCTGGCCGACCTGGGGGTGCCCTTTGTCCAGAACGAATACGGGGAGTTCGTCGGCTATAAGACCGACCACGACCCGAAGGCGCGGGCGGCATCGGCGGGCCCGCTGACGGTACAGCAGATGTGCGCGGCCCTTTACCGGGAGGTGGAGCGGCGGAAAATCCCGGTCGTTGAAGGGATCACCCCGGTGAAGATCATCAAGGACGAAAACGGGCGGGCAGCCGGGCTTTTCTGCCTGAAGGAAACGGCCGACCGCTCCGAGCGGGAGTTTGTCCTCTTTCTCTGCCGGAATCTCATCATGGCGACCGGCGCGCCCGCTCAGCTCTACAGCAGGAGCGTCTTCCCCCAGTCGCAGGTCGGCGCGACGGGAATCTGCCTCGAAGCGGGAGCGGCGGGAAAGAACCTGACCGAATGGCAGTACGGGCTCGCTTCGGTCAAATTCCGCTGGAATGTCTCGGGCTCCTACCAGCAGGTACTGCCGCGGTATGTCAGCACCGCCCCGGACGGAAGCGACGAGCGGGAGTTCCTTTCCGATCTGTACCGAGGGTCCGAGATGCTGCTCGATGCGGTCTTTCTCAAGGGCTATCAGTGGCCCTTCGATGCGGCAAAGCTGGGGCCTTCCGGCTCATTCTGGGTGGATATCGTGGCAAAGCTGGGGCCTTGCGGCTCCTCCTGGGTGGATATCGCGGTTTACATTGAGACGGTGGTCAAAGGGCGGAGGGTCTGGCTGGATTACACCAAAAACCCGCTGGGGATGAAGCGGCTTGACCCGAATCGTCTTCCCCCCGTCTGTCGGGATTACTTAGAGGCGTCGGATGCGTTGCAGGATACGCCGCTCGAACGGCTGAAGGCGCTCAATCCCGCGGCGATCCAGCTTTACCTAGAGCATGGGATCGATCTGTCAAAGGAATACCTGGAAATCGACGTCTGCGCCCAGCACAACAACGGCGGGCTTGCGGGCGATCTCTGGTGGGAGACCGCTGTCCCCGGCCTGTTTGCCGTCGGGGAACTTAACGGCAGCCACGGCGTCCGGCGGCCCGGAGGCTCCGCCCTCAATGCGGGGCAGGCCGGCGCCTTCCGCGCTGCGGAACAGATTGCCCGGCGGAGGAGAAACGATATGCCGTCCGCGCCCTCGGAAGAGCAACTGCGCTGCCGACTCGCTCCGGTTTTAAAGCTCGCAGCCCAGTGGGAGCAGGGGATGGGGGAAATCGGCCTGCGGGAGGCCGCAGATCGTTTCCGCCGCTGGAACAGCGACTTTGCCGGGTTTATCCGAAACGCGGGAGAGATCGAGCGGACCGTCGGGGAGGCGGCTGAGCTGTTGGAGCATCCCGAAAGGCTGCGGCTGGATTCCCCCAGGGAATTGGGGGAGGCGTTCCGGCTCCGCGACCTGCTCCTCTGCACCGTTTGCTATTTGACGGCGATGCTCGATTATATCCGCTCCGGGGGGCTGTCCCGCGGCTCTTACCTGATCGCAGAAGAGCTTCCGGCCTTTGGGGCGGAGATACCAACGGATATCGAACGTTTTCATCAGGTTCAAGAGGTTTTTTATAAGGATGGAGCGGCTGAAACCAGGTGGCGGCCCGTCCGCCCGCTGCCTGAAAGCCCGCAGTGGTTTGAGCAGGTCTGGCGTGAAATGAAGGAAAGGGAGGGAATGGCTTGAAATCGCGCGCAATGGTGCTGACGGCCTTTAAACAGCCGTTGGCGCTGGAAGAAATCGAAATTCCCGTTTTGAAAGAGGGAGAAGTCTTAGTCAGGATGGAGGCGTCCGGCGTCTGCGGGAGCGACGTCCACATGTGGCAGGGAGAGGATCCCCGCACCCCGCTCCCCATCATCCTGGGGCATGAGGGCGTGGGGCGGATCGCCGCCATGAACGGCCCGCACAGCACGGTGGAGGGAGACCCGGTCAAGGAAGGTGACCGGATCCTCTGGAACAGAGGGGTCACCTGCGGGCACTGCTACGCCTGCAAGGTGCTGCTGGCGCCCTGGCTTTGTGAAAGCCGGAAGGTGTATGGGATCAACCGCTCCCGTGCGGATGCCCCCTACCTCAACGGCTGCTACAGCGAGTATCTCATCCTTTCCCCGGGGACGGATCTGTTTTTGGTCGACGAATCGGTCGATCCCGCCGTTTTGGTCAGTGCCAGCTGTTCCGGGGCGACGGCGGCCAACGCCTTCGACACCGTTAAAATCAACCCCGGCGACACGGTGGTGATACAGGGCCCCGGTCCGCTCGGGGTCTACGGCGCCGCCTATGCAAAGAAGATGGGGGCGAAGCAGATCGCCGTCATCGGCGGCTCCCCCCAGCGGCTGGCGCTTTGCAGGGAGTTCGGCGCGACCCATCTGATCAACCGCCGGGAGAAGAACGCGGCGGAGCGGCTTGAAGTGATCCGCGAGCTCACCCACGGCCGCAGGGCCGACGTGGTCTTTGAGGCGGCCGGAAGCCGGGGGGCCGCCCGAGAGGCGCTCGACCTGGTCCGTCCCGGCGGGAGCTGTATCCTCGCGGGCTATGCGCAGCCGGTGGGGACGGAAGAGGTCGACTTCTACAGCCAGGTGGTGAAGAAGCACCTGACCATCCAGGGCGTTTGGGTGAGCGATACCCGCCACACCCGGCAGGCAATGGAGCTCGTCTTAGAGCGGCCGGAGCAGTTCGCGAAGCTGATCACCCACCGCTTCCCCCTGGAGGAAGCAAACCGGGCGTTGGAGGCGATGCAGAAAAAGGAAGCGCTGAAAGCGGTATTGACGTTTGAATCGAGGAGGCAGGAGCAATGAGACTGGGAATTGTAAGCGACGAGGTCAGCAGGGATTTGGTGACCGCCGCGGAATGGGCGAAGGAGCGGGGAATCCACCGGTTCGAATTGAGGAATGTCGGGGAAAACCGCCTTCCGGATGTGACAAAAAGCCAGCTGTCTGAAATCAAAAACACGTTGGACGGATATGGAATCCGGGTGACCGGAATCTCCCCCGGCACCTATAAGTGCGCCCTGCACGATCCGGATTTTTCCGCCCAGACCGACCGGCTTCTCCGCACCATGGAGTGCGCCGACTATCTGGGGACGAAAAAGATCATCAGCTTCGGGGTGAAAAAGGAAGAGGGCGACTCCCCGGACGATGCGAAGCGGGTGATCGAGACCCTTCAGAAAATCTGCCAAATGGGGGCGGATAACGGCTTTGTCGTCTGCCTCGAAAACGAGCCGGGGTATTACAACGGCCTCCCGGATGAGATCGAGGCGGTTCAAAAGGCGGTATTCCCCTGCGGCGGGCGGCTCAACTGGGATATGGGGAACCTCTTCATGTCCGGATTTTCAAAATATAAAGAGCATTACGAGCGGTTCAAGCCCTATATCGCCAGTGTCCATATGAAGGATTACCGGCTCGAGGACGGCATCTGCGTTCCCATCGGGGAGGGATGCATCGACTGGAAGGGACAGATCGGCGACCTGATCCGGGACGATCTGCGGTTTAACGGCGAGGAGCTCGATATGAATATCGAAACCCACTGTTCGCCGGAGTATGAACAGGCTGCAAAATGCTATGATTACATCAGAAAGATATTGGGGGAACGGCTCGATGAGGTACTCTGACCGGTTGAAGGTGGTTCTGGCGGGAGCCGGGGGATACGGAAGCTTTTACCTGGAAGCCTTTAAACGCCCTGAAATTTTGAGAAAGGCGGAGCTCGTTGGGGTGGTGGAGCCGTTTTTGAAGCCTGAAACCCGGGCGGAGCTCGAAGGAAAGGTGGTTCCGGTTTTTCAGGATCTGCCGTCCGCTTACGAGGCGCTGGAACGGGTCGATCTGACCTGCATCGTCACCCCGCTGCCCTATCACCTCGAACACATCAAAACGGCGCTGGAGCACGGCAGCCACGTCCTCTGTGAAAAGCCGGCCGCTCCGGTTCTCACCCAGCTGGAGCCGATGATCGAGCTCGAAAGAAACGCCGGGAAATGCCTGGCAATCGGGTTTCAGTGGTCGTTCGCCCCGGCGATGCTCCGCTGTAAACGGGATATCCTTTCCGGGCTGTTCGGAGCCCCCGTCTATGCAAAGGCGTTGGTTCTCTGGCCCCGCCCGAAGGCTTATTTCAAGCGGGGTTCCGGCTGGGGCGGAAAGCGCACCGCGGAGGATGGGACGCCGATCAACGACAGCGTCGCCTCCAACGCCGCAGCTCATTACCTGCACAACCTTTACTTCATGCTGGGAGACAGCATGAAGGAAGCCGCCCGTCCCTTCAGGATGGAGGTGAGCGTGGCGCGGGCCAATGAGATTGAAAACTATGATACGATCTGCCTGAGGGCAAAGGTTAGACGGGGGACAGAGCTTCTCTTTCTCGCATCCCATGCGGTGGAGGAAACGCAGAACCCATTGATTGAGTACCGGTTTGAGCATGCGTCGATTCGGTACGATTGTGAGACCAACCGCCTGACGGCTTATTTTGACGACGGATCGGTCAAAGAGTACGGCGAAGTAGAGGGTGACGTCCACACCAAGCTGGAGGCGGTCATCGACGGCGTCCGGAAGGGAAACTATGAGAGCAGTGTTTTCTGCCTGCCTTCCACCTGTAGACCGCATGTCCAGACGGTGGACGATATCTATCGCAGCAAGAAAATTTACCCGTTCCCGCAGGAGAAAATCAGGGAATATCAATCGGGAGACCCTCAGAAGGAGGGCGTTTATGTCGCCGGGCTGGGGGCGGCCTGCCGGAAAGCGTATGACGAAAATACCTTTTTGGATTTTTCGGAATCTTTCAAGTAGGCGAAACGGGAATATCAGGATGAAGCGTTTCCTCTTTGGGTACACTCTTAAATTCTCGACTCTTGAATGTTTCCGCCGGAGGGCACAAAAAAGCGGCTATTCTTTTCGGATAGCCGCTTAATTTGTCGGCCGCTTTTATTGAAGGGAAAGCGACGACTCATTCAGCGAAAAAATCAGAACTGCCTTTATTCGCCTTCATGCTCTCATTTCAGAACCGAAGGTGTTGCCGAGAGCTTCGTCGATGTACGGATAGATGCCGGTGGGGTTCTGGGAGATATCCGATACAGAAGAAATCTCACCCGCACATTTGAATTTATCATATTTTACATTGGTCGATGGAATTTTTCCGCCCTTTTCTTTTGCGCGTTTGCGCAATAAAAGCGGAACGCTGATCAGGGCCGCTTTTCATCCTGCTTCGGTTGTGGTATACTATAAAAGAAACAAGCAGGGTATCATGCGCGCAGGGCGCCTGTATCCGTGTAGGGTAACCGCAGCGGAAGGTTCCGCTGTCCGCCGCGATATGCGGGCTGTGCCGGGAGCGAGGGCTCGTGTTCCGCAGGACATGTCGCAGGACTGCAATTCAAAAACTGGAAAATCGTTTGAGCGTAAACTGCCCGTAAGGGCGTCTTGTTCCGCAAGGTGCTTTTACTTTTAATTTGTATCACCTGCTTCGCAGGCCAAAAGCTTAGAGGCTGACAAAAACGACGGTATGTGAAATGTCCGGTCTGTCATTGACAGAGCATTTGAATGCATATTGATTGCAGCGTATTGGATGCAAAATGTTTCTTCGAAAAATCCATCGAAAGTTGGGAGCGTTGTTAGAGTTGGAATATGTTGTGTTCGACCTGGAGTGGAATCAGCCTGTCTCCCGGCAAAGCCATCCGTATGTCGAAATCGGGGAAAGGCTCCCTTTTGAAATTTTTCAGATCGGTGCGGTGAAGCTCGGTCCTGACTTTGAATTGACCGATCGTTTCGAGGAGACGATTCGGCTGCGGCAGTACAAGCGGCTCCATTTTATGGTTAAAAAGCTGACAGGGGCTGACAAGGGAACTATTTCAGCCGGCTCGGATTTTGAAGAGGCCGCGGTTCGTTTTCGGAAATGGTGCGGGGAGGATTTTGCGTTTGTCACCTGGGGATACGACGACGTTCCCGTTTTGAAACAGAACCTCGCTTTTTACCAGATGGATACGGACTGGTGTGATCGCTGGTATAACCTGCAGGTGATTTTTAACGGGCAGCTGGATGAGGGGAAAAACCAGCGGTCGCTCGAATACGCGCTGGATTATTTCGGGATCGAAACGGGAAATCGGCTACATAATGCGCTCAACGACGCGGCTTATACCGCTGAAGTCGCCCGCCGTCTGAACTTAAAAGAGGGCTTTTCCGATTATGAGCGTTCCATCTGGAGTATGCGCCCGCAGAAGGTTGCAAAATCGAAACGTCTCGGCGTTTTCCAAACGAGAAAGGAAGCGCTCTCTTCCCCGAAGATCAGACGGTTTTGCTGCCCCGTCTGCGGTCGGCTGTTGTTGGAGCGAACCCGTTGGAAGGGGTCGGCGGCCGACGGCGGATATTGGGCGGAAGCTTTTTGTAATACACACGGCGCGTTTATCAGTCGTTTGAAATTCAAGCGCTGTACAGGAGGCTGGCAGGTCACTCGGGTGGTCAAGAATGCCAAGAAAAAACCGGAAAAAGAGAGTAGTGAGGTTCCGGTGCTATCTGTAGCCGGCGAATGATCGGATGTTTGACACCAGAAAGAGCATAGAAATCTTTAAAAAATTTAAAGCCAGGCTGGATTCAGTCCAGTCTGGCTTTTGATGACTTTCAGATGCATCGGAGCAGCCGCTCCATTTTTTGAACTCCGGCTTGCTGCGAAATGATGATTGCCTGTAAAATCGGTTCTAGTTCCGGACAGATAGGAAAACAAAGAGCATTCTTCGACATCTGAATCGCCCCCTCGTGATGCGGAATCATTTCCCGCATAAAATTGGCGTTGATATCGTTTGTCGAACAGGCGTCCCGCATTCTGGAAAACATCCTCTGTATCATTCGTTCGGATTGCCTTTGATAAAGAGATAGATCCTGTTCTGTGTTGCAGACTTTGCTGCATGAATTCAAAGCGGCTTCCATTTGACGAATGCTTTGGGTCTGTTCGGTTATAATGTTGGAGGCGATTTCCTGAAGCGGAACCAGTGTCGTATATTGCAGGATATTCTGCGACATCTCGATTGCAGCTCTGTGATGGGGAATCATCTGCACGATAAAATTATGAGAAATGCTGTTTGATAACTCTGCGCCAGTCATTCCCCGAACCATTTCTTCTAAGATTTCGTAAAAACGAACCAAGTAATTTTTGGTAACGTTACTGAATTGGTGTTGATCGTTCATAGTACGGTTTCTCCTTTCTTCCCCATTTTATGAAAGGAAATAATTACCAGTGATCGTTAATTGGAGGGCTTTTATCCGCCGCGTCGTTTAGAGCAGAGGACGACAAAAAAGACGAACAGCCTAAACTGTCCGCCTTTTTAAAGCGAAAGTGTTTTGCGTGTCTGTCAGCCGTCGCCCCGAAGAAGATTTTCAGCATAGTCGCAGAGGGACTCATAGGAGTTGACATTCCCGGAGCGGGTTTTGATCTGTTCCCTGACATAATCAGGGAGCGATTCAAAATACTGTTTCGCCTGACGGTTTGACTGGATCAGAGAATCCAAACCGGAAAACTTATTTTTCATAAACTCACCTCAGCGTTAGCATATGCCGAATGATTGCGTTCATTCGATCCTTGAGGTGAAAATTAAATGCAGAATTGATTTTGTAAATCAATGATGGAGCAAATTGATCAGTGAATCCAAAACAGTCTGTATCAAATGAAGCTGTTCCGGAGGCAGTTTGTCAATTTCTGTAATATAGCGCTGCATAAAGGAAAAAGTGGTGGCAGTTAAATATTGAGGATGCACGGAGTCGTCTAAAAGTGAAAAGATATCGACTTTAAGCGCTTCTGCAATCCGTTCGAGCGTCGTAATCGTCATATTGTGTTCCCCGCGCTCGATTTTGCTGAGATGTGCGGCGCTGATCTTTGATTTATAGGCAAGCTCCTCCTGGCTTTGATTATTCTGAATTCGATATTTCTTGATGTTACGGCTTACAATCATACAAATATCCGACATGATATCACCTCATCCCAACTAAATCATAATATAGTTTGAGAAATAGCACAAAGTAATATAAAACAAGATATTTATATCGAAATCAAGTGATATATCACTAATTTCTATGCATAAAATTCATAAAAAGAATTATACAGCAAATAAATAGCAATTTTTGTCGAAAATAGCTATTTATTTTATTTTTTAATCGTCAATTTCTATGTAAAAAAATCGACTAAAAACTGATTTGCCTTATTTTTAAAAAAGTTAATTTTTTACTTTTAGTGATAAAATAAGAAAATTAAGTTTATAAATACAATATTTTCTGCTTATAGAGACAGAGATTTCTTTCTGTTTGGGTGGAATTTTTTAGTTTGGGAGAATTGATTTGCCAACCGCCGTACACTTTAATTGGACCAAAAGGAAGGCTGCTTTTTTATTGTAGAACCTTTTACCAATTAAGCAGGGTGGAAGGGTGTCCCTGGCTAAATCGGCATAGAGAAAAACTGTTTTTTTAAGGTTTGTGCTTCGAATTTTGTAGAAAGTAAAGGGCGAAATGCGCTTTGCATCTGGGCTTAAGCTGTACTCCGTAATCAGAAAAGGTGGATATATTTCAAAATATTGGAAAAGTACGACAAAATATCCAGTACATTTCGGCATCCTTGTCAAAGAATGTAAAAGAAACAAAACAGGCGCTTTTTTAAGCGTGGAGGAAAATAATAAAAAAGCCGCAGCATTATGCCGATGTATGGCATAGCCGCGGCAGTAATATGAATATAAAAGAGTTTCTACGCGAAAACAGAAATATTGAGCGTTTAAAAATAAAAAAGTCTGAACACAAGATGTGTTCAGACTTTTTTGGTGGAGACGATCGGGATCGAACCGACTACCTCTTGAATGCCATTCAAGCGCTCTCCCAGGTGAGCTACGCCCCCACGACGAAACAAGTAATATTATACGGGAAAAAAGTTTACTTGTCAAGTGAAAGGCCTTATTTTTCTCGCCCTTTTGAGCAAAAAATTTTTATTATTTCGTTCGGGCGCCTCGATTACCAATTCCAGCAGGAACGTCAAAATCCTTCCGAGTTCTCTTCCGGCGGGAACTCCTGCCTGGATCAGATCCGCGCCGGTGACAGCGAGTTCAGAAAGCGAGACGGGCTCACCGCGTTCCATGCTGGAAACGACCAGCGCGCTCATCCCACGATCCTGCCGCAGCGCATCAATGAGCTCCGCCGCTGAAAGAGCATCTGCCCCGGCATCCCGGCGGAGCATCCGCGCCCCTTTTTCGTCGGCGGGATAACCCATGCGGACAGCCCGTAGGATGGTGAGAACAGAGCGAGTCAAGATGGAAGAACAGCGTAGACTGCGCAGGAGGGTTTCCGGCTCCTCCGCCGCCAAAAGAAAAGCAGCGTAACGCAGCGGTTCACAGCAGGTTAGATGATTTAAAGCAGAATTCAGCGGCAGGGGAGGGGCTGCGTCCTCGAAAATATCCTTCCCCAAAAGGAATAGGAGCCGGCCGGCTCCTTCGAAGGCCCGCTCCGACAGCAGGATTTTGGACAATTCATCCCGAATTCGTTCCCGGGAGACATCCTTGATTCGCCTTGCCTTATCCTGAATTGCGGCGGCAGTGGGGGAATCAATTGAAAACCCAAGGCAGCATTCGAATCTGATTGCCCGCAGCATCCGCAGCGCATCCTCTTCAAACCGCAGAAATGCGTCGCCCACACAAGAAATCCGTTTTCGGCGGATATCCTTTTCTCCGTGAAACGGATCGACCAAGCCGTCGCTCGGATGCCATGCGATGGCGTTCATGGTGAAATCCCGGCGGGATAAATCTTCCTCCAGGTTCTGAGTGAAACGGACTTTGTCCGGATGGCGCCCATCGGAGTAGCGGCCTTCCGTCCGAAATGTAGTGACTTCAAACGGCTCGCCGTCATAGAACACTGTCACCGTTCCATGGCGCAGCCCGGTTAAAACCGTTTTCTCATTTGAAAAAACGGCGCAGACTTCCTGCGGTAGCGCGTTAGTACACAGGTCATAATCATGGGGGGATACGCCGCGCAGCAGGTCGCGGACACACCCACCGACCAGATAGGCGCGGTATCCGGCCTGGTTCAGCGTTAAGAGGCAGTTTAATGCTGCGGGAGAAACTCGTTCCATCATTTTTCCTTTCCGGCACAGTTGACTTTTTTTCGGCATTGTAGTATGATGATTACGCAAAATTTTTCACAATAAAAAGCCGCTGTGGTGGAATCGGCAGACACGAGGGACTTAAAATCCCTTGATGGCAACATCGTGACAGTTCAAGTCTGTTCAGCGGCACCAGACTTGCCCATATCTTCAGGGGCTCCAAAAAGTGTTATAACAACATCTCCGTTGTTATAACACTTTGTTTTTTTGACGCATAAGTCGATCAAGTCTTGACGATTATCCGGTGACTGTAAGGCGTATGATATGGCCTCTTTAATTTCCTCTTCTGTGTGTTTGGTTTTAAGATTATCATTTTCGAGGCCGGCGAGCTGCAAGTAGAGATCGCTGCGGCGTTGCTCTAATTGTTTCAGAGTTTCTACGGTCGATTTTGAGTATAGTCCTTCCGCTATTGCATGATTGATATTTTGGATCTTCTTTGTATTCTCGTCAATCTGCTTTAAAACGGCTTTTTTAAGTTTGAAATAGCGCTATTAATCTGTTCAAAGGACACCGCGGTGACAAAGAGGAAGCCTGTGAAGGCCCATTCATACCATTTGCGGCGTTTCTTGTTCAGCTTGTCCAAATCAACGCTGATCGGCTCCGATTCGTCCGGCTCCTTATATCCCGTTTCTGCACGAAAATGATGTATGATGGATTTTTCTATCGGTGTTTTATATGCTCGTAGCCTCGCATACATTCTCTCGGCGTTCGTTCCAGCCAATAGCGTCGCCTTTTCTAAATCTGTTATCGTTTCAATTCCCATATCTTTTAAAACACATAAGGGAGCAAGGAAATACAAAGTAACTAGTAGTAATTCGTCCTTTTGTGCGTAAACATCCTCAATACCTGCCCCAACAGAGGCGGATGGGTGCTCAAATATCGAATGAAGGAACTCGTGCGTAATGGCTACGCGCCTTTCATATGAAGGCATTTTCTCGTCATAGAAAACAATCTTTAAATTGTTGCTGTTAAAGACAAACGCTTTTCTCTCAGCCGCATGTTTTTGCAGACCCAGCTTCTGGATAATTTCCCACCCGGCTGCATATGAAACAATACGGTAACCCTCAGCTTCTATGAGTGCATTTATTTGTTTTTCTGTAATAGGCAAAGATTTAATATTGCTTTTATAGATTAATTGATATGCACTGCCCTCCATGGTACTCATAAAACCAAGCCCCTTTGCTTATTTCTGCTTTTAAGGATACCATATTTTTGGGCAAATTTCCTTGGAATATTATTTCTTTTCTTTCTTTTTATTTTCGTCCAGTTCATCAACCAGTTTCATGATGAGCGCCCAATTTCCCTTAGTATATACCTTCGTTTCCCTGCCGGTTCCTTCATAGTCCATAACAGCGGCGGTAACCGTATCGCTTTCCTCAGGATGGTCCATGATATACAATGCTTTTTTGCGCCCTTGATCATCTTCTCAGTGATTTCAGAGGATTTTTTATGTCTGTACGGCCGAGCAGATAGTCGATCGACACGTCAAAAAAATCGGCGGGCTGCTGGAGCATATCGTAATTTGGTTCAGACTGCTCCCGCTCATATTTCACATAAGTGGTTCTGTCAATCCCAAGTGCGGAGACAACATCTTTTTGATACAATTTTTTTCAAGATGCAGTTTTTTCAAACGTTTCATAGGATCACTTCCGTCTTATTATAAGCGATTATATTTCACATTACAATAAAAGTGAAATATAAGCGCTTATAATAAAAACGCAGGTGAAGATATATCACTTGATTTGAATTCAGAGATGAGGTGAAACAATGAATAACCTAAAAAAGCTCAGAAACCACGCGAAACTCACACAGGAAGGCGTTGCCGAGCGGCTCAATATCGACCGTTTTACAATTGCCAAGTGGGAGACCGGGGAAGCGATGCCGCGGGCGGACAAGCTTTCACAGCTTGCGTAGATTTTAAACTGCGCCATTGATGAGCTCTTTCACTCTACTGCATAACGCCCTAATCCTGCAAATTCTGTGGGACTGGGTCAAAAAAAGAAAAAACCCCGCCGGGGACGGGGTGAAAGGGAAAAGAGATGGAGCGGGACACAAACCCTCATTACGCCGAAAGGCCGTGAAACTTTTCGGTTGCTTTGTTGATAAGAATAGGAGGCAAAAAAGATGAGAATACCAGAGATCAGCAGCCTGGAGACAGCGATCCGGCTGTATTGGGAAAAAATCGAGCTGAGGAGCAGCGATATAAAAGTCTTGTTTGGCAGAATCGGTTCCGAAAAGGTGGTACAGCTCAAAAAACAGGCGCAGGAGTTGATGGACGAGCGGCATACGCCGCAGTGGAACGCGTCGCGGGTCAATACCAAGGTTGCATATGAGGCCTGGGGGCTCGATATCGACGACCTGGAAAAGCGGTACAACAAACTAAAGAAACTGGCGTTTTAAAGGAAAGGAGACAAAAAAGCATGGCGGAGGTGAGCGAGTGATGGAAAACCTATTTGTAACAAAAGAGCTGCTGAAACAGCATAAAGCATGTCAAGCGGGACTGGAATGGTTCGAAAAAGAGTTTCCGGAAGGCGCAGAGCTGTGCGAGGAAACGATCGCAAAGATCAAAGACGCGCCGGCGGAGTTTGTTTGGTGGTTCTATGACAATGTACAGCAGGATAAAAGATTGTATCCGATTTGTGGCGTGAACAGGTCTGATGGCGGGAACCGTTCTGGCGGCGCCGACAATCGCCGCGGCCACCGGTGCATTTTCCGGGGTGACGGGCGCGACCTATCACTACACCACCGACGGGAGCGACCCGCGGTACAGCAGCACCGCCAAGACCGGCTCTGCTTCGGATGTGACCGAGGCGGGAACGGTTGTCAAATGCTATGCGGCCAAGGCGGGGGCCTTCCCCTCTCCAGTGTCCGAGCAGGTGCTGGCTTCTTCGTAATACGACCGAATCGGGAGGCGGGAAACCGCCTTCCTTTTTTTGGATAGGAGAAAAACGTGACAGGACAGGAAATTTTAAAAATAACCCTCGACCTGCTCTATGAAGAGACAAACGAGTACGATGTTTACGCGGTTTCAATCCTCAATATGATGATCGCCGAGCTGTTCGAGACCGAGAACCACATCCGTCAGGGGGTTTCAGGGATCGGCGCCGTCTCGCCCCGGTCGTTTGCCAACC